>CAYQQU010000003.1:16005-161225 GCA_964419545.1 uncultured Saprospiraceae bacterium | reverse complement strand
AAAGCGTTTCCTTTCAAGAAAGGATCAGCAAAAATTTTTGTTACACACCATTAATCTATTGCAAAATAAAATCACCCCTATTTTCTCCCGGCCGTCTATACCCGAGGCGCCGGGTAGGGTAAAATTCCCTACCTGGCGCCCCCGCTTTATCTCACCAGCAGCACATCTCCGTAGAACAGTTCGACATTGCCGTCGATGAATTCCACTTCGACAGTATAAACGTAGATCCCCGGGTTCATCACCTGCCCCCGGTGCGTGCCGTCCCAGCCGAAGGTCTCATCGTTGGGTGGAAAGCCGTTGTAGATCTCGTACATCGGCTCACCCCAGCGGTTGTAGATCTGCAGCGATCTGACCTCGGCCACATCGTCGCCGGCGAAGACCACCAGCCGGTCGTTGATCCCGTCGCCATCCGGAGAAAAGGCGTTAGGGATATACACTTCGTAGGGTTTTTCGACGATAATCGTGATCTCATCCGTTGCGGAACAGCCGTTTTCGTTGATAACCGTCACCCGGTACGTGGTAGTGCTGAGCGGCCGGCTGCTGGGGTCGGGACAGTCATAGCAGCTGAGGGAATCGAGCGTCTCCCAGATAAAGGTGTCGACCGGCAGCAAGTTCACTTCGGCGAACAAGTTTACGGTCTCCCCTTGTTTGATCTCATCGAACTCGTCGCCCAGGTCCACTACCAGTTCGCCAGGCTGGTTGATGACCACTTCGTCTTCCCAGATACAGCCGTTGGCGTCCTGCACGAAGACGCGATACGCGCCAATCTCCAGATTGCTGAACAGTCGGTTGCCGGCGAAGGCGCCGTCTTCGATAGCATACAGGTACGGCCCGACGCCGCCGGTCACCGTATCAAACCGGATCGTCCCCCGGTCGTCGCCGTAACAGGGCGGATCTTCGGTAGATACCGCAGCCGCCAGCGGCGCCGGGGCCGAAAGCACGACTTCGGCGGTAGCAGCACATCCGTTCTGGTCGGTAACCGTAACCACATGGCTGCCGGCTTCCGCCAGCGACAGCTGGCTGCCGGTCGCGCCGTTGCTCCAGGTATAGGAGTAGGGCGCCGTGCCGCCGGCGGCCAGCGCCTCGACGGAGCCGTCGCCTTCACCCGGGCAGCTGAGGTTGTACCCGCCGGCGTACTCGGTAGCCGACATGGTCAGCGTCAGCGGCGCCGGTTCGGCTACGGTAGCCGTGATCGACGCGGCGATGCCGTAGCTGTCCAGGATCTCGATGTCGTAATTGCCGGCAGGCAGGCTATCGATGCGGGTCTCCAGGTTATTGCCTTCGATCGTCCCTTCCCCGCTCAAGCTGCCGCTCGCCGCCTGCCAGGTATAGGTGTAGGGCGGCGTACCGACGAAAAGGGTGAACGCAACGGCGCCGTTGGCCTCGCCGTTGCAGGTGGCTTCGGTCTCCGCCACCGCCAGATCGAGCTGGCAAGGGAAAGTGGTCAGCTCCAGCGTCACCAGACTGTCGCAGCCGGCCGCCGAAGTGAGCAACACTTCGTAAACGCCCGTGGTGGAGAAACTTTCTGCTCCGACGCTAAAGGTTTCGTCGTCGCAGATGTCCTCGACGAGGAGGATGTCGTACTCCGGGTTGACGGTCAGGTCGAGGTAAACAATGGAATCACAACCGCTGGCAGCAGCGACGAGGGTGTCGACGTGTTGGCCGGTCTCGTCGTAAACGGAGCCTCCCACGGCGTAGGTCTCGCTGGCGCAGATCGCTTCGGTGAGGAAGGTTTCCGCGGTAGGAATGACGATCAGGTCGGTTTGTACAATCGAATCACAGCCGGTAAACGCCGTCAGGATATCGGTGTACTGGCCCGTTTCGGTATAGCTCGTATCCCCGACGGCAAAAGCTTCGCCTTCGCAGATCGTCGGCGTCAGCGTGGTTTGGGGGATTTCGTAAACGGTCAGGTCGAAAAATACGACAGAATCACAGCCGGTAATCACCGAACTGAGCAGGTCTTCGTAAAACCCGGTTTCGGTATACACCGAAGCGCCCACGGCAAAGGTTTCGCCGTCACAGATGGCCTCGGTCAGGAAGGTGGTGTCGGTGGGAATGACGGTGAGGTCCGTCCGCACGATGGAATCACAACCCGTGGCCGCTGAAAGCAAGGTATCGATGTAAAATCCGCTGGATTCGTAGGCCGAGGTCCCGACCGCAAAGGTCTCTCCTTCGCAGATGGTCGGCATCAGATCGGTCTCGATGAGGTCGCGCTCGGTGAGGTCGAGGCGTACAATGGAATCGCAGCCGCCCACCGCGGTCAGGGTATCCACGTACACGCCGGTAGCCTCGTAGGTGGAATTGCCCACCGTATAGGTTTCGTCAAAACAGATGACTTCCACCAGGTTCGTCTCAATGAGGTCTTCCACGGTCAGATCGAGATAGACGATGGAATCACAGCCGGTAAATGCGGTGAGGGTATCGATATACTGCCCGCCGGCGGCGTAGGTAGAACTGCCCACCGCAATGCTGTCGCCCGAGCAGAGGACTTCGGTGAGGAAGGTCTCGGGTATCGGGTTTACGGTAAGTTCGAGGGTTACCAGAGAGTCGCAACCGTCCACCGTACTCAGGGTGTCGACGTAAACGCCCGTCGCGTCGTAGACAGAGCTGCCCACTGCGAAGGTCTCGCCGGCGCAAATCGCTTCACTCAGTGCGATATCGTAAACCGGGTTGACGGTGAGGGTCAGGTTCACGATCGAATCGCAGCCCGTCGCCTCGGAGAGCAGCACGTCCTGGTAATCGCCCGGCTCATTATACGTCGAAGCGCCTACCGTCACGCTCTCGCCGTCGCATATCGTCAGGTCGAGGAAGGTTTCGATGAGGTCGCGTTCCGTCAGGTCCAGCCTTACGATCGAATCGCAGCCGTTGGCCGCCGTCAGCGTATCCACGTAGAAGCCGGTAGCGTCATAGACCGAACTGCCCACCGAAAAAGTAGCCCCGTTGCAAATGGTGTCGGTCAGGTCCGTCTCAATGAGGTCGCGCACGGTGAGGTCGAGCGTCACGATCGAATCGCAGCCCGTAAAAGCGGCGAGGGTGTCGACGTATACGCCCGTAGCGGAATAGGAAGAAGTCCCCACCGGATACGAATCCCCGAAACAGATGGTATCGATCAATTGGGTGGCGGGAATGGGAAAGACGGTTAACTCCAGCTTCACGATGGAGTCACAGCCGTTGATCGCCGTCAGGGTGTCCGTAAACAGGCCGTTTTCCGTGTAGACGGAGCTGCCGACGACAAAGCTTTCGCCGTCGCAGATGCTCTCCGTCAGGCTGGTCTCGAAAACCGGCAATACGAGCAGGTTGAGTTCAACTACCGAATCGCAGCCGTTGGCGGCGACCAGGGTATCCACGTAATTCCCGCTAACCGAATAAAAGGAATCGCCGACCGGGATGCTTTCGCCCTGGCAGATCGATTCGTCTAGCTCGGTAAAAGCATTGGGCAGAACGGTGAGGGTGAGGGTGACGATGGAATCACAGCCATCCGCCGCAACGAAGGTCTCTTCGTAGACGCCCGTCGCGCTGTATGGGGTGCCGCCCAGGGTATACGACTCGCCTTCACACAGGGTGACCGCCACGGGGGTCTGGTAAAAGTCGGTAACCGTAAGGTTGAGCACTACGATAGAGTCGCAGCCCACACTCGCCGTCAGGGTATCGGTATAGACGCCGTCGGCGTCGTAAGTGGATCCGCCCACCGTGAAGGAGCTCCCTTCACAGATGCTGATGTCCAGATTGGTGACCGGCGTCTCGAACACCACCAGATCGAGGAGGACGATGGAGTCGCAGCCGTTAGTCGCTGTCAGCGTATCGGCATAACTGCCGGAGCTGGTGTAAATGGAAGGCCCCACCGCCAGGGTCTCTCCCTCGCAGATCAGGGTATCGATATTGGTGACCGGCACGTCGAGTATGGTCAGGTCCAGGAAGACGATGGAATCGCAGCCGTTGGCCGCCGTCAGCGTATCGACGTAGTTTCCGGCCGTGCTATAATCGGAGGCGCCCACCGTGAAGGTTTCACCGTCGCAGATCGCTTCCGTCAGGTTGGCATTCGGGACGGGCAGCACCGTCAGGTCCAGGAAGACGATGGAATCGCAGCCGTTGGCCGCCGACAGCGTATCGACGTAGCTGCCCGCTGCGGTGTAATCGGAGGCGCCCACCGTGAAGGTCTCGCCGTCGCAGATCGCTTCCGTCAGATTGGTATTCGGAACGGGCAGCACCGTAAGATCGGTGAAAACGATGGAATCACAGCCGTTGATCGCCGTCAGGGTATCCTGATATGCGCCCGTGGCCGAATACACCGAAGCGCCCACCGCGAAGGATTCACCGTCGCAGATGGTCGGGGTGAGGAAGGTCTCCGGCACCGGTAAGACGGTAAGCGTCAGGAAGGCCGACGAATCGCAGCCCTCGGCCGTAACGAAGTCAGCCTGATAATTGCCGCCGACCGAATAATCGGTTCCAGCGAAATTATAGCTTTCTCCATCGCAGATGGCGACGTCCAGCGAGTCGATCAGGATATCGGAAACCATGAGGTCGAGGTAGATGATGGAGTCGCAGCCGATACTGGCCGTCAGCGTATCCACGTAACTGCCCGGATCGGTATAGACCGAAGAACCGACCGTATAGCTGATGCCCGAGCATATTTCGATGTCCAGAAAAGTCTCGAAAGCCGAAATGACGTTCAGGTCGAGATAAACGATGGAATCGCAACCGCTGGCGGCGGTGAGGACATCCGTGTACGAACCCGATGCGTTGTAGGTAGAACCGCCGACCATATAACTTTCCCCGTCGCAGATCGCTATGTCGAGAAACGTTTCCGGTATTTCCAGCACGGTCAGGTCGGTGTACACGATGGAATCGCAGCCGTTGGGCGCGATGAGGGTGTCGGCGTAAAAGCCGGTGGAATCGTATACGGAGGCGCCGATGGTGTAGGTTTCGCCATCGCAGATCTCGCTGGTGACCGTGTCCTGGATCAGCGGCAGCACCGTCAAAACCAGGTTCACGGTAGAGTCGCAGCCTTCGCTGGTGGTCAGGATGGTCGTAAAATCACCGGTAGCGTTGTAGGTGGAATCGCCCACTGAGAAAGAATCGCCGAAGCAGACCGTCTCGTTCAGGTCGGTCACCGGCTCGGGGAAAACGGTCAGGTCCAGGAAGACCGTCGAGTCACAACCGTTGGACGCGGTGAGGACCTCCTGGTACATCCCGGTCGTATTGTAGGTGTTGCCGCCGAGGTCGAAGCTCTCGCTTTCGCAGATTTCTATAAAGAGGGTGGTGTCGATCGGGTCCAGCACCGTAAGGTTGAGGTTGATGGTGCTGTCGCAGCCCAGGAAGCTGGTCTCTACGATCTGGTAATTGCCCGTTTCGTCGAAGGTCTGCCCGCCGATGGTGATCGAAGCGCCGTCGCAAAGAGTGGTATCGACTACGGGTTGGGGGTCGTAGTAAACGTCGAGATTGACGGTCACCACGCTGTCGCAGCCGCCTGCCGACGGCAGGGTGGCGGAATAGATGCCCGGCGAATCGTAGAAGGCGCCTCCCAACTCGTAGAATTCTCCTTCGCAGATGGTTTCGGTGAAGTTCTGGGGCTGGGGCACTTCGTAAACCTGCAGGCGCAGGATCACCAGGCTGTCGCAACCGAATACGGAAGTCAGGTTCTCGTCGAAGATGTAGGGGTCGGTCTGCGGAGAAAGGCCGGGGCCATATTCATTATTGCCGACGGAGACCGACTCGCCTTCGCAGATCTCTTCGTTGATGATCACCGGCGGGCCGAAGGGCGGCGCATTGGTCGGGTGCACCGTCAGTTCCAGGTTGACGACCGAATCGCAGCCGGTCACCGCCGATTGAAGGGGTATGGAGTAAGAGTTGAGCGAGCCCGGGAAAGGCGGCGGCGAAAGCGGTTGTCCGCCCACCAGGTAGGGTAAGTCCTGCTGGCAGATCTCGTCCTGAATATTGACCTCTACGTTGGCGATCACTTCCAGCTCCAGGTTGACGTCGCGGACGCAACCGCTGGGCAGGGTTTCCACCGTCGAAAAATCGTATATGCCCGGCCCCGGAGGGGTGATGGTCTGAGTGAAAAAAGTATAGCTTTCTCCTTCGCAGATTTGCGCTTCCTGGTTTTGTGGGTCCAGTTCTTCCACGGTAATTGTGGTACACACCTGGTTGAGGGGCGGGAAGCAGGGGTTGGAAGCCTGATAACAGATCTGCAGGGGCGTCCCGTCGGGGGTGCCCGGCGGCACCTGCCAGCTCCCACTGGCCTCGCATCCTACGAGGGAGCCGTCGATGGTCCAGTCGTAAAAGCCGGCATTAGGTACGGAGCCGCCGTCGACCCCATAGAAGAGCGTTCCGCCCGGGCAGATGGATGTCGGTACGTTAATGGGCGGCGGCGGCCCTACCGGCGGCTGTACGGCGGTGGTTCCGGAAGTGATATCGACAGAGAAATCGCAAATATCGCCGTTATTGCCGTCGATGACCAGGTAATAGGTTTGCCCTGGCACCAGGCCGTTGGCGTTGAAGGCATGGACGCCCGGGCCGGCGGCGCCGTTACAGTTGGAGACGAGGTTGAAGTTGTTGCAATCCGTCGTTCCATAGATCCCGATCTGCAGGCCGTCGCCCGGCACCGTACAATTGGTGATGTTGATGTTCATGCTCAGGGTCGGAGAACCGGCAACAAAGCCTACCCACTGTAGATTGTGAAAGACCGTGGCGCAGAAACCCGCCGGTATCTGCTGCCCGCCGGTCGCTACGTCGTTCCGGCTGGAAAACCCGTCGAGGTCGCACAAAACACAGGCGTCGGCGCAGTTATTAACCAGCGGGACGTTATTGCCGACACAGGCGTTCGGCGCACACCCTGACTGGGCGCTCGCATATTCAAAGGCAAAAAGTACAGTGGCAAGGAGTAAAAGTCTCTTCATAGTCAGTAAGGTGTTCAGCATAATTCGGATGACGCGATACCCGGAAGCCTGCCGGTCAGCCAAAGCCTTTTCTGGCGGTGCATCCGATTCGCGTTCTATACAGCAGCCCAGAAGTACTTACGACTGTTCCGATGTATTGATCAAAATAAGAACAAGTGTTAAATCATAGGCTCTTGGGAGGAGCGCGGCGGGAAGTGAGCAGGGGATAATGTGGCATTCGGCAAAAGGCGCCGTAATCTGGATATGATCGGGCAGGGATATTCCGCTCTTTTTGTTTATCTGTGCGCTCCTAAAACCAGGAGCCAAATATATTAAAATTCGCTGCTTTGTCCCTCAAATTTTTTTGTCCGCCTTTGTCGGCAGATATATTATTTTGCAGTTAGCGCATTGCGGCCGGCTCATAGCCCCACGCCCGCATCATTTTGTAGTAAACGGCGGTGTTTTCATAGATGCCGCCAAACAGCTCGGCGCCGGGACCGAAAGCGAAAACCGGTACCAGGGCGCCCGTGTGTTTATCGGTAGTGAATGCAGCCGCAATGGTATCCATAGACGAACCGGGGTTGATGGATAAGCCGCCGGTCTCATGGTCGGCCGTAACGATCACCAGCGTTTCGCCGTCTTCCTCGGCAAAATCCAGGACCGCCCCGATGGCCTGGTCAAATTCGATCATTTCGCTGATGATGTACTCCGGGTCATTGGCGTGCCCGCCCCAGTCGATCTGCGCACTTTCGATCATCAGGAAAAAACCGCGATCGGAATGGCGCGTCAGAAAAATAGGCGCCAGCTGGCAGGCCGGGAGAAAATACGTGCGCCCCTGCGCCACCGGCAGCGGATCGGTCTTGGCGGTGAAATAGGCGAAATTTCTTTCAAAGTCAATCGTTACAGCCGGTAGGGCTTCCCGCAGGTAGTCAGAAACATAATAGCCTTTTTCCTGCAGTTCCGCGTAAAGGTTACGACGGTCGCTCTGCCGTTGCAGGAAATATTGCTGTCCCCCCCCTACGAAAAAATCGACCTCCGTTTCCAGAAAAGCGGCGGCAATGGCTTCGTACATTTTTCGCGATTTGACGTGGGCCACGAAAGCGGCCGGGGTAGCATGTACAATCGACGAGGTGGTCACCAGGCCCGTGGCTTTTCCCCGTGCTTCGGCTTCTTCCAGTATCGAGCGCGCCGGCTGGTTGTCGGTGGTTACCCCTACGGCGCCGTTATTCGTCTTTATCCCGCAGGCGAAAGCCGTCGCCCCGGCGGCCGAGTCGGTGATCAGGTCGTCGGCGGAATAGGATTTTTGGAGCCCCACCACGGGAAAGCGTTCGAGCTGGAGGCGGTTGTCGTTGCGGTACATCCCGGCGGTGATCTGGCTGAGCCCCATTCCGTCCCCGATCATGAGGATAATATTGGTGGGCCGGCGGGTAAGCACCGGGGCCTGCGTTCCTTCGCCTCCGCCGCGGTTGTAAGGATTGCAGGCCGACAACAGCAAAAGGAGCAGCAGGCCCGTAAAGATCTCTCCGTTTTTCATGTTGTTGCGGTTATGCCAGTAAATAACGCTTTCCGGGAAGTGACCGGATGACTCCCTTGAACTCGAGGCTGAGCAGCAGCGCAGCCATCTCACTGTTGGAAAGTTTGGTCTGATACGTCAAATCGTCAATACTGACCTCCGTTGATTTATCCAGCAAAGTTACGATTAATTTTTCCGCATCATCCAGTTCTGCGAACAACTGGGTTTGTACGCCGGGCCGACATTCATCGGCCTTTTCCCATCGCATGACGTAGGCGAGGTCTTCTATATTTTCGAGCAGATGGGCTTTGTGGGATTTGATCAGCTGGTTGCAACCCGCTGATTTGAGGTCGCGGATCCTCCCGGGCACCGCAAAGACATCTTTGTGGTAGTCGTTGGCGAATAACGCACTGATCATCGAGCCGCCTTTGGCGCCGGTTTCCACGACGATCAGCGCGTCGCACAATCCGGCGATGATGCGGTTCCGCATGGGAAAGTGTTCTCTTTCGGGCCCGGTATTGCTGGTAAACTCGGTGAGCAGGCCGCCTGCCGCCGTCATCTTTTCGGCCAGCTGCCGGTGTTGGGCCGGATAGACGGAACGCAGGCCGTGGCCCAGCACGCCTACCGTGGGAATGCCGGCTTCCAGCGAGCGGCGGTGCGCCGCGGCGTCGATGCCGAAAGCCAGGCCGCTTACCAGCAACACCTCGTATGGCTGTAGTTGTTCGACCAGCGCTTCGCAAACGGCAGTACCCTGTGCGGTGGGCTTGCGCGTACCGACGATCGCCACCGTACGGTTGGCGTTGAGGTCGGCGGCGCCGCGGTAGTACAATAGCACCGGACAGTCGGGATAAGGCCGCAATCGCCGGGGATAGCCGTCGTCAAAATAACTGAAAGCCTGAATGCCGGATTCCTCGACAAACCGCAGCTCGCGTTCCGCCTGCCCCAATACCTGCCGCCGGCCGATGCTCTCCACGATGCGGGGCCCGACCCCCGGGATGCGCAATAACGCTTTTTTACTCGCCGAAAAGACCGCCTTCGCGCTTCCGCAGTAACCGATCAGATTTTTGGCCGTTATCGCACCGACATTGGGCAACAGGGTAACGGCTATCTGATAAAGCAGATGCTCGTGCATGGATCGTTTTTTATTGCTGGAGATTGCGTTTTCGCCGGCGGGAGAAAGGATTGCTACGGGGCGCCTATCCATAATCAGCAATTTATACTTTATTTTGTATTATTGAAAATATTATCCGCAACCTGGAAACTATGAGTGAAAAAAAGAAATCCCCGTTCTCTTTGCTGCCCAAAGTCGAACTGCTCATCATTCTCGTTTTTTTCGTCAGTTTTCTGGTTTGGGCGGTTTCCCGCTGCAATGCCACGCGCGACCGCTACCAGGCAGAAATGGAGGAAGCGGCGACGGAGGAATCACCGGCCGCGACAAGCCCGGATACCGCCGCCACCAAGCCCCCGCCTCCGCAGCCCGCCGCTCCGCCCGCCGAGCGCCTCTCCCGGCTCTACATCACCGTCGACAATACCAACCTGCGGGAAAAGCCGACTTTAGACAGCGAAGTGCTGGACCAGCTCGACCTCTTTGACGAGGTCTATTTCCTGAATGAGGTGACCGACTTCACCGAAGAAGTCAACCTCGGGAAGGAAGTGACCGACGAGCCCTGGGTGAAAGTCCGCTCCGAAAAAGGAAAGGAAGGCTGGGTCTACGGCGCTTGCGTCCATTACTACAAGTACAAACACCCGGGCGCCCAGTAGCTCACCATTCCTTACGGCAGGCTTTACTCAGCGCAGCGCGTCGAGTTCGTGCAACTTCAGTTCTTCGATCAAGCCGATGAGCTGCTTATCGTAATTTTTCTGTTCGCCGAATCCCATTTTCCCGAGCGCTTCCGCCCAAAGGCGATAATCCTTAGACGCCAGCTGACGCAACTGCGAATAGCTGCCGGTCGTCAGGTACAAGCTGTGGTCGCGAAAACTGGTCCAGGCATTTTCATAATGGCGATAACAGCTGCCCTGGTACCGGCCGGTCTCGCCCTGCCAGTCGGCAGTGCAGGGCAAAGCGAAATAGTTGTTTCCCCGGAGCGCCATATCGCGCTGCCCGGCCAGGCTCAATAGCAGCCCGTTCCCGAGAATGACGGACGCGGGTATGCCGTATTTGCGCTGTTCGGCCTCGGCTACGTGCGTAAATCGCTCCAGAAAAGCCTGCCGGGTAGCGGGATCTATTTTGGCGAGCTCTCCCACCGCACTTTTTCGCGCCGGCTTCTCCCCGCCGATCGAGGGGAACTCGAAACGATCGACCGGCGGCAATTGCCCTTTACCGTCAGCTGAGACAGGCCGGTTTTCCGTGAGGCGCTCCTGTTCTTTTTCTTCCTTGACCGGCTGCGTCGGCGGAGGGGCCTGCGCCGGTTCTTCCAGCTTTACCGGCGAACGAAGGTTGATTTGAAAACTGAAATCTTTTTTGATAATGACGATTACCAAAATCACCGCGATCCCTACCTTCAGCCAATGCCTGCTCAGCAAGGATCTGAATCTGTCTGCTGAACCACTCATATACGCTCGCTTTAACATTTTGTTTCTTTGATTCAAATATAAAACAAAATGTTTTTACCTGCAAGCCTTTCTTCTCTTTTTGAAGGATCCCGCTCCAAACATACTCTAACCCGGATTATTCATGGATCAATCTATAGGGAAGAACCCGTGAATAATCCGGGCTAAACCATCACCGCCATTCAGCCGATGGCGCGCTCCAGGTCGGCGATGAGGTCCGAGACGTCCTCGACGCCGACGCTGAGCCGGATGAGCGAGTCCGTCAGGCCCACTTTCAGCCGTTCCGGTTTGGGGATGGAGGCGTGGGTCATGCTGGCGGGATGTCCGATCAGTGACTCTACGCCACCCAGCGATTCGGCCAGGGTAAACACTTCGGTATTGCTGAGGAGCCGTTGCGCGTTGTCGTAGCGGTCGTCGACGAGGTCAAAGGACACCATGGCGCCGAACTGGCGCATCTGGCGGGCGGCGACTTCGTGGTTGGGGTGGTCGGAGAAACCCGGATAATAGACCTTGCTGACCCTGGGATGCGCTTTCAGGAATTCGGCGATGGCCGCTGCGTTCTGGCACGAACGTTCTACGCGCAGGTGCAGGGTCTTTATGCCGCGCAGCACGAGGAAGCAATCCTGCGGGCCGGGCACGGCGCCGACGGCGTTTTGCAGGAAGAACAATTGTTCGGCCAGAGCCGCATCCTTGGCGATAACCGCCCCCAGCACCACGTCGGAGTGGCCGCCCAGGTATTTAGTGGCGGAATGCAGCACCAGGTCGGCGCCCAGGTCAAGCGGATTTTGCAGATAGGGCGAGGCAAAAGTATTGTCGACACAACTGAGGATACCGCGTTCGCGGGCCAGCCGGCAGGCTGCCTCGATGTCGATGATATTGAGCATTGGATTGGTGGGCGTTTCGATCCAGAGCAGCTTCGTCTTGTCGGTTACGGCCCCGGCCAGGGCGTCGCCCCGGCTCATGTCGATAAAGCGGGGCTTCAACCCGTAACGTTCGTGTACTTTGGTCATCAGCCGGTAAGAACCGCCGTACAGGTCGTTGGTGGACAGGATCTCGTCGCCGGGCTGCAACAGCCGCAGCACCGCGTCGAGGGCGGCGAGCCCGCTGCCGTAACAGATGGCGTGGCTGCCGTTTTCCAGCGCGGCCAGGTTGCGTTCGAGGGCCGAGCGGGTGGGGTTTTGCGTCCGGGCGTATTCGAAGCCCTGGTGCTGCCCCGGGGCCGACTGGGCGTAGGTGGAAGTCTGGTAGATGGGCGTCATCACCGCCCCGGTGGAAGGGTCGGGATGCTGGCCCGCGTGGATCACTTTGGTGCCGAATTTCATGGGATCAGTCATTTGCGGTTAGGTAAACAGGCTGCAAAAATAACGAAAAAGGGCAATCCAAGTTCGACCTGGATTGCCCTTTCGGTAAGTTATATGCTATTCCTTAGTTGACGGAGTCGGAAAGTTCTTTGCCGGGCTTGAACTTCACTACGTTCTTGGCGGCAATAGGAATGGTTTCACCGGTTTGCGGGTTGCGGCCCGTGCGGGCTTCGCGATGGGAAACCGAGAAGGTGCCAAAGCCGACCAGCGTTACTTTATCCCCACTTTTCAATGCGCCTTCGATGCCTTCCAGTACCGCGTTCAGGGCATCAGAAGCCTGCGCTTTGGAGACATTAGCACTATCTGCAATTTTGTTAATCAGATCTCCCTTATTCATTTCAAAATGTTTTAGTTGTTAAAAATGTCAAGCAAAATTAACGTTAAGTTTCAATAAACCAAGATTTTGCCGCCAAAAAAGTTGCTGAAACCCTGAATTCACGGGCATTTCGGCAGATTCGCACCTGCGAACGGGGAGCCGGCCCGGTACGTATAAAATTTATTTCAGGATGTTCTGCCGGCCCACGGTGTTAAATTTTTGCAAATCAACCGGCCCTCGGCATAAATTCCCGGCATTTTTTCGTTTTTTAATCTGGGAACGTTCGCCTTCCTCAGCAAGCCGATAAATTTCTCAGAGAAAAACCGCATTTTTTTTATGAAACGTCTTTTGCTTCTACTCTCCTGCGCCGCTACCTTCTTCCTGCTCACCACCACCTTTTCCTGCAGCCGGGGCTACGGTTGCCCGTCCCTGGATCAAAAACCGAAATCCGAAAAAGCCGCCAAGCGCGGCGGCAAATCGAAACTTTTTCCCAAAGGCGTCTACAGGAACTAGCGCGGATCCAGCGCATCGGTAAGCCCCTCTCCGATCAGGTTGAAGAGGGTGACGGAAAAAAAGATGGCGAGCCCGGGAAAGACGGCCAGCCACCAGGCCGGCGCATAGCCGCGCGCCAGGTTGAGCAGCTTACCCCAGGTGACCTGCTCCGCGGCTACTTCTACGCTCAGAAAGGTGAGGGTAGCCTCCAGCAGGATAGCATTGGCAATGCCGAAAGCGATAGTGATCATCACCGGCGTAATCGCGTTGGGCAACGCATGCCGCAGGATGATCCGCCATTCCCGCACGCCCAGCGCGCGCGCCGCCTCGATGTAGGTAAGGCCCCGGATGCGCAGCAGCTCCGCCCGCGTAAACCGCGCGATGCTGGTCCAGCTGATCAGGCCGATGATGAGCATGACGTGCAGGATATTCGACCGTTCGATGACCGCCACGATCGAAAGGATCAGCAATAAGGAAGGAATGGAATTGACGACCTCGATGGCGCGCATCACCAGCAAATCCATTGGAAGGACCACCGGGCGGCCCAGCACGGGTAAACGACGCAGGGGTATGGCGAGAGCGTACCCCGCCAGTAAAAATCCGAGCACCAGCCCCAGGCTTTTCAACACCTCCCAGCCGAAAGCGCCCTGCGCAATGGCGTACTGTCGCACGATGAAACCGTAGAAAATGCCCAGCATCAGGGCAACGACCTGCAGGATCAGCCCAATACGCGAGACCCGCAGCCGCTCGTCGCCGAAAAAACCGGCCAGCGTCCCGAGCAGTATCCCGATCAATGCCGCTACCGACATCGCCACTACGCCCACCAGTATGGCCGTGCGGGCGCCGGTGATCATCCCGGCGGCTACGTCGCGCCCGATCTGATCGGTGCCCAGCCAGTGCCGGAAACGCCGGGAATCGACATTCTGATCGTCAAAAGGACTGACGTAATTCATATTCCGCCGGTCGATGGTGCGCGCCGAGTAAGGGATCGGCGGCCATATCACCTGCTCGTAAGGCTGGTCTTTCCAGCTTTGATTGACAAAGCGGGCGTCCCATTGGGCCAGGCCGAGGTCTACGGCGTATTGTTGGAATACCGGGAAGTGCGTCTCTCCTGCTATCCGGGCGTAAAGCGGCTTTTCGTTGGCCAGGAAATCGGCAAAAAGGGCGAAAAAGAGCAACACGAACAAGAGGCGCAGCGCCCAGCGCGCCGGCCGGTTGCGCCAGAAGCGACGGCGCGCCGCCGGCCAGAACCCCGCCGGCGAGGCCGCAGCTTTTTCCAGCCGCTCTATTCTCTTTTTGTTGCCCAACATATTATCCTGTGCGCTTTTTTTGGAAGGTGACCCGCGGATCGACCAGCGTGTACAACAAATCGGCCAGCAGCAGGCCGGCCATCGTCAAGACCGAAGCGAGCATCAGCACGCTGTACACCACCGGCCAGTCGCGGGCGGCAATCGACCGCAACGTCAGGTCGCCCATGCCGGGAATATTAAAGATCCACTCGATCGCTACCGACCCGGCGATCAAAGCCGGCAGGATGGACCCGATCATGGTGATCAGGGGAAAAAGCGCATTGCGAAAGGCGTGTTTCCAGATCACCGCCCGTTCGTTCAAGCCCTTCGCCCGCGCCGTACGGATATAGTCCTGATGCAGCACCTCCACCATCCCTCCGCGCACCTGCCGGGAAATAAACGCCAGCAGGCCGTACGTCAGGCAGAAGACCGGCAGCGTCAGATGGGCGATGCGAATGTCGAGGCGCTCCGGCCAGCTCGCTTCCGGACCTGGCTCTCCCGGCCCCATCGACGGAAAAAAATCCATTCCGTACTCCGGCGTGGTGAAGAAGACCACCAGCATGGTCGCGATCCAGAAATTGGGCAGCGAATAGAGCATAAACAACAGGAAGGTCGTTATCCGGTCGAATGAACGATGGCGATAAACCGCGGCATAGACGCCCAGCGGAACAGAGAGCAAAAAGGCCAGCAACAGGGCCAGCCCGTTGAGGACGAGGGTCCAGAACAATGCTTCTTGCATCTTATCGGCTACCGGCCGGCTGTCGAGGTAAGAGGTCCCGAAATCGCCCGTCACAAAGCGGCTCAGCCAACGGTGGTATTGGTTGTCCAGGCCGTACCATTTCAGGTCGGGCAGATATTTTTTGTAATGCTCCGGATTTGCGGTTACCGCCCGGTAGGCCGCGCTCAGCTCAGCTGCCGCCGGCCCGATGGCCGGTTGCAGTACCGGATGGGCGGCAAGCGAAGTGTCGATCTGGTGCAAGAGCGAGTTTATCCGGGAGGCGCCGGAAGCCAGCAGCAGTTCCTGCAGGCTGCGCCGGATCTTATTGGCCATGGGCGCCAGGCTGTCGGGCAGTTCGGACAGCGATCTTTGCAGCCGCAGCTGTTGCCGGTGGTAAACGCTGATCTTTTCCCAGTTGCCGTACTGGGCGATGAGCTCGCGCAGCGTGCGCTGCCGTTCGGGCCGCAGGATGCGGTATAACGTATCGGGATAAGCCCGGGACGAAAGGTTGAAATAAAAGGCCGGCTTGTCGAGTCCTAGTCGTTCGGCTGTTTCCTCGTACAGGCGGTTGGCGTAGGAGAGATCGGTTTGCTGAGCATCGAGGCTTCCCATGCCGCCGCGCAGTTTCAGCTCGACCGGATCGCCCGGCGCCAGTTTGCTCAACCCGAAAGCCAGGAAGGACACGACCAGCAAGGTCGGTACGAAGATGGCCAGCCGGTTGAACAGGTAGCGGATCATGGGATACGTGGTGGATCAGCAAAAGGCGGCCGGACGCCCCCGGGCAAATCCGGCGCATGATCCGCAAAGCTAAGCAATTACTGCTTTCCGGCAAACTCTTCCTTGAGTTTCAGATGGGCCGGCACGTAGCCCGGATAGATGGCGGTGGGCTCCAGTTCGAAGCGCTTGTGCACCACCATTCGCTGTTCGGGCATGAAGAAAAAGATCTCAGGCGTCTCCTCGTAGATGCGGGCCTGTAAATCTTTGTAAAGCTCATTGCGCCGTTCTGCGTCTAGCGTAGTGCGGATCTCGTCGATCAGGGCGTCGGTTTCAGCGTCGCCGAAGCCGGAGCGGTTGTCGCCTTCGGAATGCCAGTTCTGCTTGGGATCCCAGAGCGTGGGGCTGAGGGCCCGGCCCGCGGCGGCCATCTCGAAATTTCGGCTGCGCAGCCGGTCGAAGATGACGTTGCCCTCCAGCGGCGTCAGCTGCACCTCGATGCCGGCTTTGCGGGCGTTGTCCTGGATCAGCAAGGCCACCGTTCTCGAAACTTCGCGATTGGCGCTCAGCATATATTCCAGGCGCAACGGAACGCGTTCGCCGTCGATCTCCTTTTCGACCACGCCGTCGCCGTCGGTGTCTTCCCAGCCGGCGTCCGCCAGCAGCGAGCGGGCTTTTTCGAGGTTAAAAGGAATCGGCTCCAGGTCCGAATTGTAGTATTCTGCATTGGGCAGCACCGGGTTGGCCAGGCGACGGCCGAAGCCGTTATAGGCCGTTTCGATGACCTCGTCCACGTCGATGGCGTGGGCCAGCGCCCGGCGCACGCGCCGGTCTGAAAGCTTGGGCAGGCGGGTGTTCAGGTAGAGGTTGAAGTAGCTCAACGACAGAGGAGTGTAAAAGTTATAGCGGGCGTTGACGTCTTCGCTTTCCCGCAGTTCGAGAAAATCTTTGGTGTCGATATTGGAAGCCACGTCAATTTCCTCCGATTTGATGACCGCCTGCATCGTTACGGCGTCGGTGATCGGACGGAAAATAAGCTGGTCGGGATGGGCGCGCAGCAGCGGGTATTCCTCCGCCAGGTCGTCGCCCCACCAATCGGTCTTGCGATTGAGGACAATGCGCTGGCCGGTTTCCCAGGATTCCAGGGCGTACGGGCCACACCCGGCCACCGTACCTTTTTCCCGGGAGTACTTGGGATCGGTAAACTGTTCGGCGAAGGCGGCCAGCCGCTCGTCTTCTTCCGCGAGGCGGGCCGCGGTCTCCGGATCGGCCAGGTCGCGGAACGGGATGTCGGTCAGCAGATCATCGGGATCATATATATAAGCCGGCAGGACGGGCGCGATATTCGTGACGACCTCCTGGTTGAGCATGTAGCGCTGGTTGGTGAGCACGGTAAACCGGCGCGGATTATCCGGGTCGATCTCGATATCGCGGATGGCCGACAAATAAGGGCGGTATCGCTGCGCGGGCACCTTGGGATTGAGGATGGTTTTGAGGGTAAACACGTAGTCGTGGCCCGTCACCGGCGAGCCGTCGTCCCAGACGGCCGCCTCGTGGAGCTCGAACGTATAGGCCACCCCGCCGGCGTAAGGCCCTTCGGTGATGGGTTCCACCACCGGCATCGCCTTGGCGAGCTGGGGCTGAAATTGCAGGGTTTGAGGATCTACCGAAGCCAGGTACAAAAAGAGGTGATCCATCACCTGGCGAGCGTACGTATTGGTGGAAAGAACAGGATTGAGGTAATCGGGGTCCAGATCGAGGCGCACGACCGCGGTATTGCCGGTGCGTTTGAAGTCGACGGTATCCGACTGGCCGGACGGGTCGGGCCGGCACTGGGTCAGGAGCAGGATCGCGGCGCACAGTGAGATCAGAATAAATGAGCCTTTTTTCATTAGGTTGGTTTTGATGTTTTTGGACGTAGGATTGTGTTTTGGTGATCCGAAATAACGGAATTCGCGGGTAATTTCCAGGATTATTCGGCGCGGAGCTCAAATTTATTGACAAAAAAACCGGGTCGCAATACGGAAGGCTCCGCCTGAAAGCGCTTGCTGATCGCGATGCGTTCGGCGGGAGTGAACAAGAAAATATAGGGCTGTTCCTCGTAGACGATCTCCTGAAATTCGCGATAAAGCCGGTTGCGCTCTTCCTCGTCCAGGGTCACCCGTATTTCGTCGATGAGCACGTCCGACCGGGCGTTGCCGAAGCCTACCCGGTTGGCGCCGTCGGGCGTATCGCTCTCGGTATGCCAGATCTGCTTGGGGTCGTCGAGCACGGGCGACTGCACCCAGCCGCTGCCGAAGAGGTGAAAATCGCGCGAGCGCAGATTGTCGATCAGCACCGAAAATTCCTGCGATTCGATATCCATGGCGATACCGGCCTGCCGGAAGTTGTCCTGTAACAGCAACGACAGGTTGCGGGCAAACTGGCTGCCGGCGCTCACCAGGTAGTTGAGCCGCATTTCGCGCTCCTCGCCGTCGATATTTTTTTCGAGTACGCCGTCGCCGTCGCGGTCCGTCCAACCGGCTTCGTCCAGAAGCGCGCGGGCCCGGTCCGGATCGTATTGGATGAGCGCCAGCCCGTCGTGATAATAAGGCTTGGAAGGATGAACCGGCCCGACGGTGCGCTCCGCCAATCCGTAAAATAGTTCGTCGATGACCTGATCGACGTCGACGAGGTGCGCGAGCGCCCGCCGCACGCGCCGGTCGTCCAGGAGCGGGTGCCGGGTGTTGAGCCCGATGTAATAGTAAATGAGCGAGCCGGGGGCGTGCAGGGAGAAGCGGCGGTTGAACACTTCATTTTTGCGCAGCTCGGAGAAGTCCTTGGCGTCGATCTGCGCCGTCACGTCGATCGCTTCGTCTTTGAGCGCGCTCATGGCAGTGACGGTTTCCGGGATAATCCGGAAGACCACCTTTTCGGGCCTGGCTTCCAGGTTGGCCACTTCGCTGCCGAGGTCATCCCCCCACCAATTGTCCTTGCGGGTAAGGACGATGCGCTGTCCCGTTTCCCATGCTTCCAGGCGGTAAGCCCCGGAACCGCCCACCGCTTCCGGTTCGCGGGAGTACCGGGGCGCGTTGAACGCTTCGGCGAATTGCCGCAGCGCGTCCTCCTGTTCTGCAAGCCGGGTCGCCGAATCGGTGTCGGCCAGGTCCGCCAGGGAAAATTCGCGCAACAGGCCGTCGGGATCGTACCGGTATTCCGGCAGGATGACGAGGTTGCTGATCGACTCTTCGGCCAGAATGTACGGCCGGTTGGTATAGACGACAAACAGCTTTTCGTTTCCGGGGTCGATCTCGATGTCGCGGATAAAATCCAGCGAGCTGCGAATGGGACCGGCGCCGACCTGCGGGTTGAAGATCGCTTTCAGCGTAAAGGCCACGTCGCGCCCCGTTACGGGTTCGCCATTGCCCCAGCGGGCTTCCGGAAAGATTTCAAAGGTATAGGAAGGCCCTTCGCCGGGGCCGGCGGCGGTGTCCACCGCCGGCCGGCTGCGCGCCAGCTGAGGCTCCAGCTTGAGGGTGGCCGGGTCGAAAGCCAGCAGCGAATGGAACATCAGCCCGTTGACGACGTTGGCGTAGGTGTTGATCGTCAATACCGGATTGAGGCGGTCGGGCTCGGCGGGCAGGCGGGCGAAGACGGTATTTTCCTTGTTCTTGAAAACAACTGCTTCTTCGGCCGGTCCCGGGCCGTCGCCGCAACCATTGGACAGGAAAAGGAGTAGAAGTACGAAAAAGGTAATTTTGGTGTGCATGGCTAATTTGATTTTTCCTGGCTTGTGCTTTGTCCCGGAAGCTACTATCTATCAGTATTTCGAAACTTAAACCCGGATGATTCATGGATCAATCTATTGCGAAGAACCGATTAATAATCCGGGTTAAAGTATTTTACCCTTCGGCGCATAGCTCCAATTTAAGTGATTTATAGGGTTTTAAAAAGGCGAAGTGTTCTAATTTGCGGAGCAGCCTAAACATTGCCCGCGTCCCTTTGTTTGGAGCTTGCAAACGCTTAAAGTATCAACCCATGCCTACTATTCTCATCGCCGGAGGCGCCGGACTGATCGGAAGCCGGCTCAGCGTACTGCTCCGGGAAGCCGGTTACGACGTCATCCACTTCAGCCGGCGCGCCCGCCCTGATGCCGAATTTCCCACCTACCAGTGGGACGTTGCTGCCGGCGCGTACGACGAAGCGGCCATCCAACGAGCCGACTACGTCATCAACCTGGCCGGCGCCGGCATTGCCGACAAGCGCTGGACCCCGACCCGCAAGCAGCTGATCATCGATAGCCGCGTCAACAGCACCCGCCTCCTGCGCAAAGCTTTCGAGCAGGCGGGTAAAGCGCCCCAGGCTTACCTGTCGAGCGCCGCCATCGGCATCTACGGCGACCGGGGGGATAACTGGGTGGACGAAAACGACGCGCCGGGCAAAGGCTTCCTCTCCGATAGCTGCCAGGCCTGGGAAGCGGCGATCTCCGAAGTAGCGGCCACGGGTTGGCGAACGGTCGCTTTGCGCATCGGCCTCGTGCTGTCGACCCGGGGCGGGGCGCTGGAAAAACTGTTGATCAGTTTTAACGTGAATACGGGCGCTTATTTCGGCAACGGCCGGCAGTGGTATTCCTGGATCCACATCGACGACCTCTGCCGGATGTTCATCCACGCGCTGGAGACGCCCGCGCTATCCGGTTTTTACAATGCCGTCGCGCCGGAGCCGGTGCGCAACAAGCCCTTCACCGAAGCCATCGCCAGGGCCCTCGACAAGCCCTCCCTCATTTTGCCCGTACCGGCTTTCGCACTGCGGCTGGGCATGGGAGAAATGGCCGACGCCGTACTGATCAGCACAAAAGTATCGGCCGAAAAGATCCAATCCGCCGGTTTTACTTTCCGTTTTCCGAAACTTGACGCCGCCCTGCGCGACCTGCTTGCCACTCACTGATCTTTGAACACTTCGATCTCGTGGGTTTGTACGACCAGATCGGTGAATTTCCCTTTAAAGCGGGTGGCCTTCACCAGGTGGTTGTCGATCCAATGGTAGTTGCCGCCGCGCGGTTTACCGAGCAGAAGGCCGTGGTATTTGAACCCGTGTTTCTGCAACCAGGCTTCGGTTATCTCCCGGTGTTGTTCGGTGCGGGCGGAGAAGAAAGTGATCACATGGCCCTCTTCGTACCAGCGATTGATGATCTTCAGGGCGTCGGGATAAGGCAGGACGGTCTTCATCCGCTCGGGCTCCTCATTGGGGATATCATCGCAGATGGTCCCGTCGATATCGATCAGAAAGTTTTTAGTGGCAGCGGGTAGAACCGGGCTGAGTAGTTGGCCTTTTTCGTTATAGGCTGGACTGAGGTTGTGTTTATTCTGCTCGTCTGGCTTCATACCAAAAATTTTACCTGGGCTTATAACAGGACAAAAATAAAGCAAAACCAGGTATGGAGCTACTGCCGCCCGACGCCGGAGGTAGTCAGTCGCTCATTTTTCATAAAAAATTAACACTTGGGCGCCGATATTCAGAAGTTGATGTACTCCGTGGGATCTAAGGGTTTGCCGCGGTGCCACAGCTCGAAATGGAGGTGGGGGCCGTCGGACAGGGTGCCGGTATTGCCGATGATCGCCACGGCCTCGCCGGCTTTGACGTAGCTGCCCACTTTCTTGAGGAGCACGGAATTGTGTTTGTAAAAAGTAATCAGGTTATTCTGGTGCTGAATGCCGATGGAGTTGCCCGTTTCCAGTGTCCAGTCGGATAAGAAAACGTAGCCGTCCATCGCCGCTTTGATCGCGGTATTTTTGGGGGCCAGAATGTCCACCCCGTAGTGTTTGTCATCGGGGGCGAAGCCCGCGCTGATCTCTCCGTTGAGCGGGGGAATGAAATAGAGCTGCTCCAGGGGCTTATCGCGGGAGGAGAGGTTGGCGGTGCGCGACTTCTGAGCGACGGCGCCGATTTCCTGGAATTCGATCTCCCGCCGCAATTGTTCGTCGACCTCCGACCGCGGCACTTCTTCCAGGCTGTCGGGCGGGATGTTGGCCGGCGTTTCGCTTTCGACATCTTCGGCGGTTTCCACGTCGCCGACCAGGATGCTGCGGAAATTTTCCGAATAAGCACGGTGCGCGGCCAGTTCTTTTTCCATCTCCTCTACCTGCTCGTAGAGGGCTACGACGGCCTGATCCTGGCTGATATCGCCGTATCCCGGCACGTACTTGCGCAGGGGCGTAAAAACGATGAGCAGCACGATGAAGAGGGCCACCGAGACGACCACCGTGCTGATGCCGATCCAGACGTTGAGCAACGTCAGCCGGTAGGAGCCGATTTCTTCGAACGTCTCGTTATTCATGATCACCAGCCGGTAGGTGTGCTGCAGCCGGTCTTTTACCCGCGCCCACCAACTGTTGGCTTGTTCTTGTTCGAACGACATAATGGCATGCGATTTGAAGTGTGCCAGGAATAAAATAAATTTGCCTTTTCTAGGTTATAATTAACGATTACCCGAACAAGGCCATTACAAAAGTAAAGGATTTTTGCCGGACCGGGTTTTCGCTCCGGAACGACAACCGTTAAAAATTAGTGTTTTGATCGTGAATAGAAGTCTACTTATCGGCCTCCT
Source organism: uncultured Saprospiraceae bacterium (assembly GCA_964419545.1). Classification (GTDB taxonomy): domain Bacteria; phylum Bacteroidota; class Bacteroidia; order Chitinophagales; family Saprospiraceae; genus CAYQQU01. Next base: position 138,811 of record CAYQQU010000003.1, on the reverse strand, counting down.
TACCCTCGTGCTGCTCTCCGCCTGCACCACCCAGAAGCGGCGCAGCGACCAGTCGATGCTCAGCCGGTTGTACCACAATACCACGGCGCATTACAACGGCTATTTCAACGCCGAGGAGCTGCGCAAAAAAAGCATCCTCATTCTGGAGGAAGCCCACGAAGACAACTACAACAAGCTGCTCGACCTCTTTCCCTACGCCGTCGCCGAAAACCCGCAGGCCGTCGCGCCCGACCTCGACAAAGCGATCGAAAAAGTGACCGTCGTGGTCAACCTCCACCGGCAGAGCAACTGGACGGACGACTGCTACCTGCTGGTGGGGCAGGCGCAGTACCTCAAACAAGATTACGAAGCCGCCGAAAAGACGTTCCGCTACCTCGTCAACGAATACAGCCCCGAAAAGATGGCTCAGCGGGAAAAAGTCAGCAAAAGCGACAAAAAAGTCAAGCGAAAGAAAAAATCCCGCAAGGCCAAAAAGCGCAAGCGCAACAAGAAGAGTAAAGACAAGATGAGCAAAGCCAAGCAGCGGGCGCTCAAAAAGTACAACAAAGCGGTGCGCAAAGCCCGCAAAAAAGGCGGCGCGGCGCCGGAAAAACCGGCTATCCTGCTGGCCGACGGCGAAGCCGAAAAAAAGAAAGCCGAAGCGCAAAAAGAAGAAGCCAAAAAGGACAAAAAAGCCCAGGCTGATGCCGAAGAAAAAGCACCGGAGGAAAATCCGGAAAATTACTTCCTCAAACACCGCCCCGTCTACCAGGAAGGCCTGCGCTGGCTCGCCCAGTCCCTCATCGAACGCGCCAAATACGACCAGGCGATGCGGTACATTCGCCAACTCGATCAGGACCCCGGCACCTTCCCCGACGTGCGCGCCGACCTGATGGCCGTGGAAGCTTATTACTACCTTTCCCAGAAGGAATACGACAAAGCGGTGCTGCCCCTGGAACGCGCCCTGGAGATGAAAAGCGAACGCCCGGAAAAAGCGCGTTACGCCTATATCCTCGGCCAACTGCACCAGCGCGCCGGCCGCCTCGCCAAAGCCAACGAGGCTTTCGACCAGGTGCTGAAGTACGGCCCCGAGTACGAGATGGAGTTCAGCGCCAAACTCAACCAGGCCCAAAACGCCTACCTCGCCACCGGCGGCAATCCCGACCAGGCTCGCGCCGCACTGGAAAAGATGCTGAAAGACAGCAAAAACCTGGAGTTCCAGGACAAGATATACTTCGCTCTGGCCCAGATCGACCTCGAACAGGGCAACCGCACCGAAGCGATCGCCAACCTGGAAAAATCGCTGCGCTACAGCGCGGGCAACCGCTCGCAACGCGCCGAAGCCTACTACACGCTGGCCGACCTGTATTTCGAAACCGAGAATTTCATCAAAGCCAAAAACTACTTCGACAGCACCCTGCAGGTGCTGCCCAATACTGACGAACGTTACGCACGGGTGGAAAATCTGAGCGAGAACCTTTCCGAGATCGCCGCCAACCTCGAAGTCATCGTACTCAACGACAGCCTGCTGGCCATCAGCAAACTGTCGGAAGCGGAAAAGCTGGAACTCGCTTCCCAGATCAAACGCGAACGCGACAAACAAAGGCTGGAAGCACTCAAAGCCAAACAGCAAGGACCGCAGGACCGCCGCACCTCCCCCGGCGCTCGCTTCACAGCGCCCAACCTCGGCCGCGCTTCGGCCGGCGGACGAACGGCCCTGCAACAGGAAAGCACCTTCTTCGCTTATGACGATAAAGCCGTAAAACGCGGCCGGCGCGACTTCGAAAAACAATGGGGCGACCGTACGCTGGAAGACAACTGGCGCCGGTCGAGCGAAAGCAGCGGCAGCGACTTCGAGGACGAAGCGATCTACGATGAGGATGAAGTCATCGCCCTCACCGACGAGGAAGTCAACAAACTACTGGGCGACGTCCCTACCACCGAACAGGAGATCGCCGCGGCCAACCTGAAAATCCAGGAAGCCATGTTCAACCTCGGCTCCCTCTACCGGTCCCGACTCGACAACAACCGGAAATCCGTAGATATCCTGGAACAGCTCAACGAACGCTACCCGGGCAACACCTTCGAACTGGATTCCTGGTACCTGCTCTACCTCGCCCATACCGAACTCGGCGAAACGAACAAAGCCCGGGAATACGCCGACAAGATCATCGAGAAGTACAGCTCCAGCACCTACGCCATGGTGCTGCGCGATCCCAACTACGCCGAAACGCTGATGAACGAGGAACGCCGCCTGAACCGGTACTACGACGAAGCCTACGGCGATTTCACCAGCGGCCGCTACCAGCAGGCTTACCAGAAGAGCCTGGCCGCCAAAGAAAAATTCGGCGCCGGCAACCCCTACCAGGCCAAATTCGCCCTCCTCAGCGCTATGTGTACGGGCAACCTCGAAGGAAAAGAAGCCTACGTCGCCGCCCTGACCGAGGTGGTGGCCCGCTACCCCGATACGCCCGAACAGACGCGCGCCAAAGAGATCATGCGCCTGCTCGGCGGCGCCAAAGCGGTATTGCCCGGAAAGGCCGAAGAAGAGGACGCCCCGGAATTTAAAGTGGAAGACGATCAGCTGCACTACATCATCATCGCTTTCGAAAAAGGCGCCAACCTCAACGATCAGAAAAACGTCATCTCCAACTTCAACCTGAAATACCACAAACTCGATAAGCTGCGCATTTCCAATATCTTCCTGGGCACCGATCCCAAGACCAGCGCGCCCTTAGTAGTGATCCGACGGTTCAAAAACAAAGAGGAGAGTATGAAATACTACAACGGCGTGCAGCAAAACGTCGGCGACTTCATCGATCCGGAAAAGGTGAGCTACCAGATCTACCCGGTAACGCAGAATAACTACCGTCAGATCCTCCGGGAGAAATCGCTGGCGGGATACAATGCTTTCTTCCAGCTGAATTATCTCAATTAGGACAGTTTGGTTAACTCCGGGCGCAGCTTTGAAGCTGCACCCGGAGTTAATCCGGATTACCGGTCATACCACTGATCATCCGAAAACTGACGGTCGCTCTCTTCCGGCGCCAGCAGGATCACCAGCGTCTGCACCAGGATCATCAGAGGCAGGCCGATGAGGCCGATCCCGATCATCACCGGCGACGGATAAAGGAACATAAAGGCGACGATGAGCATGAGCAGCACGAAGATCCAGACGGTGACAGACTTGTAAGGCATGATGGTTATTTGGTTGATGATTGGTATTAATTTTCCTCCCGCACCGGCGTCAGCGTGTACCCCTCTTCGCGGAGCAGGGCGATCACGCCGGCTTCTCCGCCGAGGTGGCCGGCGCCTACGGCAAAGAAAGTGGGGCCTTCCGTCATCATTTTTTCCATGATGGGGATCCAGTTGCGGTTGCGGCGCTCCAGCAGCAGTTCGTTGTATTTGCCGAGGCCTTCGGGATCTTCGGCCATCAGCGCCTGCAGGCCGTAGAGGTCCTGGGCTTTATAGAGTTCGACCAGCTGATCGAGCTGGCTATCGGGCTCATCGTTGTTCTTGATGCCGTCTACCAGCATGCGGGCCTGTACATCGTAGGGGATGCTGTCGAACATACTCATCTGGAACTCGGCCGTTTCCAGCCCGTCGATCGGCTTTTCTTCCATCTTCGCCATCCGGGTGAGCTCCATTTCGTAGGACATGATACTCGAAGTGTCCTTCGTGAAACTCAGGGCGTCCTCCGAAGTCAGGGCGGAGAGGAACATCGGTTTGATGCGTTCCATGAAAACCATGGGCAGGCCCATTTTCTCGAAATGCGCCGACACGATTTCGTAATCTTCATCACTGAGCAAATCGGAAAGCGTGGCGCCGTCGGCCATAAACGCTTTCATCATCACCGGCATCATGGCCGCCATATCGGTCATATCCTCCATATCGATCTCGAAAACGACGCGGCGGCTGTCGGAGAACGACCGCTCCATAACCGGTGTAAAAAAGAAATCCTTCTTGTTGATCATGTGGATGGTGCCGAAAAGGTAGGAAGGTTCGGTCAGCTCCTTGCCGGTGATCTTCCAGAGCAGGGAATTTTCGGTTTTATCGGGGGCCTGGCTCGTAGGCTGCGCCAGGGCCGTGAAGCCGGTAAAAGTAACCAGCAGGAAAAGCAAAAGTCGCATCTTCATTTTTTGTGCATCATTTGTTGTCGAAAAGAAAAATACTCAGTGCGTCCGATCAAATTCTTCGACGATGCGAATGAGCAGACTAATGTCCTCAAAAAACTCTCGCACCATTTCAAAACTCAAAATCGATTGGAATATAAAAGGTTCCAGGATATCTTTTGGTTCAGAAACGGCGATATAAATTTGTGAATTCAGAAAAGAAAAGAAGATTTCCCGGTCGCCTTCCCGGCAATACTGGACGATAGCCTCCTGCAAGGGTTCGGGCAGCATGCCGGCCACGTGCGTGTCGGGCATCGCGTAGGTCATAAAACGCTCCCGGAAGGCCGGCGTCATGATCTCATCGTCTGCGTTGACGCCGCCGGCCCGGGTCAGCTTCTTGATCGGCCGCACCAGGTAAGGCCGCCGGCTGCGGGGCCAGACGACGACCTGCCCCAGCAGCGCTATATTGAACGTGGCGCGCAGGAAAATGCCTTTGAACACCAGGTTGAGGTCGTTGAGCACGGGCGAGATCGACTGTACGTTCAGTTCGCTCAGCTCGAACGGGATCTCGCCGACCTTGCCGCGAATATAGTCTTCGCCTTCATACGAGGCGATATCGTCCGTAAACAACCGGCTGTCGGTAAAATGCTGCTTGTCAATCGGCCGTTTGGCGTCGTACTCCAGCGGCGTATTCTGGTCGAAGTTCAGCCCGTCGTCAATGAAATCGAGGATCAGGTTCATCACGTGCGGCTTGAAGGTGAGCACAAAACGCCGGATCTGATACAGCAGATAGCCGATGTAAATGACGATAAAAACGATGATGAGCAGCGTCACCAAAAATAAATTGATGTAAATGTCGAGGATGATGATCCCGACGAGCATCAGGGAAGAGACCGACATGAGGGCAACCAGGCGCAGGCGCCGCCGCTCGAGCCGCAACAGCTCAGGGTGAATGGTATGATTGTAATAAACGCGAAATTCCTCCAGCCGCTTCATCCTGCCAAATTATTAAACATTTGGATTTTACCGCTCGTTTTTTGAGCCGAACCAACTCGAAAGCGCCTCCGGCCCTCTCTGTTATGGGAATGGCCCGTTCCCGTTTGGCGATTCGGACCTCCTTTTTTCCATTTCCGGAATTTGAAACCCAATATCCGCTGCCGGATAGCGTTGTGCTAAAAGCGGAAAAAATGTATTTTTGCAGACTTATGAAAATGAGACTATTTTTTGTTCTGGTGATCGCGTTAACGGCAGCCTCCTGCCGCAGTGCTTTTGAGAAAGTGCGCCTGAGCGGCGATGTCGATCGCATTTACCAGGCCGCCAACAAATATTTCGAAGAGGAAGAGTACCAGAAAGCGCAAACGCTTTTTGAACTCATCATTTCCACCTACCGGGGGCGCAAGGAAGCGGAGGACATCTACTTCAAATACGCCTACACCTATTTTTACCTCGAGCGTTACATCCTGGCGTCGTATTATTTTGATAATTTTTCGCAGACATACAGCACGAGCGACTTGCGGGAGGAGTCCGATTTCATGTCCGCCTACAGCAACTTCATGCTCTCTCCCTCCTACCGGCTCGACCAGACCTACACGCAGAAAGCGATCGAAGGGTTCCAACTTTTCGTCAACACCTATCCGCTCAGCGACCGGGTTGAGGAATGCAACCGGCTGATCGACGCGATGCGCGGAAAGCTGGAACGAAAAGCGTTCGAGGAAGGCAAACTCTACTACAACCTGCGGCACTACCAGGCCGCCGTGCAGGTTTTTGAAAATATGCTGAAGGATTTTCCGGAAACCGATGAGGTGGAAGAGATCCGCTATCTCATTATCAAATCTGCCTACGACCTGGCCGACAACAGCATCGTCAACAAACAGCCCGAGCGTTTCCGGGATACCTACAACCGCGCGGCGGAATATCTGGAGCGCTATCCGGAAAATAAGTACCGCAAAGAAATAACCAAGATTTTCGAAGATTCAAAAGAAAAATTAAATCAACTCGACAATGTCGGATATCAAAACCAAAGTGCAAGGGCTGGATCCTAATGTCAAAGCCCGTGACGTCAACTCTCTCGCCTCTTCTACCAATAACGTCTACGAAGCGCTGGTGATCATCACCAAACGCTCCAAGCAACTGGCCGTCGAGATCAAACACGAATTGCACCAGAAGCTGGAAGAGTTCGCCGTTTCTTCCGATACCATCGAAGAGGTCAGCGAGAACAAAGAACAGATCGAGATTTCCAAATTCTACGAGCGCCTGCCCAACCCGGCGATCATCGCCACCGAGGAATACCTGCAGGACGAACTGGCTTTCCGCCATACCAACCGGAAGGAGCAGGACGAATATTGATCCCGCTGCTGTCCATTCACTTCTTATGGCAGACGAAAACGCAGTTAGACCGACGTTAGAAGGCCGCAAGATACTACTCGGCGTCACGGGTAGTATCGCGGCCTACAAAGCGGTCTTTCTCACCCGCCTGCTGGTCCGGTCGGGTGCGTCGGTCAAAGTGCTGATGACGCCCGCCGCCGCGCGCTTCGTTTCGCCTCTGACCTTCGCTACCCTGTCGCGCCACGAAGTTTTCACCGAAGTCAGCTCCGACAGCAGCTGGCACAACCACGTCGAACTGGGGCTCTGGGCCGACGCTTTCGTCATCGCTCCGCTGACGGCCACCACCCTCGCCAAGCTGGCTTCGGGCCTGGCCGACAACATCATCGTAGCCGTCTACCTCTCGGCGCGCTGTCCCGTTTTTTTTGCGCCGGCCATGGATCTCGACATGTGGCGACATCCCGCCACCCACGCCAATGTCGCTTCCCTGCAAGCTTACGGCAACCACCTCATTCCCGTGGGAAAAGGGGAACTGGCCAGCGGACTGGTCGGCGAAGGCCGCATGGCCGAACCCGAAATCATCGTCGAACACCTCGATCGCTTTTTTTCCCGCTCCGGCGACCTGGCCGGAAAAAAGGTGCTGCTCACCGCCGGCCCGACCCACGAACCCATCGATCCCGTCCGCTTTGTGGGCAATCGCTCTACAGGTAAAATGGGCGTCGCCCTGGCCGACGCCGCCGCACGCCGGGGCGCCGAGGTCATCCTGGTGCTGGGGCCCGCCACCGCCCGACCCGCCCACCCTAACGTCACCACCCTGCCGGTGATCACCGCCCGGGAGATGTCCGCCGCAGCCCGCGAGCATTTCCCACACTGCGCCGTCGCCATCTGGTCGGCCGCCGTCGCCGACTACCGGCCCCGGGAGGTCGCCGAACATAAGATCAAAAAAACAACCGATACGCTGACCTTCGAAATGGTGAAAAACCCGGATATCGCGGCAGAACTGGGCCGGGAAAAACGCGAAGACCAGCTCACCGTCGGTTTCGCCCTCGAAACGCAACAGGCCGAAGCCAACGCCCGCGATAAGCTCAACCGGAAAAACCTCGACCTCATCGTACTCAATACACTGGAAGATGAAGGCGCCGGCTTCGGCCACGACACCAACCGCGTCACCATCATCAGCCGGGACAATAAGGCGCGGCGTTTTGAGTTAAAAACTAAACAACAGGTTGCCGAGGACATCCTCGACGCCGTCACCGATTTATTAAAAAAGGCTAATCATACGAAAGCGAAAACGGGAAAAGCATGATGAGATTTCTGATGGGTATGCTGCTGACCACCGCCCTGCTCCACGGCCTCAACGCCCAGGAGCTGAACCTGAACGTCAAGATCAATATCCAGCGCCTGCAAACCGTGGACCCGGCGGTTTTCGAGACGCTCGAACAAACCGTCTCGGAGTTCATCAACAACCAGAAATGGACCGACGACGTCTACAAACCGGAAGAACGCATCACGGGCAACCTCCTGCTCACCATTACCGATGAGCTCTCTCCGACCCGGTTCAGAGCCGACCTGGCCATTCAGTCGTCCCGGCCCGTATACAATAGCACCTATCAGACGGCGCTGCTCAACCACATCGACAAAGAAGTGACTTTTACTTACGAGCAGTTCCAGCCGCTTTATTTCAGCCGCAACGCATACAACGACAACCTCTCGGCGGTGCTGTCCTTCTACATCTACATCATCCTGGGGCTCGACTACGATTCCTTTTCGCCTTTCGGCGGCGAGACGTACTTCCAGATCGCCCAGGAAATCGTCAACGCCGTCCCTCAGGCCGCCGCCAACTCCGTCGGCGGCTGGCGATCGCTCGACGGCAACTTCAACCGGTTCTGGATGATCGAGAACATCCTCTCCCCGCGGGTGCGGCCTTACCGGCAAGCCATGTACGACTACCACCGGCAGTCGCTCGACATCTTCGCCGAAGAACCCGCCGCCGCCCGCACGGTCATGCTGCAGGCCCTGGAAAATATCCGCGACGTCAACCAGGCGTATCCCAACTCGATGATCATTCAGATGTTCATCAACACCAAAAGCAACGAGCTCACCGAAATCTTTAAGGCCGGCACGCTCGCGGAACAAAATAAATTCATCCAGATCATGAGCCGCGTCGACCCCACCAACGCGGCGCGCTACCGGGGCATTAAATAGACTGAATGATCTCGTATCTTTACCGGCATGAAAAGATGGCTCGGTATAGTAATCGGCTGGTTATTCGGCCTCATCGCACAGGGTCAGCCCCCGGTAGACGTCACCTGGGGCGCGGTGGAACGGCTGCCCCGCAAGACCCTGCTTAAAAGCCTGGTGCTGGCGCCGGACGGCGGTTTTTACCTGCTGCACGACAAAGCGCGCGCCTTTTTGTCGAAAGAGCGGGCCTACCTGCAGTATTACGACCGCGACCTGCGCCGCCGTCGGGAGGGGCCGCTCGACCTGCGCCCGGGCGGACGCCGGCTGGCGTCCTTCGACCTTTTCGACCTCCGGGGGCGCCTTTTTTGGCTGGTTACCGAAACGGACAAGCGCGCACAGAAAAAGACGATCTACGCCCAGGAAATCGACGGCGCCCGTTTGCGCACCAGAGGCGCGCTGCTGCCCATCGGCGAAACGGTGGTCGTGAACAAAAAGCGACAAGGCGTCTTCGACCTGGCTTTTGCCCCCGACAGCAGCCACGTGCTCGTATACAGCCTGCTGCCATCCGACCGCAGCATCCCGCCGCGTTTTGACCTGCGCGTTTTCGACAGCGCTTTCCGTCCCATCTGGGAGCGTTCCGTCGAGCTGCCCGGGCGCGAATACCGCCTGCGGGTACAGGAATACCGCATCGACGCCCGCGGCAATGTGTTCGTCCTCGGCCGGCAATACGCCGCGAACGGTCGCCCCTTAGGCTTCCGGATATTGGCTTACCTGCAGGGCGGCGCCGTCGTACGGGATTACCCCATCCGCCCGCAAGGCTACGAAATCACCCACCTCACCTTCCGCATCGGGAAGGCGGGCGACCTGGTGTGCTCCGGCTTCTTCGCCCGACCCGGAGAAAGCCGGTCCCGCGGCGCCTGTTACTTCCGGGTCGATCCCCTGAGCGGCGAAGCGACGGGATTGAGTTTCGATGAATTTAACTTCGACTTTATCAACGAGTTTATGTCCGACCGGCGGCGGGAAGAGGTAAAAGAAGAAACCCAGGCCGGCGACCGCCGCGGCCCTCGTTTGCGGGCGTACCGGCTGAAAGACCTGGTGTTGCGCACCGACGGCGGCGGGCTGCTGGTAGCCGAGCAGGCTTACCTCGACGACTTCGTTACGCCCTCCATCGACGGCACGCTGCGGGTCGATTACTTTTATCACTTCAACGATGTGGTGATCATCAACATCCAGCCGGGAGGCGCCGTGGAATGGGCCGCACGCATCCCGAAGCGACAGGTTACGCGCAACGATAACGGCCGCTACTCCTCCTACGCCATGTCGATCTTTCGCGACCGGCTTTTTTTTATTTTCAACGACAACCAGTACAATTTCGAAGGAACGCAACGCCGCAATAAACTCTACCCTTTTCACAACAGATCGCCGGTGCTCGCGCTCACCGAAGTCAGCAAGACAGGGCGGCTGCGCACCTTTCCCCTTTACGCCGGACGGTCGCCCGGCCTGCGGGTGCGGCCTTCCCAGTGCCGGCAGGTCGGCCTACGGGAAATGCTGCTCTACGGCGAGAGCGGTCGGAGTTTTCAACTGGGACGCATGCGTTTCCAGGAGTAATGCTAAAATTTTTGTGCACCAACTTACGTTACAAGGGATACGGCGTTCTTAGCAAAAATCGCTATTTTAGGCAATCACTTCCGTTCTGACGGACCAGTTGTGGCTGGAAAATACACCTGCTGTGAAAAAAATTGCCATTTTTGCCTCAGGCACAGGCACGAACGCCAAAAAGATCATCGAATATTTCGAGAAGCACGACCGCATCACCGTATCGTTGGTCGTTTCCAATAAAAAAACGGCTCCGGTGCTGGAAATGGCTCGCCAAAACGGGATAGCCACCTTAACCATCGACCGGCAGTCGTTTTACGAAACCGAACAATTGCTCCATTATTTGCAGGAAGCCGGAATCGACTTCATCGCACTGGCGGGCTTCCTGTGGCTGATACCCGATTACCTGATTCGGCATTACGACGGCCGGATGGTCAACATTCACCCTGCTTTACTACCCCGGTTCGGCGGCAAAGGAATGTACGGCATGCACGTTCACCGCGCGGTCATCCAAGCGGATGTGGATGAAACCGGCATTACGATCCACCGCGTCAACGAAAACTACGACGAAGGCGCCGTCGTTTTTCAGGCGCGCTGCCGGGTGACCCCCGAGGACACCCCCGAATCGATCGCCCGGAAAGTACAAAAACTGGAACACCGCTATTTCGCGCCCGTCATCGAGTCGCTGCTCCTGGCGGAGCCGATCAGGACCCGGGAATGAATTTTTCAGAAAATCGATAAACCACCGCAGATATGATAAAAAGAATTTCCTTCCTGTTGCTCAGCTGCTTCCTGTTACAGGCGCTGCCGGCGCAGGACCGGCTGAGTTGGAGAAAACACCGCAATCTCGCCGAGGCCGCCCTCGAACAAGGAGACTATGCCGAGGCCGCCGACCACTTCGAAAAGGCCTGGCAAAAAAAGAGGAAAAAAGAAGAACTGATCCATAAGGCCGCCGAAGCCTATTACCGCATCAAGAACTACCGCAAAGCGGCGGAGGCTTACCAGCACGTGAAAGACGAAAACGACGAGTATCCGCTCGTCGGCCTGAAGTACGCGCGCTGCCTCAAGCAGGACGCCCAGTACGACAAGGCCAAAGAGGAGTTCCAGGCGTTCTTCGACCAGTACGCCGGCCCCAGCAAAGCCATTCTCGAAGACATCATCCAAACGGAGATCCAGGGCTGCGAGCTGGGCAAAGAAGCGCCTTCCCGCGCCAACCGCCAGCTCGAAATCGTCCACCTCAATAATGCCGTCAATACCGATTCGCGCGAATTCGCCCCCATCCCGGTCGCTACCGGAGAACTCTACTTTTCTTCGACCATGGGAGGCACCGCCCGCATCTACAGCACCGAAGGACGGGCCGGCGAATGGGCCAAAGCACGCACGCCCGACGCTTTTCCGGTCATTCGCAGCGGCCAGTTCTGCCACGGAGCTTTCTCCCCGGACGGCAACCGCTTCTACTTCACCATCTGCGAGGAAGGCAGCCTCTGGGACGACCTCAATACCCGCTGCGAGATCTTTGCGCTGGTGCGCGAAAGGGGCGCCTGGTCGGAACCCAAACGCCTGCCTGATTACATCAACACCCAGGGCGTGACGGCCACCCACCCCAGCGTCGCCCACGTCGGCGGACTGGAGATCCTCTATTTTTCCTCCAACCGCGACGGCGGCCGGGGCAGCATGGATATCTGGTACGCCAGCCGCGACCTCGGCACCAGCGGCCTCGATTTTACTTTTCCCGTCAACCTGGGGCCGGGCGTGAATACCTACGGCGACGAGATCGCGCCCTTCTTCAACCCGCAAGACGGCACCTTGTATTTCGCTTCGAACGGCCACGTCTCGATGGGCGGGTTCGACATCTTCCGCACCACCGGGCAGGAAACCAACTGGACGTATCCCGAGAACATGGGCATGCCGGTCAATTCCAGCGCCGACGACTACTTCTTCGCGCTGACACCGACGGGCGCGGCCGGCTTCCTGACGTCCAACCGCGTCTTCGGCGGACAAAAGATCACGACCACCAACGACGATATCTTTTACTTCACCTCCGGCCGCGCGGGCGCCACTTCCGGCCCCGTAGCCATCCGCGGTGATGTGCTCGACGAAACTTCCGGCGCGCCGGTGGCCAGCCTCAACGCTTACGTCTACCGCCTGGGGCCCAACAACCAGGAACAACTCTTGGAAAGTGAAGGCTTCAACGGCGGCGCTTACCGCTTCGAAGTGCCGGCGGGCCCGACTTACCGCATCGAAGTGTCTTCCCTGGGCTATGTGAACGGATCCTATATCGTGACGACCGACAAACCCGGCCAGGTCAACTACGGCCAGCCGCTCTACCTGCGACCCAGCTCTTCGCGCCCGGACTCCATCATCAGCGAACCGGACTTCAGGGAAACCGAACGCCGCACCGACCGCAGGGAGCCTACGACCACCGCGACCGGCGACCCCATGCCGACACCCGAATCCAGAGCCGGCGCTACTTACACCGCTCGCGGCAAGGACGAGCGCGACAATTTCGAATTCATCACTTCCGCTCCGCGCTATCGCGGCGTCTATTACAAGGTCCAGCTGATCGCTCTGCGCAATTACGAGCCCGACAACCCGGCCTTCGACGGCGTAAAAAACATCGGCCGGATCGATACCGAAAAACTCGTTTCCAAAGAACTGACGCGCGTCTTGGTGGCCGACTTCTTCTCGCTCAGCGAAGCGAAAAGCGCCCTGGCCGCCGCTCAGAACAACGGCTTCCCCAACGCCTATATCGTACGCTACGAAGACGGCGAACGCTACGGGAAATTGCCGAAGTAGCGCTTAGATCAACCTGAATATTAACCCGGATTAATATTCTAAAATCGACGCCCCGAACCGCTCTTTGAATCCCGCCACGCCCTGCAGCCCGCCGGTATGGACGGCCAGCACCGTCGTTCCTTCCGGGAAATACCCTTGCGCCGTCAGATCGAAAAGGCCGTAAAATAATTTGCCGGTATAGACGGGATCGAGGGGAATGCCCGTTTGCCGGTAAAAGCGGTTCATGAAATCGATGAGGCCGGGGCGAAATTTGGCGTACCCGCCAAAGTGGTATTCCCCGCGTACCGACCATTTCGGGAAAGGCGTCTCCGGAAAATGAGCCTCCAGCAAGCGTTGGATCGCGCCGGCCATGAAACCACCCCTGAGGGCAGGAAAGGCCAGTACGCGGTCGGCGGGTCCCAGGCCGGCGATCAGGCCGGCGGCGGTGCCCCCCGTGCCGCAACTCAGCGCGTAATGGGCGACGGTATTCGCCGCGAGCTGCTTTTTGATCTCATCGGCCAGTTCGCGACAGCCGGCCAGCGCGGCTGCGTTGGCGCCGCCTTCCGGGATGACAAAACCCGGCCCGGCGCGCCGGAGGATCGCTTCCTGCACTTCCGGCTCCGGATGGCGCCGGTAGGTAGTGCGGTCGAGAAAGTGAAGCGCCATGCCGCAATGCTCGGCGTAGCGCAGGGTGGCGTTCAGCCCGGCCGGCCGCTCCCCGCGAATAATACCCGCCGTTCGGAACCCGAAGCGCGCGCCGGCGGCCGCCACCGCAGCGATGTGGTTGGAAAAAGCTCCGCCGAAGGTGATCAGCTGGTCGTGGCCGACCGATCGCGCTTGACGCAGGTTGTACTTCAGCTTGCGCCATTTGTTGCCCATAAAAGCGGGATGTTCGGGAAAACAGAGCAAGTCGTCGCGCTTGACCAACAGCCGTACGCCCCGCCCGGAAAGCCGGGGATCGACAATTTCCTGCACTGGAGACGGAGGATGATCAAAGAGGAAGTCGAGCGATGCCGGCATGGGTTCTAAGTCAATTTGAAGAAAAAAAGCAGCTGCAAAGGTAGCCGAGGGGCTATCTAGTGATCAATACCCAAAAACCTGCTCCAGCGTCACCTCTTTTACCTCACCGTATTTTTCCAGTTTTCGAAAATCAAAATGACTACGCTGCCCCAGCAGCGCCACGGTAAAATGGCGGCCCTGCACGTACTGCTGCTGAAATTGCAGGAGGTCGGACAGCTGGGCGGACCGCAGGCGTTCGTAGAGGTCTTTGGCCAGGTCGCGCCGGTGGCCGACCGCTTCCGCCGCGCGGGCTTCCCAGAAGATCTTGGAAGGGAACAACCGCTCGCTCTCGATGCGGATGAGCAGGTTCTGCCGGGCTTGTTCGGCCAATGCGGGCGCTACCGGCATCGCATCGATGATGCCCAGCATGGCCGGCAGGGCGTCGTCGAGCTTGTCGGGCTGGGTGCCCAGGTATGCATTGAGGTAGTGGGCTTTGTCGCGGCGCCGGGGCGAGGTGTAGACGGCGAACGTCTGGTAAGCCAGCCCTTTTGCTTCCCGGATGTCCTGGAAAACGATAGAAGAAAGCCCGTCGCCGAAATATTCGTTGTACCACTCGCGCATCAGGTGTTCCTCCAGGTTAAAATGTGGGGTGCCCCGGGATATGAGCAGTACGTCGGCCTGGACGATGGGAAAATCCAGGAAAAGCACGCGGGGCGCGTCGGTCGCCAATTGCCGGAACGCCGTTTCAGGAGGTAAAGGCCGGAGCGCAGCCGGCGCCCGGTGGTGGCGGCGCAGCAGCCGGGCGACCTCGTTCGCGTCGCGCTGCCCGTAATAATATACGCTATGGCGGTAGGCGGTCAGATCCCGGATCTGTTCGGTCAGGCGCCCGGCGGAGAGGCGCTCCAGCGTCGCGGCGGGCAACCGCCAGGTGAAGGGCGAACGCGGGCCGTAGCGGGCGTAGCTGCTCAGCGCGCTTTGCAGCACGTGGCTGCGTTCTTTTTTGGCGTTGGCCCGGTGGCTGAGGATGTCGCGGACGACGTTGCGCAGCGCTTCCGGGTTTTCCTGCACGTTGGCGAGCAGGTGCTCTATCAGGGCGAGGCCTTCCTCCAGCGATTCTTCCAGCCCGCTCAGGGTGAGGTAGGTATGGCGATCGTGGCTGTAGCTTTCAAATGACAGCCCCAGGCGATACAACTCCTGCTGGATCTGTGCGGCCGTATAGCGGCTGGCGCCCAGGTATTCCAGGTAATGCATGGCGATGGACAACTCCTGGTCGTGGTTTTTGCCCATATCGAAAATATAGTCCAGCCGGAAAGTAGGGCTGAAGGGATTGTGCACGTAGGAAAACGGCAGCCCCGGCGACAGTTCCCCCGACTGAATGAAGGCGTCGAAGTCTACAAAAACGGGCTGCAGGCGCCCGGCCGGCTGCGCCAACAACCGGCGCGCAAAATCGGATTGCCCGGTACGGTTGAGCGAAACGGGAGTGATCGGCGGCTTTTTAACCTTGATCACCGACGGATCAGGCCCCTGGTGTTTGCGCACAATGGCGTACCCCTCGGTGAGGCGGCGCCGGGCAAAATCGACGAGCTCCGCTTTGGTGACGCGTTCCAGTTCCGCGATGTAATTGACGACCGCCGACCAGGGGATGCCCATGAGGAAGGCATAGCTCATCATCGACACCCGGTCTTTGTTGCGCTCCAGCGCCTTGAGCCGGTCGTATTTTTCTTCGCGCACCACGGCTTCGAGCAGCCAGTCCGGAAAATCCCCCCGTCGGCAGACCTCCACTTGTTCGAGCAGCAGCCGGGTCACCTCCTCCAGCGACTGCCCCTTACGTGGCTGCCCGAACAGGCCGAAAACGGAATAGTCGGCATAGCGCCATACCCAGGCCTCGGAGTCGAGCAGGCGCTGCGGCTGTTGCAGGTTGAGATCAAAAAGGCCGGCCTGGCCGTTGGAGAAGACGCCTTCCAGCAGATGGAGCCAGGTCGACTCCCGGCTGCCCGCTCCCGGAAAACGCCACGCGATCTCCACAAATGGCGATTCCTGACCGTAGACGTCGGCCTGCCGGGGCGCCGTAAAATGAGGTTGCGGCGCCGCCCGGAAAGGTGGTGCCGGTCGCGCCTCGTAACCTCCAAAGTAGCGTTCGGCCAGCCGGATCGCTTCGTCGGGATCGAAGTCGCCGGCCAATACGATCGCCATATTGTTTGGCGTGTAATAGGTTTGAAAGAAGGCCTGGATTTTTCGAAGAGAAGGGTTCTTGAGGTGCTGGGCCGAGCCCAGGGTGGTCTGGGAGCCGTAGGGATGAGTAGGGAACAAGAGGCGGCGCAGGGCGTTGCTCGCCTTGCGGCTGTCGCGGTCCTGGCTGATGTTGAATTCTTCGTATACCGTCTCCAGTTCGGTGTGAAAGAGGCGCAGCGCCATCATGCGGAAGCGCTCGGCCTCCAGTTGCATCCAGCGTTCCAGTTCGTTGGCGGGAATATCGTTGACGAATACCGTCTGGTCGAACCAGGTATACGCATTGGTATCGGTAGCGCCGATGGCGGTGACGAGTTTGTCGTATTCATTGGGTGCGGCCAGGCGGGCGGCCTCGGAAGAAAGCCGGTCGATCTCGGTGTAGAGCGCCTCGCGTCGTCCTTCGTCGGCGGTGGCGCGTCGCGTCTCGTACAGATCGGCGATGCGTTCCAGCAGTTTGGATTCCTCCTCCCAGTTCAGCGCGCCCAGCCGGCTGGTTCCCTTAAAGAGCAGGTGCTCCATATAGTGCGCCAGGCCGGTGGTATCGGCAGGATCCTGCTTGGAGCCGGCCCGCACGGCGATGTTGGTGAAGATGCGAGGCTCAACGGCATTGGGGCTCAGGTAAAGGCGCAGCCCGTTGGCGAGCTGGTATTGCTTGACGGCTAACGGATCGCCGGGAAGAGACGGGTATTGGTATCGCGATTGGGGTAACAGCATGAAGGTTTGATTGTGTAATGCAAAATAACACATTTCACAGGCTGTAAGTTTCTGACCCCGGCCGCCAAGCCAGTTTTTTATATATTCGTCAATCCTACTTTCTAACCTAAAAAGAAATCACCATGAGGTTTACCATTTTCACCTTACTGGCCGTATTCCTCAGCCCGCTTTGGCTGACCGGGCAGAATAGCCCCCTATGGCTGCGGTATCCGGCTATTTCGCCGGACGGGCAGACCATACTTTTCACGTATAAAGGCGATTTGTACCGGGCGCCGAGTGCAGGCGGTCTGGCCATTCCCCTGACTCTGCATGACGCGCACGACTTCATGCCCGTGTGGTCGAATGACGGCAAGCAGATCGCTTTTGCTTCCGATCGCTACGGCAATTACGACCTCTTCACTATGTCGGCGGAAGGCGGCTCCGCCCAACGCCTGACCTACCATTCCGCCGATGACTATCCGTCGGCTTTTACTCCGGATAACCAGCACATCACCTTCACTTCCAGCCGATTGGACGCCGCCGCCAACCAGCAGTTTCCCTCCGGCGTACTTCCGGAACTGTATCAGGTTCCCGTAGCCGGCGGCCGGCCCGCCCAGGTGTTGACCACGCCCGCCGAAAGCGCCCGCTACAACGCCGACGGGAGCCTGCTGGCTTTTCACGACCGCAAAGGCTATGAGGACGTTTTTCGCAAACACCATACCTCCTCAGTGACGCGCGACCTGTGGGTTTACGACACCCAGACTTCGGAGTACCGCCAGCTGACCGATTTCGCCGGTGAAGATCGCGAGCCGGTTTTCGCGCCCGGCGAGAACGCCCTGTATTACCTCAGCGAAGAGAAAGGCGACTTCAACATCTTCCGGATGCCGGTCGACAACCCGGAAGCGCGCACCCAGCTTACCACTTTCGAAAAACACCCGGTGCGGAGCCTGAGCGTCAGCGACGACGGCCTGCTTTGCTTCAGCTTCGCCGGCGAGCTCTATACCATGCGCGAAGGCGAATCGCCCGGCAAAGTGGACATCAAGATCATCACCGGCGACCGCTACAATGACGAAAAGACGCTGTCGGTAAACGGCGATATTTCCGAGATGGCCCTCTCCCCCAACGGCAAGGAGGTCGCCTTCGTGGTCCGCGGCGAAGTATTCGTGGCTTCCGTCAAAGAAGGCACCACCCGCCGCATCACCACTACGCCGCAGCAGGAGCGTTCGGTGAGCTTCAGCCCCGACGGCCGCCGCCTGCTGTACGCCGGAGAACGCGACGGCAGCTGGAACGTCTATCAGGCGAGCATTCAGCGCGATGAAGAACCGTATTTTTTTACCGCGACCCTCATCGACGAAGAACCGGTGATCGCGACCCCGAGTGAAGAATTCCAGCCCGCTTATTCGCCCGACGGCAAAGAAGTGGCCTACCTGGAAGAACGCACCGCCCTCAAAGTGGTCAACCTCGAAACCAAAGCCGTACGCGAGATCGTCGCTAAGGATAAAAATTACTCCTACTCCGACGGCGACCAGCACTACCAGTGGTCGCCCGACGGCAAATGGTTCCTGGTGGAAACCCTGCAGCCCAACCAGTGGATCGACGAAGCCGGACTGGTAAGCGCCGACGGCTCCGGCGAGATCATCAACCTCACCAAGAGCGGGTACAGAGACGGCCGGCCCCAGTGGATGATGAAAGGACAAATGATGATGTGGTTCTCCGACCGCGACGGCATGAAAAACCACGCCAGCTGGGGCGCCGAAGCCGATGTGTACGCCATGTTCTTCACTCAGGACGCCTATGACAAGTTTACGCTCACCGAGGAAGAATACAGCCTGCTGGAGGAAAAGCAAAAGGAAGAAGAAAAAAGTAAAAAGGGAGAAGCGGAGAAAAAAGAAACGGAGGAAGACGAAGACAAGATCGAGCCGGTCGAGATCGAGCTGGAGGGCATTGAAGATCGCAAAGTGCGCCTGACGATCCACTCTTCCCAGCTGGCCGACGCCTACGTTTCCGACGATGGGGAAAAGCTGTTCTACCTGGCCAAGTTCGAAAAAGGCTACGACCTGTGGCAGACCGAACTGCGCACTAAAGACACCAAGATACTGGTGAAGCTGGGGGCGAAGCAGGTCGGCGAGCTGGTGGCGGATAAAGAAGGCAAACACCTCTTCATCCTCGCCGACGGCAAAATCCACAAAGTGAAAACCGACGACGGCAAGAAAGAAAGCGTGGGCGTCAAAGGCGAAATGGTCGTCAACGAGGCCGCCGAGCGCGAGTACCTGCTGGAGCACGTCTGGCGGCAGGTCGTCAAAAAGTTCTATAAAGTCGACCTGCACGAGGTGGAGTGGGATTACTACAAAGAGGCCTACGCCGCGTTTTTGCCCCACATCAACAACAACCGCGACTTCGCGGAGATGCTCAGCGAGATGCTCGGCGAACTCAACGCCTCCCATACCGGTGCTCGCTACCGCCCGCAAGATCGGGAAAACCCGGATGCGACGGCCTCGCTCGGCCTGTTCTACGATGAGGGTCATACGGGCGACGGCTGGAAGATCGCCGAGGTGATGGACAAGAGCCCGGTGGTCAGGGAAGGAACCAGGATCAAAGCCGGCGTCGTCATCGAAAAGATCGACGGCGAAGCCCTGACGGCCGGCGTCAACCCCTACCGCCTGCTCAACCGCAAAGCCGATAAGCCGACACTGCTTTCCCTCTACGATCCCGCAACGAACGAGCGCTGGGAGGAGACCGTCAAGCCCATCACCCTCGGAGAAGAAGGTAGGCTGCGCTACCGCCGCTGGGTCGAGCACTGCCGCGCCATCGTGGAGGAAGCTTCCGACGGCAAAGTCGGCTACGTCCACGTGCGAAGTATGAACGACAATAGCTACCGCACCGTCTACGAAGAAGTGCTGGGCCGCAACGCCGGTAAGGAAGCCCTCGTGGTCGACACCCGCTTCAACGGCGGCGGCTGGCTGCACGACGACCTGGCCACCTTCCTCGACGGCAAAAAGTACATCACTTTCATGCCGCGCGGCCAGAACCTCGGCGCCGAGCCCCAGTTCAAATGGGCCAAGCCTTCCATCGTCGTGATGAGCGAGAGCAACTACTCCGACGCCCATATGTTCCCCTTCACCTACCAGGAACTGGGAATCGGCAAACTGGTGGGTATGCCCGTACCCGGCACCGGCACCGCCGTATGGTGGGAGCGCCTGCACACCGGCGACCTCATCTTCGGCATCCCGCAGGTCGGCATGCTCACCAACGACGGCGAATACCTGGAAAACAACCAGCTCGAACCGGACATCAAAGTGCCCAACGAGCCGGGCGCCGTCAGCCAGGGCAAGGATCAGCAACTGGAAGCGGCGGTGAAGGAACTGCTGAAAGAACTGGAACGGGTGAAACCATAGAGGCGCCAGTACTCCCTGAGAGCTTGTTTGGAGGTAGTCATTTTGGCTGCAAAACCCAGCTCTTGGAACCTCCCTGTGGCATTTTTCCGACCCGTAGCGCTGCTATGAGCCGGAAAAATCCCTTCGGGAGAACCCAAAATCTGAGTTTTTCGCTTCAAAAGCACTACCTCCAAACAAGCTCTGAGAATTAACCCGGATCATTCGTGGTTTCGCAATAGAATAATCCGGGTTAATTTTCCGGGTCTATGTAAAACGGCTTCAGTTCCCCAGTTCCACCGGCTCCATTTCTTCGAAAAGAGAAAACCGGACGGCTTCCACCTTCTTCCGGTATTCCGCAAAATCATGCTGCATAAAGGCATTGACCTTTTCCAGGATCTCCGTCGTCTGTTTCCGGGTTTTCTCCATCATCACGCGGGCAGCCTGGTTGGGTTCGCCTTCGCTGCTGCGCAGGCGGTAGTAGGTGCTGTACAGGGTCGAATTGAGGTCTTCCGAATTGCGCTGGATGCCTTTTTGGTTTTCCGGCTCCATGTACTGTTTTTCCAGTTGGTCGAGGCTGTCTTGCAGGCTCTTGCCGAGTTTGGCGATCTCCTTTTTGGTGCTGTCGGGTGCGTGTTCCAGGGCCGTATCGACCCGCTTGATCGTTTTGCGGGCTTCGCGCAGCTGTTTAAAGGCCGCCGTTGCTTTTTCCACCAGGGCGGCAAAACTATCGTAAGCTGCATCCTGCGCTTTCCGGTCGGCCAGGCTGAGGTCGAGGCGCGGATCGGGCTGCACGGTCACCACCGTGGAATCTATGAAATCGCCGTAGGTAAAAACCAGCTTGTAGTCGCCCGGCAGCACTTCGGGGCCGGTGGGCGGATCGGCATCGGGCTTGCGCTCGCGGCGGGAGGGGAAAGCCACGCCGTCGCGCCGCAGGTTCCAGTAGAGGCGCACCATGCCGGTGTCTACCTCTTCGGAAAAGGTGCGGATGGTGTCGCCGGCGGCATCGATCACCCGCACGTTCACTTTCTTCGGGCGCCTGGCTTTTTTGTCTTCTCCTTCCTGCTTTTCTGATGTTTCCTCTTCTTCTTCTTCTTCTTCCATTTCCATAGCTTCCGTTTCTTTTTCCGGCGCCGGCAGCTCACCGGGTTTTACCCAAAGCGTCAGCATGGCGCCGCTGCGTTGGTTTTCGCCGCGGTAGATGCCGTCGCCGGCGAAGCGCGTGCCGGCCACCGACTTGTATTCCGCCAGGTAGGCGTCGGGCGCCGGGAAGGCGCGGAAGGGTTCCTCCAGTATTTCCCCGCCGGTGCGAGCCACTTCGCGGATGGGCCGGATATCGTCGAGAATCCAGAGCGACCGGCCGAAGGTGCCGACGATCAGGTCGTGCTCGCGCGGGTGAATCTTAAGGTCGCTGGTCGAGACGGAAGGGAAGCCTTCGTCCCATTTATTCCAGGTCTTGCCCCGGTCGATGCTGAAGTAGAGGCCGTAGTCGGCGCCCAACCACAGCAGCTTGGGTTCCACCGGATCCTGTACGATGGAGAGGGCGTGGCCGTGCACCTGATTTTCGTCGACGATGCGGCGGAAGGTAGCGCCGTAGTCGTCGGTGTGGAACACCATCGGGCGGTAGTCGTTGCGGCGATAGTCGTTGACCACGACGAAGGCTTCGCCGGCCTCTTTCCGGGACACTTCGATGAAGGGGAACCAGCTGCCCGCTTTGACGCCCGGCAGGCGATCGGCGAGGTTGGTCCAGTTCCGGCCGCCGTCGCGTGTCAGTTGCAGGTTGCCGTCGTCGGCGCCCACCCAGATCACCTGGCGGTCGACCGGGCTGGGGGCGACGGCGAGGATGGTGGTATGGTTTTCGGCCTGGGTATCGTCGATGGTCAGGCCGCCGCTTTCGTCCTGTTTTTGTTTTTCCGGATCGTCGGTAGTCAGGTCGGGTGAGATGATCTCCCAGCTCTGGCCGCAGTCGTTCGAGTAGTGCACGTACTGGCTGCCGTAGTAGACGCCGCAGGGTGCGAAGGGGTCCTGGGCCAGGGCCGCGTTCCAGTTGAAGCGCAGCTCTTCGCCTTCGGGATGCACCGGCTGTATGCTCATCGATTTGCCCGTCTGCAGGTCGATGTAGGCCAGGTTGCCGCCCTGCGACATGGCGTAGACCTGGTCGGGATCATCGGGCTGGAAGTTGACGTCGAAGCCGTCGCCGAAGTACACTTCCTGCCAGTGGTGATTGCGGATGCCGCCCGATTGCCAGACGCGGCTGGGGCCGACCCACGAGCCGTTATCCTGCATGCCGCCGCCCACGCGGTAGGGGATCGACATATCGTAGCTGACGTGGTAGAACTGGCCTACCGGCAGGTTTTCCGCGAAGCGCCAGTTCTCGCCGCCGTCGCGCGTGATGTAGAGCCCGCCGTCGTTGCCGTTGATCATAAAGTCGGGGTCGTCGGGATGGATCCACATGGCGTGGTGGTCGGGGTGCACCCCTTCGGAATAAGGCAGGATGGTCTCGAAGGTCTTGCCGCCGTCTTCGCTGCGCGACACCAGCGAGTAGAGGTTGTAGAGGCGGTTTTCGTTTTTCGGATCGACGAAGATGTCGGCGTAGTAGAACGGCCGATTGCCGATATTTTTGTCGGCGATCTTTTTCCATTTCCGGCCGCCGTCGGTCGACTTGTAGAGGGCGTTCTTTTCGGCTTCGATCAGCGCGTAGACGATATTAGGCTTGGAGGGGGCGATGGCCAGTCCGATGCGGCCGAGCTCGCCTTTCGGCAGTCCGTCTTCTTCGGTGCGTTCCGTCCACGTTTCGCCGCCGTCCAGCGAAACGTAGAGGCCCGAGCCGGGGCCGCCCGAGTTGTACGTCCACGGCCGGCGGCCGTACTCATACATGGCGGCGATGAGCTTGTTGGGATTGGTAGGATCGACCACCAGGTCGGCGCAGCCCGTTTGTTCGTTGACGTAGAGCACCTTTTCCCAGTTCTTGCCGCCGTCGACGGTGCGGTAGACGCCGCGCGCCTCGTTGGGGCCCCAGATCGTACCGAAAGCCGCCACGTAGACCACGTCGGGATTATCGCGATGGATGAGGATGCGGTGGATGTTGCGGGTTTCCTTCAGGCCCATGCACGTCCAGGTCGCGCCGCCGTCGAGCGACTTGAAGACGCCCTCGCCGGTATTGTGCGAGTTGCGGGGGTTGCCTTCGCCGGTGCCCACCCATACGACGTCGGGTGTATTTTGGTCGATCGCCACTGCGCCGATGGCCTGCACCGGCTGTTCGTCGAATACCGGCTGCCAGTCGATGCCGCCGCTGACCGATTTCCAGACGCCGCCGGAAGCCGCTCCGGCGTAGATGATATCCGGATTGCTCAGGTCGACGTCGATACTGGTGATGCGCCCGCTCATGCCCGCCGGGCCGATGCTGCGGGGCGCGAGTGCTTTGAAGTGCTCCACGTTGACGGCCTGTCCGCCGAGGAACGAGGCAGCGTTGATGAACAGTAAAGCGATGAGGGTGATTCTTGCCGTCATGGTCGATACTTTGGTCGGTTATGAAAATGCTGGATTGGTTGGTCCTGGGGTGGGAATGGGCTTGGCTGCGCTTGTTGATGCGCTGGGCCGCTGACCGCGACGCCCAAGGTGTTGGAAGTGAGGAGACAAAGTTAGGAAAAGAAATGAAGATTCTTTGGGAGCGATGGTAAATTAAAGGCAGGGAGTTTGAAATATATCTTTGCGACGCCGGCCCCGGTCTTCAGACTGGCATCCCAGCTCACAGCCGTGCGGTCAGAGACCGCGGGATATGGCATCCCAGTCGGGAGACTGGGACGAGCGGGGGAACTTTTTAATTTTTTGTTCAACCATTATTTTGATATTGGGATCCCCCGCCGGGCGCGGCGCATCCGGCCTTCACCGGCGCCTACTCCCGTTGGCGCCTTGCTCCGACCGGTTCCACCGCGCCCTCTTCCCGGCCCGCCTGCCGGCGTCGGCGAGCCGGTGGGCTCACGGACTGAACTGACGGACCAACACCAACCGAAACCCGACATCGAAGTCGCGAAACTCAGGACCGCCGTTGAAGCGGTCCGAAACGCGGCAAAACCGCGGGTTGAAGTCCCAACCGCCGCCGCGCAGAACGCGATCAGCGCCCTTCGACTGATCTACCCAAGCCGAGCCGTCTGACGGCGCCCCCTCATAATTATCGTGCCATTGGTCTTCCACCCATTCGTACACATTACCACTCATGTCGTACAAACCAAGCTCATTTGGGTCTTTCAATCCAACGGTTTTAGTTTCGCCGTGGCTATTATCTCTAAACCACCCTACCTCCTTCAGCTTGTTGCCGCCGGCGTACTTGTAATTTTGGCTTTCCCGGCCGCCCCGGGCGGCATATTCCCATTCCGCCTCCGTGGGCAACCGGTAACCGCCTTCCGTTTGCTGATTTAGCTTTTTAATAAAATTCTGCGCTTCGAGCCAGGAAATTGATTCGACGGGGCGTCGATCGCCTTTAAAGTAGGAGGGGTTGCCACCTTCGCCCATCACCGCCTTCCACAACGCTTGGGTAACCAGGTATTTCCCTATGGCAAAGTCGCTTACGGTCACCTCGTGTATTGGCCTTTCACTGCTAAAAGCCGCCTCGTCTTCGTTACCCATCTGAAAGGAGCCGCCTCTTACCAGTACCATTTCGAAAGGGAAACCACTGGAAAGGGTTTCTTCGAAAACCGGATTGGATAAATCTTCGAAACCACTATTCATCTTTTCCCCCTAACCGTTTGCGGATGATCTCTTTGATTGCCTCAAAATCGTTTTCAGAAAGCAGCCGATTATTACAGCCGTTGATATCGATCAGCCAATCCGACAGTTTATCGAAGTGATAATTAATAGAATGGGCCATATTGTATTTACGTTGTATACCTTCGGTATTTCGCCCTGCCTTTTTTCTTTTATCCATTATTCTAGACCAATCTTCTTCTTGTTTATCCCAATGGGCAAAAAAGAGCTCCAGAACTTCCGGTTTATCAAAGCGTACTAGTTCCACTACTATCGGCAGGACACGATTGGAAAATTGGCTTTTATCCCATTGGCAGTTTTGAGCAATCCGGAACAGTTCGTACATACAATAGGGCGATTTGGCATATTTTTCACTCATGAAAACCAAAATCAGATCCCCGTCCCCCATTTCCTTCATATATTCACTGATCAACTCCCCATAATCGATATCATAGTTGTCTCTGAGCACACGGAAATCATCATAGTAAAGCGAATCGAAAAGCAAATCAACCAATCCCTCTCCATTTTCCCCCTGATCGCCCCAGGCGTAAGAAAAGTAAATTTTGGGCTCCGGCTTTTTCAGGAATTCTGGGGGTAAGTCTGGCTTATTTACTGCTTTTTGTATCAGTTCTTTAGCTTCTGGTTCGTTTCTGGCCCGATCATATTTCGACAGAAAGACTTTAAACGGAGCAACCGGCAGCCATTTTCCCGGCTGGTTATGGCATTCAATTTTAGGCAAATCAGGCGGATAAGCTTCCAGAGTTTGGAGTAAAACGTAGTTTTGGCCATCTAAACTGACGCTTTCTTTCCCGTTCTCATCTTGTAGCTCTTCCAGCAACTTCCGGATTTTTTCAAGCAGGCCTTTGCTTTGCTTGGTCACCCGTATCAATAGCTCGGTTTCTTTAGCTTCGATCAGTGCCCGATCCTTTTCCGCTCGTAAATAAATCCCCGAGCGCCAAATTCCCTTTGGCTCCGCCAGAGATTGGGTGCGGACAATAAAGCTTTGAATGACCCCATAATGCAGAAATTCGTGTGTATAGCGGAAATACAAAGATTCACGGTCTTCCCATGCATCTGCGATCGAAGGATCCGGTTGTTCCGGCAGCAACTGAGGGGCGACAAAGCGCCTTTCGTCAAACGGAGTCCAACGCCAACTACCTATTTCCTCATTTGGTTCGTAGCACATCTCACAGGAGCGCATGAAACTGACGAATAACGCTCTTTCCGCCGCGGTATAGTCTTGCCAAGCTCGGCCCAGGTCTTTTCCAGAGATATACCCCTTTTCCCGTTGCAGCGCCTTGAGATGATAATAAAAACCGTGCTCTCCCCGATCAAATACCGTGTATACCGCTTTGATGGCCCACTCTTGATCCAAGATGATTTCGTCGTGAAAAAAACCTTTTCGATAAAAAACGACGCCAGTCTTGACCAGCCAATCTTCCAACACTTGCATCGGATTTTCGATGTCTTCCGCTAGCCGAAAGTAATCAGTGAGAGATAATCTATTCTGTTTCCCCGCTCTCTGCAGATTGCGTAAAGCAGCCCTTAGGTTTGCATAATTGGCAGGAATTTTTTGTTTTGGCTTGATGCGCTTCACGGCATTGTTGAGGTCAACCAACAATTTTCGATACCCATTTTCTTCCCAGTCGTCGTCTTCTGATTCGATGTGGTGAAAAGATAAAAAAGGTAAGCGGGATGCAAATGCCTCTCGGATTTCGGGCAGGTCAATGACTCCGTGCTTTCCAGTTTTGGTCTGTACGATAATTACCGGGCTTCCATTTCCTTGCTGAATCGCGTAATACAGCCAATAGGGTAAGCGGTAGTTGCGATATCGCCGCTCTTCTCCATGCTCCTGCCGCATGGTATGAGTGAGGTTTTCGGTATCCTTGTCCCATAAAATGAGATATACAGCATCAGCCTGCATAAAAAGGCGGTGCGTTGCGTGATAAATATCTTGGCCCCCAAAATCCCAAATATTCAGTAAGTAATCATCCAGTGGATATTGTTCCTCTAGAACAATCCCATGGGTGGAACGCCATTCCGGTTCGAATTCGTCGTGGATCAGTCGCCTTGCAAAACAACTCTTCCCTACATTGCCATTGCCGATCAACAGTACTTTACACTCATTATCCAAAGCCTTTCCTTTCTTCAACTCCCGTAAATATTGTAACAGGATGTCCAGGCAATTTTGATATCCAGATTTGTCAATCGTCCCACGAACGGTAGTCGGAAACGGGTTATTTTGTAGATACAAGGTTTGCAATTGAGGCAACGGTTGGAAAAAATTCTCGGCAAGGTTGGCGATCCGGTTATCTTTCAGATTCAGGGTGTCAAGAGCAGGTAATTCCGCTGAAAAATTGAGCTTTTTCAGCCGGTTTCCATTCAAGTATAAATAGGCAAGCTTGTTAAAACCGCTAGGCAAGTCGAAGGTGGTAAGTGCATTCTCGCTTAAGTCAAGAAGTTCCAATGCTTCCCATCCTTCCCCAAAATGGATGCGCCGTATTTCGTTCTTCTGCAAATAAAGATAGCGCAGCGTCTGAAAGCACGTGTTAAAAGTAATTTTTTGCAATCTGCATTGACTTAAGTCAGCTATCTCTAACTTTTCCAATCCCGATGAAAAAGTAAGGTTTTCCAATTGAGGATTCTCACTGAGGTTCAGGAACCATAAATCTGAAAAGCTAGCCGGCACCTTTACGCGCAACAATTTGTTTTCGCTCAAGTTCAGGACCTGCAATTCCGAAAGCCTCCAAACCGGTTGCAACTGTTCATCCGTCAGCTGGTTTCCCCGTAAATTGAGGCCAATTATGTTCCCTTGTTCATTTTGAGCATAGGTGTTGGGGTAATCATATTTTTTGAGCAATCGCAGATCGGGCTGTTCCGTCAGTCTTATCCCCAGATATTGTTCGAGTTCTTGGGAAGTCATCAAATCAGCTTTTTTAGTTTCTATCTTTTCTAAAGGAGCATTTTACGGCAAATTTAAAACAAGGGCAGCAGGATGTTCGCCAACGGGCTACTAATACTGCTGCCTTAACGCGGCCGGGCCGCTTTTTTGCCCCCGGATGGGGACAGGACAACCATCTGTTCAGTGGAAGCCATCCGGTCTTCCCGTGAGCTGACGGACCAACACCAACCGAAACCCGACATTGTTGTTGCGATTCTCGGGACCGTTGTTGTTGCGGTTCGATACGCGGCAATTCCGCGGGTTGTTGTTCCAACTGCCGCCGCGCAGAACGCGATTAGCGCCCTTCGATGATTGACCTAATTTCCTAAAATTACATTTTCCCGCAACTTTTTCGTATCTGCGTGTAAAATAAATGCCAATAAGGGTTGAGCATGCCGTTGGCAAGTCGCTTCGTCCCATTCACCAGAATGATATTTCGATTCGATGATTTTCATTTTTCGAATAAATCGCCTTTTACTTCGTTGCAATAAACGCAAGTGATCCGGTAAAATTCGATACCCCAGAAAGGGCAGCCCGAATCGGGTTCGATTGATAAC
This sequence comes from uncultured Saprospiraceae bacterium, assembly GCA_964419545.1. Taxonomy (GTDB): domain Bacteria; phylum Bacteroidota; class Bacteroidia; order Chitinophagales; family Saprospiraceae; genus CAYQQU01. The sequence continues at coordinate 110,313 of CAYQQU010000003.1, read as the reverse complement.
TTCCGGCTTGAGCACACTTTGCAAGCGTTGTTCGACAAACGCTTTGATCTTTAGATGCGCACCTTTCAACTGCGCTTTATCGTAACCCCAGAGCACCATATCGTCCATATAGCGCACGTAGGCTTTGATCTGCATTTTTTCTTTAATGAAATGATCGAGGCCTGCCAGATAGTGATTGGCGAAATACTGGCTGGTCAAATTGCCAATGGGTACGCCCCTGCCTGGAAAAGCGGTGTGACTATCAATTATTTTTCCGAAAGTTGATAACAGTCTTTCCTCTTTAAATCTACGAGCCAATTGTTGCTTAAGGGTTAGGTGATGCATTCTTTCGAAAAATTTGCGTACATCAAGCTTCAAAAACCAAGGATATTTTGCCGTAAACTCCTGCGCTCGCCGAATCGCCGCATAGGCGCCCTTTCCTTTGCGGCAAGCATAGCTGTCAAAAACCTGAAAGCGGTCGAAATATTCATGACAAATATTCATCAAGGCGTGATGCAATACCTGTTCGCAAAAAACGCTCGCACAGATCTGCCTTTCCTTGGGATCGTAAATTTTAAAATAACGGTAATGCCCAACCACCACATCGCCCGTTTCCAGTTGCGATCGTAAATCAGCCAGGTTTGCCTCCAAATCGGCTTGATAAGCCAATACTTCTGAGGAATAGCTTCTCCCCTTTTTAGCTTTCCAAAACGCCAGCCGAAGGTTTTCCGGCTCCAAAATAGCTCCATACAAATAATTAGCTCTTTTCATCTTCATCTATTTGAGGTAGAAAGTGGCGGCCGTATTTTTCGATTTTTCTTTGCCCGATACCTTTCACTTTTTTCATTTGACCCACCGTCAGTTCGCCCTCGATTTTAGCCAATTCGGCCAATTCCTCATTCGTAAAAACCGCGTAGGCCGGAATGGCCTCCGCATCAGCAACCTGCTTTCGGATTTTTCGGTACGCGTTAAACCGTCGAAAGCTAGCTTCATCCAGCAACTCCTGGTAATCAACCTTTTTCTTTCCACTACCACTGAAGGGAATCGGACTGTCCAGATACTTCACGCAAAAACACCAGAAAACGCCCTGCTCAGTTTGCACCAGTTTTTGCTCGACTTGCAATACTTTTTTCAACCGAAGAAATTTGTTCAAATCGTCATTCAACGGTTCTCCGCCTAGAATCGGAATGGTAAAAACTTTGATTTGCATGGCTGTTCACTTTTTACGAAGAGTGACTGGAAAACGCTCTATTGTTTCCTCCAGCTCATCTCCGGCATCGCCGGCCACTCCTCAACGTCGCTGCCTTGCTCCTCCTCCGATAAGCTGTCGGTCTACCGGCCCTCCTCCCCAGTGGGAGAACCGGTGAGCTCACGAACTGAACTGACGGACCAACACCAACCGAAACCCGACATCGTCGTCGCGCCCCTCGCGACCGAAGCTGCCGCGGTCCGATACGCGGCACCCCCGCGGGTAGTTGAGCCAACTGCCGCCGCGCAGAACGCGATTAGCGCCCTCCGACTGATCTACCCAAGCCGAGCCGTCTGACGGCGCCCCCTCATAATTATTGTGCCATTGATCTTCCACCCATTCGTACACATTACCACTCATGTCGTACAAACCAAGCTCATTTGGGTCTTTCAATCCAACGGTTTTAGTTTCGCCGTGGCTATTATCTCTAAACCACCCTACCTCCTTCAGCTTGTTGCCGCCGGCGTACTTGTAATTTTGGCTTTCCCGGCCGCCCCGGGCGGCATATTCCCATTCCGCCTCCGTGGGCAATCGGTAGCTTTCGCCGGTAAGCTGATTTAACTTTTTGATAAAATCCTGCGCGTCATTCCAGGAGACCCTTTCCACCGGCCGCCGTTTGCCCTTGAAATTTGATGGATTATTCCCCATCACCGCCTCCCACAACCGCTGCGTAACCGGATACTTCGCTATCGCAAAATCTCCGACGGTGACCGGGTGCACCGGTTTTTCGTCATCATAAGCTTCTTCGTCGCCGCCGCCCATTTTGAAAATACTCCCCCGGACGGGAATCATTTCCAGGTCGGGAAACGGCTTTGGGGTAGTGGGCATAGGTTGGTTTTTGCCTTTAATTTACGATCTATTACGGGATATTGTAGTGTAAATTGTGCCGGTGCTGACGCCGGCGCCGGTCTTCAGACTGGCATCCCAGCTCGCAGCCGTGCGGTCAGAGACCGCGGGATATGGCATCCCAGTCGGGAGACTGGGACGAGCGGAGCGCTGGATACGGGAGAGATTCGTATCAAAAAATGGTTATAATCTCTCCCCGACCGGGTCCCTGTCTTCCACCCCATCCATAAAATAGCTATCTTCGCATCCGGTCGGAATTACACCATAGCGGATCGCTCCCCCACGCATCTACCATTTCCAACGATTCAGGCCTTTCTGAGCAGCAGGTACACATTCACCGTCATCGGTTCCCCCGCCGGCATTCGTTAGCTGCGTCAAAGCGTAACTATTACTTGTATCTGAGCTGCCACACATATTACAGTCTGCGCTACGGCGCCCTGTCGCCGGCGGCGCTGGTCGATACCGCCCGGCAGTGGGGGATCGATTGCCTGGCGTTGACGGACATCAACAACGTCAGTTGCGCCTACGAGTTCATCACCCGCTGCCGCGCGGCCGGCATCAAGCCCATCGTCGGCATCGACTTCCGGAATGCAGAAGGCCACTGCCTCTACGTCGGCCTGGCGCGCAATGCCGAGGGTTTCCGGTCACTCAACCAATTCTTCAGTGCGTACTCCCTCGCCGGCAAGCCCCTGCCCGCCCTGGCGCCGGAACTGCCCGACACCTGGATCATCTACCCGCGCCTGGTTAAGCCCATCAGACAGTTTCGCGCCAATGAGCTGCTCGGCATCCGCCCCGAGCACGTCAACCGCCTCTTCGGCCACGAGCTGCTGGACCACCAGGACAAGCTGGTCGCTTTCAATCCCGTCACCTTCCTCGACGACGAAGGCTACGAGCTGCACCGCCTGCTGCGCGCCATCGACCGCAATACCGTCATCACCAAACTCACGCCCCGCGACACCGCGCGCCGCCGCGACCGCCTGCTGCCGCCCGATACGCTGCACACCTTCTACCAGCGCTACCCGCGCCTGCTGCGCACCACGCGCCGGGTGCTCAACAGCTGCGCGATCACATTGGAAACCGGCCTGCGCGTCAACCGCCAGACCTTCACCGGCAGCAAAGCCGGCGACTACGCCCTGCTGGAAAAACTGGCCCTCAACGGCTGCCGCCGCCGCTACGGCCCCCACCGCACCGACGCCCTGGCGCGCACCCAAAAAGAGCTTTCGGTGATCCGACAACAGGATTTCTGCTCGTACTTCCTGATCACCTGGGATATCGTGCGCTACGCCCGCTCGGCCGGCTACCACCACGTAGGGCGCGGCAGCGGCGCCAACTCTATCGTTGCTTTCTGCCTCGACCTCACCGACGTCGACCCGCTGGAACTCGACCTCTACTTCGAGCGCTTCATCAACCCGTACCGCACCTCGCCGCCCGACTTCGACATCGACTTTTCGTGGGACGAGCGCGACGACGTCATCGACTACGTCTTCAAGCGCTACGGCCGCGACCATACGGCCCTGCTGGCTACCTACGCCACTTTTCAGGGGCGCTCTACCGTGCGCGAGGTGGGCAAGGTGTACGGCCTGCCCAAAGCCGAGATCGACAAGATCATCGCGGCGCCGCAGGCGACGGAAGCGCACCACGGGCTGGCGCCCCGCGTAATGCAGTACGCCCGCCGGCTGGAAGGCTTCCCCAACCACCTGTCTATCCACGCCGGCGGCATCCTCGTCTCCGAGCAGCCCATCTACTACCACACGGCGCTGCAGATGATGCCCAAGGGCTTTCCCGTCACCCACTTCGATATGCACCACGCCGAAGATATCGGCTTCCACAAGTTCGACGTGCTCAGCCAGCGCGGCCTCGGTCACATCAAGGACGCGGTAGACATCATCCGCGCCAACCGGGGGCAGGCCGTCGACATTTACCGGGTGGACAAGATCAAAAACGACCCGCAGGTGCGCGCGCAATTGCGCTCGGGGCATTGCATCGGTTGTTTCTACATCGAAAGCCCGGCTATGCGCGGACTGCTGCAGAAGCTGCGCTGCGACAATTACGTGCACCTGGTCGCCGCCAGCTCCATCATCCGGCCGGGCGTCGCCAAGTCGGGCATGATGCGCGAATACATTCAGCGCTTTCACGCGCCGCATCGCGTCAAGTATCCGCACCCCGTCTTTGAGAAGCACCTGGGCGAGACCTTCGGCGTGATGGTGTACCAGGAGGACGTGATGAAGGTCGCCCACCACTTCGCCGGCCTGGAACTGGGCGAGAGCGACGTGCTGCGCCGCATCATGAGCGGCAAAAAATTCCGGGACGACACCTTCGAGAAGCTGCGCCAAAAGTACTTCGACAACTGCCGGGCGCGCGGCTACCCGCCGGAGCTGGCCCGGGAAGTATGGCGACAGATCGAGAGCTTCTCCGGCTATTCGTTCTGCAAAGCGCATTCCGCCAGCTTCGCGGTGGAGAGCTTCCAGAGCCTGTACCTGAAGACGTACTACCCCCTCGAATTTATGGTGGCCGTCATCAACAACTTCGGCGGCTTTTACCATACCGAATACTACGTGCACGAAGCACGCATGTACGGCGCGCGCATCCACCCGCCCTGCGTCAACCGCAGCTGCTACCTGACGGCGATCGACGGTGAAGACATCTACCTCGGCTTCGTGCACCTGCGCGGCCTGGAGCAGACCTTCGCCCACCGCCTCGTCGCGGAGCGAACCCGCGGCGGCGCCTTCCGCGACCTGGCCGACTGCGTGGATCGCCTGCCGGTCACCACGGAACAGCTGGAACTCCTGATCCGCATCGGCGCGTTCCGCTTTACCGGCCTGAGTAAATACGAGCTGATGTGGGAGAAAAACCGCGTTTTCAACCCCAAGGATAAGAATCCCGGCGCCCTCCCCCTCTTCGACGACGAGCCCGAAATCATCTGGGACGCTGCGCCGGCAGAAGGGGCCGATCCGGCCATCCCGAACCCCTACAATGCCCCGCATTCCGGGACCTGGCGCCTGCCCAGGCTCTCCGAGGGGCCGTACGATCAGGCTTTCGACGAGCTGGAATTGCTGGGCTTCCCCCTATCTTCTCCTTTTGAGCTGCTGGCCGCGCCGCCGCCGCCGGGCGTCCGGGCGCAGTCGCTGAAGGTGTACGTGGGGCGCATCGTCACGCTTTGTGGGTATTACGTTTGTCAGAAAAGCCTGCGCACGGTAAAGGGGCAGCCGATGGCTTTCGGCACGTGGCTGGATCAGGAGGGGCAGTATTTCGATACGGTGCATTTTCCGGATGCGCTGCGTGCGTATCCTTTCCGGGGCAAGGGGATTTACCGGATCGAAGGGAAGGTGGCGGTGGAGTTTGGCGTGGCGAGTGTGGAGGTGGTGCGGATGGAACGGCTGCCGTTTTTGGCGGATGAGCGGTTGTAGTATTGGAGGGGTATGGGTATTTATGCTACTGGGGGCGAGCTGGAGCGACTTTGTTTTTTATCAGCGGCCACAGGCCGCGACCTAGCCCGGAGTATTCATGGGTTCTTCGTCATGACGGTTGTCAGGCTTGCTTCGCGCACGAGGTCGACACGCAGGCGCCTGCCTGCAGCAGGCAGGTCTCCTCAAATACGGTTAGTGAGCGGGCAGAATGGCGGCCGTCAACAGATGAATCCATGAATAATCCGGGTTATAGCTCCGAAGCAAAGGCGCTTACCCGAGCCAGAGCGCTACGGCCAGCAGCAGGCTCGTCAGTGCGCTCAGCGCGATGGTGTTTACGTTCGACTTCACCAGCTCGCGGCTTTCGTAGTGCTTGCGAATATGCTGCACGATACCCAGTCCGACGATCAGGGAGAGGCCGCCGATGGCCAGCACCCAGTAGTTGAACGACGGCAGGGCGATACCCAGCGCCAGGGTGCTCAGAAAAGCGCCGATGAGGATAGCCAGATAGATGACGACGCTCTTTTGCTTACCGAAGGTGACTACCAGGTGGTTCTTGCCGGTCGTCGCATCGGACTTGGCGTCGGGGAATTCGTTGATCAACAAAATATTAGCGGTGAGCAAGCCGGCGGGGACGCCCGCGAGGAACGCCAGAGCGCTCAGCTCCTGCGTGAGTACGTAGACAGTACCCAGGGTGACCAGCGGTCCGAAAGCGAGGGCAATACCCAGCTCGCCGAGGCCGTGACGCGCGACCAGGCGCACGGGAGGCGCCGTGTAAAAATAACCGATGGCCATGCCCACCAGGCCGATGATCAGCGTCGGCAGACCGGTAGCGTAAGTCAGGTAGAGGCCGATGACCAGGGCGGCGACCAGCAGTGTGATACCCAGGCGCTTGGTGCCTTCCAGCGTGATCAGGCCGAGCTCGATGGCGCGGCTGCCGCCGGAGTATTGCAGGAAGTATTCATTATTGGCGTCATCGGTGCCGTCTTTGACGTCGAAGTAGTCGTTGAGGACGTTGCTCGCCAGGTGGAGCAGCGCCACGCCCAGCAGGGTAAGCGAGAAGTAGAGCCAGTTGAAGGCGGCGCCGTCCAGGAAGTAGCTGTACGCCAGCGCCCCGCCGATGAGCGTAGGCATGATGACAGCCGAGAGGAAGGGCATGCGCGTGATGACCAGCCCTTTGAGCAGCTTGGTCGTCCACTTGATGCGCGGGCGGGCCTTCTCCAGATCGGAGGCATCCAGCATCTCGGTGACGCCGCAGTAGCCCGTCTGGCCGTTCTGCTTGCCGTTGGCAAAGGTCGGCGTTACGCGGATGCGGGCCGGAAACTCCTTGCCTTCTTTGGAAACAAAAACGGTCTCGGCCACGCTTTCGCCTTTTTCGCTGGCTTCGGAAAGCCATTGCGGGACGTTTTGCAGGACGACTTCGCCCGGCGAAAAGACCGACACCCGCTTTTTACCGACTACCTCGTCGGCCGAATAACCGAAAAATTGTTCTGCGCCCTTGTTGAAGGTGAGGATCACCCCCTCCATGTCGCAGGTTATGACACTTTTCATAGCTTGATATTTAGGGTAGCGAAAAAACTTTCAGTTGTTACTGGAAATAATGAACAACCAAAAGCAGACGGTTGTTGCGGGTGGGGTGGAAATTATATTGCCTGAGGCTTCGGGTAGTGCGTCGGCGCCGGTCAGTAAGTCGTGCTCCGTTCCGTCACCTCTCCTGGTTTTACTTCTACTTCGAATTCTTTTTCGGCCAATCCCTTAGGCCGCACCGGCTGCACCACAACGCGGTACGCGCCGGGCGCCACTTCCACGTTCAGGGGGTTGCTCGTATCGACGGTATAGGTGCGGCCGCCGCCCACCTGGCGCCCCGTTGCCTTGTCCAGCACTTTGACGACGGCGTCGATCAGTTCGCCATTCTGGGAAACGCCTACCCGCAGGGTGCCGGAAGCAAAAGCGAAGTAGACCTCCTGCCGCTGGCCGGGGTGCACCGCTACACTGTCCGAGCGTTGAACGATTTTGCCGGATATTTCGACCGAGGTAGCGGTCACGTCGTACACCCCCGGCGTCAGTTCAAAAACCCTTGGATTCGAGCTTTCCGACCGGTAGGTTCGGGCGCCGTCCACCTGCCGGCGCTCGCCGTGGGCCAGCACGGAGATGGCTGCGTCGGAAAGGGCCCCGTTGCGGGTCACGCCGACGACCAGCTGGCCGGTGCTGAAATCGACCACCTGCCGCAAGGTATCACCGGCCGTTATTTCCAGGCCGGTAAAGATGCGCCGGGCCTCGCCTTTGAAGCGAACGGCTGCGACGTGGATGCTGTAGCGACCGGCGGGCAGCGAAAGTATGCGCGGGTTGGTTTCCGGGTAGGTGTACGTACGTCCGCCTGCTGTCATTTCCCGTTCTCCTTCCCGGATCACTTCCACCGCGACATCCTCCAGCTCGCCGTTCACGACGGCTTTTACGGAGAGGTAGCCTTTTTCGCCTTCTTCCGGTTCCTGTACGGCCTGTTCCAGGGCGCCGGCCAATCCTTCCGCATCCTTCACATCATAATACTGGCCGCCGCCGGCCTGGGCGATGCACTCCAGCTGCGAAACGTCGTCTTCCTCCAATCCCAATCCGATGACGTGAAAAACCAGCGGCCGGCCGGCTTCGCGCGCCAGGCGCACCGCGGCGCAGGGGTCGCCCTCACAGGTTTCCAGTCCGTCGCTCAAGAGGATGACCGTCGTCTCGCGATCTTCCAGATGGGCGACCGACTGTTTGACGGCGGCGGTAATGGGCGTCTTGCCGGTGGGGTTCATCGCTTCGATGGCTGTTGTCACCGTTTCCCGCTCCAGTGATCCGAGGGGAAAGAGCAGTTCGAGATCCGAGCAGTCGTCCTTGCGGCGATGCCCGTAGGCCAGGAGGCCGAACTCGGTATCGTCGGGCAGGTCGGCCAGTAAGTCGCCGAGAGCGGTGCGGGCCAGTGCAATTTTGTAATCCCCTTCCATTTGTTGCCACATCGATCCCGAACCGTCGAAGATGATGAAGACGCGCTCGGCGGGCTGGGCGGACAGATTAGCGATGCGGAAGGCGAATAAGAAGCTTAGGAGTAAAAGGCGCATGTTTTTCCGGAAATATAAGAATTTTCGTATTTATTTTCTCCGCCTTTCCTAGTGGTGTGTAACAAAAATTTTTGCTGATCCTTTCTTGAAAGGAAACGCTTTTAATTACTGAAAATCAACTTTTTAAATTGAGCACTCAGCAAAAATTTTTACAAGGAACTTGTGTTACACACCACTAGTTTGCCAGGGCAATCGCATTTAATTTTAGGATCTCGAAAAAGAAGGAAAAATCCTCGTTTTTACCTCGATCCTAAAGGAAGAACGAGGATTTTTCCTTCCGTTCCATGTAAATTTTATGGCAATTGAGAGGTAACATCTTTTAAATGCGATTGCCCTGCCTAGTTTGCAGCCAAAAAGCTCACCGCATCTCTGCGAACACCCCCTCATCCAGCCCCGGAATCACCTGTAGCGCATTTTTGTAGTAGACCTTCTCCAGCACCTCATCCGTAAGGTCCAGCCCGTACATGCGCCAGAAGGCGTGGTAGCGTTTGTAGTACGGGAAGTACTCATCGGCCGTTTCCAGCACCCGGAAGTAGGTGAAGTATTCCTCCGGATGATAGGCGTCTTTACCGAACAGGATACGGTCCTGGTATTTTTCGAAAAACTGCTTGGCGAAGCGCGGCTGCCGCCCCAGTTCGGCGATGACGGCGCCGAATTCCACGTACATATTAGGCAGCTCGTCGAGCAGTTTGCCCAGCTGCGCCAGGTCGTTGGCGTACCAGCCGAAGTGGGCGTTGATGAAGGTAGTATTGGGATGTTTCCGGAAGATGTCGTGCTGTTCGGCGATGATCGTCTCCCAGGGCGCCGGGTTGTCGTCGCTGCGCTTGCGGCCCGGGCGGAGCTTCAGTTCGAGCCAGCGCTCGTTGTTCTCGTCGTGCGGTTGCCAGAACGGCTTGGGGTCAGCGGCGTGGATGAGGACGGGGATGCCCAGCTCGCCGCATTTCGCCCAGACGGGATCGAGGCGCGGATCGTTGATGGGTACACGCCGGCCGTCCTCGTCGACGTACATCGTCTGGCTTTTGTAGATCTTGAGCCCGCGCGCGCCGATGCCGACGTCGTACGCCAGCTGCTTGACCGTCTCTTCCGTCCAGTCGGGCTCGTTGATGCTGCGGATATTGATATTGGTAAAAACGACGATGCGGTCGTGCAGGTCGTATTTGTCGATATTGTCCATGATCGCTTTCAGGCGCCGGCCGCCGCGGCCGCTCAGGTTGACGATGACGCCCATATTCAGCTCATCCATCTCGGCGACGAGTTTGTCCAGGTCCATCGATCCCATGCGCCAGTGGTGGCTGTGGACGTCGACGAACGGAAATTTGGCGCGTTGGGTAGGATGTTCGGGCGTCACCAGGGTCGACGGCGGATCGTACAGCTCGAAATCCATGCGCAGGGTCGAATCGATCTGGCGGCGCGACTGGGCGTAGAGGCTGTTGAAAAAAAAGATCACGGAGAAGGTAAGCAGCAAGCGACTCATAACGTTCAAGCAATTTCTTGGCCGCTAAAGCTATTCAAATTTTTTTTAACTTACCTTCCTTGAACCCAAAAGCACATGAAGGTCCTATTTCTCGCCTACGCCAACCGAAGGGAAGACCCGCTGCCCAGCCTCCAGCGGGAAGACGATACGGTTTACCAGACCCTTTCCGCCCGCGCCCTACAGCAACATTTCCTGTTGCACCGCGACAGCTACGCCACCACCGAGAAGGTCGCCCATTTTCTCACCCTTTACCGCGACAACCTCAGCTTGTTTCACTATAGCGGCCACGCGGGCGAGGAAGCGTTATTGCTGGAAGCCGAAGCCGCCCGCGCCGAAGGGATCGCCCACCTCCTGGGCCAATGCCCCAACCTGCAGGCCGTGGTCCTCAACGGCTGTTCCACACAGGGGCAGGTGGCCCGACTGCTGGAAGCCGGCGTACCCCTGGTGATCGCCACCAGTGCGCCCGTCGGCGACGAAAAGGCTACCCGCTTTTCCATCCGCCTCTTCCAGGCGCTCAACGAATTTTATTCCCTGCAGGAAGCCTTTGAGCTGGCTCTGGGCGAAGTCAAGGCCATGCCCGACGGCGCCGGCCTCGACGCAAAGCGCGGCGTCAAACTACCCGACACACCCGCCGAGACGCCCCTCTGGGGCCTTTTCCACAACGAAAACCGGGAGGCCGCCCTCAGCTGGAAGCTGCCCGCACAGACCCTGGTCACTTCCGGCAGCGATTTTCAACCCAACGACATCTTCATCGAGTCATTGATGGAAGCCATCGCGCCGTATAATACCGAAGTAGCGAAAATTCAGGAGGACGAGCTGCTCGGCGTGGAAAAGAGCATCCTCGACAAACGCGAAGCCATCCTCAAGTGCCTCCCCCACCCCATCAGCGAACAACTGCGCAAACTCCTGGTGCCGGAAACGGCCGGCGCCGGCGGCGTCTTTTACGATAAACTCGGGCCCGACCGCCTGCGCCAGATGGTGACCACCTACAACACCATCATCGAACTGACCGCCTTCGTCATGCTGGCTCAGCTCTGGGACGCCCTGGTCGAACGCCCCAAGCTGCAGCTGCCGCCGGAGTATCTGGACAGCATGAAAGCCTTCTTCCGGCTCGGCCCCGACGAGCGGCGCACCTACGATTTTTTCCCGTTGATCAGCGATATCCGCAGCATCTTCGACGCCAACGATATTCCCTATTTCATCGACGAGCTGGAGCAGCTGCACGTCATCTTCCGGGCGGATACCGACTTCTTCGGCGCCTGCATGTTCATGGAACGCATCAAAAAACAGCTCAGCCGCTCCCGCACGCCCTTCGGCCCGGATGAAGCCGCCAACCTCTGCGTGCTCGCGGAAGAAAAGCTGGCCGCTATCCTCAGTCAGCTGGGTTTTATCGCCAACTATTCCCTGGCGTCCGTCAAGACCATCGACGTCATCAAAAACCGGCAGATCAAAACACCGCGCTACAAACACAACCTGGTGCGGCTGGTGCAACGCTTCGTTGGGCTGGCCGAAGAACAAGAGGTGATGGACAAAGTAATGGACAGCGCCTCCGTCCTGCTCCTCAAACTGAAGGAAGGCCCGCCCCACCAAACGTACCTCAACCTGACTCCCTTCGTGATCGACGAAAACGCCTTCGACGATAAAGAAACGACCGTCACCAAGCTCCACTTCTTCGACCGCTACGAAAAGGGGATGGACGCCTACGCCTTCAAACATGTCTACAAACCGGAGGACGTGCCGCTGGTGGTCACCAAACAGCGCAACTACCTGTTGCTCAAAGCGCAGTTCGACACCTTCGCCAAGCTATTATTCAAGCAACCCCTGAAAACGATATGAGGAGCCCGTTTAAATTCCTGGACGCCTATACCCGCGAGGACGCGCAAGTCTTCTTCGGACGCGAAGCGGAGATCGACGCCCTCTATCAGATGATCTTCAAGACGCCGCTGCTCCTCGTATACGGCCTTTCCGGTACGGGCAAAACCAGCCTGATCCAGTGCGGCCTGGCGAGCCGTTACGACGGCCCCGACTGGAACCCTTTCTTCGTGCGCCGCCAATCCAACATCAACGACGCCCTGCGCCAGGCGTTACAGCACGCCATGCCCGACCGCGAATACACCACGGCGCCCGACGCGGTGAGCTATCTTTTTCGCTATTACCTGCGGCCGGTCTACCTCATCTTCGACCAGTTTGAAGAACTATTCCTGCTGGGCGCCGCAGAAGAGCAGGAAGCTTTTATGCAAGACCTCCAACAGCTGCTCGCCGCCGACCTGCCCTGCAAGATCATCCTGGTGATGCGGGAGGAATACATCGGGCAATTGTACAATTTTGAGAAGACCGTTCCCACCTTGTTCGACTTCCGCTTCCGGGTAGAGCCCATGAATGCGGGCAAAGTGAAAACGGTCATTCAATCCTCTTTTTCCGCCTTCAATATCGGGCTGGAACCGCCGGAGGAAGAGCGCCTCCAACAGATGGTCGACAACCTGAGCGCCGGAAAATCGGGGATACAACTCCCCTACCTGCAGGTTTATCTCGATATGCTCTACCGGGAGGATTTCTCCCGGACTTACCCCAAAGGCGCACCGGCGAAAACAGGCTACCCCTCGCTGACTTTCACCCGGGCGGAGATCGAGCAATTCGGCCGCATCGAAGACGTACTCGAAAAGTTTCTGCGACAGCAGGAAGCCGAACTGCAGGTCCAGTTGCGGGAAAAATACCCCGACCTGCCGAAAGAAGGCGTCCGCAGCGTGCTCGACGCTTTCGTCACGGAAGAAGGCACCAAACGCCCCGTAACGTATCGCCGCGACGAACAGACCGCCCGCCTTTCCATCGACCCCAAAGTCGCCGAAACCTTACCCGATCTCCCGGCCGGCGCCCTGACCGCCATTCTCGAGGCCCTGGAACAACGCCGGCTGCTGCGCTTCGCCGACGACAGCATCGAGCTGGCCCACGACAGCCTGGCCGCCCTGATCGACGAGCAGCGCACCGACGAGCAGCGACGCCGCAACGAGATCAAACGCCGCCTGCGCAGCAACTACCTCGAACACCGCCAGACGGGCGAATTCCTGAGCCGCAAGCAGCTCAACGCCTACGAAGAGTTTTTCTCCGAACTGCGCCTCGACCCCGAGATCGAACAGTTTATCGCCGACAGCCGCCGGCAGGTCGAAGAACTGGAACAGCGCGAAGAAGAACGGCGCCAACGCGAGCTGGAACTTACCCGACAAAAGCTGGAAGCAGAACAACGGGCCGCCCGCCGCCAGCGCTTCTTTTCGATCATCATCAGCATCGTTGCGGTCGCGGCCATCGCGCTGGGCGTCTGGGCCTTTTACCAGCGCACGCAGGCCCGCCAGGCAGAACAAAAGGCGGTACGAGCCCGGGAGGATCTGCAACAACAGGTCTTCGACAACTACCTCAACCAAAGCAAGACCGACAAAGCTAACGGACGCTATGAGGAGGCCGTAGCCCGGCTGCGGGAAGCCAAAGCTTATGTCACTCAGGATGAACAACGCCGACTACTGGTCGACTCCCTGATCGAACAGTACAATTCTGTGGCTCTGCTCATCACCGAAGGCGATTCTTTGCAAACCACCGAAGCCGACTGGCCGCTCGCCCTCGAGCGTTACCAATCCGCCTATGCGATCAGTCCCGACGTTTTGATCGCCAATCGCGTCGATCAACTCCAGGATAAAATTGATCAACAGTTCGATGCGCTGGTGCAAAGCGCGGAAGAAGTGCTGGAGTACAGCGGCAGTTGCCGTTACGCTTTGCCTATTTTTCGCCGGGCCCGTCAACTAAAGCCTGAAAATGAACAAGTTAACCGCAGCATAGCGGCATGCGGCGGGTGACCGGCTGTTTCCCTTTTGGTTCCATCCGCATTAATAGTGCTACAACTGTACAAAAAATGAAATACCTCTTTGCGATACTGCTTGGGTTATCTGGTTTTAATCACACCATCGCCCAGTGCTATCAGGGCTTGCGGGCCGAAGGGCGGCGCGCGGCTACGGAGGGGCGCTACGAAACCGCCATCAACCAGTACCTCGCCGCGCTAAACTGTCCTGACCGGCCGCGCGATAACGATCTGGCGCAGTTGATCAAAACCGCCTTACAAGCGCGGGTAGATCAACTGGAAAACGCCCGCCGGCAATCGGAACGACGGGAAATCGAAACCCGCGCGCTGCTGATGGCTTACGAAAGCCAGGCATTGGCCAGAGAAGATCCCACCCGCGCCCTGCTCACCCTTTACCAGGCGATCGATACCTGCCGCGCCCGGCAGGCGCCGGCGCCCGTCAGTTTGTTTGCCAACCTGACCCGCATTTTCTACCGGCGTATCTGGCAGGATCAGGAAGGCCTGTACACTGAAGAATATCCCCATCCCGGGCGGCTCGACCATGCCGTGCTTTCTAAGGACGGACGCCGCCTGATAACCGCGACCGAATACGGGGCCGTACGGATCTGGAACCGCGAGGGGGAACTGGTGCACGAATGGCCGGTTGACGAACGGATCTACAAAATTTTTCTGCACCCCGACGACGAACGCTTTGCCGTAGCACTGGAGCATGGCGAGGTGCGCATTTACAGTATCGAAGGCCGGAGGCTAACCACCTTCTCTTTTACGGCTTCATTGCGCTACCTTACCCTGAGCGGCGACGGCCGGCAATTGATGTTCCTGCCGGAATACTACCTGCCGGAACTGGGCGACCGCCCTACCGAATGCTTGGAGTACTGGTCGTGGGAAGGACAGCACATCCGCTCTGTTTGTCCGCCCTTACACCATGCTTTTGGCCTGATCGCGGCCGCTGAGTCCGTCGACGGACAATTTCTGCTCCTGTGCCATGGCGACAACAAGTCGCGCCTGTACACGTCAGATACCCTGCAAGTGAAGGCGGTTAACGCCCATGACGATTACATCTACTGGGCGACCTTCGCCCCGGATGGCCGCCATTACGCCACTTCTTCCAATGACGGAACGACCAAGATCATCAACGCGAAAGGAGAGATACAGGCTACCGTCCGTCACGAGAATGGCGTGGTCTTTTCCGCTTTCTCTCCCGACAGCAAGTTGCTCGCCACCGCCTCCCGGGACGGCACTACTAAAGTGACAACCGTAAACGGTCAGCTGGTCGCGGTCCTGCGGCATAGCGACCAGATCCGGTCGGTTGCTTTCTCCGCCGACAGCCGAGAAATCGTAACGGCTTCCTATGACAACCGGGCAAGGGTTTGGCCGCTTTTCGGCTGGCAGGCCCTGACCTACCTTCAGCCCGGCCCCTATTTCGAAGCGCGCTTCGCCCCTGACGGAAGCGCGCTAACGACTGCTTTCATGCCTTACTTGGCGGCCCGGTGGCAGCCGGGTTCCGACGAGTTTGTTTATTACCCGGCGGTTCGCCACCTCATTCCTCCCCACTTTTCAGAAGACCGGCAATGGGTCGTTACCATGCCGGATGTCCGTACGTTGGCGCTCTATCGCGTAAACGGTTCGGAGAAGTACTTACTTCCGCATCAGAATACGGTCATCGCCGGCGCCCTTTCCCCTGACGGAAGCCGCGCCCTGGCGCTGGACAATTATGGTAGCGTCCATCTGTGGGAAATCGACACCACACAGGCGATAAAGCAAGACAACCTGAAATTGATCGGTTTTACATGGCGCAATCCGGATAGCCTGGCGTTGCGTTGGCATGGGCCCCGCACCGCTTACCTGACCAGTGGGCGCTCCAAGATCTACCGGATATTTTTAACTCCGCAAAATACGCTTAGGTGCGACACCCTTACCGGAAATTTTCGCAGCAGCCGCTTAGAGCGTTCGCCGCGCGGAAACTACATCGGCCTGCTGCGCGATGAACAGTTGGTTTTGCTGGGCAAAAACCGGCAATCGGCATGGAGCGGACCGGTATCCGACGTGGTGCAATGGGAATTCTCGGAAGACGAACAATATTTGCTCACCCAACACGACCAATCGCCCGCCGTCCGCCTCTGGCAGCGTCAATCAGACACCTTACAACCATTCCGGAGCATCGAGTATCCCCGGCTATTGCGCGCCAGAATTTCCGGTGACGGATAAACCGTCGTGCTGTTGGGATACCATGCGGTCCGCGCCGAGAGCATATCCGGCGAACTCCGCTTCCATCAGCGATTTAAGACCACGCAAAACCCGACCGAGGCGGCCGTCGCTCCCGACGGACAGCTCTTGCTGCTGGATAATCGAATATGGACTGCCGACGGCCAGGAAGCCTTCGCCCTGGACCTGGAAGTGAGCGGCTCCTGGCAAAAACACCTGTTCTTCTCAAAAGACGGCCGCTACGCCCTCGTGGGCGATCCGATGGGAGAACTCTACCTCTTGCTGACGCCCCGGGGCCTGGTCGACTGGATCCGGCGGCACCTCGTAGAACGGAATGAAGCGAGCCGGCTGCCCGGTACGCAACCGGAGGCCGGATCGTTGGTCGAACAACGCATTCGCTATGTCGATCTCATGATGCAGACCCCGGATTCCTTAGCGGACCGGCTCAATTTCTCGATCATCCATGACGAGTTGGCCTTCGGGGATCGTCCCGGCCGGATCAACCGGGCGCTGGCGCAAGGCGACTTTTCTGCGTTGGAGCAACGGGCGAGGCAATACGTGGCCGACTGCCGCCGCATCCTGGAGCGTTTCCCCTCCTCCGAGATGAACCGCATCCTGAGCCAAAAGCTCAACGCGCTGGCCTCCTGGCAACTGTTTACCGGAAAGTACGCCGCTGCCCTCGCCAATGCACGGGAAGCCATTCAACTAGCCGGCGATGACGGCGTCCGGCCCCGAATCACCGAACTGCTGGCCCTCTTGCTGGCCGAACAGCCGGAGGTCGCTTTAAAACTATTGCGCCAAATCAAAGACCAGGAAGTTGCCTACTACTGGGATACGGCGCCGGCGGGAATAGTAATACTCGACCGGCTGGCCGAGCTCAGAGAAGGCGGCGTCTGGCGCCCCGGCTTTCCCGAAGTAGCGGCCATTATTCTGGACCGGGAGCTGACCGAAGCCGAAATCCGGCAATTTGGCCTGCCGACCGGGAAAAAATGATCCTTGTGAATTTTTCATTTCCATTCCCCGTCATAAAGCGAGTCAAGCACATCGAACCCCAGCAAAGTAACCGGTTCGGTGCTATTGGCGAGCACGACGACGCCGATCTGTTTGTCTTTGAGGAACCCGGCGAAAGAGCGGTGCCCGGAAGTACCGCCGGCCATCCAGGTGACGGGCAGGTTGCTTTCCTCGCTCAGCAGGCTGACGAGCCAGCCGTAGCCGGCCTGGGTAGAGCGTTCCCAGCCGGGGAAGGGCACGTCGACGTAGGGCTGCTGCACCGCTTCAAAAGCAGCGGCCAATTCCTGATCGCGGGTAGCCAGGTTGGCGGCTACAAAGGCCAGCAAGTCGCGGGCGTTGGATTTCAGGCCGCAGGAGGGCGCCATGCCGGCTAAGGGCCATGCCGGCACGGGGCGGCCGCGATGATCGTGCCCCGGCGCCAGGCGTCGCCGCTGCTCTTCGTTGAGCTGCAGGCGGGTATCCGGCAGACGGAGCGGCCGGAGCAGGCGTTCGAGCAGCAGCTCTTCGTAGGTCGTTTCCCGGATATCGGCAACCAGATGCCCGAGCAGGGCAATGCCCAGGTTCGAATACCGGAACTTTTCGCCCGGCGCGTCATTCAACTCGATACCGCCGAGTATGCGATAGAGGTCTTCGCGGGAAAAATCCAGGCACGGCTCGCCCGTTTCCCGGATCTCCAGAAGAGGCAACCAGGAAAAACTTTCCGAAGGCGAGTTGGGCAGCCCGGAAGTGTGGCTTGCCAGGTCGCAGAAAGCAATACAGACCCGCTCCGCGAGGGGGTCCGGCCCGCAGGAACGCAGCCGCTGAGGCGGCTGCCCCGCTTTCGGCACCACGATTTCGACGCAGCGTACCGGCTGGTAATCCGGCAAGGCTACCTGCTCGTCGACGAACGGCCGGATGGGCTCCTCTATGCGGAACGCGCCGCGGCGGCTCTCGATCATCGCGAGGGTGGTGGTGAACACCTGGGTGAGGGCGCCCGTTTCGAACAGCGTATGCTGATCGGGCGGCCGGGGATCGCGGCGGCTGATCCGGCCGTATCCGCGCACCAAGAGCGTGTCGGGGGTGAGGATACCGATCACCAGACCGCTGTTTTTCGCACCGGCGACGTAATCCGAGCCGAGGCGGTCGATGTCGGCAAGCGGAACAAACTGGGCGGAAAGCAGGTGGGAGCAGGTCCATAGTAGAAAGAACAGCCCAACTATTCTGATTCTTTTGTGTAGTATTCGTACGGATCGGTTTACGGCAGCCCTATTTCTCATGACAGTTGCGATTTTGACGTCAATCCGGGAATGAACAATTATTCAGGGTCAAAAGCAGAACTCAAAAACCTTTCATCTCTTTAACCCGGATTCCCGTAATTCGACGGCGTGGGGTTCCCCGGATAACTTTTCGGTTACCGGTGTTTGCTACAAAGCAGCATTTTGCATTATGCTAAAAATATCCTTTCCCGACCGCCGGTGGAGTGATGGTTATCATTTATCCATCCTGATTTTTGTCAGGCGTGGCCGTTGAAGCGGGAAAGTTGTAATATTGGGGAGTCATTTGCCGTGCAGGCGATTCATCCGATACCATGAAAGTGAGAAAATTCAATATCTACAGGATTCCCGCGTCCTTTTTGGATTTGCGGACCGCGGTGCTCCTGCTTCTGGGCCTGATGATGCTGGGAACGGTCGTCTATATGTATCTCGAAAAGTACGACCTGGGCGAAGCCTTTTACATGGTGATCATCACCCTGTCTACGGTGGGGTATACCGAAGTACGGCCGCTCTCCGAAGCCGGCCGCATCTTTACTTCGATATTTATTTTGCTGAATTTTGTGACGGTCACCTACATCCTGGCCGTTTTTTCGTATTACATCGTTCAGGGAGAAATTTTCAAAACCATGCACCTCAATTTTGTCCAACGCAGCATCGATCAGTTGTCCGATCACATCATCCTGGCGGGTTACGGGAAATACGGTAAAGAGATCGCCGCCCATCTGAAGAACCACAACCTCACCTTCGTGGTGATCGACCGCAACCCGGATGAGATCGAAGCGATCCAGAAAAGCGAGGACAAAATCCTGTACGTCGAGGACGACGCCACCCACGACGACGCCCTGCTGCAGGCCGGCATCCGGCGCGCTAATGCCCTGATCTCGGCGCTTCCCGATGATTCCGACAATGTTTTTACTGTGCTGAGCGCCCGCCAGCTCAACCCGAAGATCAATATCATCAGCCGGGCGCTGCACCCCAAATCGCAGCGCAAGCTCCAAATGGCGGGCGCCGATCACGTGGTGATGCCCGAACAGATCGGCGGCTTTTACATGGCTACTCTCGTCACCAAGCCGGGCGCCATCGACTTCTTCTCCTTTATCACCAACGAATACGAATCGGACATTGGTTTTGAAGAGATCCTCTACGAAGAGCTGCCTTCCGAATGTACGGGCAAGTCAATCCGCGAACTGCGCCTGCGCAAGGTCACCGGCGCCAATATCATCGGTTATCGCAGCCCCCGCGGCGAATACTAGGTCAACCCTTCTCCGGACACCAGCCTGACGCCGGGTTCGAGCTTCATCGTACTGGGCGACAAAAAACAACTGGAATCGCTGCGGCATTACCTGGATCACTATTCGGAAATGCAAGTGGGGAGAAAATCCTGACAACATCCCCCCACCTGTCGGTCCTATTTCACAGCATACACGGTAATGCTGCGCACTTCATTGTCACCGGCCCGGTAGACCGCCAGTTCGGCGGCCGACAGCTCCTGTTCCAGCAGTGCCGGCGGAATATGGATGTGTTTGTCTTTTTCCACTTTCACCTCCGCAAAGCCTGCGGCCTGCACCAGGTCGAGATATTCGTCTTTCAGCAGTGCTCCGCCGATACAGCCGGCGTACAATGCGGCGGCTTCCCGCAAAGCCGGCGGCAGTTCCCCGAGCAAAACGATGTCGGAAATCGCCAGATGGCCGCCCGGTCGTAGGACGCGATATATTTCCGCATACGCTTTGGCTTTATCGGGCACCAGGTTGAGGACGCAATTGCTGATCACCACATCGACGGAGGCATCGGCCAGCGGTATCGCCTCGATATCTCCCAGTACGAAAGAGACGTTGTCGTACCCCAGCTTTGCTTTGTTCTGGTTGGCTTTATCGATCATCTCGGGGGTAAAATCGAGGCCGATCACGCGGCCGGTCTCACCGACCAGGCGGCGGGCGATAAAGACGTCATTGCCGGCCCCCGAGCCCAGGTCGAGCACCGTCTGCCCGGGCTGCAGGCGAGCCGATTCGGTGGGTAAGCCGCATCCCAGGCCGAAATCGGCGTCGGGGACGTAGCCTTCCAGTTTTTCGTAACCGTCCACAAAGGAGATCTGGTCGAGCACCTCGTCGCCGCAACAACTGGGCCCGCAGCAGCTATTCTGATTTTTGGTAACAATTTCCGCGTACTTGTTGCGGACCATTGTTTTCGTGTCTTCTTTCATAATCGAGTCATTTATTATTAAGACGGTAGCCGGCCTAAAAAGACGCTGAATTTCAACGGCTGTGATAATCGATGATATTGCCGTAGGCGTCGGTGTAGATGTGGCAGCACGCCTCCAATGCTTCCCTCAGCTTTTCCCGGCCGCGCTGCACCCGCGATTTGGCGCCGGGGTAAGAAAGCCCCAGGCGTTCCGCCAGTTCTTTTTGCGACAGTCCTTCGATTTCCGAGAGGTATAGCGCTTCGCGGTATATTTCAGGCAGTATTTCCAGCATCTGGGGGATGCAGGCGGCAAACTCTTCGGTAAGGTCAGGCGCCAGCGCGGATTCCGGTTCGTATCGGTTCTTAATCTTCAGCAATCGCTGCTCGGCGCGCTGGTAATCGATGATGGCGTTGCGGGCAATGCGGTATAGCCAGGGCATGAGCTTGTCGCGATGCCGCAAATGCGGCAAACCGGCCTGCATGCGCAGAAAGATGTTGTGCAAAATATCGTGGGTGGCGTCGGCGTCGCCGGTTTTCTGTAGAACAAATCGCTCCAGCGGCGCCTGCACTTTCGGCCAGATCGTAGCGGCATCCATTTTGTCGTTTTATTGGTAGACGAAAGTCCGTTAAAAAAGACGCTGAAATTACCGATTTTTTTCCTTTCTTGAGAGGGTTATGAATGCTCCCTTTTTGACTATTACGGATGTGCTGGCGGAACTCGACCGCATCGTCGAAGCGTCCGTTGCCGAGAACGACCTGCTTGGCGTTTTTGCCTACGTCTACCGGCGCACCACCGCCCAGATCCTGGACGGCATCCGGGCGGAACGCTTTGACGACGGACCGCGCATGGAGCGTTTCGACGTCGTTTTTGCGAAACGGTACATCGACGCCTACCGTCAGTTTCGCAACAAAGAACAGCCGGCGCGTTCCTGGGCCGTCGCTTTTGCCGCGCGCCGGTCCGATATTACGATCCTGCAGCACCTGTTGCTCGGCATGAACGCCCATATCAATTTCGATCTGGGCCTCGCCGCCGCAGAGGTCGCCCCCGGAGAAAGCATCTTCGACCTCAGAGAGGATTTCATGCGGGTGAACGACCTGCTGGAGGAACTTACCGATGAGATGCAGGCGCGCCTCAGCCGCGTTTCCCGTCTGATGATCCTGCTGGACTGGGTAGGCGGCCGCAAAGACGAAGTGGTCGTCAATTTCAGCATCCGCCGCGCCCGCGGCCTGGCCTGGCGGGTCGCCACCCAGCTCGCTTTCATGGACGGGCCGGAGCGGGAAAAATTCATCCGCCAGGTAGACGAAAGCGCCGCGACCATCGGCAGCCTCATTCACCGGCCGCCCGGCCGGATCCTCGGGACTGCGCTTCGCCTGATCCGTTTTTTTGAAACCCGCAAAGTCGACACCGTTATCCGGTCGCTGGCGTAGCCCCTCCGCCGGACAGCAACAGCCACAAGATCAGCAACACGCCCAGGCGCAAGACCCAGCGTAACCGTCGCCAGGCCCTGGGATGGTGTAAGAAATAAAGGGCGAAACTCTCCACGAAAAGCACCACCGCCAGCGCTACCGCAATGGTCAGCGCCCAGTTGGTGCTCCAGGCGTCGAAAAGGAAGGCGCCCACCGCCGTGACCACGGTCAGCAAGGTGTAAATTCTGGTCGACCAACTCAATTCCCGGTGAAATTGCCGGAGTGTTTTGCGTTCCATTGGCGCACTTTTGAAGTATCTTAGCAAATAGCATTGTCGCCCTTCACCATGATTAATGATAAACCGGAAATCCTTATCCGCCGGATGATAAATGTCACATCCAGCTACTGATCTTTATCATTTTCCATGAGAAGGTGTCCGTTGATCTGCTGGCCGGCTTCAACCGGCAGCGCAACAAAAACAGAGACGCCTTTGACGACGCCCGCTCCATCACTACCGCATTCGGGCTCGCCGCCGGCCGGCACACCGGTTGCCCGGATGCTAAAAATCTATTTATAAAAAATTTAACTTCGCATAAAAAATTGATAACCATAGTTTTAATTCAAATCATTTTTTAATTCCGCCCAAAATCGGGCGGAGCACTCACTGATATTTGTCACTTCGGGACAGCGGATTACGGGCTAATTTTGTAGCTGTAAACCTCAGCATCAGTTATGGAAAAAGCCTTGCAGGAATATCAATTGAGCGAAGACGGACGCCAGCCGGTTCACCAGCCCCGCGCCGGCGCCTCGCCGAAGTCGCTTACCGTTTACGAAGTTTTCCGGGTCATTGACGGCGTCCCCTTGTTTCTCGAAGCGCACTTATCGCGGCTGCGACGTTCGATCGGTCTGGCGGGGCGAGTATTCCAGCCGGGCGACCGGGAGCTCAAGCGCGCCATCGCCGAGCTCATTTACCATAACGACCTGGAATCCGGCAACGTCAAACTGGAGGTGGCCTGGGAAACCAAAGCCATTGCCGAAAAAGGCAAGTTCGCCGCCTACATCATTCCCCATACCTACCCCTCCGAAGAACAATACCATTCGGGCGTCGCTCTGGGTTTGCTGGCCGCCGAACGCAACAATCCAAACGCCAAAACCGAACAAAAAGCCCTGCGAACCCGGGCGAACGCTTTAATGGCCGAGCACCGATGGTATGAAGTCCTGCTCGTCGACCGCCACAACCGCATCACCGAAGGCAGCCGGTCCAACTTCTTCCTGGTCTGCGCCGGGGAAGTCCTCACCCCGCCCGCCCGCTCCGTCCTGCCGGGGATCACGCGCTCTATCGTCATCCATTTGTGCCAGCAGCTCGGCCTGCCTTTCTGCGAATCCGAATTGCCCCGCACCTGGATCAACGACGCCGAGGCCGCCTTCCTGACGGGCACCTCGCCCGGCGTGCTGCCCGTCGCCCAGATCGGCGACAAACGCCTTCCGCCCGACCACCCGTGGCTGCTGGCCTTAAAACAGGCTTATGACCGCAGGGTGGCGGTTTATATCCAGGCGAAAAAAAGCGGCGGAATAGAAGGTTGGGAATAGGCCGGGCTTTCGTATTGCAATTACCGGCGTTCCGCTTTTCTTTCGCCATTACGGGGCGGCAGGCTGGAATGGTCGTTGCGGTGCGACTCCAGTTTACGGCGGGAACGGCCGGCGGTTTTCAAGGCCGACTTTTCCCGAATTACCGAATAATCCTCGTAGCCGGCGCGGACGCACTTGACCTCCCAGTCGAAAGCGAAGGCGCCCTCGCCGCCCATCAGCTCTTTTACGCGAAAGCCGTTCTCCGTTTTTTCGACTACCGCCAGCCCCCGGGTATCTGCCGAAAGAGGGGTGAGCATCACCGTCATGGTAGCCGGGTTGGCGATCAGGCGAAAATGTTCGGGGAAGGGCACAAAAGCTGCTCCCCCTTCCAGCTTGGCGGTGCCGCGAACGTAGGCGGCGGCTTCGGGCCCTTCCAGGCTCGCGTACCAGATCTCGCGATCCGCTTTCTCGGGATGGGGCGTCCGGAAGTGTTTGAGGTCGGCAAACAGGATGCCGTCGCCGAAATCGTCTACGTAGGCGCCCGCCCGGATATCCCCCTGATTGTCCTGGACGGCGACGAAGCCGTGGTTGGGATAACCGGCGAGGCTGCTGAGCTGGACGTTATCGAAGCCATTGGCGCCTACCGTCGCGACCACGCCTTCGCCATTACTCAATACGGCCATGCTCGCCGCTTCGAAGCCGCCCGATTCGCCCACCGCCACGTAGCCGTGGTTGGCGTTTCCGACAACGGAAGAGAGCTGAACGTTGGGTTGCCCGTTGGGGCCCACCGTTTCCAGGTACCCTTCTCCGGTATCGTCGAGGATGGTCATCAGGACCTGGGTGAAGCCGTCAAAATCCTGCAGGCCCAGCCAGCCGTGGTTGGTGTTCGAAGCGGCGCTCGCCAGGGCCAGGTTGCTGTTGCCGTTGGGGCCGAATAGTTCCAGCGCGCCGGCATTGTCGCCGGTGATTCCGCCCGCCCAGCGCTCGGTCGAGTTCTGGTCGTACAAGCTCAAACCGCCGTCGTTGAAGTTGTCGGTAGACAGCAGCGCCGCGTTGGTGCTGCCGTTGGCGCCGAAGGTGAGCGCGCGCCCTTCCCCGTCTTCGTAGGTTACCAGTTCGATACCGGTAAGCGCGTCGGGATCGCTGAGGTTTTGCAGTAATACATCGTCCCCCACCAAGAGGGTGCGATCCACAAACACATCGCCGGCCTCGTAGAAAATGTCACTGCCGCTCAGCGACCACAAAGACCCGCCACCGACGGTCGGGATCGATACAGTAGTGGAGCCGCTGGGCCCGATAGACAGTTGGTTTCCCTGGAGATTGAGGTACTGCAGCTCGTTTTCCGGGTCGGCGTCCGCATCCTCCGGCTCGGCGGTAGACTGCGCGTATAAGGCGTAGGGGACCGACCACAATTGCTGGGCCCCCAGCAACTGGTAATCGCCGTCGCCGAAGACGTCGAGCTCCACCCGCAGGAAGAGCGGTCCTTCGCTCCAGTCCACCGCCTCAAAAGCGCCGGTTGCCGGGAAACCGGCGCCGACCACCAGGCTGAAAAGACCGTACGCGTTGGTCACGGCCGAGTGCTCTTCGGCGTAAACCACCGGGCCGTCCACGCTGCTCTGTACGAGGCTGAAACGCAGATCGACGTTCTGATCGGCCAGCGGCTGCCCGGAGCCGTCGCGGGCTACTGCCTGGTATTGGAAGCCCTGCGGCGTCTGGGCCAGGAGGGAGCCGGTTGAAAGGCAGAACAGATAAAAGAGGATCGTAATCTTTTTCATATCGAACCAGGATTGTTGGTGTATTTTTTATTCTTCTTTTTTCAGGATCAAAAGGTGGAAGCGTTCGCTTTGCGCCGGCGTGAAATACAGCCAGTAAGCTCCGGCGGGATAATCGCTCATATCGACCTGATGCGCGGCGCCCCGCCAGATAAAGTCTGCGAGGCGGCGCCCGGCAGCGTCGAATAGACTTCCCGGCCAGGGCTCCGCTGCGACCGTTCGGCGAAGTTGCAATTCCCGAACCGTGGGGTTCGGAAAAGCCTGTACCTTCCTTTTCGGAGAAAGCGAGGGAGCCGAAGTAAGCCATAAAAGCGGCTGGTGGAACCCCTGGGTCAGCTGCCGGTCGCTAGTGCTCAGGGTCTGCACCGCCGGTTCGCCCAGGGTCCAGTCCAGGTGAACGCCGGCCCCTTCTGCGCTTCCGCCCGCCGCGCCCAGGACGGAGCGCGTCAGCGTAGGCTGTGCGGACACCCACCGGCTCGTGCTCGTGGCGCAAATCAGAACAATGAGGATCAGTCGCATCTTTTTGCCGGATAATATAAGCGGGTATCGAGGTTTGGAAAATGCCCTTAACGGACTTTAACCACCAAATGAAATGTTAATTAACGGCCGGCCACCGGTGGAGCGCCACCTTTCAAAGACGCCCGGAAGGCGACCGGCGGCCGGGGGTAAAATGAGGAAAGTCATTGACCCTGTGTGACTTTCCTCATTAAGATACTCTCCCAAATACACCTAATTTGATCTTACTAAACCAGGCGCCCGGCTTTTTTCAAAAACCAAGAGCAAATGCCCGATCCACAACAACAAAAACCCGATAAATCGCCTACGCCCGGCGGGCAATTCCCCACCGGCGGCGTTTTATGGATTTATGTGCTCATCAGTGCTTTTCTGTTATATCAGGTATTCAGCAGCAGCAGCGGGGCCAGCAAGGAGATCAGCTGGTACGAATTCGAGAAAGAGATGCTGGCGGAAAAGGCTGTGGAAAAAGTGGTGGTGGTAAACAAGGAGCAGGCGGAAGTATATATCCGACCGGAAAAGCTGGGACAGGGCCGGTTCAAAGACCTGGCCAAAACCGCTTCCGGGCCGCATTATCGCTTTACCATCGGCTCGGTGGTGACCTTTGAAGAAAAGCTGCGCGCCGCCGAACAGACGTACGAGCTCGAGCCCGTCGCACTGCGGTACGTCACCCGAACCAACTGGCTGGGCAACATCCTGGCCTGGGTGCTGCCTTTCGCCATCATTATCATCATCTGGCTCTTCATCATGCGCAGGGCCGGCGGCGGGGTCGGCAGCGGTGCTTTTGACTTCGGCAAATCGAAAGCCACCCTATTCGACGCCACCCGCGGCACGGGAGTGACCTTTGACGACGTGGCCGGCCTCGACGAAGCGAAAGTAGAAATCCGCGAGATCGTCGATTTCCTGAAAAACCCGGAGCGCTACACCGAGCTGGGCGCCAAGATCCCCAAAGGCGTCATGCTGGTGGGCCCGCCCGGCACCGGCAAAACGCTGCTGGCGCGCGCCGTCGCCGGGGAGGCGCACGTGCCTTTCTTTTCCATGTCGGGATCGGAATTCGTGGAAATGTTCGTCGGCGTAGGCGCCTCCCGCGTACGCGACCTTTTCAAAAAGGCGAAAGAAAAAGCCCCCAGCATCATCTTCATCGACGAGATCGACGCCATCGGCCGCGCCCGGGGCAGCGCCTTCAGCATGCGGGCCAACGACGAACGCGAGAGCACCCTCAACCAGCTGCTCACCGAGATGGACGGCTTCGACAATAGCGCCGGCGTCATCGTAATGGGCGCCACCAACCGCGCCGACATCCTCGACCGGGCCCTGCTCCGCCCCGGCCGCTTCGACCGCCACATCTACCTCGAATTACCGAACCTAAACGAGCGCAAAGCCATCTTTGCGGTGCATCTGCGGCCTCTCAAGCTGGCCGACGATATCGACATCGAGGTGCTCTCCGCACAAACGCCCGGCTTTTCCGGCGCCGATATTTCCAATATCTGCAACGAGGCGGCCCTGATCGCAGCCCGCCGCCGGAAACCGGCCGTAGAGATGGCCGACTTTTACGACGCGGTCGACCGCATCATCGCGGGCCTCGAAAAGAAAAGCAAGATCGTCTCTCCGGAAGAAAAAGAGCGCATCGCTTATCACGAAGCCGGCCACGCCACCGCCAGCTGGTTCCTGAAGCACGCCGACACCCTGCTCAAAGTAACGATCGTACCCCGGGGCAAATCGCTGGGCGCCGCCTGGTACCTGCCCGAAGAACATTTGATTTACACCAAAGCCCAGTTTCTGGACCGTCTCTGCGCCGCCCTGGGCGGCCGGGCGGCCGAAGCCCTCGTTTACGGAGAAATCTCCTCCGGCGCCCTCGACGACCTGGAAAAAGTGACCAAACAAGCCTACACGATGGTGGCCTTTTACGGCCTCAACGAAACGCTGGGCAACCTCAGCTACTACGACAGCAGCGGAGAATACGAGCAATCGCTGCAACGCCCCTACAGCGAACAGACCGCCCAACTGATCGACCAGGAAGTGAAAAAACTGGTGGATCAGGCTTACCAGCGCACCTTCAAACTGCTGGAGGCCCACCGGCCTCAGCTCGAAGCGCTCGCCCGGCTGCTGCTGGAAAAGGAAGTGGTGGTGAAAGAAGACCTCCTGGCGATTTTCGGCGAACGGCCCGGCCAGGAGAAAACAATGAAAATACCCGAACCCCATTCCTCGTCCGGCCGGCCGGCGGCAGCCGTGGAATAGCGGTTTTGTACTTTTACAGTACGGCGGACCGGATTAAATATATTACCTTAGGCTGAGTAGTATTTAATGTATAGCCGGTGCGCCTTTCCCGGGTATCGGCGGCTTTAGATGGTATAAAGTTTAACGCAAATGAATCAAGACATCAAGACGATACTGTTCCCTACCGACTTTTCCGATACCGCGCAAAATGCTTTCCGGTATTGCCTGATGCTGGCTGACCAGCTCGAAGCCGAGATCGAGCTGCTCCACGTCGTTTATCCGGAATACGCCGCTTCCGACCTGCCGGTGCTGGCCTCCAAAGCAACCAATAACAAGGCCGAAGCCGCCGGAGAGATCCTGAAAACCTTCGTCAACCACGGACTGGCGCAGGTGCAGCTCACCCGCCAGCTGCAACATGCTCCCGTCATTCGCCCCGATGTGGAGATCGGCAGCCCGGTAGGCGTGATCACCAACGTAGCCCGCCGCGACGAGGTCGACCTGATCGTCATGGGCACCCGCGGCGACCACAGCCTCCTGGAAAAAGCCTTCGGCAGCACCTCCACCGGCGTCATCAGCAAAGCGCCCTGTCACGTTCTGATCGTTCCCGAAGAAGCACCGTACGAATCGATAGATATCATCGCCTACGCCACGAACCTGACCGAGGCCGACCCTTATCACATCTGGAAGGTCGGCAAGCTCCTCGAACCGATCAATCCCATTTTCCACTGCGTCCACGTCAACACTTCCGAGGACGAAGAAGAAGCAATCGACATGTCCGAACTGGAACAGTTCTTCAGCCATAAAGCCCCGGGTATCCAAATCAAATTCAACACCCTGCGGGGCCGTTCCGTTACCGATGAACTCGAAGCGTTCGTAGACACCTACGACGTCGACCTCCTGGTGATGTTCGCTCCGCAACACGACCTTTTAGAACGCATTTTTCAACGCAGCCATACCCGAAGGATGGCCCTGGAGACCCACGTGCCCCTCTTAGTGATCCGCGACGAATAAGCGGAACTAACGGGCCGGTCGCCAATCAACGCTTAAAACCATGGGAGAATTATTAGTCAGAGCAGCGAAAGGACAAGAGGACAAGAACCGCTTTATCAAGCGCCTTCTCAACGATATCCGCGCGATGGACGTCATGATCCGCGACGATATTTTCGAAAAGGATCGCCAACGCATCGGCGCCGAACAAGAACTGGCGCTGATCACCCCGGACTATTCCCCTTCGCTCGACGGCCCCGACCTGCTCGAACAAATCGCTGATCCTCATTTTACGACCGAAATTGCCCGTTACAACCTGGAGATCAATCTCGACCCCTTCGAACTGCGCTCCGACGCCTTCCGGCTCACCGAGCGCCAGTTGCGGCAGCTGCTCAGCCTGGGGCAACAGCGAGCCAAGGAGCGAGACTGCGGCGTTCTGCTCACCGGCATCCTGCCCACGATCCGCTACCGCCACCTGGAATCATCCTGCATGACGCCGCGCGTGCGCTACCAGGTGCTCAGCGACGGTATTCGCCAGATGCGGGGCAGCAACTTCGAAATCCACATCGAAGGCGTGGATGAGGTGATCGCCGGCCTGGACAGCGTAATGTTCGAGGGCTGCAACACCAGCTTTCAGCTCCACCTGCAAATCGCACCGGAGGACTTCGCGGCGCAGTACAACTGGGCGCAGCTCATCGCGGGCCCCGTGCTATCGGCCTGCACCAACTCGCCGCTGCTCTTCGGCCGCGAGCTGTGGGCCGAAACCCGCATCGCCCTTTTCCAGCAAAGTATCGACACCCGCAGCTCGACCAACCACATGCGCGAAAAACAACGGCGCGTGCGCTTCGGCAGCACGTGGATACATAGCTCGGTTTCGGAATTGTTCAAAGAGCAGCTATCGCGCTTCCCGCTCATTCTCACTACGGATATCGAAGATGACGCCATGAGCCAGCTGCAAAACGGGCAAATCCCCAAACTGAAAGCTTTACAATTACATAACGGCACCGTCTATACCTGGAACCGGCCTTGCTACGGCATCAGCGATACCGGATATCCGCACCTGCGCATCGAAAACCGCTACATCCCGGCCGGTCCGACCGTAGCCGACGAGATGGCCAACTTCGCCTTCTGGGTGGGGCTGATGAAAGCCATGCCCGAGGAATACCGCCACCTGCCCGGCCAGATCCCCTTCTCCAACCTGGTCGACAATTTCTACCGGGCGGCCCGCACCGGCCTGGACACGGTATTCGACTGGTTCGGGAGAGCCGTTCCCGCCCAGCAGCTGCTGCTCGAAACCCTGCTTCCGCTGGCGCGCAGCGGCCTCGAAAAGGCCCGCATTAACGAAAGCGATATCGACCGCTACCTCGGCATCATCGAAGCGCGGGTGAGCGCCCGTAAATGCGGCGCCCGCTGGCAGATCAACAACTACCGACGGCTGCGCGACCGCTACGGCACCGGCGTCGCACTGACGGAACTGACCCGGGGCATCTACGAACGCCAGCAAACCAGCGAGCCCGTGCACACCTGGTCGGAAATCGACGCCAGCCACGTCTACGCCATCAACCTCGAAAAAGATCCGGTCTACAAAATAATGACCACCGACCTGTTTACCGTCCGCGAAGACGAACCCCTCGCCTTCGTCAAAGCCCTGATGACCTGGCAGAAAATACGGCACCTGCCGGTGGAAAACCTCGAGGGCACCCTGATCGGGCTCGTGACGGCCTCGGATGTGCACCGCTACGAAAGCACTCAGCGCAACAATAACGGCTGGGCTTACCGCCCCATTCGCAGTTTTATGGTAGACAAGCTGATCACCGTGCCGCCCGAAATGCCGGTAAACGAAGCCATTCAACTCATGCGGGAGCACGACATCACCTGCCTGCCGGTCGTTCACCATCACCAGATGATCGGCCTGGTCACCGACACCGATCTGAAAAAACTGAAACAAGCCGAGACGGAGCTGTAAAATCCATTAAATGCAATTATCATGATCGACCGCCACACCGGCACGGATGCACGACAAACGGTCCATACGGAAAAGAAGCCCATGAAGCTCTTGTTCAACCGCGTTTTTCTGGAACATGACACCGGCATGCATCCGGAAAGCAAAAAGCGTCTGGAGGCTTTCCAGGAACTGGAAGACGACGTCCTGGAGGACGGAAGAGAATTCCTGGAACTGATCCATACCCGGGAATACATAGACAAGCTCGAACACGCCTGTAAAGTTGGCGCCCATATCGACCAGGACACGACCACGTCACCAGGGAGTTTCGAAGCGGCCTGCTACGCGGTAGGGGCTACCGTGATGGCTTCGGAAACGGACGACTTTGCGCTGGTGCGCCCGCCGGGCCACCACGCCTACTCCTACCGCGCCAGCGGTTTCTGCCTGTTCAACAACATCGCCATCGCCGCCCAGCGGCTGGCCAACCGCGGCCGGCGGGTGCTGATCTTCGATTTTGACGGGCACCTGGGCGACGGCACGTCCGAGATCTTCTACGGCAGCGACGACGTGCTGTACTGGTCCATTCACCAATACCCCGCCTTCCCGGGGCACGGCTTCGCCGACGAGATCGGCACGGGCGGCGGCCGGGGATATACCGTCAACGTACCGGTGCCTCCCGGCAGCGCCGACGATATCTTCCTCAACGCGTTCTATTCTTTCCTGCCCGTGGCCGAACAGTTCCAGCCGGATGTCGTGGCGGTATCCGCCGGTTTCGACGCGCACCAGTACGACCTGCTGCTCGACCTCAAGGTGACGATCAACCCCTTCTACGAGATCGGCAAGGTGCTGCGCGAACGCTTCGACCGCATCTTCGCCACCCTGGAAGGCGGCTATAACGTAGAATGGATGAAAAAAGGAGTGCTGAACTTCCTGGCCGGCGTCAACGGCCAGGAAATGCCGTATTCCGAGACCCCGACCGAATCGGGTATGCGCGCGCTCGAGGTGTACGAGATGAACCTCAACGCCGCTATCGTCCACCTGAGCCCGTACTGGAAGTTTTAGGTTGGTCTTGGGGCTTTACTTTAGCATTCCCGCCCCTCCCAAAAACCAAAGACCAAAGACTAAAGACCAGAGACCAATTTTCAACTGCGCGCTTGCTTTCCGGATTTACCTGATTGAATGCCGATTGGCGCCTGACGGACAAGGCCTTGAATGCCTGTGACCAGCCGTTCTATCCTAACCAAAACCAGGCGTTATGAACAGCGCATTCCAAAGTCTCGACAAGATCTTTCAACCGCGCACCATTGCCGTTATCGGGGCTTCCAACGAGCCGCGAACGGTAGGTTCGGCGCTGATGCACAACCTCGTAGGTAAAGGCTATCCGGGCGTAGTTTATCCGGTGAACCCACGGGAAAACAGCATTTTGGGAGTGAAGTGCTATCCGGAGGTCGGGCGCATTTTCGACGAGGTCGACCTCGCCATTATCGCCACGCCGGCGCCTTCGGTTCCGGATGTCGTCCGGGCGTGCGGAGAAGCCGGGGTGGGCGGGCTCGTGATCATTTCGGCCGGTTTTAAGGAGATCGGCGGTGCGGGAACCACCCTCAGTGAAGAGACGCTGCGCATCGCCCGCGGCTACGGCATGCGCATTCTGGGGCCCAACTGCCTGGGATTCATCAACCCCGGCCTCAACCTCAACGCCAGCTTCGCCGACAAAACGGCCCGCCCCGGCAGGATCGCCTTCATCTCGCAAAGCGGCGCCCTGTGCACCGCCATCCTGGGCTGGGCCCGGGAGCAGCGGGTCGGCTTCAGTCATTTCGTTTCCATCGGCGACATGCTGGATATCGGCTTTCACGACCTAATCGATTATTTCGGCTACTCCCCGCACACCTCCAGCATCCTGATCTACATGGAATCGCTATCTGACGCCCGCCGCTTCATGAGCGCCGCCCGCGCCTTCGCCCGCGACAAGCCCATCATCGTCCTCAAAGCCGGCAAGAGCCGGGAAGGCGCCAAAGCCACTCTTTCCCATACCGGCTCGCTGGCCGGCAACGACGCCGTCTTCGACGCCGCCTTCAAACGGGCGGGCGTCATCCGGGTGGAAACCATCGCCCAGCTTTTCGACAGCGCCCAGGCTCTCGCGATACAAAAAAGGCCCCGCGGCAACCAACTGGCCATCATCACCAACGCAGGCGGGCCGGGCGTGCTCGCCACCGACCACCTCATCCAGCACGGCGGCCGCCTGGCGACCCTCTC
Organism: uncultured Saprospiraceae bacterium; assembly: GCA_964419545.1. Taxonomy (GTDB): domain Bacteria; phylum Bacteroidota; class Bacteroidia; order Chitinophagales; family Saprospiraceae; genus CAYQQU01. The sequence continues at coordinate 77,115 of CAYQQU010000003.1, read as the reverse complement.
GCCGGAATCCGTCGCCGAACTCGACCAGGTATTGCCGCCCAACTGGAGTCGCAGCAACCCCATCGACCTGCTGGGCGACGCCACGCCCGAACGCTACCGCCAGGCATTGGAAGTCTGTATTCGCGACCCCAACATCGACGGCATCCTCGTCATTCTGACGCCACAAGCCCTGACCACCCCCGCGCAAATCGAACGCGAACTCATCGCCGTGGCCCGCAAAACGAAGAAAACCATCCTCGCCTCCTGGATGGGCGAAACGGAATTGCACGCCGGCGAATGGATGGAAGCCGGCAACATTCCCGTGTACCATTTCCCCGAAAGCGCGGTGGACGTTTTCCTCAAAATGCACCGCTACACCCGCAATATCGAGCTGTTGTACGAAACGCCTTCCACCATCCCCAAAACGTTCGCTCCCCGCACGGCGGAAGCCCGGGCGATGCTCGACCAGGCCCTGGCCGAAGGGCGAAAACAACTCACGGAGACCGAAGCCAAACAACTGCTCGCCCTCTACGATATTCCGGTTACCGACTCCCGCCTCGCCCGGTCGGCGCGCGAAGCGGTGAAAACGGCCCGGGCCATCGGCTACCCCATCGTCATGAAGATCGTTTCGCCGGATATCGGCCTCAAAACGGACATCGGCGGGGTGGTGCTCGACCTGAAAACCGACGAAGCCGTCCGCACAGCCTACACCCGGATCATGCGCTCGGTAAAGGAAAGCCGGCCGGAAGCCCGGATCATCGGGGTCTCCCTGGAAAAGATGATCACCAAACGCTACGAGCTGCTCATCGGCGCCAAAAAGGACGCCATATTCGGATCGGTCATCGTTTTCGGGATGGGAGGCGTGGCCGTCGAGATCTTCAAAGACCTCAATATCGAACTCCCGCCGCTGAACATGGCCCTCGCCAAACGCATCATCAAAGGCACCATGGTCTACGAGTTGCTGAAAGGCTTCCGCGGCATGCCCAAGATGAACCTGCGCACCCTGCAGTTTATCCTTTACAAATTTGCCTACCTGGTGATCGACTGCCCGCAGATCCGGGAGGTCGACATCAACCCCTTCGTCATCGACGAAAAAGGAGGCATGGGGCTGGACGCCTACGTCATCCTCGACACGGACTATAGCGGCCAGGAACAACGCCCCTACAGCCACCTGGTGATCTCCCCCTATCCGAAGCAATACGAAACGACCATCCGGATGGCCAATGGCCAGACCGTCCTGCTGCGCCCCATCCGGCCGGAAGACGAGCCGCTGGAAGAGGAGATGTTCAAGCTCCTTTCCAACCAAACCCGCTATTTCCGGTTCTTCGGTTTTATCCCCGAAGCCTCCAAAGACCTGCTCAAACGCTCTACGCAGATCGACTACGACCGGGAGATCGCCCTGATCGCCGAAGTGGAAGAGGATGGAAAGAAAAAAATGATCGGCGAGGTGCGCCTGCTGGCCGACGCCGATAACGAGACCGCCGAATTTGCCATCGTGGTGGCCGACCCCTGGCAGGGCCAGGGGCTGGGCAACCGCTTTACGGATTACGTCATCCAGATCGCCTGCCAATACGGCATCCGGAAGATCTACGCCAACGTACTGAAAGCCAACCGCATTATGGTGCACATGTTCCGCGCCCGCGGGTTCTCGCTCCGGTCATCGGACTTTACCACCTACTATGCGGAACTTGTGCTGGACGAACACAAAGAGATATGCGCCGAGGCCGGAGAAACCGGCAAGGAGGGGCAAGGCGAAGAATGAGCGCTCTCCGGAAATTCAATTTTTCATACTTTTTCGCCCCTTAAGTCAGTCCCCTGCTTCGTCAACTTTTATTAGCCAGAGAGGTGAAGCCGGCGGGGGAAATTCGGCTTTGGGGTTGCGAGATCGAATTTTTGTTTTTTACCAGGTAGAGAACTGCCCATTTGCCGGGAATGAGCCGATAGGTCAACCCCAAAAATCGGAAAGAAGCGGCTGCAAAAATGCCCCATCTTCCGTATCATGTAAAAGTGAACGGTCTGTTCCCAATTGCGTTTCAATTAGGAACAATAGCGTCGTTACTGCTTCAGATAAAACAACTGAAAGATGATAAAACAGCTTGATAAAATATTTAAACCCAAAACCATCGCCGCCATCGGGGCGTCCGACAAAAAAGAGAGCGTCGGCTACGCCGTGATGTACAATCTCACGCACTCGGATTTCAAGGGTAAAATCTACCCCGTCAATATCAAGCATTCCGAAATCCAGGGTCAGAAAGCCTACCAGCGCATCAGTGAAGTACCGGAGCGGGTTGACCTCGCCGTGATCTGCACACCGGCCAAAACGGTGCCGGGCATCGTGCAGGAATGCGGCGAAGCGGGCGTCGGCGGGCTCCTGATCATCTCCGCCGGTTTTAAAGAAGCCGGCAAGGAGGGGCAAAAAATGGTGGACGAAATACTGGCCACCGCACGCCAATATAAAATGCGCCTGGTCGGCCCCAACTGTCTGGGCTTCATCAACCCCAACCTGGGCGTCAACGCCAGCTTCGCCACCAAGATGGCGCTCGAAGGAAATATCGCTTTTATTTCTCAGAGCGGCGCCTTGTGCACCTCCATTCTCGACTGGGCCGTGGAGCAAAGCGTGGGGTTCAGCCACTTCGTTTCCATCGGATCGATGATCGACATCGGCTTCGCCGAACTGATCGACTACTTTGGTACCGACGATCGCACCTCCTGCATCCTGATCTATATGGAAAGCCTGCAGGATGCGCGCAAGTTCATGAGCGCGGCCCGTGCTTTTGCCCGTTCCAAACCCATCATTGTCCTCAAAGCGGGTAAGAGCAGCGAGGGTGGAAAAGCCACCCTCTCGCATACCGGTTCGCTGGCCGGCAACGACGACGTCTTCGACGCCGCCTTCAAACGGGCCGGCGTCATCCGGGTGGAAACCATCGCCCAGCTCTTTAACTGCGCCCAGGCCCTGGCGATGCAGCCTCGACCCAAAGGCGACCGCCTGGCCATCGTGACCAATGCCGGCGGGCCAGGCGTACTGGCTACCGACTACCTCATCGGCAATCACGGCCGCCTGGCCGAATTGTCGGAAAAAACCATGGCCAAACTCGATGAATTCCTCTCTGCTCACTGGAGCCACGGCAACCCCGTGGACGTCCTCGGCGACGCCTCGGCGGAGACCTTTCGCAAAGCGACGGAGCTCGTGCTGGCCGACCCCGGTGTGGACGGCGTACTGACCATCCTCACTACGCAAGCGGTCACCGACCCGACCAAGGTCGCCAAAGAGTTGATCAAAGCTACCAAAAAAACGAAGAAGCCCATCCTGGCCGCCTGGATGGGCGAACGCGACGTCTGGGAAGGCCGCGAGATCCTGGAAGCCGGCAAGATCCCCAACTACCGGTATCCGGAAAGCGCCGTCGACGTCTTCCTGCGGATGCACCACCATTCCCGCAACCTGGAAATGCTCTACGAGACGCCGCCCGAAGTGCCCCATCGCTTCATTCCCAACCGCGACGGCGCCTGGCGCATCATCCGGCAGGTACTCGAAGCCAAACGCAAACAACTGACGGAGAGCGAAGCCAAAGAACTGATGCAATGCTACGAGATCCCGATCAGTGAGAATAAAGTATGCGACAGCCCGGAAGAAGCCGTCGCTTTCGCGGAAAAGATCGGCTATCCCGTCGTCATGAAAATCACCTCACCCGATATCGGTCACAAAACGGACGTCGGAGGGGTAAAACTGAATATCGGCAACCAGGAGGAAGTCAAAAAGGCCTTTGACGCGATCATGAGCTCCGTCAAAAGAGCACGCCCCGACGCTCATATCGAAGGCATTCTGGTAGAATCAATGATCCGGAAAACCTTCGAGCTGCTCATCGGCGCCAAAAAAGACCCCATCTTCGGCCCTGTCATTGCCTTCGGGCGCGGCGGCGTAGGCGTAGAAGTCTTTCGCGATACGGACCTCGGCCTGCCGCCGCTCAACATGGCGCTGGCCCGCCGCATTATCCAGAATACTCAGATCTACCCGCTGCTGAAAGGATACCGCGGCATGCCCGGCGTCGACCTCGAAGAGCTGGCCTTCATGCTGTGTAAGTTCGCTTACCTCGTGATGGATTTTCCGGAAATTGCCGAGATCGACATCAACCCCTTCGTAGCCGACGAACACGGCGGTATCGTTCTCGACTCGCACATCGTGCTGGACCACTACCACCCGCGGCGCCAGGACCAGCCGTACGAGCACCTCGTCATCTCTCCTTATCCGGAGAAATACATCACCACCACCACGCTGCGCAACGGCCAGGAGATCGTGATGCGCCCCATCCGGCCGGAAGACGAACCGATGGAAGCCGAATTGTTCGACAACCTTTCCGATCAGTCGCTATACTTCCGGTTTTTCGGCTTCGTCCCCAAGGTGACGCACGAATTCCTGACGCGCTTCACCCAGATTGACTACGACCGGGAAATGGCGATCATCGCCGTGATGGAAGAAAACGGCAAGAAAAAAATGATGGGCGTAGTGCGCATCATCGCCGACGCCTGGCGCGAGGAAGCCGAATACGCCATCGTGGTAGCCGACCCCTACCAGGGGCTGGACCTCGGCAACATCCTGACCGACTACGCCCTGGAGATCGCCCGCGACCGCGGCATCAAGCGGATCTACGCTTCGGTGCTGGCCGCCAATAAGAAGATGATCCACATGTTCAAGGACCGCGGGTTCGAGATCTACCGCGAAGATTTCGAGACGTTCCGCGCCGAGCTCGACCTGGAGCACGCCATCCCCTTTACGCCGGGGCTGCCGTTCCAGATGCAATGACCGGCATCAGAAATTTCCGTGCCGGATGATGGAGAAGATCAGGCGCAGCGCCAGCAGGCCGGAAAGCACAAAGCCCACTACGCCGAGCAGCGGAATACTGCCGATCAGCGGCGGCACCTGGGCGATGACGATGATCGACGACCCCAGGATGAGCGCCATCACCAGCAAGGCGAAAGCGATGCGGTTCGATACGATCTCCATTTTCTGGTAGAGGGTGTCGAGCCCTTTGTGTTCGAACTCGATGTGGAGTTTTCCGTCCCGCAGCTTACGCAGGATAACGTCGATGTCTTCCGGAAGATTGAATGCCATTTTGGAAAAATCGCCGACCGCCTTGTAGGTGTACTGCGCCAGCTTGTACGGGGCGTACTTTCGAGCCAGCAGGCGGCGTACGTACGGGGCGATATTTTCGATGATGTTGTATTGCGGATCCAGCGTCAGTCCGACGCCTTCAATAATAACGAGCGCCTTGAGCAGGAGCAGGAGGTTGGGCGGCACCTTGATGTGGTAGTTGAAAAAAAGCGCGTTGAGAGTCTCGATGATGGCCTCGCCTTCGATCTCGTCGATCGTCATATTGGTGTATTCCTGGAAAAAGATGAGGATATCGTATTCCAGGTTTTTGACGTTGACGGACTGGGGGTCCGTGCAAAAGCGGAGCAAGGCCTTTTTCAGGGCGTCGACGTTTTGTTCGTGGATGGCCAGCAACAGATCGCCCAGCAGTTCCTTGTCGTTTTCCGCCACCGATCCCATCATGCCGTAATCGATAAAACAGACGCGTCGATTGGGCATCACGAAGATGTTGCCCGGATGCGGATCGGCGTGAAAGAACCCGTGGTCGAACACCTGTTCGAAGTAGAGTCCGATCCCTTTGCGGGCGAGTTCCGGCCCCGTCAGGCCGATCCTGGAAAGCGCTTCCAGGTCGGTGATCTTTACGCCTTCGATAAATTCCAGGCAGATGATGCGATCGGTAGAGTATTCGGGATAGTAGTCGGGCAGGTAGATATCGGGATTGCCGCGAAAGTTTTCCTGGAAGCGGCGCAGGTTCAACGCCTCCAGGCTGAAGCGCAGCTCTTTGCGGATGGTCGTTTCGAACATTTTCACCAATTCCACCGGCTGGAAGGCGTCGTACTGCGGGAAATACATTTCGATGATCTGCGCCAGTTGTTTGAGGATGGCGATATCCTCGTCGATGGTCCGGGCGATTCCCGGCCGCTGGATCTTCAGCACCACGTCTTTGCCGCCCCGCAGGCGAGCCCGGTGCACCTGCGCCATGGAAGCGGAGGCGATGGGTTCGTAGTTAAAATCCTCGAACAGTTCTTTGGGCGGTTTGCCCAGTTCTTCGATGACGGCCTGCCGAATGGCGTCCGGCCCCACCACCGGCGCGCGGTCCTGCAAGCTGGTCAGTTCCGTGATCAGCTCTTCGGGGAGCAAGTCGGGCCGGTTGCTGGCGATCTGGGCGAATTTGATAAAAGTAGTACCCAGCTCCGCGCACACCATACGGATGCGCTGATAACGCGTAAAATCGGTGATCAGGCGCCCATTGCGGCGGAGGGTCCACCGCCCGGTAGTCGGCAAAAAGCGATTGAACGGCGGATGCGCCAGGAGGTCTTCGAAGCCGTATTTGAACAAAACCCGGAACACTTTTTCATAGCGCGCCACCAGGGACGGCGAACGGCGATATCTATCCGGGCTGTTCATCACGACGTTGACTTGTGAAGCAAATATATGAGGCGCCGCGTCGATAGCGGCGAAGCGTTTTCATTACTTTTGCGCCTCCGGCCCTTCCGTTCAGGAAAAGAGTTCGACGAAAGCCCGGCGCAGGTGTTCGAAGGAAGCCGAGACCTCCTCGGTGAACGTTTCGAGTTTGTCGCCTCTTCTTTCTTCTTCTTTGAACAGCTGAATGGTTGCCGTAATGGCTTCTTCCAGTGCTTTGCGCTTTTCGTCTACCGAATCTTTTTTATCGAAATCCGACAGGGCCAGCTGAATGCGGTAGGCGTCGAGTTTGGCTTTAAACTGGTCGAGTTGTTCGCGCAGCCGGAAGCGCAGTACTTCGTAGGCTTCCTTCATCGTTCCTTCCAGCGCGTATACGTTCTGCAGCAACTTATCTTTATAGATGTTGTAGGCTTCCGACTCTTCGGGCGCCGCCACCTGCAGGGCCGCCCGCAGCGCTTCGAGGCGCGCCAGCAATTCCTGCCGCAGCGTAGTCACTTTCTCTTCCTCCGCTTTGAACCGTTCCCGCTGGCCTTCCACGAATTCCTGGAAATTTTTCTTTTCCCGCTCAAAGGTTTCCTGGGCTTCTTTTTTACCCAGGGAGAGTTGCACCTCCAACTCTTCGAATACTTTTTTCAGCTGCTCGAGTTTTTCCCTGGCAGCTTCGCGAATATCTTGCTCAAAGTTTTTCATATCGGACGATTTAATTGTAGTTACCTGGAATTTAGTAGTGTCTGCACGGTGGAACAATGACAAAAATCAAAGCCTTTTCCTGATAAATGTCAACCAAAAAACAGCGGATAGCTGCTTTCTTTGTAGTGGAAACGCAAGAAACTAATTCAATTCGGGTGATTTTAGGGAATATGCGAGCATCTTCGGGATGCTCTTTTTTTTCTGCTGAACAGCGCCTGCCCCATTGCTGCTAAGCTCCGGGGCAGGCGTTACTCGCTCGCTATTTATACCACTTCATCTTCCGCTACCTCCGGCGCTGGTTCGCGCGGATTCCACCAGGCGTTCAGCACCAGTCCGAAGGTGATGAGCAGGATGGCGGTATTGATCAGTTGCCCGACGAACGGTATCAGTCCGATCAGCTTCATCGCCAGGAATATGCCGAGGCCGAGCAGCAGGAGCTGTCCTTTCCCGAGGTCGGTATTGCGGTAAGCTTCCCATTCGTACGCCAGCACCGTAGCCGATAAAGCATGGCCCAGGATCAGGGCGACGCCCCATACGCTGAACATCAGCAGGCCGACGGGCAATCCGATCAGTGTGATCATTGCTATGAGGCCGGCTACCGGCAAACCGATGAAGAGCAGGGCGCCGTAGCCGAGCCCGCGGTTCCAGTTTTCCTGAAGCGCACCCGCCGCGCGAGTGAAAAACCGGTTAAAGAGCAGGATCAACAGCAGGATCAGCAGCGCAGCGGCCAGGACGCGGAAAACCAGGTAGCCCAGGAAGCCCAGGCCGAAGTAACGCCAGCTGGTTTCGTCCAGTTTGCTCTTCATGCTTTCGTCGAACTCGGCCACTGCACCGTCGGCGAGGTGGCCGGTAAAATCGATCTCGCCTTCGGGCGTCCAGTAATTCACTTTTTTCCAGAAAATGGCGGACTCCCCGAGGGTAATGTTTTCGGCGATGAGTTCGGACTCGCCGCCGATCTTTCCGTCGAGGTTCAGTTTCCCGGCCCGAAGGAAAGCGTTCTGGCGGATGACGCCGTCAAAGTCGAATTCGCCAGCGGCGATGCGGGCGCTCCCCATGACGGTAGCGCCGCAGTGGAGTTCTCCGCCCGCAGTGATGATATCGCCGTAGATGATGACGCCTTTTTCGATGTCGATCTCTCCGCCGGCGACGACGAGGTCGCCCCAGATATCGCTTTTGACTTTCACATTACCGCTCATCAGCCGCAGGTCGCCGCCGATGGGGCCGTTGATCACGATATTGCCGCCGGCGAGGGTGACGTCGTCGCTGATGCTGTCCTGCACCCACAATTCACCGCCGGCCGCGATGAGATCGCCGTCGATCGGCGCCATTACTTTTATCTTTCCGCCGGTCAGGTATTGGTTGCCGGATACCGGCTGGTCGATTATAATTTCATCGTTTGCTTTGATGTCGGCGCCGAATAACAAGTGAGGTGCGGCCACGGCCAGGAACAGCGCCCATAAATACGCGATTGTTTTTCTCATGGTGATAAAGTTTTTTACTTGTACAAATAAAAAGGAGATCGGCGGTACCGTGTTCATTAATTCGACCAAGGATAGCAGAATACAGTTCAGGAGTGGTCCTTCTCTGCTTTCTGCAGCACCTCGTAGTATTTTCGGAAGAGCTGGAAATATTCCTTCATCTCGGCGATGTTCCGGTTGCGTTCGTCGGCATTTTCGGCGCCCATGGCGCTCATGGCCGATACTTTGAGCCGGACGTTGGCGCGGTAGAGTTTAAAGTATTGAAAAAGGCGGCGGTCTTCGTCGGTCCGCACGCAGGGCCGCTCCTTGAGATAGCAATTCAGGAAGGCCTTCTCCAGGTCTTCGCGGCCGTAGTAGTTGAGGTCGAGGCAGAAAAAAGCGATTTCGTTGAGCACGTCGAGGCGGCGCAGTTCATCGCTGAACTCGATACAATCGAAGATCACGGGCTGATCGAGGAGGAATATATTTTTGGAGTGCAGGTCGCCGTGGCCGTCGACGACGAAGCCTTCCCGGCCCCGTTCCCGCAGGCGGTCGCTGTGCCGGTGCAGAAAATCGGTGACGAAGTCGCAGGATTCGCGCAGGCAACGCCCCGCAGCGGCGTCCATCTGTTGTTCGATAAAATCGATCTCTGAGCGGAAGTCCAGAAAAATAGCGATGTGCGCCTCCACCTCCACCGGTTTGTCCACCACGTCCGTTTCCCGGTGAAAAACGGCCAGTTGGCGGGCGATCTGTTCCATGTGGTGTTCGGTCACCACGCCATTCTCCAGCAGTTCGTGCATCTGGCGGGAAGTATCCAGGCGTTTCATCTGGAGGGTGTAATCGATGATCTCGCCGCGGTCGCCCCCGATTTCCAGTCCCTGTGCGGTTTGGCGCACCGGCAGCACCTGCAGGTAAACGCCCTCGGTGAGCCGGCTGTTGAGTTCCAGTTCGCGCTCGCAGTAGTATTTTCTTTTTCCGAGGGTAGAAAAATCGAGGAAAGAGAAGTGGACGGGCTTTTTGAACTTGTAGACGAAAGTGTCGGTGAGGATAACCCAGGAGATGTGGGTTTCGATGAGTTCCGCGGCCGACAGCTCTTGGTTCAGTTGGGTAACGAGGGATTGCAGCTGTGGCTCAGTCATGTTACCAAGTTTAGTTCTTCGCAAATACAGGCCACCATTTTTTCGAGGTTGCCCCGGTCCGAGCGCAGGCGGGTGTGGGTTTCGGTAAGCGGTTCGTAGAGGTTGCGGATCTTCTGGTAGACAGAGAAGTCGGCGTCACTGTCGGCCCGTTTGCGATTGACGCGATCGCGGATAACCGCTTCATCTGCTTTCAACTCGATCCAGTGGTAGCTGACGCCTTCCCGTCGGGCGAGCCTCCGGAAGGGTTCGCGCAGTTTTTCGCGATAGAAGGTGCCGTCGATCACTACCTGTTGATCGTTGGCCAGTGCTTCCGCCGCCCGGCGTTTCAGTTCCCGGTAAACGCGTTCTTTGGTCGCCGGATCGTACTGCCCCCGCACGCCCATCTCTTCCCGTAGCATATCGGTATTGAGGTGGAGCGCCCCCAGTTCGGCGGCCAACAAGCGGGCGAAAGTAGTTTTTCCGGTACCGGGCAGGCCGGTAATCAATAGCAGATGGATCATAAGGGTATGGCTTTTCGCTGTTTTGAGGTGCGCAGTTGACCATCAGGCGGCCCGCTTGGCGGCCAGCTCGCGAAACAGTTGTTTCTCTGAATCCGACAGGTGTTTGGGCAGTTGTACCTGTAGCTTCAGGTACAGATCGCCGTATTGGTCGGGCTGTTTGTATCGGGGCAGTCCTTTTCCCTTCAGGCGGATCAGCTGCCCGTGCTGGGATTCCGGCGGGATACTGACGCGCACCGGGCCGTCGAGGGTCGGGGCTTCCGTTTTTCCACCCAGGACGACGGTGTACAGGTCGACCGGGAGGTCCACGTAAAGGTCGCTGCCCTCGCGCCGGAAAGTAGGATCTTCCGCGATGCGGAACGTCAGGTACAGGTCGCCCTTTTCGCCGCCCCGCGGCGCCGGCCCGCCCTGCCCTTTGATGCGGATGGTCTGCCCGTCGGTCACCCCGGCGGGGATGGTCAGTCGTATTTTGCGGCCTCCGACATCGAGCACCCGCCGGTGGGTCTGGCGAATATCGCGCAGGGAGAGGCGGAGTTCAGCTTCGTAATGCTGCCCGCGGCGAAAGCGGGTTCGCGACCAGTCGAAGAGGTCGCCTTCTTCGAACATCATTCTGAAGAAGTCGGAAAAGCCGTCGCCCTCCCCGAAGCGGTAGGCCCGGTGGCCGCTGGAGCGCTGCTGCTGCTGCTGCCGGGCTTGCTCAAAAGCTTCGGCATGCTCCCAGTTTTTGCCGTACTGGTCGTATTTTTTGCGTTTTTCCGGATCGCTGAGGACGGTGTGCGCTTCGTTGACTTGTTTGAAACGCCGTTCGGCATCCGCGTTGCCCGGATTGACGTCGGGATGGTACTTGCGGGCCAGCCGGCGGTACGCTTTGCGTATCTCCTCCGCCGAGGCCTCCCGCGGAACTCCCAGAACCTGATAATAATCAATATATTCCATCGAGCGCTTTCGGGTAAATTTTATTTAACAATCCACTTACAAATAACGCTCATCGACATTCATTTGTTTGAAAGCGGCGTAGCTGCCGCCGGCCATTTGCTGCGGCCGTATTTGGGGTTGTTCAAAGCGGGTAGTGCGCAGCGCGCCCTGCAGTTTGCGATCGAGCACCGGCAGGGCGCGGAGCAGCGCGGGCAGGTGTTCGCGGATGCGCCGGTGCAGGGCTGCGCAGTCTTCCCGCATACGCGCCATCAGTTCGGGCCGGGCCTCTCCCGCCAGGCGATTGACGGCAAAATCATAATCGTGCCAGTCGCCGAGCATCGACTGACACTCTTCCAGGAGTGCGAACTCATCGGTTTGCTCCAGGCGCAGGGCCGGGATCAGCTGATCGAGCAATTGCAGATTGTAAAACAACTCCTTCAGCCGTTTTCTCAGGTTGTGCAGTTCTTTTTCCCGGCGTTCTCCCAATTCGGCGGTGCGTTTCACTTGTTCGATCAGGCAGCCGAAGTAGTCGGAGAGGCGCTCGCTCAGTTCGTCTACCGGCAGGTATTGCAGGCGGTTCTTCACCAGCCGGGTGAGGGCCCGTACGGGCTCCAGCGAGAACTCCCGCTCGTAGTTCTGCAGGTCGGCGGTGCGGATCTTCTCTTCCCGCCGCAGTCGCAGAGACAAATGACGTCCCAGGTGCAGAAAAGCTTCTTCCGCTTCCACCACCTGGCGCTCCACCTGTATGTCGCGCACCTTGCCGGCCTTTTTATAGAATTCCGTAAAGACGTCGATCGCTTTTTCGGCGATAAAAGAATCGTCCAGCGCTTCCAGCAGCCGGAAAAAGGCGACCTGTTTTTTCAGGTTGACTCGCAGGTCGTGGATGGTCTCCGGCCCGGGTTCGCGCAGCAGTTCCATGAAGAAGAAGTGGAACCGGCGGTCGAGGTCGGCGTAGTACTTCATAAAGGCTTTAGTGGCATCCATAAATTCCTCGGGTTTTCTGCTTGTTATATTTTACGATTAGATCAGTTGCTTCAACGAATTATCAATATCGGAATTTCGCGGCAACGTTCCACCAGGCTTTCGGTGATGCTGCCGTACAGGAAATTTTCCAGCGCCGTATGGCCCTGGGCGCCGAGCACGATCAGATCGGCTGCGTTTTCCCGGGCGTATTCATCGATATGGGCGGCGACGTTTACGAAGTTATTTTCCAGGAAGACCGGTTGGATGGGATCTTCCGGCAGTTCGTATTGCTCCAGGAACTTGCGGTAAGCGGCCTGCGCCGATTCGGCCAGCATTTTGCGAAAACCCGCGTCCTGGTGAGGTTGCATGTAGTAATCACCGGGCGGCATATCGATCACGTAAAGCGCCTGCAACTCGGCCGCCTGCCGGCGCAGGGCGAGAGAAGCCTGCAGGGCGCGCACGGCGTTCTCCGAGAAGTCGATGGGCGCGATGATCCGGCGTATCTCCCGGGGAGCTTGTTCCGGCGCGAAAAGCACGTGGCATTCGGCTTTTCGGGCTACGCGCCGCGCGGTGATCCCGCTGCCGTTGCTGTTTTGCTTATGCCCGACCACGAGCAGGTCGATCTCTTTGACCTTCGTCCAGTGGATCAGTTTTTCGTAGGGGTTGCCTTCGATCACCTCCACGCTCATGTCGACGCCGGGTGCTTCGCCGAAAACTTCCTGGACTTCCAGGGCCAGTTTGTCGCGCACTTTCTCGTCTACCGGGTATTCGGGCGCGAAGAGCTTCTGAAACTCGATATCGAGATTGCCGGGCAGGTCGAAGTTCTTCATGATGTGTACGAAGTAAACCCGCTCGATCCCCAGCACCCGGCTGAGGGCGGCCGTAAACCGGATCAGTTGCTCGTCCATGGCCGAGAGGTCCAGCGCGACCATCACGCGCTTGAATTGCGGGGCCTGGGTAGCGATCGCGGTATGGGTATTGCTTAGAATGTCACTTTCCGATTTCATGGTTCCGGTAGTTTTTCTTGGTTGCAAAAAGCCTACACCCGAATGCTGAGTACAGGCAGGTGGCCGAAGCGCACCAGGTTTTCGGGGATACTCTCGATAAAGAGGTTGGTCAACTGCGCGCGTCCGTGATTGGCGATCGCGATCAGGTCGGCATCGATGGAACGGGCAAAATCGAGAATGCCTGCTTCGATGGTGTAATGCACGTAATTGTGGATCGCCAGAGCCGGAAAATCGTACGGCTCGATAAACGCCCGCATTGCAGCCTCCACTTCCCCGGTGGGGCGAAAGTTGTACGGGGTGGTCACTTCCACGAAATGCAGGTCTTCCGCTCCCGACATTTCGGCAAAGCGGATCAACACGTCAAAAGCCGGGTGCGTATCGGCTTCCATTCCGGAAGCAAAAACGATGCGGTTGAAGCGGGGGGCGGGCGAACTTTCCCGCACCACCATGATGGGGGTCCGCAGTGCGCGCATCGTGCGTTCGGCATTCGAGCCCATGATAAACTGCCGCAAGCCGGAGCGACCGTGCGACCCCATCACCACCAGGTCGGCCGACGCAGCGCCGATGGCCTCCGTCAGGTTGCGCAGGTGGTCTACAGGCGCGATTTGCCGGGAGGCTTTCAGGCCACGCTTCTCCGCCAGGTGCACCATCTCGTCCAGCGCCTCCGCGGCTTCGGCGACCCGGGGCCGCAGCTCCGGATAGCGGCTTTCCCAATCAGACGGCAAGGCGGCTTCCTCGATCGGCAGCGGCAGCGCATGGAGGAAAGTCAGCTCCCTGCCCCCGGCTTCGGCGAGGTGCATCGCCACCCGCACGGCGTGCCGGGCGCAGTCAGAAAAATCCGTCGGCACTAAAATCGCTCCCATGGTGCTTGCGGTTGACGGCTCAGGAGACCTTTACCTTCTGATAAGCCCGTTCCTGTTCTTTCGGCACGTCGGTGAAGGTTAGCCGCAGGACGCCGTTTTCCAGCTTGGCCGTTATTTTTTCGTGCGAAATGGTCGGCGACAGTTTGAAGCAGCGCTCGAAAGAATCGAAATCGAACTCTTCCAGGATGTACTCCGATTCGAATACGGCATCCGACTTGCTTTTTTTACCGCAGATGGTGAGCAGATCGTTCTTCACCGAAATTTCGATTTCCTCTTTTTTGAATCCCGGCACCGCCAGCTCCAGCTCGAAAAAGGTTCCTTCTTTTTTGATGTTGGCGGCGGGTTTTGGTTTTTTCCAGGGTAAATCGAATGCGCTGCGCCCGAGAAAGTGTTCCGGGTCGATTTTGTGGGCCCAGGTTTCTCCCATTCGGTCAAAGGCGCGATTGATGTGTGGTCTTAGCATGATTCGATGGTTTGGTGGTTAGAGCTTGTTTGGAGGTAGTGCTTTTGAAGCGAAAAACTCAGATTTTGGGTTCTCCCGAAGGGATTTTTCCGGCTCATAGCAGCGCTACGGGCCGGAAAAATGCCACAGGGAGGTTCCAAAAGCTGGGTTTTGCAGCCAAAATGACTACCTCCAAACAAGCTCTTAGGGTCTTCGCGGTTTCGGGGCGGTTCCCGGTTTTCCGAAACGAGCGCTAATCCGCATTGATAGACCTTTGATCAGGAGCCGTTCCGGTATTTCCGGCGGGTTATTTCCCCCTTGAACCCGTTGCGGATCTGGTCTTTGAGTTGAAAACCGGCATTTTTTTGATTAGACGAGGTTTAACCGGCTGAGACGAGCGCGAAAACCCGATTGAGGTAGATGAGGGTTTTTGCAACGAAGTACAATCAAAAAGTGCCGTTTACATGCCAATTACTAAACCCGCAATGGGTTCCTTTAAATCTAAATTACTCAAAGGAGCGAGGCGAACGGGTAGCATTTGTCAATGGCGGGCGTTGATTTTTGTCATTTTCCGCTTTGCTCCGGCGAGGAGGCGCGCCTTCAGACCGCCTGGCTGAACAATTGCCCTTCGGGCCGGCGCCGCCAGTAATGGGCGTCGAGCGCCATGCAGATATTGCGGATGAAGGGGCGCCCTTCGCGCGTCACTTTCAGCTGGTAGGGATAAAGGCGAAGGAGGCCGTCGCGCTCCAGTTCCTTAAGCCTTTCGAGGCCGGCGTACAGGGCTTCGCACTGGAAGTCGGGGTTGTACCAGATGGTTTCGTAACGGCACATGATATTGAGGATATGGCCGCGCAGCACCTGGTCCTCTTCGGAGAGGCGATGGCCCCGCCAGAGGGGTAGCTGATCGTTGTTGACGAGTTCCTGGTAGCGTTCGACTTGTTTTTCGTTCTGCATGTACATATCCCAGCTGTCGCCGATAGCCGACACCCCCAGGCCGAGGCAGAGGCGGGTGTAATGGGGGGTATACCCCATGAAATTGCGGTGGAGCGTACCGGTTTCCATGGCCTGGAACAGGCTGTCTTTCGGCAGAGCGAAGTGGTCCATGCCGATTTCCTGATAGCCGCCTTCTTCCAGCAGGCGCCGGCCCAGCTCGTAGAGTGCTCTTTTCTCTTTGCCTTTCGGCAAATCCGCTTCCGAATAGGCCCGCTGGCTGGGTTTGATCCAGGGTACGTGGGCGTAGCTGTAGAAAGCGATGCGTTCCGGCCGCAGCGCCCGCACTTTGGTCATGGTGTTGTAGATATGGTCGGCGGTTTGCAGGGGCAGCCCGAAGATGAGGTCGTAGTTGATCGATTGGTAGCCCAGCTCGCGCGCCCAGCGGGTGACCTCTTCCACGGTTTCCAGGCTCTGCTTCCGGTTGATGATCTCGAGGATCTCCGGGGCGAAGTCCTGAATGCCGATGCTCAGGCGGGAAAAACCGAGCCGGCGCAGGGCGGTAAGGTGCTCATAACTGGTGGAGCCGGGATGGGCTTCGAAGCCGTACTCCGTTTCTTCGGGAACGTCCACGTCGGCGAGGATGCCGCCTACCAGGCGCTCCAGGTTGCGGGGGCTGAAAAAAGTGGGGGTGCCGCCGCCCAGGTGCAGCTCTCGCAGGACGGGACGGCCCGGGAGCCGTTGGGCGTACAGTTTCCATTCTTTCAGCACGGCTTCGATGTAGGGATCTTCCACGGCGTGATTCCTGGTGATCCGCTTGTTGCAACCGCAGTAGGTGCAGAGGCTTTCACAGAAAGGCAGATGGATGTACAGGCTGATGGCGTTATCCTGCTGAAAAGCACGGACCATGCGGCGCTCCCACTGGGCCACCGTAGGGGCTTTTTCCTGCCAGTAAGGCACCGTGGGATAACTCGTGTATCGGGGAGCAGGTACGTTGTATTTTGCAAGTAGATTGGTGTTCATTTCGCCGAGTTTTTCGGAGGCCGCCGCATGGCGGAGCCCTCCCTGCTTTGTTGTGATAGAAAGAGCGCCCAACATAGTATCGGTTCAAAAATACCGGGCGAGGCTGCCGGGCGAAATGATGAATGTCAGCCGGGAGGTATGACAGTTGTCAGCCGCCGGCTTGAAGTAGAAATCGATCTTGCTTTTGGCTAATTAGGCTTGTTGCTGTTTTTGAAGGGAACCGAACAAAGAGTGGGAGGCCCCACCCTTTCGGAGCGAAGTCCGGCCGGGCGGAGCGCTTTGGGGTTATGCAAGAGGTAAATGGTTTTCTTTTTTATACCCCAAATTTATCTCTGTCTATCGGCTGAAGGGGCTGCTTTACATCGCAAGACAAATTTTTTTTTATTCAATATCAGTAAAACCCGTCTGCCGATTGCTTGTTACTTAGCATTTTTTGCAGATTTTAATTTTCGGCAAAACCGTTCGTACGGCAAATCCTCTTCGTCTGAAAACAGCACTTATGAGCCCCAGAGACAATCTTCAGGAAGCAATATTTGCGAAAGTCCTGCCCCGTTTTGAAAAAAAAGCGGAAGCCGTAGAGGCGCTGGTGCAGTTGCTTGGCGTAAGCCGCGACGGCATCTACCGCCGGCTTCGGGGAGATACGGCGCTCAGCCCCCGGGAGATCAGCATACTGGCCCGCCAGTTCAAACTATCAGTCGACCAGCTGATTTCCGAAGATTCCAACCATATCATTTTCGACTACAATCTCTTCAGCGGGCCGCCCGTGCGCAACTTTTTTGAGTACCTGCAACAGGTGAAACACCAGGTGACGACCATCGGCAGCCTGCCGGGCTTGCGCATCTACTACGCCTCGCATACCATCCCGCTCTTTTACTACATGCTTTTTCCGGAATTGCTGAGTTTTAAACTTTACGTCTACGGGCTCACCAACTGGCATTTCGACTATTTGCAGAAAACCAAATTCTGCTTTGACCTGATCACGCCGGAGGAAAAAGCGATCGGCTATGAGGTGGGCGCCATGTACAGTAAGCTTGACAGCACCGACCTCTGGACGATGGTGCTGGCCGACGATACGCTCAACCAGATCGAGTACATGGCTATGGAAGGCCGCTTCGAACGGGAAGAGGAGGCGCTCATCGTCTGCCGGCAGGTTGGCGAGCTCGTCAACCACGCCCGCGCCATGGCCGAAGCCGGCCGCAAGTTCGTTCCGGGCAGCCGGCCCAATGATGAGAACGGCGAGTTCAACCTGTACTACAACGAGCTGTCAAGCTCCAGCAATATCATCCTGGGCCGCTCCGACCACGGGCAGGTGCTCTTCATCACCTTCACCACGCCCAACTTCCTCCTCACTTTCGACGAAAGGCTCTGCCGGCGCACGGAAGAGTGGTTCTCCCTGCTGATCAATCGCTCGGCATCGATCAGTTTCCATTCGGCCCAAAGCCGCAATTTTTATTTCAATCGCATCGAAAAGAAAGTGGAGCAGACCCTGCGCAAACTGGAAATGTTTTTCGGAGGCTTGTAAGCACATGCTCCGATAGTGCAGGGCAATCGCAGTTAAGCCGGATTATTCATGAATTCATCTATGGCGAAGAACCCATGAAAAATCCGGGTTAAAAGATGCTTCCAATCAATTGCCATAAATTCACCCGTAACGGAAGGAAAAATCCTCGTTCTTTCTTTACGAGCATGTTTGGGTCGAGGTAAAAACGAAGATTTTTCCTACTTTTTCGAGCTCCAAAAATTAACTGCGATTGCCCTGCCCGACCATAGCTTTCGCGTGGTATCCTCTCTTTCTTTTCCTAAC
This sequence comes from uncultured Saprospiraceae bacterium, assembly GCA_964419545.1. Classification (GTDB taxonomy): domain Bacteria; phylum Bacteroidota; class Bacteroidia; order Chitinophagales; family Saprospiraceae; genus CAYQQU01. The sequence continues at coordinate 58,898 of CAYQQU010000003.1, read as the reverse complement.
TTTGCTCCCAAAATCGTTATGGCGCTTATCAAATCAGTGCGGGGCTTCACGCCGCAATACGGAGCGAACTGTTTTTTTGCCGACAACGCCACCCTCATCGGCGATATCGTCATGGGCGACGAATGCAGCGTCTGGTTCCAGGCCGTCGTTCGCGGCGACGTCAACAGCATTCGCATGGGCAATAAGGTCAACATACAGGATGGCGCGGTTATCCACGGCACCTACCAGAAAGCATCCACCACCATCGGCAATCACGTCTCCATCGGCCATAGGGCCATCGCCCATGGCTGCACCATCCACGACCACGTGCTGTTGGGCATGGGCGCTATCGTGATGGACCACGCCGTGGTCGAATCCAACGTCCTGATCGCCGCCGGCGCCGTGGTGCTCGAAAATACGGTCTGTGAATCGGGGCATATCTACGCAGGAGTACCCGCCCGCAAGGTCAAAGCCATCAGCACCGAGCAGTTTTCCGGCACCATCGAACGCATCGCCAATGCCTATGTGATGTACGCGGGCTGGTTTGAATAGTCGGGAACGTAGCAGGCGCTTGCGAAGTGCCTGCCACGTCGTCACGCTCACTGCCGGCTCAGATAAACGCCGCCCAGGATGAGGCCCATGCCGACGAAGTGGTAGGCCGTCATGGGTTCTCCGTCAATGAAGCCCCAGGTCAGGGCGACCAGGGGAATGAGGTAGGCTACGGTGGAAGAGAAGACGGCGTTCGTCCATTTGATAAGCTGGAAAAAGACAATCGAAGCTACCACCGTACCGACTACTGCGAGCGTAGCGATGTACGCCAGGGCCAGGCCGGCGCCGGGTTCCCGGGTGAGCACCGCAAAGAAATCGGTAGTCACCAAATAAAATAGCGCGGGCAAACCCACCATCACGAAGGAGGCGGCGCTGATGGCCAGGGCGGGCACATCGCGTAAAAAAGCGCCGACGATATTGGCGTTCAGGCCGTAACAGATGGTGCCGACAATGGCAAAAAGGCTGAACCAGACATTGCCCTCGATGGCGATACCCTGACCGAGAATGATCAGTAGGACCGCCCCGGCCAGTCCGACCAGCACGCCGGTCACTTTCATCCAGATCAGCTCGGCGCGGAAAAGCAGAATACCCAGCACCAGGGTAAAGAGCGGGGTCAGCGAATTGAGGATGCCCGTAACGGAACTGCTGATCTCCGTCTGGGCGAAAGCGAACATGAAAGCCGGGATGCCGCTGCCGAACAAACCGACCGCCAGCAAATAGGGCCAGCGCGACCAATCGACGCGCCGCAACTGCAGCGTCAGGATGGGCAGAAACGACAAAGCCGAAATGGTGAGCCGCAAAGCCGCCACCTGCAGCGGATCGTACACCTCCAACCCTTTCTTGATCAGAATAAAGGAACTGCCCCATACCAGGCCCAGAAAGCCGAGGACCAGGTAACTGCGCAAACGGGTGAAGAGCGAAACGTCTTGGGTCGTCGGGGCGTCCACGGGCAATTGGTTTAACCTGAATACTTTGCAACCTGAAATTATTCAGATTACGATAGACTAGATTCTGGAAACAGGCCGCCAACAGGAATGGTTGCGGAAAGCGTTGCGAAATGTTCCGCCTCGTGTAACGTTCCACTAACCCGCAGTGATTCTCGGTTCGGCGGTAAGAGCTTGTTTGGAGGTAGTCATTTTGGCTGCAAAACCCAGCTTTTGGAACCTCCCTGTGGCATTTTTCCGGCCCGTAGCGCTGCTATGAGCCGGAAAAATCCCTTCGGGAGAACCCAAAATCTGAGTTTTTCGCTTCAAAAGCACTACCTCCAAACAAGCTCTAACCCGCCGACGTATATCAAAAACGCTCCGGCGCCTCCGTCCGGGTGGCCGGCCGGATCGCGCTGAAGTAAAACTGCACGCCGATGGAAAAATCGAACTGGTTGGTGCGCGTTACGGTCTCATTGCGCACCCCGGCCACCTGCGTATCGAAATCGCTGCGGGCGTAGTTGTATTTGAGCAGGGCTTCGATGCCCACCGCGCTGGAAGAGATGACGGTAAAGCCTGGTCCGATGCCTACCGCGAAGATGTTGGTATTGATCGATTGCCGTTCCCCGGCGATGTTCTGGATGTCGCTGGAGTTGCCGAAACCGAAACCGGCCTCAAAGAAGAACGCCATATCATCGGCGATCGGCCAGTAGTAGCGACCGAACGGGCCGAAGAGCAGGTCGCTGTCGCGCGTTTTGCGTTCACTGCCGTCGAGCAGGGGTTCGTCTTCCACGACGCGGGCGAAGGTATAGTCCATGCGGATGCCCAACGCCAGGTTGTCGATCACGAAATAGCCGATGGAAGGAGCGAGGTTGAACTGGGTAGAGGTGGGGTTGGCTTCGCTTTTATCGCCGGCGCCGTCGTTGACGGTAATTTTGGAATCGGCGTTGGAGAAACCCAGCGTGCTGCCGATCACGAAGTTACCGCCGGTGGTCACCTGCGCGAATCCACTGGTTGAGGCCAGCAAACAAGCTGCCAGCCAGAGTACGATCCGCTTTTTCATGGCTGATGGTTTTGGTTAAACCCGAGGTTGCCCCCGGAGCAAATAGAAAGGAACGGATTAAAAGGGACAAAAAGAATGAGGAAAGTCAGCGCAAGCCACTGACTTTGATCAGAAGCTGTACTTGATGCGCAGGAAAATAGCTTGAATGGGGCTGACGTAACCCGGCGCTTCGTTCAATACGATCTGACCGATCAGGTCGAGGTCCCAGTTCTGAGCGACGGAGAGGGTGGCCGTGGGGTTGATGAACAGGGCGTGAGCGTCGCCGGGGCTGTAAATGGTGGCGACCCCGCCGGTGAGCAGCGGATTGAGGGGATAGTTGAACTGGGTAAAGATCGAGTACTTGTAGGGATAGAGGTTGCGCGCGGACAGTTCAAAATCGAAGAGCTGAGCGGCATTGGCGGTCGTCGTTCCGTTGCTGTTGTACAACACGCCCAGGTTGAAGTACCAGCCGCTGGCCAGGGTGTAATCCAGCCCGGCCGTCATGGCGAAGCTGTTCTCCCGGCCGTCGTCGAGGGCGTGGAAGTAGGTGGCTTCTCCTTTGAGCCCCGCGTCGCCGAGGTTGCCGGCCCAGCCGCCGCCGGCCACCAGGAAGCGTTCCATATAACCGCCCAGCAGTTGGATGTCGTATTCGCCGGTATGGAATTTCCACATGCCGGCCATGACGGCCTCATCCCAGTCGTCGAATACTTTCACGGCCAGTTCCACGCTGGAGGCGAAACCGGTAAATTTCCGGATGCGCAGGGCGTCGCTTCCGGGCCGTTCTTCGTAATCGAAATCGGTGAAAGCAAAAGCGTTGAAGATGTCGTTGGGGTTCCAGACCGTGCTGATGCCCCAGTTGATGCGCTGGCGGCCCAGCCGCACCTCCCAGTCGCCGCTGATGTATTCCAGGTAGACCCGGTCGAGCATGGCGTGCATCACGAACGCTTCGTCATCCAACAGAATGAGGGACAGGTCGAAATAATCGTTGTTGACGTTGTCCACCTGCGCCGCGTAATCGGGAGCGGCCTTAACGAGATCACCGAAGAAGAGCCGGTTGCGCATCTCCGCGCGGAGGGTGAACTGATCGGAGAGGAACCACCGGGAGTTCAGGCGGTTGTGCACCAGGTTGTCTTGCAGAAAAGTATCGACCAGGCGGCCCGTACCCGGTTCGGGGTACGCGTCGTTGAAGAGCAATAGCGTCTGCAGGTTTTTGACGTAGCCGTTCAGCGACCAGTTGCGGGGGGCGTCCGACTGGGCGGACAGCACCGTCGTTCCCAGCATCAGGCCCAGCAGCAGGCAAAACTTTTTCATGATCCTTCTTTTTGCGAACGTATAGTGTAGGAAAAAGCCGCTCAGGCCATTTGCCTCGCTTCCCGTATTTCGTCGGTATCCACCCGGCCGTCCACCAGGGTGACGACGCGGCGGGCGCGCTCGATCACGCGCTGGTCGTGCGTGGAAAAGACGAAAGTGGTGCCTTCCTCGCGGTTGAGGCGCGCCATGATGTCCAGCAAATTCGCCGTAGAATGGGAATCGAGATTCGCCGTGGGTTCATCGGCGAGGATAAAGTTCGGCTTGGGAGCCAGCGCGCGAGCCACCGCCACCCGTTGTTGCTGGCCGCCCGACAGCTCCGAGGGGCGCTTATTGACCTTATCGGAAAGCCCTACCGCGTCCAGCAGTTCTTTGGTGCGCTTTTCGCGTTCGGCTTTCGGCCGCCCTTGCAGCAGCATTACGAACTCTACGTTCTCGCGCGCCGTCAGTACCGGGATCAGGTTGTACGCCTGAAAGACGAAACCGATATGGGTTTTGCGAAAATCGATCAATTGATTGTCGTTCAGGTCGGCGATATTCTGACTACCGATATGCACCCTGCCCGCCGTAGGCCGGTCCAGCCCGCCGATGATGTTGAGCAAGGTCGTCTTTCCGGAACCGGAAGGCCCCACGATAGCCGTAAATTCGCCCGCCCCGATGGTCAGGTCAACGCCGTTGAGGGCGTGGACGGGCACTTTATTGGAATTGTAAACTTTGGTTACTCCCTGGATAGTGATCACTTCCATTGTTGGGTTGCTTTAGCGTTTTATTAAAATTTGCGAATGGCTTCCACCGGGCGCAGCCGGATGGCTTTCAAGGCCGGATAGACCGATGCTATGATCGCCGTGACGCCCACCATGATGGGCACCTGCCAGTAGACAATGGGGTCGAGGTCGAAATACACCGTATCCGAAAGGCCGTATTCGCGCAGGCTTTCCGAGAAGGCCGACAAGTCGATGCCGTACTTCCGCAGATACGCTACCGTGGCGTAGCCCAGCAACATGCCGGCCGGCGCCGCCACTACCGCCAGCAGGATCGTTTCGAGTACGATCATGGCGAACACCCGCCACTTGTTCATCCCGATGGCCATCAGCATGCCCAGTTCGCGCACCCGCTCCAACACAGCCATCAACATGGTGTTGACGATGCCGAATACGAGCGCCAGCATGATGATCGTGAGATAGATCAGCGAAAGGCTCTGTATCTGCGACTCGTAGAGTTCCAGGTCGGGCGACACCTGCCGGTAGGTTTCCACGATCAGGTCGTCGGGCAATTCGCTTTGCAACTGTTGTTGTACCGCGCTCACCTGCTCCGGATCGTCCACCATGATGGCCATCTCGTGGGCCAGGGGCGCTGTCGCCGCTACCGTATCGGGCCGCAGCAGCCGGCTGAGGTCGGGGCGGCGAACGTAGACGTGCGATTCGTCGAAAGGCTTGCTGCTCGTCTCGAAGATCCCGACGATCCGGAAAGCGGCCGAAGTGATCTCGTCGTCCATGTCGAGAAAAGTAAGCACCACTTTCGATCGCAGGCCGACCTTCAGGCGCTCGGAAAGCGCTGTGCTGATCAGCAGGCTGTTCTTGCGATCCTCCAGATAGGCTCCTTCCACGATTTTCTGATCGAGCGCGCTCACGCCGGCTTCGGCGGCGGGATCGACGGCGCGCACCATGATGCCGCGCGACCCGTTACCGGAGGCCAGCATGCCCTGTACGACGGCTCGTACGCTGACCGCCCGCACGGCTGCCAGCTCGCGGATGCGTTCGGCGGCCAGAGCGGGGTCGGTGATCTGAAATTCGGGTTCTTTTTCTTTTTTAAATTCAGCGTGGTGGACCTGGAGGTGCGAAACGACGTCTTCCACCGCGTTGTTGACGTAGCTCTTGGCCATGCCGGTCGCAAAACCGCTCATGAACATGGCCGCCCAGATGCCCAGGGCGATCGCCCCGATGACGACCAGGCTGCGGGTGGTGTTGCGCCAGATGTTGCGCCAGGCAATGATGGGTATCATAGTTGTAAATTGTCGGTGTTAACAAATCAGGAGCGCATGGCTTCTACCGGTCTCATACGGCTGATCTTAAAAAGCGGATACAGCCCGAGCACCGCCGTCAGGCAGAACACGATCACCGCCTGCAACCAGAAAATATGTGGTTCGAACAAGGCCGGGAAGATGGGCTCGAAGCCGAATTTCTCCATCATCCCCGCGTATTCTCCGCCAAAGCGGATGGGGTTGCGGTAGAAATAATACACCACCGGGATGCTGGCCAGGATGCCCGCCAGCGCCCCCAGGATGCCCAGCATCAGCACTTCCAGCCAGATCGTCGCCGACAGGCGGAATCGCCGCATACCGATAGCGACCAAAACCCCGAACTCGTATTCCCGCTCTTTGGTCATCATCAGGATGGTGCCGAAAATGCCGAAAGCGATGATCAAGTACAGGATGAAATAAACAATGTAGTTGCCGGCGCTGTCCAGGGCTTTGGCCTCCACCAGGTCGGGCAGCATCTCCTGCCAGTCCATCACCTCGTAGGCTTCCACCGGCAGCTGCGCGCGCACCGCGGCCACGACGCCGGGAATATCGTCGGGGTCTTCGATGTGCAGGGCGGCCGAAGTGATCAATCCGGAGGCCCCGTAGAACCACTGGGCTTCGGCCAGCGGCAGGTAGACCATTTGCTTGCTGAGCTCGGGCGACCCGAAGCGGGCCAGCCCCACGATGGGATATTTGCCGGCGGAGTTGACGCCGTGGTACCCCTGGCTGATCAGCACGAGCGTATCGCCCAGGCCGAGCTTGAGCCGTTCGCCCAGGCCTTCGCCGATGATGACCGCCTTATCCTTTTCCGAAATGTACTCCTCGGCTACCAGCCGGTCGCGCAGCCCCGTCATCCGGTTTTCTTTTTCCGGATCGATGCCTACCACCAGCGCGCCCGCGATCTCTTTTTCGGCGGAAGCCAGGGCGAAAGACTCGATGCGCGGCAGCACCGTTTCGACCCCGGGCAGCTCGGTCAGCTGCCGGATCGAATCATTGTACGCAAACGCTTTGTTGATCGACTGGTCGTCCCAGTAGCCTTCCCGGTGCACTTGTACGTAGCCGTAGTAGTAGTTGACCACGTTGCCGATCATGTTATTCCAGGCGCCTTTCTGCAGCGACTCCATCAGCGCGGCGAACAATACCGCAAAGAGGATGGACGCCGCGGTGATGAACGTACGCCGGCGGTTTCGCCAGATGTTGCGCCAGGCGAGCTTGAAGATCATTTTCATGGTTGCTGTAATTTACCGCACGCGTTTCATATTCTGGACCGAAAAGAAAGCCTCCTTGATCGGTTCGTCGAAGTTCATTTCCAGGTATTCGACAACAGTCTTGTGGCCGGGATCATCCGCCGGGATCACCTCCAGTACCGAAGGCAGGAGGCGGTCGTCCAGCATTTTGACCTTTTTGCCGTACATGGTATTCACGAGGTACTCGTCTTCGTCGTAAAATTCCGTCTTCAGCTGCAGCAGTTCTTGTTTGGAGATCCAGACGATCACCTGGCCCCACACGACCGCCGCATCCGGTTTCGGGGTGAGCTTGATCCGGTAACATTCGCGGCCTTCGATCGTTTCCGATCCCATCATGGCGTGTTCGTAATCAGTGACGATCGAGGATTCTTCGATGAGGTCGTCGTTCGTAAAATCCGATCCCATCCAGGACTGCATCATCATGGAAGGCGGCAGTTTGATGACGCGGTCAATGGTCGGCTGCCAGTTCCAGATTTCGTTCTCCCGTTTGAGCCAGGCCGTGCCCCGGTCGCGCGCGGGTTCCCGGACCAGGATGAGGGAATATTCGGCGCCTTTTGACCATACCTTCATGGTGATCTCGCGCGACCAGGTCGGCCGCACGATGGTCATTTTGAGAATGCCCTCGCTGGTCTGTCCCCGCTGTTTCTGATCGGCTTCCTTGATGATCTCGGTAGCCGTAGGCTCCGTCTGCGCCAGCGGGCGCACACTTGCCGCCAGGCCGAAAAGCAGGATCAGCGGCAGAATGATTGGTCTCATTTTATTGGTGATTTTTGTTTTTTTGATAATCCTGACAGTCACGTCAGCTGCTGATAACGCTGCAGCAGAAAGTCGGTCATCTCGTGCAGCGCGTAGTGTTCGGTATCGCCGTAGAGGTCTGCATTTTGCATGTAGTGCAGGATCATACCGTCCATCGTCGCACCGTAGAAGTACGCTTCCCTTTCGGGCGCCTCGACGCCGAGCCGGGTGAACAGTGCGATCATGAAGCCCATGGCTTCTTCCTGTTTCTGCTGCAGGTAGTTCCGTATTTCCTGCACCACATCGGTTTGGAAAGTCAGTGAAGTCAGCAGTTTCCAGTACTGCAGATCTTCGGTGACCATCTGCACCGATTTGCGGGTCAGTTGTTCCAGTTGTTCGTAAGGCGTGCCGGTCGGCCCCAGGTCGTTCATCAATTGCGACTCCATCAAGGCCACCGCTTCCTGGACGATGGCCTTGAGCAGGGCTTGTTTACTTTCGAAATAATTGTAAACCAACCCTTTCGAAACGCCGGCCTCCCGCGTGATCTGACTGATCGACGTGTTGTGGTAGCCTCTTTCGGCAAACAACCGCAGGGCGGCCGCCTGAATGCTTTCCCGGCTGCGTCGCCGGATCGCTTCGAATTGTTCCTTCGTTTTTGGCGCCATGTGCTTTTGCTTACTTGTTTTATGACCGACCGGTTAATCAAAACTAGTAAGAAACAGCTGATTTGTCAAGGAGAGCCCCGGAAAAATCGGATGAATGTTAGTAAAGCACCGATGATTGCTGAAAATAATCCGCTCAAAAGAATGATAAAGGCATGACACCGGATAGCTGGCATTAGGTGCAGCTATTTTGTAGCTTTGCAGCCGATTTAACGCACCTACTTAATGAAAGTAAACGAATACTTCGAAAAAGCTAACGGTCATACTTATATCACCTTCGAAGTGTTGCCCCCGTTAAAGGGAGGCGGCATTCAGGCCATCTTCGACACCCTGGACCCCCTGATGGAATTCAAGCCCCCCTTCATCGACGTCACCTATCACCGGGAAGAATTCATCTACAAAAAGCAGTCGAGCGGTTATTACGAAAAGACGGCCATCCGGAAACGCCCGGGCACCGTCGGCATCTGCGCGGCCATCATGCACCGCTACGGCGTGGACGCCGTGCCGCACCTCATCTGCGGCGGGTTTACCAAAGAAGATACGGAAAACGTATTGATCGATCTCAATTTCCTGAACATCAATAACGTGCTGGTGCTGCGCGGCGACGCCCGCAAGTTCGAGGGCCGTTTCATCCCGGAAGAGGGCGGCCACAAATACGCGATCGACCTGGTGCGTCAGGTGGTGGAGATGAACGAAGGCAAATACCTGGACAAGAACATCGACGATGCCGAAAAGACGGATTTCTGCATCGGGGTCGCCGGCTATCCGGAAAAGCATTTCGAGGCGCCGAATATGGATTTCGACCTGCAGTGGGTCAAAGCCAAGATCGACGCCGGCGCCGATTACATCGTCACCCAGATGTTCTTCGACAATCAGAAATACTTCGAGTTTGTCGACAAATGCCGCGCGATGGACATCAACGTTCCCATCGTGCCGGGCCTGAAGCCGCTCACCAAAAAATACCAGCTCAACTCCATTCCCCGCATTTTCCACGTCGACATGCCGGACGACCTGGTCAAGGCCGTCAGCTGCGCCAAAGACGCCGAGGGGCGCCGCCAGGCGGGCATCGAGTGGTGTATCCACCAGTCGAAAGAACTCAAAGCCGCCGGAGCGCCCTGCCTTCACTACTACACCATGGGCGACGCCGATACGATTCGCCAGGTAGTGGAAGAGGTGTTTTAGAGCTTGTTTGGAGGTAGTGCTTTTGAAGCGAAAAACTCAGATTTTGGGTTCTCCCGAAGGGATTTTTCCGGCTCATAGCAGCGCTACGGGTCGGAAAAATGCCACAGGGAGGTTCCAAAAGCTGGGTTTTGCAGCCAAAATGACTACCTCCAAACAAGCTCTTAGCCCGGATTATTCATGAATTCATCTATTGTGAAGAAAATCCGGGTTGGATTTTATTGTGAACATCTTCAAGGGTTCGTACTATCAGCCCTTCTCATCCGGTCGCTGCTCCTCCCTTCCGGTTGATCCACTCACTCCACGAACCGGCGTACAAACGCCCGTCGCCCAGGCCGGCGTGCGCCATTGCGAGCAGGTTATGGCAGGCAGTGACGCCCGAGCCGCAGTAGAAGACCGTGCGTTCGCCGGGTTTATCTCCCAGCAGGTCGCGAAAGCGGGCCCGCAGCACCTCGGCCTCTTTCAGGCGGCCGTCGGCGCCGAAGTTGCAGGCAAAGGGGCGGTTGACGGCCCCTTCGATATGGCCGGCTACCGGGTCGATGGGTTCTTCTGCGCCCTGATAGCGCTCCGGCGCCCGGGAATCGACCAGCACGAAGCCGGGATCGTTCTGGATGGAAGCCACGAAATCGCCGTCGACCAGCATTTCCGGGCGCACTTCGGGCCGGAAGGTCCGCCGTTCCGGTTGCGGTGCGGCGTCCGACACCGGTTTTTCCTCCTGCACCCAGCGGGGCCATCCTCCGTTCAGTACGGCTACGGCCTCGTGCCCCAGCCAGCGCAGCAGCCACCACAGCCGGGCCGCGATGGCGCCCCCTTTATCGTCGTAGGCCACCACCTGGGTCTGCCCATCGATGCCCCAGCCGGAAAAAAGTTCGGCCAGGTCGCCGGGCGCCGGCAGAGGATGGCGGCCGGTTTTTCCGGGAATGACCGGCCCCGACAGGTCGTCGTCCAGGTGGGCATAAACCGCGCCGGGGATGTGGGAAGCCGCGTGGGCCCTGCGGCCGGCCTCCGGATCGCCCAAACTGAACCGGCAGTCCACCACCACCCAATTTTCGTCATTCAAATGACCGAACAGATCGTTCGTACTCACTATTGTTGAAAACATATCAAACAATTTTTTATGTCGATGAATAAAAATTCAACCCCTGTCGAGAAATGTCCACCAATTTGGGCAATTTATCCACACTATTTCGGGGCGTGTGCTGCTTTTTTGGGAAAAAATTAAACAACGCGTTGCCGACATTACGGCAACTTTGTGTCAAACGATTAAAGTAAGGGGAAATTTAAACAAAGCCTATGAGCAAGCCCGCCGTTTTCCGGCGGGCTTTCGCTTTTTTAGCGTATTTTCTTTGTATCATTGCAGGCTAAACATCACTGGTACATGGCAAAGAGAAGCTACTATTGGCTGTGCGCCCTGCTCGCCTTTCCCTTGATCGCGCCGGCCCAACTGCAGTCGCCCGATCTTTTTTTACCTCATAAATTAGGCGCGACCTTTACCCCTCATCATCTCCTCGTCGAATACGTCCGGCACGTAGCGGAGAACAGCCCCAATGTGCAGCTCGTCGAATACGGCCGCACCTGGGAAGGGCGCCCGCTGCTTCTGGCCTTCGTTTCGAAACCGGAGAACCTGGCGCAACTGGAAGCCATCCGCGAAAATAACCTGCGCCGGGCCGGCCTTCTCGCAGGCGAACCCGATCCGGCCTTCGATCGCGCGCTCGTCTGGCTCAGCTTCAGCGTACACGGCAACGAAGCCGCCGGCTCGGAAAGCGCCATGGCCGTACTCCACGAACTGGCCGACCCAAACAACCGCCGCACCCAGCCGTGGCTGGACAGCACCGTGGTGATCATCGACCCGGCGATCAACCCCGACGGCTACTCGCGCTATACCCACTGGTATCGCGGCATCGCGCCGCCCACGCCCAACCCGGCCCCCGAAACCGTCGAACACCGGGAACCCTGGCCCGGCGGACGCACCAACCACTACTATTTCGACCTCAACCGCGACTGGGCCTGGCAGACCCAGCAGGAATCGCGCCACCGGATCGAACAATACGCCCAATGGCTGCCCCACGTCCACGTCGACGTCCACGAGCAAGGCTACAACAACCCCTACTACTTCGCGCCCGCCGCCCGGCCCTACCACTCCTACATCACGCAATGGCAACGCGATTTCCAGTATACCGTCGGAAAGAACAACGCCCGCTATTTCGACCGCGAAGGCTGGCTGTACTTCACCCGCGAGCGTTTCGACCTGTTCTACCCAAGCTACGGCGATACCTACCCCACTTATAACGGCGCCATCGGAATGACTTACGAACAAGCCGGCATCGGCGCCGGCCGCGCCGTCCTGACCGACAACGGCGATACCCTGACGTTGTACGACCGCATACGACACCATCAGACCACTGCCCTGGCCACCGTGGAAGTGAGCGCCCGGAACGCCGGAGCGCTGATCCGCAACTTCGGCGCGTACTACCGGCAGGCCCGGAACAATCCGGAAGGCCGGTTCAAATCCTTCATCATTTCCGGCAATAACCCGCCGGAGCGCCTGCGCGCGTTCACCGCCCTGCTCGACCGCAACCACATCCAATACGGGCGAGTGGGCCGCGCCACCAGCATCCGGGCGTTCGACTACCGGAGCGGCGGCCAGTCGACCATCGACGTCGACCGCAGCGACCTCGTCATCAGCGCCTACCAACCCCGCTCGGTGCTCGCCCAGATCCTGCTGGAGCCGGAAGCGGAGCTCGAGGATTCGCTGACGTACGACATCACGGCCTGGTCGTTGCCCTACGCTTACGGCCTCGAAGCCTATGCCTCCTCCGAACGCCTGTTCGTCGAGCCGGACACCGAAACCCCGACCGCCCGCCCCGAATTCCAGCCGGACGCATACGCCTACCTGGCGCACTGGCGCGGTCTCGACAACGCCCGCTTCTTAAGCAGCCTCCTGAACGCCGGCCTGACGGTGCGCTACGCCACTTCCGCCTTTACCGTGGAAGGGCAATCGTTCGATCCCGGCGCCCTGGTAATTACCCGCGCCGACAACCGCCACCGGGGCGAGCTGGCGAAAGTGCTCCGAAAACTCGCCGCCGAACACCGGCAGGAATTGATCAGCGTACAAACCGGCTTCGCTGACCAAGGCCCCGACCTGGGCTCCAACGCCATGGTCATTATCGAAAAACCCGAGATCGCCCTGCTCCACGGCGAACCGACTTCCGCCTACAGCTGCGGTCAGATCCGGTACTTCCTGGAGCGCGACCTCGGCTATCCCTGCGGCCTGCTGACCATCGAAGCGCTCAGCGACCTGGAACCCGGGCGTTACAACACCCTCATCCTGCCCGAGGGGTACTACCGCTGGGAAGAAAAAACCCTCGAACGGCTCAGCGACTGGGTATCCGCCGGAGGGCGCCTCATCGCCATCGGTTACGCCAACCGCTACCTGCTCGGCCGCCAGGGGTTTGAGCTGTCTCTGAAACCCGGCGCAGCGCCGGAAAACAACGAGGAGGAACCCCAACTCGACTACGCCGGGCAGGAACGCCGGGACATCAGCAGCATGATCCCCGGCGCCATCTTCAAAGTAAACATCGATCCTACCCACCCGCTGGCTTTCGGCCAGTCCGACCTTTATTTTTCACTCAAAACCAATGAGCTGGCTTTCGAACCCCTGAACCGCGGGAACAATGTGGGCCTGCTCGGCGATGAGGACAACGTGGCCTCGGGCTTTGCGGGCTACCAGGCTCGCGAAAAACTGAAAAATACCCTCGTACTGGGCCGGCAACAGCGCGGCGAAGGCGACTTGGTGTACTGGATCGACAACCCGCTCTTCCGGGCCTTCTGGGAAAACGGCAAGTTCTTTTTCAGCAACGCCCTGTTTTTCAGGTAAGGCCATCTGACAAAAGTCATCCGATCGGCTGACGGGCGTCATCCGGCTTGCGCAGGTTTTAAGGTTACCTTCTCCATCTAACCAAATCCAACCTGCCATGATCGATAAAAAAGCTGACCTCGCCGGTCCGGGTATCGGCAATTACGACGAAATCGAAAAGATCTTACCCGCCGATTACCAAAGCCTGCTCGGCCCTAAGGACACCCAACGCGCCATCACCGCCGTCAAACGGTACATCGAAGACGGCCTCAACCGCGAGCTGAACCTGATGATGGTCACCGTGCCCCTGATCGTCGACCGCAATAGCGGCGTCAACGACATGCTCGACCGCGACGGCTCCCGCACGCCGGTGGCCTTCCACATCAAAAACGACAACGGCAAAAATCCCATCGACGCCCAGGTGGTGCAGGCCGCCACCAAATGGAAGCGCGTCGCCCTGAAACAATTCGGCATGCAGCCCGGCGAAGGCCTGAATACCGACATGCGGGCGGTGCGCAAAGACTATTTCCTCGACCACGACCACAGCGCCTACGTCGATCAGTGGGACTGGGAACGCGTGATCACGGCGGCCGACCGCAACCTCGACTTCCTGACCGACATCGTCAAAAAGATCTGGAAAGTGCTGAAAGGCGCCGAAACCTTCCTCCAGGAAGAATTTCCGGCGTTGAAAGACCCGCGCTATCCCAACCTGCCGGAAGAACTCACCTTCATCCACGCGGAAGAGATGCTGGCGAAATTCCCCGACCTGCCCCGCAAGATGCGCGAAACGCAGATCTTACAGGAATACCCCGCCGTTTTCATCTACGGCATCGGCTATCCGCTGGCTGACGGCTACCCCCACGAACTGCGCGCGCCCGACTACGACGACTGGATCACCCCGTCCATCACGAAAAACGGCCAGCAAATGCACGGCCTCAACGGCGACATCCTCGTCTGGAACCCGGTTACCCGGCGACGCCACGAACTCACCAGCATGGGCATCCGCGTCACAGCCGACTCGCTGCGGCGACAACTGGAAATGAGCAACGCGCTGGATATGCTCGAACTGCCGTACCACCAGGCGATCCTCAACAATGAGATCCCTCTGAGCATCGGCGGCGGCATCGGCCAGTCGCGCACCTACATGCTCCTGTTGCGCAAAGCCCACATCGGCGAGGTCAGCGTCACGGTATGGCCCGAAAAGCTGAAAGGGATCTGCCGCGAGAAAAATATTTTCGTACTGGAATAAAACAGATGATTGGTCCAAGGCGGGCCGCACCGGAAGCCGTTAACCCGGATATTCAGGTTTGATGACAAAGCTGTTGGCCCGGATTATTCATGGCTTCTCATGATGAATAATCCGGGTTAACTGAGCATTTTGGGAGAAGGCAGACAAAAGAGAATTTGCTGATAGTGCAGCAAAATGATAAATTTGTCTCCACCTCATTATTTGGGATAGCGGCTATTGTCCGCCCAGGGCCGGCTATCCTGAAGATGGCGTTTTATCATCAAACTAAGACCGACTAGTATGTCCAAAAAGTACCTTCTCCTTTTATTCAGCCTCATGCCATGCGCGCTTTTCGCCCAAAATATCGATTCCCGCATCGCGCCGACCCGCCGGCCTTTGCAGGAAGTTGACCTGATGGTGATGCCGCCCGTTGATAATCAGACGCTGCTCGAGGAAGAGCTGGCGCGGCGCGGTCCCGGCATTGCGCCCCGTTTTGCCGAAACCTTCAGCGTAGACGTACGGCCGGAGACCCACGGCCATTGGGAGCGCCTTCCCGGCGGCGAGTCGGTCTGGCGGCTGCGCATCCGTTCGGCCGACGCCCACTCCCTCAATCTGGGCTTTACCGAATACTACATGCCGCCGGGCGGTTCCCTGATCCTCTACGCACCCGACCAGCGCCAGGTGATGGGCCCCTTCACCCCGGCCGATAACGAAGCGCACCAGCAACTGTGGACGCCCGTACTGGACGGCGACGAACTCGTCGTCGAAGTGCGCGTGCCCAACGCCCGGCGCGACGAGCTGCAGCTCAACCTCACTTCCATCAACCACGACTTCCTCGGCTTCAACTCCGTGGCGTCGGGTTCCTGCAACCTCGACGTCATCTGCGGCGAAGAGGACGGCTGGGCCATCGTCGACCTCTACCGCGACATCATCCAGTCGGTAGGCGTCTACGGCTTCAACGGCAACACTTTCTGCACCGGCTTCCTGGTCAATAACGCCCGGCAAGACTGCCGCCCGTACTTCATGGTGGCTTACCACTGCGGGGTAAACGCCGGCAATGCGCCGTCGATGGTCGTTTACTGGAACTACCAGAACAGCACCTGCCGGCAGCCCAACTCTCCGGCCAGCGGCGGCCCCGGCGACGGGCAGCTCAACGATTTCAACTCCGGTGCGACCTACCGCTCCGGCTACGCGCCTTCCGACTTTGTATTGGTGGAACTCGACGACCCCGTCTCCGAGACGGCCGACGCCTTTTTTTCCGGCTGGACGGCCAAGACGGACCTGCCCGCCGACACCACCATCTGCATTCACCACCCCAGCACCGATGAGAAACGCATCAGCTTCGAATTCGGCGATACGTACCTCGGCAACTGGGGCTCCGGCAGCACTCCCGTTCCTAGCGGCAACCACATCATCGTTCCCGACTGGGATATCGGCACCACCGAGGGCGGCTCCTCCGGATCGCCCCTCTTCAACCGCCACAAACAGGTGGTGGGCCAGCTGCACGGCGGCGCCGCCGCCTGCGGAAATAACGCCTACGACTCCTACGGCTGGTTCCACACCAGCTGGGAAGGGGGCGGCTCGGCCACTACGCGGCTGAAAGACTGGCTCGACCCCGACGATACCGGCATCGAGGAGCTGGACGGGGAGTGGCAGCAAAACTGCGGCTTCTTCGTCGATCCCCTCATCGCCGACCTCGAGATCTGTGCTCCGGAAGAGGCCTCCTACGACCTCGCGGTCAGCCAGAACTTCGAAAATCCGGTCACCATCGATTTCACCAACCTGCCCGCCGGCTTCACCGCCGACTTCAGCGCCAACCCCGCAGCGCCGGGCGATACCGTGACGCTTACCCTGACGGGAACGGGCGACGTCACCGCAGGCGCGTATACGGTGATCATCAACAGCACCGACGGCGTTACCAGTGACGAATCCGAGCTATTCCTCAGTATCCTCGACGCCGTACCCGCGCCGGTGGCCCTCACCAGTCCGGCCGACGGCGAGGAAGATGTTTCGACCTATCCTACGCTTGCCTGGGACGAACTGACCGAAAACACCGTTTACGAACTGGAAATCGCGACCACGCCCGATTTCGCCGCTCCTTTGCTGACGGTGAGCGACCTGGGCGATCCGGTATCCGATATCGCAGCGCTGTCGCCGCTTACCACTTATTACTGGCGGGTGCGGGCATTCAACGCCTGCGGCGCCGGCGAATGGTCGGTCGCCAACAGCTTCACCACCTCGCGCTGTGCGGCCGGCTTTGCCGACGACCTGCCCGTCGCCATCAGCTCCTCCAACGTCAATACCGTAGAATCGACCTTCGAATTTTCCACTCCCGGCCTGATCGACACCATCCGGGTGACAGATGTCGATATCGCCCACAGCTGGATCGGCGACCTCGAGATCTTCCTCACTGCGCCCGACGGGACGGTCCTCACCCTCGTAGACCGCCCCGGCTTGCCGGCCACCGGCTTCGGCTGTTCGGAAGATAACCTGCTGATCACTTTTGACGACCTGGCGCCCCTTTCCGCCGCCGACCTGGAAGCGACCTGCAACGTCGGTCCTTACGCCATCGAAGGCGTCTACCAGCCCATCGATCCGCTGTCGACCCTGCAGGGGCTGCCCGCCGCCGGTATCTGGACGCTTACCGTTACCGACAACTTCGCCGAAGACGGCGGAGCGATCAACGATTGGGGGCTCGAGATCTGCACCATCGACGACCTGAGCATTACGCCCATTAACTCCGATATCGAGCTATGCGTCGGCGCCACTGCTACCTTCGACCTGGCGGTAGGCGGCGCCTTCGCCGGACCGGTCGAACTCACGGCGAGCGGGTTGCCGGCCGGGGCCACCGCTATTTTCAGCGCCAACCCCGCCCCGCCCGGCCAGCTCATCACCGTCACCATCGAAAATATTAACGCCGCCGGCAGCTATCTGCTGGATATCGACGCTTCCGACGGCGAAGCATCGGCTACGACGGCGGTAGACGTCACGGTCGCGCCCCTGCCCGACGCGCCCGCCCTGGTCATTCCCGCCGACGGTCAGACCGGCGTCCCGCTCAATGCCTTCCTCGACTGGAGCGCCGCCGCCAATGCCGGCGGCTACCTCCTGCAGGTAGGCGCCGACCCGGACCTCCAAGACCTGATCTTTGAACAATCCTTAAACAACACCAATTTCACTTTGGCCAACCTCGACTTCGGCGCCACCTACTACTGGCGGATCATGGCCGAGAACGACTGCGGCCAGACCCCTTCCACCGTCAGCAGCTTCACCACGCTGATCGATGCCTCCGTAGCGGTGACGCCCAACGGCCAGACCGTCTGCAATTCCGAAGATCCCGTCTTCACCATGTCGGTCGGCGGCGGATTCAGCAGCCCGGTCGTCATCACCTACACGGTGAGCCCGGCAGTGGACCTGCCCATCGACTTCGACGTCGATCCGAATAATGTGACGCCCGGCGCGACGGTGACGGCCACCCTGCCCGACCTGACCGGCCTGAGCGCCGATGTCTACACCATCGTCTTCGAAGCGACGGACGGCAGCGCCGTCTCCACCGCCGAAGTGATGCTGGAAGTGGAAACGCCGCCGGCCATCCCGGGGCTCGCTGCGCCCGCGCCCGACCAGGTACTGCTGAACGGCGCGCCGACCTTCGAATGGAACGCGGCGGACGGCAGCAACGCCTATCGCCTCGAGATCGCCACCGATCCGCAGTTTAACGATATCGTGCGTTCCGTGGTGGTCGACGGCGAAAGCCATACCCTGACCGACGCGCTGACGCCCGGCGATTATTTCTGGCGGGTGACCGGCCTCAACGACTGCGGCGGCTCGACCTCCGACCAGCGCACCTTCCGCATCGACGCCAGCAACACCAACGACCTGGCCGGCCGTACCGTGCGTTTCGACCCGAACCCCACCCAGGGGATCTTCAACATCCGCCTCAGCTCGCCCCTGCCCGGCGACCTGGAAGCGGAAGTATTCGCCATGAACGGCCGGCTGATCGTCCGCAAAGCCTTCGGCCCTTCCGCTACGCTGCTGACGCTCGACCTGAGCTTCCAGCCCGGCGGGGTCTACCTGGTGCGCCTGCGTCACCAGAACGCCGTATTGTACCGGCGGGTGGTGGTGCATTGACGGCCGGGAGAAGAAGACATCGGAAGTTTTCGAAACTTCCGATGTCTTCCCACGCCCAAACGATTATATTTGCCCGAAAAGCCGCCAAATATGATCAAAGCCAACGACCCGAAACTCAATTCGTGGGTGGACGTTCCCGCCGGAAGCGACTTTCCCATCCAGAACCTTCCCTTCGGCGTTTTCAGGACCAAAGCCATGCGGCCGCGGCTGTGCTCCGCCATCGGCGACAAGGTGATCGACCTCTTCGTGCTGGCCGAACACGGCTTCTTCGACGACCTGCACATCGACCGGGAGGTTTTCCACCGCCCTTTCCTCAATGACTTCATCGCGCTGGGCAAGGAAAAGACCCGGGCCGTACGCAACCGCCTGACGGAGATCCTGGACGATGACTTCGACGAATGGGACGCCAGCGAGTTGGCGGATTGGTTCCTGTGCGACCCCAAAGAAGTGGAGTTGCTGATGCCCGTACAGGTAGGCGACTATACCGACTTTTACTCCAGCCGCGAACACGCCACCAACGTCGGCACGATGTTTCGGGGCAAAGAGAACGCGCTGATGCCCAACTGGCTGCACCTCCCCGTGGGCTACCACGGACGCGCCTCCTCGATCGTCGCGTCGGGTACGCCGGTGCGACGGCCCAAAGGCCAGACGCTGCCGTCGGGCGCCGACCAGCCGGTATTCGGCCCTTCGCGTCTTCTGGATTTTGAGCTGGAAACGGCCTTCGTGGTAGGACGGTCTACCGAGCTGGGCGATGCCGTGCCCGTCGATCAGGCTGAGGACTATATTTTCGGAATGGTGCTGTTCAACGACTGGTCGGCCCGCGACATCCAGAAATGGGAGTACCAGCCGCTGGGCCCTTTCCTGGGCAAGAGCTTCGCCAGTACGATCTCGCCCTGGGTGGTCACCCTCGACGCGCTGGATGCTTTTCGCACGGCGGGCCCGCGGCAGGACCCGGCGCCCCTCCCCTACCTGCAATACACCGGCGACAAAAGCTACGACATCAACCTGGAGGTGCTGCTCCAGCCGGAAGGCGGCCCGCCGCAGCGGATTTGTCAATCCAACTTCAAATACCTCTACTGGACCATGGCGCAGCAGCTGGCGCACCATACCGTCAACGGCTGTAACCTCAAAGTAGGCGATATGATGGCGTCCGGCACCATCAGCGGCCCCACGCCCGAGAGCTACGGCTCGATGCTGGAGCTCACCTGGCGCGGCGCCAAGCCCATCGTGCTGCCCGACGGGAGCGAACGCAAGTTTATCGAAGACGGGGATACGGTGATCCTGAAAGGATGGTGCGAAAAGAATGGCGTACGGATCGGTTTCGGAGAAGCGAAGGGCGTGGTGCTGCCGGCCCTGGAATAAATGCCTGCCGATAAAGTTCTGAATAAATTAATCCATCAATAATCCGGATTGAACCACATCAGTCAACCCCTTATCCCATGCAGCGCATCCTGTTTTTTCTGTCCCTCCTTCCCTGCTGCCTCGCAGCGCAATCGTCGGTCCAGGCGGGCCTGGACGCCCTGGCCCGCGATCCGGCGTTGAAGCACGCGAGTCTCAGCGCCTGCGTGATTGACGTAGCGAGCGGGAAAGTGATCGCCGCCTACGAAGCCGATCGCAGCCTGAGCCCGGCCTCGACCCAGAAGCTGGTCACCACGGCCACGGCCCTCGCCAAGCTGGGCTCCGACTATACCTTCCGCACCGAGCTGGCTTACGACGGCGAGATCGGCGAACGGGGCGTACTGTCGGGCAATCTCTACCTCACCGGCGCGGGCGACCCCTCCCTGGGCAGCGACCAGCTGGAGCAGACGGCAGACCTCCCCGATCTGATGGAGCGCCTGCGGCTGGCCGTGCAGCAGCAGGGCATCCGCCGCATCGAGGGCTACGTGGTGGGCGACGCCTCGCGCTGGGGCACTGCCGCCACCGGCAACACCTGGCAGTGGAACGACCTCGGCAACTACTACGCCGCCGGCGCCTGGGCCCTCAACGTACACGAAAACCTGTACTACCTCCATTTCCAGCAGACGCCGACCGTCGGCAAATCGCCGCGCATCGCCGAGATCGAGCCGGTGGTGCCGGAGCTCAGCTTCCTAAACGAGGTGACCACCGCCGGGCCGCGCACCGGCGACAACGCCTACATCTACGGCGCGCCTTACACCTACCTGCGCTACGTGCGCGGCACCATCCCCGCCGGCCGCGGGCGCTTCACCATCAAAGGATCGCTGCCCGACCCGCCCCTCTTCGCCGCGCAGCAGCTCGCCGATCAGCTCCTGACCGTGGGCATCGTCACCACCGCCGGCCCGACCACCCTGAGCGAACTCGCCAACCAGGGCTTCCAGCCGCAACGACGCCAGGTGCTGTACACCCACACCTCCCCGCCCCTGCGCGACATCGTCTACCGCACCAACCAGAAAAGCGTCAACCTCTATGCCGAAGCCCTGCTCCGCACCCTGGGGAAAGAGATAAAAAACGAAGGCAGCGACCGGGCCGGCATCGAGGTCATCTACGATTACTGGAAACAACAGGGCGCCCCCCTCGGCGGCGTCTTCCTGGAAGACGGCAGCGGCCTCTCGGCCGACAACGGGCTGACCACCCGCTTCCTGGCGACCTTACTGCGCAATAGCGCCCGCGACCAAAGGGTCTTCGACGCCCTGCTGCCTTCCCTGCCGGAAATCAACGGCGCACGGGTGCGGGCCAAGAGCGGTACGCTCGCCCGCGTGCGCAGCTACGCCGGCTACGCCACAACGCCATCGGGCCGACAGCTGGCGTTTGCCATCATCGTAAACCGGTTCGAAGGATCGGGCGGTGCGATGCGGCGAAAGCTGATGGCGTGGATGGAGCGGTTGGATTAACCCGGCTCAGGAGGCAGCTCAGTCGGCCATTGGCTAATTCCAGATTAGGATTTGTCGACCATTGATTATTCCAGTAGCTTTAAAGTACTGAATAACGGCTAGTTGTAACGGCTAGCAGGAGTAAGCGCATTTCATCCAGTAAATCCAGATCGACACTTTCGGCAAAGATTCTTTCATCCATAATAACCTTATCATGAAACCAAAGCAATTACTCCGGCCGATTGCCTTTCTGATGTTTTTTCTGTTTTACGCAAGTATCGCGTTCGCTCAGGACAATGATGTGACCGAATGTCCCTACTTCAACGTATCGAGCACCGATTCCACCGGTGTTGTCTTTTCGCTCCGCTCAACAACCATTGACGCCACGATCAGCGGGGTGATCGCCAATGTGGAGATAGAGCAGCTGTACCTCAACGCCGGCGACTCCACCATCGACGCCACCTACGTTTTCCCGATGTCTTCCAACGCCGCCGTTTACGGTATGGAAATGATCATCAATGACCGAACCATAAAAGCCGAAATACGGCGAAGGGACGAAGCACAGACCATTTTCGACAATGCCGACGAAGCCGGGCTGACCGCCTCCCTGCTGGAACAGGAACGACCGAATGTCTTTCAGATGAGCCTCGCCAATGTCAATCCGGGAGATTCTCTGAGAATACGCATGGTCTATACGGAATTGCTCGTGCCCCGCAGCGGCGTTTACCAATTCGTATTTCCCAATATCGTGGGCCCGCGCTTCACCACCAACGGCGAACCCTGGGTCTATCAATCCATGCTGGATTCGGTCCCCTTGTCCGAAACCACCTTAAACATCAACCTGAAAATCAACGCCGGCATGCCCGTCGAAGCGGAATGCGTTTCCCACGACGCCCCATTCGAATACGAGGGCAATACCGCATTGACCAGCCTGTCGACCAATCCGGGCGCCGATTTTATCGTGGACTACACCCTGGATGACAACCAGATCCAAACCGGGATGCTGTTATACGAAGGAGAAGAAGAAAACTTCTTCTTATCCATGATCCAGCCGGCCAAACCGGGTTTGCCCTTCGACAGCCCGGCGCGCGAATACATTTTCATCATGGACGTCTCCGGCTCGATGAGCGGCCAGCCCATTCAGGTATCCAAAAACCTCATCTCCAATATGCTGAACGACCTGAATTACGACGACCGGTTTAACATTATCTTCTTCGCCGGCGGATCGGCGGTGCTGGCGCCGAACTCCCTGCCGGTTACCGATGAGACTATCGCTATGGCGCTCGACATGATCGACAACCAAAATGCCGGAGGAGGCACCCTTTTGCTGTCGGCTATGGAAACTGCGCTGGAGATGGAGGGTACGGAAGGGTACGCCAGGACATTCGCCATTTTGACGGACGGCTTCGTGACCGTGGAGAAAGAGACGTTTGACCTGATCCGCGAAAACCTCAATGAAGCCAACTTTTTTGCTTTCGGCATCGGCAATTCGCCCAACCGGTACATCATCGACGGCATCGCTTACGTGGGCGAAGGCGAGCCCTTTGCGGTTACGAATATGAGCGAGGCGGATGCGGTAGCGCAAACGTTCAAGGAGTATATCGAACGCCCCGTGCTCACCAATATCGAGACTACTTTCGAAGGTATCGACGTCTATGACGTGGAACCCCTGACCATTCCGGACGTTTTTGCCGAAAGGCCCATCATCATCTACGGCAAATACCACGGGCCGGCTGACGGCAGCATCACCCTCTCCGGCGATCTGGCCGGCGGGTTAATCTCCAGCACCCTGGACTTCTCCGACTACACCGCCGGCGTCGAAGACAATATAGCCCTCCAGTACCTATGGGCCCGCAAGCGGATCAAGCTGATGTCAGACTACGGCATCGCCAGTAACGAGAGCGATACCGTCAGCATAGAAGAAGAGATCACCCAGCTGGGCCTGAAATACAGCCTGGTGACGGAATTCACCGCTTTCGTGGCCGTGGACAGCAATTCGGTGACCACCACCTCGACGGGCTCACCCGATGATGACGATGTCGTCGATACGGAGGAGCTATATCCCTCTTCCCCCTCCGAAAACGAATTCATCAAAATTCTGGGCGCCATCACCGGTTCCGAAAGGCTGCTCCGCCTGCAACTGGAAAACCTGCCGCGACTGCCCCGTGAAAACCTTTCTCTGCAAATAACCCATATCAGCGGGCAAACCCTGATCCATTACCGCGTCAACCCGGAAGCGACCGAAAAGACCATCACCATACCGCTGGGACAGGCGCCGTCGGGCATTTATGTGGTCGCGCTGCTGGCCAACGGCGAAGTGCTGGACGCTGAGAAGTTTTTGGTGAAGGGTTAGCATGGAGTCTTCGTCAAAGCCCTGAGCCTGCGCGATCTCGGGCAGACCGGAGCAGCCGTCGCCGCTTTCAAAAGTTACGGGGACATGTTCTCTGCCTCCGATCCCACCGCCGAAGCGTACGCCGCCACCGCGGTGCGGTTTACCCGCCGCCTGCCCGAGCTAAGCCTGGAAGGCGGATTGTACATCTGGCAGATCACACCGGCCGGCCACCTGGAAAAGCTGAAGATACGCGCCGGCGACATCCTTATCGAGCTGCAGGGAAAAACCGTCCGCCGCGTGGACGAACTGCAGGAAAGGCTGCTCAAAACGCCGGAAAAGACGCCGATTCCCTTCAAAGTACTGCGCTGGGAAGAAGACCGGGACGGTTTTATCGAATTGGAATATTCGGCGCCCGGGAAGCCGCTGGGCGGAGGGTTTATGCCGATTTAATGCGGGTTATCCGTCATGAGAAGCCAAAATGGTTCCGGGGTCAGCCGGGAGGGCCGCTTCGTTCCACCAACCACTTTCCCATGAGCCGCCCATCAATTTTTTCCGGATCACGCCAAATAACCCTATTTTTAGCCCTACTAAAATGACTACAACCCGTATGAACCAGCTTCGCCTCACGTTACTATTCGCCTCGCTCGCCCTGCTGTGCTGGACGTGCCGGCCCAACGGCTCCTCTTCCGCGAACCCGCCCTCCGCGGAAACGACGGTGGATACGAATACGGGAGCGGCTGCCCCGCGCAGCGGCCAACCCGGCATCACCGAAGACTACACCAACACCAATCGCGTGATCTGGCAAAAGCCGGAAATGGTGATCGACCTGCTGGGCGATCTCAACAATAAAACCGTAGCAGACATCGGCGCCGGAACGGGCTTCTTCGCGCTGCGCCTGGCGCCCAAAGCAAAAAAGGTGATCGCCATCGATATCGACGCCCGCTTCACCGAATACCTCGACAGCGTCAAGGTGCTGGAGCTGCCCGAAGCCATGCAGGACAAACTCGAAACCCGCCTCGCCGACCCGCTCGACCCCCATCTCCAACCCGACGAGGCTGACATCGTTATGATCGTCAATACCTTCATGTACATCAAGGGGCGCAAGGAATACCTGAAAGTCCTCAAGGAAGGCATCGCCCCCGGCGGGCGCCTACTGATCATCGACTTCAAGAAAAAACGAACGCCCATCGGCCCACCCTCGGAGCTGCGGGCGCCCCTCTTCCAGGTGGAAGAGGAACTCATCGAAGCCGGCTACCAGAACATCAGGACCAACGATACGGCGCTGGATTACCAGTATATCGTTATCGCCGAACGGTAATTCAATTAACCGACTCCCACCCCTTTCAGCAACAGCTGCTGTCGTTCCGGGCCGGTGGACACCATGGTGACGGCTACGCCCAGATAACGCTCCAGCGCTTCGAGGTAAGCTTTCGCCGGGGCGGGCATCTCTTCGTAATCGGTGATCGCGCTGAGGGATTGCCGCCAGCCCGGGTGGGTGTCATAGACGGGGTCGATCTGAAAATTTTCGATATCGTAGGGCAGCTGTTCGGTCTCACGCCCTTCGTAGCGGTACTTGACGGCCGTGTTGATCTCGGGAAAGTTGTTGAGTACGTCGATCTTGGTGACCGCCAGCTGGGTAACGCCGTTGATCATGATGGTGTATTTCAGCTGCGGGAGGTCGATCCAGCCGCAGCGGCGCGGCCGGCCGGTGGTAGCGCCGAATTCCTGGCCTTCGGCGCGCAGCTTTTCGCCTACGGCGTCGGAAAGTTCGGTCGGGAAAGGCCCCGATCCCACCCGCGTGCAGTAGGCTTTGGTGATGCCGATGACCTGGTCGATCTTGTCGGGCGAAACGCCCAGTCCGGTGCAGACGCCCGCGGTGATCGTATTGGAAGAAGTGACGTAAGGATAGGTGCCGAAGTCGATATCGAGCATCGAGCCCTGCGCCCCTTCCGCGAGTACGCGCTTGCCGGCTTCCAGGGCGGCGTTGACGTAGTACTCGCCGTCTACCTGCTGCAGCCCGGCCAGCACTTCCAGGCTTTCGAACCACTTCTTTTCTTCTCCTTCCAGGTCGAAATCGACGGGCGGGTTGAGCTCGGCCAGCCCGAGGTGCTTTTGCTTGAGGGCCTGATAGCGTTCGCGAAAGTTGGGGCGGGTGATGTCGCCTACGCGCAGCCCGTTGCGGCCCGTTTTATCCATATAGGTCGGCCCGATCCCCTTGAGGGTGGAGCCGATCTTCGACTTGCCCTTGGCGTTTTCGGATACCGCGTCGAGGTAGCGGTGCGTAGGCAGGATGAGGTGGGCTTTGCGCGCCACCAGCAGCCGTTCCTGGTAAGCAACGCCCACGGACTTGAGGTTGTCGATCTCGCGGCCCAGGGTAATCGGGTCGATCACCACCCCGTTGCCGATGAGGTTGATCAGGTTATCCCGGAAGATGCCCGAGGGAATGGTATGGAGCACAAACTTCTTGCCGTCGAACTTCAGGGTATGCCCGGCATTGGGCCCGCCCTGAAAGCGAGCCACCAGATCGTACTGGGGCGCGAGATAATCGACGATCTTGCCTTTGCCTTCGTCACCCCATTGCAAACCTAATATTACGTCAACTGCCATGCATCTGATTTTGAGTCCACAAAAATAACCGCACACCATGCGGCAAGCATCCAAAATAACAAACCTAGCCGAAAAAATGCTAAAAGTGCGCGGATATTACTGCTGCAATCCGTCAATCGCCGCTTCTACCGTATCGGTGAGAGAAAAAATGGGCTCGAGCTTGGTGATGGCCATCAGTTCCCGCACCTTTTCGGAGGGCGCGGCGATCACCAGCCTGCCCCCTTCGTCGCGCAATTGTTTGTGGAGCAGGATCAGCAAATTGAGGCCGATGCTGTTGATGAAGGCCACCTTCGACATATCGACCACGCAGCGCACCTGTCCTGCCCGGACGTACCCATCGACGGCTTCGAGAATCTTTTTGTTGGAAAACTCACTCAGCAGGTTGCCCACTGCGACGACCAGGACGCCGTCGCTTTCGGAAATGGCAAAAGGCTTTTCATTCATTCAGGGGAAGGGTTTTGAGCATGAGCGCGCAATAGTTGATTCGTCGGTTCAGGCGTCCTCTTTGGTTGCGCGCAGTGCTTCCCGTTCTTTCTGGGTGCGCGGGCAGGCGCCGTCGCACTGGCCGTAGAGGTTGAGCGAGTGGTGGGTGATCTTGAACTTGAGCAGATCGCCCATCATGTTCTTGATCTGCTGGATGCGCGGGTCGCAGAACTCCAGCACCTTACCGCAATCCACGCAGATGAGGTGGTCGTGCTGTTTGAATCCGTACGACTTCTCATATTGCGCGAGGTTTTTGCCGAACTGGTGCTTTTTCACCAGATCGCAGTTTACCAGCAGCTCCAGCGTATTGTACACTGTAGCCCGGCTCACGCGGTAGTTCTGGTTCTTCATGTGGATGTACAAGGCTTCGGCGTCGAAGTGGTCGTTGCGCCGGTAGATCTCTTCCAATATGGCGAAGCGCTCGGGGGTTTTGCGAAAACCGTTGCTTTCCAGATGAGAAGCGAATATATTCTTGACTTCCTTGATGATCTCTTCCTGCGTTCGTTGTTTCGACATATCGTTTTTGGATTGTAGACCTTATTCTAACCTAACAACGGTTGAAACATTTTCAAGGTTTCGTAAGGTACGAATAGCGACGTTCAATTGATCCGTATTTTTCACCAAAAGGCTGATTTTCCCTTCGAAGTACCCTTCCTCGCCCGCCATGCTGAAGGAGCGGATATTGAGGTTGAGCATCGAGGAGATCTCGTGCGTCACCCTTTCGATGATGCCCGGTCCTGCGTCGATGCCGGTGATCTTGAGGTCGGCCACAAAGGTCGTCTCCGTCGTCGACACCCACTCCGCTTTCATGATGCGGTAGCCATAGCTCACCAGCAGGTTTTTGGCGTTGGGGCAGTTGGCGCGGTGGATCTTAAGCCCGGCGTTGGCCGTCAGGTAGGCGAAGATGCGATCGCCCTGTACGGGGCTGCAGCAGTTGGCGAAAGAGTAGTTGTAGCGCTCGGCCGGCTCGCCGTTGATGAGCAGGCGCGGCTTGCCGATCACCTTTTTGCGGCTGCTTTTGCGGGGTTTCACCACCTCGTCGGTGACCGCTTTAGCCAGCTCCTCGTCTTCCCGTTCCACCAGCGCTCCCTTTTCGATCCTGAAGTGGCGGAGGATCTCGTTGATGGTCAGCTTTTCCGTAGCGATCTCGTAATACAGATCGGCGTGTGAAGTGAAATGGTAATGTTTGACCAGTGTTTCCACGGCCTCTTCGAAATCGACTTTGCGGTTCGTCAGCTTGCGCTCCAGTTCTTCGCGGCCGATCTCGCCGCGGCGGCGGCGTTCCTCTTTCATGGCCGAGCGGATCTTGGCGCGCGCCTTACCGGTCACCACCATCTTCAGCCAGTCTTCCGTCGGCTTCTGGTTGCGGTTGGTCACCACCTGCACCTGGTCGCCGTTGCGCAGTTTGTAGCCCATGGGCACCAGTTTTTTGTTGACTTTGATGGCGGTGCAGTGGTAGCCCACGTCGGAGTGGATGCTGAAGGCGAAGTCGAGGGCGGTGGCGCCTTTCGGCAGCACCTTCATATCGCCGCGCGGCGTATAGACGAAGACTTCCTCGTGGAAAAGGTTGTTGGTCTTGAAGTCGCCCAGGAACTCCACGGCGTCGCTATTGGGATCGTCGAGGATCTCGCGCACGCTGTCGAGCCAGCGCTCGTAGACGTCCGGCGAATTGGTGACGCCCTTGTATTTCCAGTGGGCGGCGAAGCCTCGCTCCGCGATCTCGTCCATGCGCGTGCTGCGGATCTGCACTTCGACGTAGCGGCCCTGCGGACCGATCACGGTGGTGTGCAGCGATTCGTAGCCGTTGGATTTGGGCACGGTGATCCAGTCTTTGAGCCTTTCCGGGATCGGCGTATGCACGTCGGTGACGATGGAGTAGACCTGCCAGCAGAGCAGTTTTTCCCGTTCGATCGGCACGTCGACGATGATGCGCACGGCGAAGAGGTCATAGATCTCGTTGAACGGCACCTTTTTGGTTTTGATCTTATTCCAGATCGAGTAGATCGATTTGGGCCGTCCGAAGATCCGGTAGGGCGCGCCGGTCTCATCGAGTTTGCTGCTCAGCGGTTTGATGAACTCGTTGATGTAGCGGGTCCGTTCGCGTTTGGTGGCTCGCAGCTGCCGGGCGATGTCGTGATAGGTTTCCGGGTCGGTGACCTTCATGCAGAGGTCCAGAAATTCGGTGCGGAAGTTGTACAACCCCAGCCGGTGGGCCAGCGGCGCGTAGATATAGCTGGTCTCGGCGGCGATTTTCAGCTGTTTGTGGCGGGGCATGGCGCCGAGCGTCCGCATATTGTGGAGACGGTCAGCCATTTTGATCAGAACCACGCGCACGTCCTCGACCAGGGTGCTGAGCACTTTTTTGAAATTCTCGGCCTGCGGGCTCTCGGCGTTGTAGGCGCTGTCGAGCTTGGTGAGCCCGTCGACGATCTTGGCGATGCGATCGCCGAAGAGGGCGCTGATCTCTTCCAGTTCGACATCGGTATCTTCGACCACGTCGTGCAGCAGGGCCGCGACGATAGCGGTGGGGCCCAGCCCGATCTCTTCGGCGCAGATGGTCGCCACGGCGATGGGGTGCAAGATGTAGGGTTCGCCCGACTTGCGCCGTTGTTCGCGGTGTGCTTCCACGCCCAATTCGTATGCTTTGCGGATGTTGCGGCGGTCCTCGTCGTCCATTTCCGACTTGATGGATCGCAGCAGTTTTCGATAAGCACTTTGGATGAGCTTCATCTCCTCTTCCTGAATGACCAATACCTCCGACATGTTTTCCCTTTATTTATATTCGTTCATGGAATCTTTCAGCCGCTATTTACTTTTGCTGATCATCACATTCTATACAAATCTAACAAATCTCGGCAGCAAAAAGCTGCCCGGCGCCCAAAAACAGCGCCTGGTCGGCCGTTAGCCGGTCCACCCCTCAAAACCACCAGGGCAATCGCATTTAAAAGATGCTACCGCTCCATTGCCATTAAACTCATATGGAACGGAAGGAAAAACCCTCGTTCTTCCTTTAGGATCGAGGTAAAAACGAGGATTTTTCCTACTTTTTGGAGATCCTAAAATTAAATGCGATTGCCCTGTCAAAACCACAGCCCGCTCCCTATTTTCCCTAAAAGATTTGTATATTTGCCTCGCTTTTGCCGGAAGGAACGACCATTTCCGGCATTTTGTTTTGGGCGAAACCCCATGCTGCTTTGACAGTCAGGCACTTATCAGACACCAAACGCGGGTATGGCGGAATTGGTAGACGCGCTAGACTTAGGATCTAGTGCCGCAAGGCGTGGGGGTTCGAGTCCCTCTACCCGCACAAAAACGGGGGTGTCAACGGGAATTCAGACCACTGCCCTGGCGAAAGCCGGTCAACGTTCCGGTGAGGTCAGGCGGTGCGGCTGAGTGATCTTCGCTCGTAGGGGCTCCTGCTGAAAGCGTGTTCTAAGGTAGTCTTTAACTGCGAAAACCCCATTTACCGGGTTGCCCCGCGGGTTTTTCGCCGGCAGTGCTGCGAGACGAAAGAATATCGCGGAGAAGTTTTCTGCGACCCGAATGACTGCCCCGGAAGAGCGCCGAAAGAAGGGCTTCCCACGATGACCGCAACCGCAATTACATGTTTAACGAAAAAACCGAAGGCCGGGTTTCAAAAAAGCCTTCCGTCTTTACTTCCCTGATACTAAACCACTTCCACCCATGCCGAAAGTTGTAAGAGAGGATATTGACGATCTCAACGCCGTACTCACCATCACGCTGGAAAAAGAAGATTACGAACGCCGCTTCCTGACCGAACTGGAAAAATACCGCAAGCAATCCAACATGCGCGGCTTCCGCAAAGGCAAAACGCCGATCAGCGTACTGAAAAAAATGTACGGCAAAGCCGTGCTCGCTGAAGTCGTCAACGACCTGCTGCAACGTGAACTTTTCGGCTACCTGGAGAAAGAAAACCTGAAGATCCTCGGCCAGCCGCTGCCTTCCGAAGACCAGGAAGAGATCGAATTCGAACTGAAAAACCTCGAAGATTACACCTTCCGCTTCGACCTCGGGCTGGCGCCCGACTTCGAGATCCAGGGGCTGGATAAGGAAAACGTCTTCACCAAATACGAGGTCGATATCAAAGAGGAACTCATCGACGAAGAAATGGAACGCGCCCGCAAACGGCACGGCGAGCGGGTCTTTCCGGAAACTGAAATCGGGGAAGAGGATATGATCGAGTTTTCGGTACGGGAACTGGAGGGCGACGCCGTAAAAGCCGACGGCCTCACCAACAAGTTCTCCCTCCTGGTCAGCTCCGTCGACAACGAAGCGATCAAGCAGGACATCCTCAGTAAAAATAATGGCGACGTATTTCGCGCGCCCCTGGTCGGCCTGGAAAAAAACGCCGACGAGGACTATGTGCGCCGCTACTACCTCGGCTTCGAAGAAGAAAGCGATGCTGACGTCAGCGGCGAATTCGAGCTCACCATCGAAGAAGTCAGCCGCATCCAGTTGGCCGAGCTCGACGAGACCTTTTTCCAGGCCTTCTTCGGAGAAGATACCGAGGTCGATAGCGAAGAAAAAGCCCGCGAGGAAATCCGCAAACGCATCGCCCGCTACTTCGACCAACAGGCCGACGCCCTCCTCTTCCGGGATATCCAGGAAGACGTCATGGAAAAGAACGACCTGCCCCTGCCCGCCGGTTTCCTGAAGCGCTGGCTGCTGGCCTCCAACGAGGAACTTACCGAAGCGGATGTCGATAAGAACTACGATGCTTTCGCGAAAAACCTGCAGTGGACGCTCATCCGCAACAAGCTCATCAGAGAGCATGATATCCAGGTACCGGAAGACGATATCTTCGAAAGCTTCAAAAACCGCATCCGCCAGTATCTCGGAGGCGCCCCCCTGGAGGAGCAGATGCTGATCGGCATGGCCGACCGAATGATGGAAGACGAACAACAATACAACCAGGTGAAGGACGAACTGCTCACCGATAAACTACACGACGTGCTGATCGAACTGGTGGGCATCGCTCCGCAAGCCATCGGGCAGGACGAGTTCGAACAGTTGGTGAATGAAGCGCGCGAACAAGCCGACGCCAAAAGCCAGGCGACAGCCGAAGAAGAAGAGTAAGCCTGGACCAACCATAAATTTTCACCGCCGCTCAACCCCTTCGAGGGCGATTTGTTAATAATAGGTGTGTTCAAATAATCTCTACAAAACGACAGAAGATGTTTCACAAAGATGAATTCATGAAGTATGCTACCAAACACCTGGGAATGAGTAGCATGCACCTCGAAAAATACGCCGAAAAAGCCATGCCGACCGGCCCCAACATCCAGGCCTTCACCCCTAACGTCATCGAAGAACGCCAGATGAACATCATCGGCCTCGACGTTTTCTCGCGGCTGATGATGGATCGCATCATCTTTATGGGCGTCCCCATTAACGACTATGTGGGCAACGTCGTGCAGGCCCAGTTGCTCTTCCTCGAATCCACCGATCCCAAGCGCGACATCCAGATGTTCATCAACAGCCCGGGCGGCTCGGTCATCTCCGGCCTGGGCATTTATGACACCATGCAGTACGTATCGCCCGACATCGCGACCATCTGCACCGGTATGGCCGCCTCCATGGGCGCCGTGCTGCTGGCCGCCGGCACTAATTCCAAGCGCACCTGCCTGTACCACAGCCGCGTCATGATCCACCAACCGCTCGGCGGCATGCAGGGCCAGGTTTCGGATATGGAAATTTACTACACCCTGATCAAGGAACAGCAAAAAGCTCTGTACGACATTCTCGCCTTCCACACCGGCCAGGATTACGACACGATCGAAAAAGACTGCGACCGCGACAACTGGATGAAAGCCGAAGAAGCAAAAGAATACGGCCTGATCGACGAAGTGCTGGAAAGAAATAATCCGAGTAAGTAAACAACTTTTTCCCGGCCGGCGCACGCAATTGATGATCGCTGCCGCCGAATACCTGCCGCCTTTTTCGTACTTTCGCTTTTTAGGCGCGATCCTGGACCGGCCGGGAATCTTTTCCTTTTGTCCGACACCCGAATGCCCGCCGGCCTCGAAGGCCGGAAAGTTCGTCCGCCTACACTATGCGCTGCGGCCGTTCATGATCTCAGAGGTCTGCTTTATCCAGGCAGGATAAATACCAAGTTATGCGACGTACCAAACAAAGCTATCGCTGTTCTTTCTGTGGACGCGACAAATCAGAAGCCCTCATTCTCATCGCCGGCATCGACGGCCACATCTGCGAGGTGTGTGTAGAACAGGCCGGAGAGATCATCGAGGAAGAGCTCTACGGCCGGAAAGGCAAAAAAGAATCGCCCGCCGCTGCTAAAAATCCCAACTTCCTGCTCTCCGACAAGGTGACGCCGCAGGAGATCAAATCCTATCTCGACAATTACATCATCGGCCAGGACGACGCCAAAAAATTCCTGTCCGTCGCCGTATACAACCACTATAAGCGCCTGGGCCAGCAGCGGCAGCAGGACGAAGTGGAGATCGAAAAATCCAACATCCTCTTCGTCGGCCAGACGGGCACCGGGAAAACCCTCATGGCCAAAACCATCGCCAAGTACCTCAACGTCCCCTTCGCCATCGTCGACGCTACTGTCTTCACCGAAGCGGGCTACGTGGGGGAAGACGTGGAAAGCATCCTGAGCCGCCTGCTGCAGGTCTGCAATTACGACGTCGCCGCAGCCGAGAACGGCATCGTATATATCGACGAGCTGGATAAGATCGCCCGCAAAAGCGACAACCCCTCCATTACCCGCGATGTCTCCGGCGAAGGCGTACAACAGGCCTTGCTCAAAATGCTGGAAGGCACCGACGTCAACGTTCCACCCCAGGGCGGACGCAAACACCCCGAGCAGAAACTGGTGAAAGTCAATACCGAAAATATCCTCTTTATCTGCGGCGGCGCCTTCGACGGCATCGAAAAAGTGATCGCCCGCCGCGTCAACACCCAGGTGATCGGCTTCAAATCGGAAGACGACCTGACGAGCATCGACCGCGAAAACCTCCTGCAGTACGTTTCACACCAGGACCTGCGCAGCTACGGCCTCATTCCCGAGCTCATCGGCCGCCTGCCGGTGCTCGCTTACCTCGATCCGCTCGACCTCCCGACGCTCCGGCGCATCCTGATCGAGCCCAAAAACTCGCTGGTCAAACAATACAAAAAACTGTTCGGCATCGAAGGCATCGACCTATCTTTTGAGGACAACGCCCTGACCTATATCGCCCAAAAAGCGCTCGAATTTAAACTCGGCGCCCGCGGCCTGCGATCCATCTGTGAGGCGATCATGACCGACGCGATGTATGAGCTGCCTTCGCAGAATGATGTCAACGCCTTCGTCGTCACCCTCGACTACGCCGAAGAAAAGCTCAACCGCTCCAAGCTCAATAAGCTGAAAGCCGCCTGAACCCGACGCTCATGCGTTTCTTCGCCGAACTGGCCTACCACGGCAACGCCTATTGCGGTTGGCAACGGCAACCGGGGCAAACCAGCGTGCAGGAAGTCATTGAAGACGCACTGTCGACTATCCTGCAGGCGCCCGTCGAAGTGACGGGCTGCGGCCGCACCGATACCGGCGTGCACGCCCGCCGGTATTTTCTGCATTTCGACTACGACAGGCCGTTCCCGCCGGCCTTCCTGCGCCGCCTCAACCGTTTCCTGCCGCCCGACATCGCTTTCTTCCGCCTCATCGAAGTGGCGCCGGACGCCCACGCCCGCTTCGACGCTACCGCCCGCAGCTACGAATACCATTTGTTGTTCGATAAAAACCCGTTCGAACAGCATACGGCCTACCATTATCCTTTTGCTGCAAAACTGGACCTCGACCAGCTGCAGGCGGCGGCCACCCTGTTGCTGGAATACACCGAATTTTACCCCTTCTGCAAATCCCATACCGATGTCAAGACCATGCGCTGCGATCTGCGCCGCAGCGAGTGGCTCTTCGACACCGACGCCCGCCGACTGGTGTACCACGTCACCGCCGACCGCTTCTTGCGCGGCATGGTGCGCCTGATCGTAGGTATGTGCCTCAATGTCGCCTTAGGAAAAACGGACCTGGCGACGGTGCAGGAAGCCCTCGACCGGCAAAGCCGTCTGCCCGGAAGCCATAGCGCCCCGCCGCAGGGCCTCTTCCTCACGGACATCCGGTATCCCTTCCTTTCATAAAGGATGTAAAATTAACACAAAATTAATCTACTCTTAACAGAGGCTAGGCCTTCTACCCTCCGCCCCTTTTCTAGCTTTACACTTCCTTTTTAAACCAAAATCACACCCTTTATGCGGAACACCTACTATCAGCTGTGGCTGGTGATGCTGGCCATGCTCCTATCGCCTTATCTCTTTGCCCAAACGCAAACACTGAAGCAGGGATTCGAAAACGACGGCTCGGACACCTGGGCCTTCGTCGCCGATCCTGCCCCTTACAACATCCCCGATGAAGACGACATCTGGGACGACACCACGGCCCTCGATGTACTCGCTCCGGCCAACGGCGCGGGGCACTGGTTTATGCGCGACCTCGACAACCCGAACGGCGGCAATGACGGTTTTCACACCCTCAGCTTCGACGCCATCGACATTTCGGCCTTTACGACCAATGTCGTTTCCTTCCGGTACAACACCTTCGAATACGAAGACAGCGACTCTATCGGCTACATCATCATGACCGATAACGGAACCGACTGGGACTTCGACAACTACGTAGACCTCGAACGCAATACCGACGGATGGGTGACGGTAACCGTCCCGATCTTCCCGGGCAACCAATTTGTCCGTCTTCAGCTGCTGGCCAAACAGAACGGCAACGGCGACTACGCCGCCTTCGACGACGTGCGCCTCCTCAGCGGCATGGGCGACGTCATTCCGCCCTTCATCACCCAGGGCGAACTGCTCAACGAATCGCTGATCCGCCTGACCTTCAGCGAACCCATGACCGCTTCGGCCGTCACCGACGCCGCCAACTACACAGCGCCGGGCCTGATCAGCCAAATCGACTATTTCGAGCCGCTCGGCCAGGATCCCTACGCCGATATTTCCTTCATCGACCCCCTGCCCGTCGGGCTGGCCAACAGCCTGACGGTCACCAACCTGACCGACCTCTCCGGCAACGGGCTGGAAGTCGATCCCTATACTTTTGATTTTATTTTCAATAACTCGACGCCCAGCCTCGTCATCACCGAGATCCTGTACAACAACCCGAGTAGTGACACGCTGGAGTTCGTCGAAATCTATAACGCCGGCGATACCGAAGCCGCCCTCGGCGGCCTCGCCATCAGCGGCAGCTTCGGTTACACCTTCCCCGCCGGCCTCAGCCTGCCCGCCGACGACGTCATCCTGCTCGCCCTGGAAGAAAGCGCCGCGGAAAGCTTCTTCGGCCTCGACTTTTATGACTGGGGCAGCAGTAACCTGGGCAACGGCGACGGCGAAATCGTCATCAAAAACACCTCCGGCCTGGTCATCGATAGCGTCGCTTACGACGACGCAGCGCCCTGGCCTACCGAAGCCGACGGCGACGGCCCTTCGCTGGAACTGATCTCCCCTTCGCTCGACAATAACCTGGGCGCCAGCTGGCGCCCCAATCCTTTCCAGTTCGCGGATACCGACATCTTCGCCAATCCGGGCATCGTAAGCGACGACCTCGAACCAGTGGTCGCTTTCGCAGAAGCTACGGTCGCCCTCGCAGAAGGCTCCGGTAATAACGACCTGGAATTGACTATCGACAACACCAACGACCAGGACGCCTCCGTGGACATCACCGTCGCCATGGCGTCGACCGCCGCCGCCGGTGTCGATTACAACCTCCCGACGACTTCGGTCACCTTCCCGGCCGGGAGCAGCGACCCGGTCAGCATTCCGCTGGAACTACTGGATAATGCCGACCTCAGCGGCAAATACCTGATCCTGGAACTCAGCGCCACCGGCAACGCTCAGATCGGCGCCAACAGCCGCCTGATCGTACTTATTCAGGACAACGACGCGGTCGCACCGCAAGCGCCGGCCGATCCGGAAATTCAACTGAACCACCTCGGCAGCTTCGTCTCCGGCGGCGGGGGCGCCACCGCGGAAATCGTCGCACACGACCCCGTATCCCAGCACCTCTTTGTCACGAACTCCGAAAACAACACCCTCGAAGTTTTCGATATCGGCGAACTCGACAGCCCGACGCCCATCAACACGATCAATATGACGACCTTCGGATCGGGCATCAACTCAGTGGCCGTCGCCAATGAAATCGTAGCGGTAGCCGTGGAAGGCGACAGCACCACCGGCGCCGGCCGCGTCGTCTTCTTCGATACCGACGGCCTGTTCCTGGACGAAGTCACTGTCGGCGTGCTGCCCGATATGGTCACTTTCACACCCGACGGCTCCCGGGTACTCACCGCCAACGAAGGCGAACCGAATGACGATTATACCTTCGATCCCGAAGGCTCCATCAGCATCATCGACCTGAGCCCCGGCGTCGGCAACCTGACCAACGCCAATGTCAACAACCTCGATTTCAGCCAATTCAACGGCCAGGAAGACGATCTGCGAGCCCTCGGCGTTCGGCTCTTCGGCCCGGGCGCCTCGGCCGCACAAGACCTGGAGCCCGAATTTATCGCTGTCGCCCCTGACGGCTCGGTCGCCTACGCGGCCTGCCAGGAAAATAACGCCGTAATTGTCGTTGACCTCACCGCCAATATGATCGCCGATATTCTGCCGCTCGGCGCCAAAGATTGGACGACCGAAGGTTTAACGCTGGATGCTTCCAACCGCTCGCCGGACATTTTCTTCGCCAACTGGCCCATCAAAGGCTTTTACCACCCCGACGCCATCGCCACCTATGAAGTGGGCGGCCAGACTTACATCGTCTCCGCCAACGAAGGCGACGCCCGCGACTACGACGGCTTCAGCGAAGAATTCCGCGTAGGCGACAGCGAGATCGCACTCGACGGATCGGCCTTCCCCGACGCCGAGTACCTCAAAGAAGACGTCCTCCTCGGTCGCCTGCGCATCACTTCCGCCAACGGCGATACCGACGGCGACGGCGACTACGACGAACTCTACGCCTACGGCGGCCGCTCCTTCTCCATCTGGAACGGCGCTACCGGCGAACTCGTCTACGACAGCGGCAATGAGCTCGAACTGATCACCGCCGCCGATCCCGTCTTCGGCGCCCTGTTTAACAGCGACGATGAAGAAAATGAATTCAAGAACCGCTCCGACGACAAAGGCCCCGAGCCCGAAGCCGTCACGATCGGCGAAATAAACGGTCGCATCTATGCTTTCATCGGCCTCGAACGCATTGGCGGCATCATGGTCTACGATATTACTGACCCCGCCGCCCCGCAATTCATTCAATACATCAACACCCGCACCGTGGATACGGAAGGCGGCGACCTGAGCCCGGAGGGCGTCATCTTTGTAGAACCTGACAACAGCCCCAACGGCAAAGCCCTCCTCATCGTTTCTTACGAAGTGAGCGGTACGGTCGGCGTTTTCGAAATCCGCACCCGCCCGGTTGTCTCCTTCGCCGAAGGCAGCAGCATCGCCGAAGAAGGCGCCGGCACGATAGCGCGCGAACTGGTGATTGAACGCCCGGGCGACCTGCCGGGTACGGTGGTCCTTTCCGCCGTCGCCGCTTCGACCGCAACGGACGGGGAAGACTATACGCTGGCGACCACCTCGATCGATATTCCCGCCGGCGCTACCGATCCGATATCCATCGAACTCGATATCCTCGACAATACGACCCCTGGCGGCGAGTACCTCATCCTGAGCATCGATGAAAGCAGCACCGCTGCGGCAGGGGAAGAACCCGAACACATCTTACTGATCCAGGACACGGACGCCGTCACTCCGACCGCACCGGCCAACCCCGGCCTGCAACTCGCTCACCTGGGCAGCTATTTTCTCGGCGGCGACGCCACGGCCGAGATCCTCAGCTTTGACCCCGGTACCCAACGGCTCTTCGTGACAAATTCCGAAGAGAACCGGCTCGAGATCCTGGACGCCGGCACGCCCGACGCCCTGACGCCGATCAGTAATGTCGACCTCGCCACCTTCGGCGGCGGCGTCAACTCGGTTGCCGTTCGCGACGGCGTCGTAGCTGTAGCCGTGGAAGGTGCGGCCGTCGACGCCAACGGCCGCGTCGTCTTCTTCGACACCAACGGCTCTTACCTCAATGACGTAACGGTGGGCGTACTGCCCGACATGCTTACCTTTACGCCCGACGGCGCGAAGATCCTGACCGCCAACGAAGGCGAACCGTCGGACGATTACCTGACCGACCCGGAAGGCTCGGTGAGCATCATCGACCTGTCGCCGGGTGTAGAAAACCTGACCAACGCCAACGTCAACACGCTGGACTTCCAGGCATTCAACGACCAACTCGACGACCTCCTCGCTCAGGGCGTGCGCCTCTTCGGCCCCAACGCCACCGTGGCGCAGGACCTCGAACCGGAATTTATCGCCGTATCGCCCGACGGTGCGCTGGCCTACGTCGCCTGCCAGGAAAACAACGCCCTGGTCATTGTAGACCTCGCCACGGAAACGATTACCGATATCGCAGCCCTGGGAACGAAAGACTGGTCGGCGCCGGGCGTTACCCTGGACGCTTCGAACGAATCGCCGGGCATCTTTTTCGCCAACTGGCCGGTACAAGGCTTCTACCACCCGGACGCCATCACTACTTATGCCGTGGGCGGGCAAACTTACATCGTCTCGGCTAACGAAGGCGACGCCCGCGATTACGACGATTTCAGCGAAGAATTCCGCGTGGGCGACGATGAGATCGTCCTCGACGAAGCCGCCTTCCCCGACGCCGAATACCTGAAGAACGACGTGCTGCTGGGTCGCCTGCGCATCACCTCCGCCAACGGCGATACTGACGGCGACGGCGACTACGACCAGCTGTTTGCCTACGGCGCCCGCTCCTTCTCCATCTGGAACGGCGCCACCGGCGAGCTGGTGTACGATAGTGGCAACGAATTCGAACTGATCACCGCCGCCGATCCGGAATTCGGCGCATTGTTCAATACGGACGACGAAGAAAACGAATTCAAGGACCGCTCGGACGACAAAGGCCCCGAACCGGAAGCCGTCGTCATCGGGGAGGTCAACGGCCGCCAGTACGCCTTCATCGGCCTGGAGCGCATCGGCGGCGTCATGGTCTATGACGTCACTGACCCGGCCGCACCGCAGTACCTGCAGTACATCAACACCCGCACCGTCGACGAAGTCGGCGGCGACCTCAGCCCGGAAGGCCTGGTCTTCGTTCCCGAAGACGAAAGCCCCAGCGGCAAAGCGCTGCTTTTGGTCTCGTACGAAGTGAGCGGCTCTATCGCCGCCTTTGAGATCCGCACCACCCCGGTGGTCGCCTTCACCGAGGGCAACAGCCTGGTAGCGGAAGGCTCCGGCGCCCAGTCGCTCGAACTGACCATCGAAAAAGCCGGCGACCTGCCGGGCAGCGTGACGGTCTCCGCCGTCGGCGCCTCGACGGCCGTCGCTGACGAAGACTACGATATGCTCACCACTTCGGTGGACATCCCGGCCGGAACGACCGACCCGCAGTCGGTTGACCTGAACATCCTGGACAATGGCGTGGAAGGCGGCCGCTACCTCATCCTCGCGCTGGGCGGCGAATCGGCCGGCGTCGGCGAAGAGGACGAACACATCCTCCTCATTCAGGACAACGACCTGGAAGCGCCCATGCCTCCCCTGGCGCCCGCCATGGAACTGACCCACCTGGGCAGCATCGAGATCACCGGCGAAGACGCCGTGGCCGAGATCGTCGCACACGACGGCGCTACCCGCCGCCTCTTCGTGACCAACTCGGAAGAGAACCAGCTGGAGATCCTGGATTATACCCTGCCGCTGACCAACCCGGAAGTTTCTGAAGTCGACCTGTCGCCTTACGGGGCCGGTCCCAACTCGGTAGGCGTCAGCAACGGGATCGTCGCCGTCGCCATGGAAGCCGACGCGATAGACGCCAACGGCAGCGTGGTCTTCTTCGACACCGACGGCAACTACCTGAACGACGTAGAGGTAGGCGTTCTTCCCGACATGCTCGTCTTCACTCCCGACGGCAATCGCATCCTGACCGCCAACGAGGGCGAACCGGATGACGACTACGTCATCGACCCCGAAGGTTCGGTAAGTATTATCGACCTGAGCGGCGGCGTGGACAACCTGACCGATGACGACGTCACTACCCTGACGCTGGAAGGCTTCAACGATCAGATCGACGTGCTGACGGCCGCCGGCGTCCGCATCTTCGGCCCGGGCGCTACGGTCGCACAAGACCTGGAGCCGGAATACATCGCCATCACCGACGACGGCGCCACGGCGCTGGTCGCTTGCCAGGAAAATAACGCCCTGTTGGTGCTCGATCTCGAAGCAGAAGAAATCGTCGGCATCGAACCCCTGGGTTCCAAAGACTGGTCGGAGGCCGGCGTCACGCTGGATGCCTCCAATGAGTCACCGGACATCTTCTTCGCCAACTGGCCCATCCGGGGCTACTACCACCCCGACGCCATCGACCTGTTCAATATCGGCGGCGTCAACTACGCGATCACGGCCAACGAAGGCGACGCCCGCGACTACGACGCCTTCAGCGAAGAGTTCCGCATCGGCGACGACGAGATCCAACTCGACGAAACCGCTTTCCCGGATGCCGAATACCTGAAGAACGACGTGCTGCTCGGCCGCCTGCGCATCACTTCCGCTAACGGCGACATCGACGGCGACGGCGACTACGACGAGCTCTACGCTTACGGCGCCCGCTCCTTCACCATCTGGAACGCCGATACGGGCGAACCCCTGTACGATAGCGGCGACGACCTGGAGCTGATCACCGCCGCCGATCCCGTCTTCGGCGCCCTGTTCAACAGCGACGACGAAGAAAATGAATTCAAAGACCGCTCCGACGATAAAGGCCCCGAGCCGGAAGCGGTCATCGTGACGGAACTCGACGGTCGCCACTACGCCTTCGTCGGCCTGGAACGCATCGGCGGCATCATGGTCTACGATATCACCGACCCGAGCGCACCGGTATTCCAGCAGTACATCAATACGCGCTCCGTCGACGAAGTGGGCGGCGACCTCAGCCCCGAGGGCCTCAACTTCATTCCGGTGGAAGACACCGACGGCATTCGACCGCGACTGGCGGTTTCTTACGAGGTCAGCGGCACGGTCGGCCTGTTTGAACTGAACTTCCCCTGCCAGAGCGTTCCGATGACGATCGACTCGACCATCTGTATGAACGAGGCGTTTGTTTACGAACCGGAAGACGAGGAACAGTTCGTACAGTTCGAAATGGAAGAACTGGAAGCGTTCGAAGTCGGCCCGCAAATGCCCAGCATCTATACCTACGACCTGCTGGTGCGTAGCGAAGACGGCTGCGTCTCCGAACTGACCATCAACCTGACGGTAGACGATTGCACCGGCACCGACGAGATCGCCGGCCTGCAATCGCTCGAACTGGCGCCCAACCCGAGCCGCGGCCTGACTTATCTCGAACTGACCGGCGCCGCCACGACGCCGCACCAGCTCGCGATCCTGACGCCGGCCGGACAGATAGTGCGCAGCGAAGTGTTTACGCCTGCACCGAATACCTATACGCACCGCCTCGACCTGAGCGACCTGCCGAAAGGCATGTACCTTCTTCGCCTGGAAGCGGAAGGGGAGCGGAAGGTTAGCCGGTTGGTAATCGAATAGGACCGGGATTGCCGGGAGGACCGGGATTGCCGGGATTGCCGGGAGGACCGGGATTGCCGGGATTGCCGGGATGACCGGGATTGCTGGGATAAACTCGTCA
>CAYQQU010000003.1:0-15905 GCA_964419545.1 uncultured Saprospiraceae bacterium | reverse complement strand
GACCGGGATTGCCGGGATTGCCGGGATGACCGGGATTGCTGGGATAAACTCGTCAGGCCGCAGGGGCGGTCTGGCGAGTTTTTTTTTGATTATGCTGTCAGTAAGATTATATCCACCGATAGATTAACGTGAGTTCGGGATGATCGTTATTTCCAAAGTTTTTCAAAAACCCGCGGAGCCCTCCACCATTGCCTTAACCTTAACCTCAATAAGCGAATCGTCTATAGATTGTCGGCCATCAGCAGGTTTAATCCCGAGTTGATGTTACCTCATTTCAGAAGTGAAGCACTGCGGAAGGTTCAGAAAAAGCTGAACAGCCGGCGATCGCGCCGGATGCGGTAGAATGGAACCGGGGTGGCGCCGAAGCCGGCGGCGAAGTCGTTTTCATCCTCCGTGTTGAAATCGAGGATCAGCGGGCGGCCGGCGTGGGAACGCAGCAGCAGATCGAAGAGCAACGTCAGCGCGCCTTTTTCTTTTCCTTCGGGGGAGACGACGGGCGCGAGGCTCATTGCCCGGCCGTGGCTGTACACGAAAAAGTTGGCGGCCAGCAGTTCCTGACGGTCGCCGTAGATGCCGCTGGCGAAGCCCCAGCCGCGGTGCAGAGCATTGTACATAATGCGCTGCAGGGCGTGAAATTTCTGATCGACCGCCTTCTTATCGGAGGTGTATCGACGGTAAAGTTCGGCGATTTGCTCGGGTTTCAGGCTAGAAGCGGGGATGAGGCGGGCCTCCTCTGCCCGGGCGAGTTGAGCTTTCAGGCCGGTAGAAAAACGAGCGGCCAGGTTTTCGTATTGATCGCTGAGAAGCAGCTGATGATTGACCTTTTTCTCGACCGCAAAATCCTGATCGCCCGGCGGCGCGTTGCGCTCATTGAGATGGATATCCACCAGGCGGTACTCGTCGGGGATGGCTTCCAGGAAGCTGCGGATGCGCGCTTCCGATAGCAGGTTGACCGAGTAGATGCCCAGCTCGCGCATCAGGTGGGGCTGGTACAGCTCTTTCCCCCGCAACCGTCCTTTGCGCCACACCAGGGGAAATACCGATTGGTAATCGCCCTCCACCAGGGCGTCCCATTCTTTGGCGACGTGGTTCAGGAACCAGGCGTACCCGAAAATGTTGCCGTTCGGAGAATAATGCACGCAGCCGTCCCATTTGGGG
This sequence comes from uncultured Saprospiraceae bacterium, assembly GCA_964419545.1. GTDB lineage: Bacteria > Bacteroidota > Bacteroidia > Chitinophagales > Saprospiraceae > CAYQQU01. The sequence goes on along the minus strand of CAYQQU010000003.1, from coordinate 14,747 downwards.
CGCTCGATATCTTCAGCTTTGACGAAGCGAATGTCCATTTCATCGGATTTGTAGACTCAACAGCAGAACCCGCAAGGAGGTTTTCCTTTCTTATGTCGCCCACGGCCGGGAAAGCCTTCAAGACAGAACCAAACCACATCATGACGTCCGCCCTTCTTTCCGGGTTATTCTCCTGAAGGCAGAAAATAACGCACCCGCAGGCCGGCGTAAGCATTGCGGGGCAATCCGGGATAAAAGTACCGCGGCAGGCTGCCGCCGAAGCCGGCGGCGTTCACCTGCACCATGGCGGCGTAGGGTTCATCCAGCAGGTTATTGATCCCGGCAAACAGGTCCAGCTCGACCCGCTTCGCCAGGGTTTTGCGAAACCCCGCCCGCAGGTTGAACAGCTGAAAAGGCTGGGTGTAGACCGTATTCCCGTCATTTGCCGGCAGCGCATCCAGAAAGCGGTAGTTGACATTGCCGTAAAACGGCCCCGCCGCGAAGTCGACCCCCGCGTTGAGGTGGTGAGGCGCTGTGCCGGTGAGTTCGTTGCCGGAAAAATCCTGCTCCCCGTCCACGAAGTCGGCAAAGAAATAATCGGCGTAGGTGTAGGAAACCCAAAGCTCGATCTGATCAGCATCGCGCAAGGGGCGCCAGCCCAGAAAAGCTTCCAGTCCGTTGTGCACCGTCCGGCCGGCATTGGCGCCCAGAAACTGGTCGAGTGCGGTGCGCCGCGCCACCAGCAGGTCTTTGATCTGCATGGAATAGAGGGTCAGCTCAAAGCTGAGTTGTTCCCAAAGTTGCTTACCCCGCCAGCCCAATTCGATATTCCAGCCTGTTTCCGGCCGGATATCGGGATTGCGGGCGCCTTCCGGCGTCAGGGTCTCTTCGACGGTCGGGATGGAAAAGCCGTAGCTGAGCACGGCGAACAAGAGGGCGTTTTCGGCAAGGTCGTAGCTCAGCCCCAGCTTAGGCGACCAGATCGGTTCGTAGGTAAAATCGCCGGAAAGGTCTTTGCCGTCGTTCGGGAAGCGGTCGGTAAGAGAATAGCCCGTCGTATTCCAGTTGAGCCCTGCCGCGAGGCGCCAGCGATCGCCCCAGCGCAGGTTGGCCTCCGCGAAAAGGCTTAGGTACCGGCGGCGTTCCCGGTTGTCGCTGAGCAGGGTGTCCAGCCCGCCGGACGCGGTTACGGCGTTGGTCTGCCAGTCGTACCCTTCCCGGAACGCCTCAGCGCCCAGGGAAAGGATGGGAAGGTCGGTTTGGGGCCCGCGCCGATAGTCGATCCGGCCGCGCAGTCCCAGCGCCAGGCTGTTTTCCCGCAGGATATTGAAGGGCCGCACTTCGTAGTTGGTGCGGTAGTTGACAAAGGGCGTGGCGGCGAGTTCGATGCGGCGGGCGGGGCCCAGGTTGACCAAGGCCGCCCGGTGGGTGACGCCCAGCAGCAGCTTTTCGTTGTCTTCGAAGCCGCTCACCCGCGCCCAGTTGGCGGCGGCTTGGCGCGGATCGTTTTCGAAGTCGATGCGATTGAGGGAGCTGGGGATCTGGGCGCGCAGCTCCTGGTAATTCAGGAGCAGGCTGGTGTGGTGGTTTTCCGACGCCCGCCACTTGCCGATAGCGGCCACACCCAGGCGGTCGTAATCGTTATTTTCGCGATAGCCGTCGGAGCGGGTGTGATTGACGTTGAGGTCCCAGCTCAATTGCTGTGTTTCCCGGTAGTGGAATTGCCCCACGAGTCGCCGCCGGCCGTAAGCGCCGAACGTACTTTGCCATTGCGCGAAGGTCGGAGCAGCGGCGCGCAGCGGCGTAGTGCGCAGGTGGAGCATGCCGCCGAGCCCGGCGCCGTAAGTGCTTCCGGTAGGGCCTTTCCAGACGTCGACGCCGCCCAGGAGGCTGAGGTCGAGGTCTTCGATGGTCGTTTCACCCGTGCCGTTGGTCAGCGGGATTTCATCCAGGTATGCCCGGATCTTGGCAGTTCCGAAGGGCGAGCGATTGCCTACGCCCCGGATCGTAATGCGATTGGTGTTCAGGGCGCCGGATTGCATCAGCACCCCGCCGATCCGGTTGAGGGCCGGGGCGATAGATAGCGCCTCGTCGCGCGCCAGGTCGGGCGGATGCAGGCGGCTGAGCGGCGCCGGGGTCTTCAGCTGTACGGGCAGCGGGCGCGAAGAGACGACCACCGGATCATCGCCAAAGACGCGAAGGGTATCCGGAAAAAGCGAAACGGTGATCGTCGTATCGGACCGGGGCGCGCCCAGGCGGCGCGGGAGGTATCCCAGGTAGCGGACTTCCAGCGTGTCTCCGGCGCAGGAGAGCAGGAAGCGCCCTGCAGTATCCGTGGTCACTCCGGCCTTTTCGCCTTCACAAACGACGGTCGCCCCGGGGAGCGGCCGGCCGTTCTTCCCGTCAGTGACGTAGCCCGCTACGTTGACCTGCCCGTATAGCGGACCGCCGCTGAAGAGAATAAGGAAGATTTTTGCGAAATTCAACCCGACATTCTCTCCTGACGTTCTCAAAAGGAAACGGAAAAAAAGCATGAAAAAGCTTCAATTTAAAACCAACATCAACTGCAGCAACTGCGTCCGCGCGGTGACGGGTTTCCTGGATGAAGTTCCCGGCGTCGAGCAATGGCGCGTCGATACCGACGATCCGGAAAAGGTACTGACGGTAGAAGGACCGGCCGTAGAAGCCGCCGCGGTCATCGAAGCCGTGGAAGACGCCGGTTTTGACGCCCGACCGGTGTAACTTACTGCACTTCGGCAGCTGTTTCCGCATAGAGCGGATACTGCTCCATGAAAGCGTTGATCTCCCGGCGGGTTTCGCGGAGCACCGCTTCATCATCGGCCTCGGTGATGACGGTGTCGATCCATTCCACGACGCGGCGGCAGTCTGCTTCCTTGAGGCCGCGGGTAGTGATCGCCGCGGCGCCGATGCGGATACCGGAAGTCACGAAAGGCGTCTCGGTGTCAAAGGGCACCATGTTCTTGTTGACGGTGATGTCGGCTTCGCCCAGCACCTGTTCGGCGCGTTTGCCGGTGATGCCTTTGGAACGCAGGTCGATGAGCATCAGATGGTTGTCAGTTCCGCCGGAGATGACCTCATAGCCTTTGTCGACGAAAGCGTCGGCCATCACTTTGGCGTTTTTGATAACCTGGCGGCCGTAGGCTTTGAAGCCGGGCTGCAGGGCTTCTCCGAAGGCGACGGCTTTGGCCGCGACGACGTGCTCCAGGGGGCCGCCCTGAGTGCCGGGGAAGACGCCGCTATTGAGGATGGCGGACATTTTGACGGGATTGCCCTTTTTCGTTTTTCTGCCCCAGGGGTTATCGAAGTTTTTGCCCATCATGATGATGCCCCCGCGCGGCCCGCGCAGGGTCTTGTGCGTGGTAGACGTGACGATATGGCAATATTCGAGCGGATCGTTGAGCAGCCCGGCGGCGATGAGCCCGGCGGGGTGTGCAATATCGGCGAGCAGCAATGCGCCGACTTTATCGGCGATGGCGCGGAAGCGCCGGTAGTCCCAGTCGCGGGAGTAGGCCGAGGCGCCGCAGATGAGGAGTTTCGGTTTAACGGCCAGTGCTTTTTCTTCGACCTTATCCATGTCGATGCGGCCCGTGTCTTTTTCCACCCCGTAGAAGTGGGGCTGGTAGGTTTTACCCGAAAAGTTGACCGGCGAGCCGTGAGTGAGGTGGCCGCCGTGGGAGAGGTCGAAGCCCATAATGGGATCGCCCGGCTCCAGCGTAGCGAGGAAGACAGCGGCGTTGGCCTGGGCGCCGGAGTGCGGCTGAACGTTGGCGTATTCGGCCTTGAACAGCTCTCTGAGCCGGTCGATGGCCAGTTGTTCCACCTGATCGATAATTTCGCAGCCGCCGTAATAGCGTTTGCCCGGATAGCCTTCGGCGTATTTATTGGTCAGGACGCTGCCCGTGGCTTCCATGACGGCGGGGCTGGCGAAGTTTTCGGAGGCGATCAATTCAACGCCCTTCTGTTGTCTGTCCAGTTCCTTTTGAATTAAGTCGAAAAGTTGGGTATCCTTATTCATCATTTTTGTTTAATCGTTCGAACTATAAAAGCAGCAAACCGTTCAGGTGTTCAAATTTTAGCGCAAAGGTACAATAAATGTAGTTAGAAAAGCTTTAATTTACCGCTACAACTACTGCCCAATCACTTACTTACGCCTTTTGTTCGCCCCCGTAAACGACAAGCAGCCCTGTAAGCGGAAAGCCTGATTCAGTATACTGTTCTGAACGTTTTTTGTTACACGGAGAAAACAACCTGGATTAATGTCAATACCACGCTACCGGTTCGTTATCTTACTTTTTCTGGGGTGCTGCCTGCCGGCCGTGCTGGAGGCCCGCGCCGCCCGCTTTCGCTGCATGTGGCGCGACGATCCTGCAACGACGATGGTAATCGGCTGGGATCAGTTGTCGGGCAGTTATCCGGAGCTCTATTATGACGAAGCCGACTTCGGCCGCAACGCCGCCGGCTACCGCAATGCGCTCCGCCCCGACCAGATCGTTTACGCCAAGGGCATGAACAACTGCTTTGCCCGGCTCACCGGTTTGCAGCCCAATACCACCTATTATTTCATTGTCAAAGACAGCGAAGGCGTCAGCCGCCGCCTTTCCTTTAAGACGGCGCCCGCCGACCCCGACGCCCGCCTTTCGATCATCGCGGGCGGCGATTCCCGCAACAACCGCGACGCCCGGCGCAGCGCCAACCTCCTGGTAAGCAAGCTGCGCCCCACCTTCATCATGTTTGACGGCGATATGACCGCCGGCGACAGCGATCGCGAATGGCAGAACTGGTTTGACGACTGGCAGCTGACGATCGGCAGCGACGGACGGCTCTTCCCCGTGATCGTCGCCCGCGGCAATCACGAGATGAACAATGAGACGCTGGTAAAGCTGTTCGATATCCCCGTCCCGGAAGTGTATTACGGGTTGACTTTCGCGCGGGACCTCCTCCGCGTGTACACCCTCAATTCGCTGATCGCCCCCGGCGGCGACCAGAAAGGCTGGCTGGAGCGCGACCTGCAGGTAAACAGCAACCTCGTCTGGCGCTTCGCGCAGTACCACCATTCCATCCGCCCCCATACGGCGCGCAAGACGGAAAAAGACGAGCTGCTCTTCCACTGGGCCCAGCTGTTTTACCGGCACCGGGTGCAGCTGGTGCTCGAATCCGACGCCCACGTCGTAAAATGGACCTGGCCGATCCGGCCTTCTCTCGACCCCGGCAGCGCCGAGGGGTTTGTACGCGACGATGAACGCGGCACCGTCTACATCGGCGAGGGCTGTTGGGGCGCCCCGCTGCGGGACGCCAACGATCCCAAGCCCTGGACGCGCGACCTGGGCAGCTTCAACCAGTTCAAATGGATCTTCGTGGACCGCGAAAAGATGGAGATCCGCACCGTGCGGACCGACGATGCGGAACAGGTGGCGGAGATCGACCATCGCAACCTCTTCGAGCCGCCCCTCGGGCTAGTGGTCTGGAGCCCGAGCAACGGCGATGTCGTCATCATCAACAACCCGGACTACCGGCCGCCGGTGGCCCGCATCGAGATCGAAAAATTTACCGCCGACGCCCGGGGCAGCAGCGTGCACATCGAATGGACGGTAAGCAACGATCCGAGCAATATCCTTTACGAGCTTCAGTGCTCTACCGACGGCGGCCGTACTTTTGCGGCGATCGGCACTTTGCGCGGCGGCGCCAATCCGGACGGCGTTTACCGCTATCGCGACGACCGCTCTCTGGCCGGGAGCCGGGGCCGGCCCCGGCTGAGCTACCGGCTGCGTTGTATTCCGCCCCGCGGCGAGACCATCGAATTCGAAACGGAGGTCCGGTCTTCACCGCCCGCCGCCGAACCGCCGGGCGTCGGCGCGCCGGCGCCGTCCGACGGCGGGGACGACTGGGCCGCACTGCCTCGGCTGACGGCCGACGCGGCCAACCGGCGCGTCAACGTCAGATTTGATCTCGACCGGCCGGGTGACGTCGACCTGATCCTGGTCAATCGCCAATTCCAGGAACAATTGCGGGGCCGCCTGCGCGGCCAGCCCGCCGGCGCGCATATCGAACCGTTCGACCTGAGCCCTGTACCCAGCGGCGACTACCTGCTGGTGATCAAAGCCAACGGCCGGGTCATCAAAAAATACCGGATTATCAAAAAGACGTAAAACAGCATTCGCCCCGCCCACACCCCAGGGGCAGGCGAAGAAAAATACGAACCCAGACTATGGTCCAGTCCTTGAACAGCATCAAGGCCCCGATCGAGCAGGAGCTCAAAACCTTCGAGACCCACTTCCGGGAAGCCATGCGCAGCCCGGCGCCCCTGCTCGACCGGATTACCTTTTACATCGTTCGCCGCAAAGGCAAACAAGTGCGCCCCATGTTCGTCTTCCTCTCGGCAAAACTGTGCGGCGAACCCCGGGAAGCGACCTTCGCCGCCGCGTCCCTGGTCGAACTCCTGCACACCGCCACCCTGGTGCACGACGACGTCGTCGACGACGCCTACGAGCGCCGCGGCTTTTTCTCCATCAACGCCCTCTGGAAAAACAAAGTGGCCGTACTCGTCGGCGACTACCTTTTCTCGCAGGGTATGCTGCTGGCGCTGAAAAACAAAGAATACCGGCTGCTCGAGATCGTTTCCGAGGCGGTGAAGGCCATGAGCGAGGGCGAACTCCTGCAGATCGAAAAAGCGCGCCGCCTGGACATCGAAGAATCGATCTACTACGAAATCATCCGCCAGAAGACCGCCTCCCTCATCGCTTCCGCCTGCAGCGCCGGCGCCGCCTCGACCACCCAGGACGAGGCGCTGATCGAACGCATGCGCCTGTTCGGCGAGAAGATCGGGATCGCTTTTCAGATCCGGGACGATCTTTTCGACTTCGGCGCCGACGATGTGGGCAAGCCGCTCGGCATCGATATCAAAGAGAAAAAGATGACCCTGCCCCTCATCTACGCCCTGAAGCAGGCGACGAGCTCCGAACGAAAAAAGATCATCCATACGATCAAACGCCACAGCAATCAGCCCGACAAAGTAAAAGAAGTGATCGCTTTCGTCCACCAGAGCGGCGGGCTGGAATACGCCCGGCAGGCCATGTACGACTACCGGCGCGAAGCCTTTGAACTGCTTCACCATTTTCCCCCTACGCCCGTTCGGCAGGCGCTGGAGGACCTGGTGACTTTCGTTACCGATCGGAAAAAATAGGCGTGCTAGCCCCGGCCGGGGCGGTCGCTCTCAGGGGCGCGGGGACGCAGCGTCTCGACGGATTCGACCAGAAGCACCTGATCGTCCAACACGTCGACGACGCGCACGGCGGCGCCGGCGCCCAGTTCCTGGCCGGCGGTGACGGCGTCGATGCGGTAGGAGGCGCCTTGCAGTTGCAGGTGCACCTTGCCGAAACCATTGCGGTGGGGAGGAATGGATTTGATCACGCGCCCCGTACTGCGAACGAGATGGTTGGAATCGAGCACGCTGATCGGGCCGGCTGCAGCGGCGGCAGGTAAGGCCGCAGGGGCCAGCATCCAGAAAAGGGCGGCCGCCAGGAGCCCTCCCAGCGTGGCGTAAGCCAAAGCAGCCGGGAACGAGGCGCCCAGGCCGGTCGTCAGAATCACGCCCCAGGCGAACACAGCGATAAAAGTCAGCAGAAAACGAACGTCAAACCGCTTTCGCTCGCCGTCCTCCTCGCCGTAGAGCCCTAACCCCAGGCGAATCAGGAGCAGGAGCGTCGCGACGACGGCCACTGCCCAGAAGAGCTGGTTGATCCATTGGTATTCACTCCATAATTCGACAAACACGCGCAAGGAATTTAGTAGTTTTCGGTCTCATGGGTCTCAATGGTGTTCTTTTTTTATGGGTGATTTTACTAGCGCCATTTTGGCTGTTCACCTCAATTTAGTTAGAGAAAAAAGCAGAATAGAAAAGCTTTCGACAAAAGGGGGCGTATTTTCGGCCAATCCGTTCGTTGAAGCTTCCGGAAGGCTGCGTTTTGCGCTCGCTCCGCAAAAGAATCGACCCGCCGGCCGGTACTGCTTTACCTGCAAACTTCTTACCTTTGTGGCATAGCGGGGAAGCACCCCGGGGAAACGTCAAACAGCAGCATGGTCGAAGTCAAATTATTTTCCGGAACTACCTGCCAGTACCTGTCCGAAAAAATCGCCGATTTTTATGGTCAGCCGCTGGGTGATATCAAGATCCATCGTTTCAGCGACGGTGAGATGCAGCCCGTCATCAACGAATCGGTGCGCGGCGCTTACGTCTTCTTTTTGCAATCGACCTTCCCGCCTGCGGAAAACCTGATGGAACTGCTGCTGATGATCGACGCCGCCAAGCGGGCTTCGGCCGGCTACATCACGGCGGTGATCCCCTATTTCGGCTACGCCCGGCAAGACCGCAAAGATAAGCCGCGGGTGCCGATATCCGCCAAGCTCATCGCCGAATTGCTGCAGGCCGCCGGCGCCAACCGGGTGATGACGATGGATTTTCACGCCGACCAGATCCAGGGTTTTTTCGACATTCCGGTGGATCACCTGAAAAGCGAAGCCATCTACATTCCTTTCCTGCAGGAGCAAAATTTGTCGAACGCCATCTTCGCCTCTCCGGACGTCGGCGGCGTCAAGCGGGCCCGCACCTACGCCAAATACTTCGAAAAAGACCTGGTGATCTGTGATAAATACCGCAAACACGCCAACGAGGTGGCGGGCATGACCGTGATCGGCAATGTCGAAGGCGCCGACGTCATCCTCGTAGACGACCTGGTCGACACTGCCGGCACTTTGTCCCGCGCCGCCGCCATCATTATGGAAAAAGGCGCCAGAAGCGTGCGGGCGCTATGCACCCACCCCGTCCTTTCCGGCAAGGCCTACGAGAACCTCGACCGCTCGGAACTCACCGAGATCATCGTCTGCGACACCATTCCGCTGCATAACACCTCGGGAAAGATCAAGGTATTGTCTACGGCCAAGCTCTTCGCCCGCGCCATCCGCAACACCCACGAACACCGTTCCATCTCCGCGCTCTTCGTAGAAGGCTGATCCGGCGCGGAAATACCGGCCAGAATTACTTGGCGCCCCATAGAAAAAATGCTATCTTTGCGTGCCTTTTCGAAAATTGTTGAAAAAAGTAAAATTATGGAAATCGTTGCTGTTAGCGGTGAGGTGCGTTCGGACCTGGGCAAAAAAGCGACAAAAGCCGTCAGAAAAGAAGGCAGAATTCCGGCAGTCCTGTACGGAGGCGACGGCAATATCCACTTTTCCGTGGCGCCCAACGAGGTCAAAGACCTGGTTTACACGTCTCAGTTCAAACTGGCGGATGTTTCCGTCGACGGTAAAGCTCACCGTTGTATCATAAAAGATTTGCAGTTTCATCCGCTCACCGACGAGATCGTCCACATCGATTTCCGGGAACTGACGGCAGGCACTCCGGTAAAAGTAGACGTGCCCCTGCGCTTCACGGGCAATTCCGAGGGCGTCAAAGCAGGCGGCAAGCTGCTGCAGAAGGTGCGCCGCCTCAGGATCAAGACCGTACCGGAAAACCTGGTGGACCACATCAGCGTCGATATTTCAGCCCTGCAACTGGGGCAGTCGATCCGGGTGCGCGAGATCGAACCGAGCGAAGGAATCGAGATCATGAACTCCCCGGGTGTTCCCCTGGCCACCATCGAAATTCCGCGCGCGCTGCGTAGCGCTACTTCCGCTGCTGAAAAAGAAGCGCGGAAAGTCTGAAAGAGGCGCGGATCGATTCCGCGCCTCTTCTCCTCTTCGTACTCCCTCCCTTTATGCAAGATCTGCGCATCAGCCTCATCCAGACCGACCTGGCGTGGGAAAAACCCGCCGAAAACCGGGTGCTCCTCTCCGAGAAGCTGGCGCCGCTCGCCGGCAATACCGACCTCGTCGTTCTCCCCGAAATGTTCCCGACGGGCTTCAGCATGAACGCCGCCGATCTGGCGGAACCTAGCGACGGCCCCACGCTGGCGTGGCTGCGGCAACAGGCAGCCGTACTGGACGCCGTGGTCACCGGTAGCTACATCGCCGAAGAGGACGGCTTCTTTTTCAACCGGCTGGCCTGGGTATTCCCCGACGGAACCAGCAAATACTACGACAAAAAACACCTGTTCACCCTCGCCGGCGAACACCACCACTACACCGCCGGGGCCGAGCGGCTGATCGTAAGCTACCTGGGTTGGCGGATCTGTCCTCTCATCTGTTACGACCTGCGCTTCCCGGTATGGAGCCGCAATACCGAAAATTTCGACCTGCTGCTCTACGTGGCCAACTGGCCGGATCGCCGCCGTCAGGCGTGGCGCCACCTCCTCGCCGCCAGGGCCATCGAAAACCAGGTCTACACCGCCGGCGTAAACCGGGTGGGCCTGGACGGCAACGAAATCTACTATTCCGGCGACAGCAGCCTGATCGACTTCGCCGGTGAACAACACTTCCACTGCGCCCATCGCGAAGCCGTTTTTACCGCAACCCTGTCCTATTCCGAACAGCAGACCTTCCGCCGCAAGCTTCCCTTCCTGAACGACCGGGACCTTTTCTCCTTTGTTTAACCCGGATCATTCATGAATAATCCGGGTTAACCCGGATTAACACATTGGTTGCATTTATATTACAAATCTCTTAATATTGCCTCTGTTTTAACCCATAAATAAATAACCCGGGTTAAATATCCCGCTACTTTCCGGCGTTATAGCCGGGTAAAAAACAACGACCATGCAACTTATCCACCGCCGTTCGCTGCGCGTTCCTTTCCTGTTATTGCTGCTGAGTTTTTTGTTGGCGTATTGCACCATGGGCACTTCCGGCTCCGCGACGAGCAGCCGGACGGATAGCCGGGCCGATATGCGCCTGCGCAGCGAGGTTATCGATTATGCTAAAAAACAACTGGGGGCCGGCTACCAATACGCCGGCCGCGACCCCCGCAGCGGCTTCGACTGCTCGGGGCTGACGCACTACGTGATGAAACGGTTCGACGTCGACCTGCCCACCGTTTCGGGCTTACAGGCTAAGGAAGGCCGCCAGGTAGACGTCAGGCGCGTACAACCCGGCGACCTCGTTTTCTTCAAGCGCTCGCCGGGAGGCCGCGTCTTCCACGTCGCGATGGTCGTTTCCAACGACCGCGACGGCCTGCAGGTGATCCATAGCACTTCGCGCGGAGTGGTGATCGACAATGTAACCGACTCCAGCTACTGGGCGCCTAAACTTTCCTCCGCACGCGATATCCTGACGAGATGACCCGGCAGGGCCAGGAGAGGGCGCCTTTTGTGATGACGCCATAGCCGTCAGGCCAGGATAAAAATGGCGTGCAACTGTCATTTTGGGAAGGGAACGGATGAACGGCAGCACTGATGAACTGAAGCTCTGCCGCTTAACCGTAGCGTTTATCCCAGTTCTATTATTTACCTACTTAACCCAATTTTTGTATTTTGCCCCTTACTTTTCCGGGACCAATTCCGGGCAATAAACGGAGTTTTTTCGCTACGCGGCGAAAGCGCTCCGGGCTAAACCGCACAAGCTATGATTAATCTGATTCTCTTTGGCCCTCCCGGGTCGGGCAAAGGCACCCAAGCCGCCAAACTCGTTGAAAAATACCAATTGTTACACATCTCCACCGGAGACCTCTTCCGATATGAAATCGGCAACAAAACGCCCCTGGGCGTCGAAGCCAAAAGCTACATCGATAAAGGAGAACTGGTGCCGGACGAAGTGACGGTAGGCATGCTGCGCAACAAAGTGGAGGCCAACGCCGACGTAAACGGCTATATTTTCGACGGTTTCCCCCGCACCATCCCCCAGTGTGAAGCGCTCGATGCCCTGCTGGCGGAAAAAGACGAAGCAGTCGATCAGCTGATCATGCTCGACGTCCCCGATCCCGAAATCATCAAACGCATCCTGGAACGGGGCAAGACTTCCGGTCGGGCCGATGACCTCGATCAGGAGATCATCCAAAACCGGATCGACGTCTACAAAAATGAAACGACCCCGGTCTTCGACTTCTACGCGGCCAAGAACAAAAGCACCAGGATCAACGGCGTCGGCAGCATCGATGAGATCTTCGATCGACTCTGCCAGGTGATCGATCCGCTGGTGTAAGTTCCCGCCCTGCCGCAGCCCGATTGAACCGCACCCGCTCCCGGGGAGTTCTCTCTATGGATAACGCATCCTGCAGAGCGGATCTAAGTCTGGCCGGGATGCAAAACCGAACGCACCATGGCAGATCAGAACTTTGTGGACTACGTAAAAATATGCTGCCGGTCGGGAGCGGGCGGCGCGGGTGCGGTGCATTTCTACCGCGGACCGTATACCCCCAAAGGTGGGCCGGACGGCGGCGACGGCGGCCGGGGCGGGCACATCATCCTGCGCGGCAACCGCAACGACTGGACCCTGCTGCGCCTCAAGTACCGCAAACACGTGATCGCCGGTAAAGGCGTCAACGGCGGCAAGAACAACTGCACGGGCGCCGACGGAACAGACGTGGTGCTCGACGTTCCCCTGGGCACCATCGCCAAAGACGCCGAAACCGGAAAGGTCGACTTCGAGATCACCGAACACGGAGAAGAACGCATCCTGCTGGAAGGGGGCCGCGGCGGCAAAGGCAATGCTTTTTTTAAATCGGCTACCCACCAGTCCCCGCGGTTCGCCCAGCCGGGAGAAGACGGCCGGGAGGTCTGGAAAATCCTGGAGCTGAAAGTACTCGCCGACGTAGGGCTCGTCGGTTTTCCCAACGCCGGCAAATCGACCCTCCTCTCGGTGATGACGGCCGCCAAGCCGAAGATCGCCAACTATCCGTTCACCACGCTGACGCCCAACCTGGGCATCGTCAGCTATCGCGATACCCGCTCGTTCGTGATGGCCGATATTCCGGGCATCATCGAAAACGCCCACCAGGGCAAAGGGCTGGGGCACCGCTTCCTGCGCCATATCGAACGCAACGCCACCCTCCTCTTTATGGTGCCCTGCGACGCAGACAACATCGGCCGGGAATACGAGATCTTACTCCACGAACTGGAGATGTTCAACCCCGAACTACTCGACAAGCCGCGCGTGCTGGCCGTCACCAAATGCGACCTCGCCGACGCCGAGCTCCGGGAGCTGCTGCAACCCGAAATCCCCGCCGACGTTCCCCACCTGTTCATCTCTTCCGTCACTACGGAAGGCATCGTCGAGCTGAAAGACCTCCTCTGGAAAACGATCAATACCGGAGCGGAACTCAGTCAGACCTAACCGGGTTCTTTCTCTTATCTTTGCCGCAAAAAGCACCGCCGGCAACCATGCCTACCATCCAACTCGAATACCAACTCGCCGAACTCTACGAAGCCTGGGCGGGGGAAAAGCCCGAACTGGTGCTGCCCCTCGCGCCCTCCGGCTCGGAGCGCGTCTATTATCGCCTGCAAAGCAAATCGCGTTCCGCCATCGGCGCCTACAATCCCGACGAGCAGGAAAACAAAGCGTTCATCGCTTTCTCCCGCCACTTTTTATCCAAAGGCCTGCCCGTGCCGGAGATCTACGCCGAACATACCGACCGGCGCCTCTACCTGCAGGAAGACCTGGGATCGACGACCCTGTACAGCTACTTGCTGCAAAAAGGGGAGTACTTTCCCGACTATCTCGTGCGGATCTACAAAAAAGTGGTCGAACAGCTCGTGCGCCTGCAGGTGGAAGGCGGGCGGGGGCTCGATTACTCCCTTTGCCATCCACGGGAAACCTTCGACAAACAATCCATGTTGTGGGACTGCCACTACTTCAAGTACTATTTCCTGAAAATTACCGGGCAGCCCTTTGACGAACAGGCGCTGGAAGACGATTTCAACCGGCTGGCCGACTATCTGCTGCAGACGGACACCAGCCATTTCATGGTCCGCGATTTTCAGACCCGCAACATCATGATCAAAAAAGGAGAGCCCTATTTTATCGACTACCAGGGCGGCCGGCGGGGCGCCCTGCAGTACGACCTGGCCAGCCTCCTCTATCAGGCCAAAGCCAATATTCCCGAGGACATCCGCCGGGAACTGCTCGACCACTACCTCGACCAGGCACAGCAATTGCTGCCGCTCGACCGGGAGGTCTTTATCCAGTATTACTACGGCTACGTCCTCATCCGGCAGATCCAGGTACTGGGCGCTTACGGCTTTCGCGGGCTCTACGAACGCAAGGAACACTTTCTGCAGAGTATCCCTTTTGCGCTGCGCAACGTCAAGTGGTTGCTCGACCACGCCAAGCCGCCGACGCCCATGCCCGAACTGGAAAGCGCTCTGCGGGGCGTTATCGACGGCAAACAATACGAGCCTTTCGACAAGATCAAAGCCGCCGACAGCCTGCTCACGGTCACGATCCACAGCTTTTCCTACAAACTAAGCGGCATTCCGGCCGACCCGTCCGGCAACGGCGGCGGCTTCGTTTTCGACTGCCGCTTCATTCACAATCCCGGCCGCTACGAACCTTACGAAAAGCTGACGGGGCGCGACGAGCCGGTCATCAACTTCCTGCGGCATCATAGCGAGATGGACCGCTTTCTCAACAACGTCTTTCACATCGTAGACGGAGCCGTGGAGAACTACCTGGAACGCAGCTTCACCGACTTGCAAGTCAACTTCGGCTGTACCGGCGGCCAGCACCGGTCGGTTTTCGCCGCCGACGCCCTGGCGCGCCACCTCAAAGAGAAGTACGGCCTGAAGGTGCAGGTGAAACACGTGGAGATGGAAAAGCGGGGCTGGAAGTTTTAGAGCTTGTTTGGAGGTAGTCATTTTGGCTGCAAAACCCAGCTTTTGGAACCT
>CAYQQU010000002.1:0-169412 GCA_964419545.1 uncultured Saprospiraceae bacterium | reverse complement strand
TTTCCGACCCGTAGCGCTGCTATGAGCCGGAAAAATCCCTTCGGGAGAACCCAAGATCTGAGTTTTTCGCTTCAAAAGCACTACCTCCAAACAAGCTCTGATCTTGCCAGGCATTTTTCACTTTGGAGTAAACCTAAGCGAGGATGGAAAATGTCTTCAGAATTGAAAGTATAAGTATGCTCCATGATGCTATGAAGGAACCCCCTCCTAAGCATCCATTGGTTAGCGTAGTAGATTTGTCAAACCTCGATCAAAGAGCCGTAGCATCCGTTGACAATGTAAAAGTGTCTTCGGCTTTATTTGGTATCACCCTTAAGCAGCTGGAAAAAGGGAGTTTAATATATGGGAGAAACCGCCTGGATTTCCAGGAAGGCAGTCTGTTTTTCTCGGCGCCTGATCAGATTGGAACCTTGGAAAACCTACATTTCGATAAATGCACTTACAATTGGGGGCTCTTTTTTCATCCTGATCTAATCCACGGAACCCCTCTGTTCTCAAAAATAAGCGAATATACCTTTTGGAAATACGATTCTAATGAGGCCCTGCACTTATCAGAAGACGAAAAACAAAGCCTCAGTATTATCGTTGATTCCATTAAAAATGAAATTAATCGCCCGATCGATAAGCATACTAAAAATGTGCTTATTTCAGGTATCGAATTGTTGCTGAATCACTGTATCCGCTACTACGACCGGCAGTTTGTGACCAGGGAAAAGTACAATAAGGCAGTAATAGATGCGATCAATGATTACCTTTCTGATTATTTTACTTCAAGTAGGTTAAAGCAGGAAGGCCTCCCAACAGTATTGCAATGTGCGCAATACGTAAACTTATCTCCCAACTATTTGAGCGATTTGCTTCGCAAGGAAACCGGTAAAAGTACGCAAGACCATATTCACTACCATCTGTTGGAAATTGCTAAGGATCGTTTACTGGGAACGGATGATTCTATCAAGGAAATTGCCCATTATTTAGGGTTTGAATATCCCCATTACTTTAGTAATCTTTTCAAGAAAAAAACAGGTATGAGTCCTACTGAATACAGGAGATGGAATTAGAGCATGTTTGGGGCGGGTTCGTTATGAAAATCAACAGCTTAACTAAAAGATAAAATGTGCGTTTACCGGGGTAAATGAGCATTTTATCTTGACGATAGGTTCCTAACCTGTTGATTTTCAATAGAAGCAAGCTCCAAACATGCTCGTAACCCGGATCATTCATGGATGAATCTGTTGCGACTCCATGAATAACCCGGGTAGATGGTCGATGCAATTTACTCCTTTACCACTCTCGTACGACTTACCAGCTGCTGCCCTTCGACAATTTCCAGCAGGTAGACCCCGGCAGGCAGATCAGCCAATGAGATACTCGGAACTAAAGGCGCCGTCCAGACAACTTGCCCGACCATGGAGCGGAGGCGGATTTCGCAATCTTCACCCAAACTTTCCCAACCCCGTAGATTGAGCTGGTCCTTAGTTGGATTCGGAAAGACCGTGAAATCCGAACGTTCTGCGGCGGCGGTGCTCGTCAGATTGGCATCTACAAAAATCGAGTGGGTGTGGTCGGCGTCACACGTCTCATGTACATCCATATTGATCAGGTGCACATGAATATCGTACCACCCCGCTTCTGAGTAGGTCGTTACCGGCGTAGCGTGATCGGCGGTTTCCCCATTGCCAAAATCCCAGTACCAGTGGGTCGCTTCGGGGGTAAGTCCGTGTAGTTGCACTTCCTGGCCCGGGGCTACCATATCCGGCGCCGTTATTTCCGGTATTAGCTTGTTGGAGTAGATCGTCGTCTCGATGGTCTCACAACCTTCGGCATTACAGATCGTCACTGCGATATTGTAAATGCCGTTATGCGGGAAGGTATGCTCAGGACTGGCCTCCGTAGAAGTATGGCCGTCACCGAAATCCCAGCTCCAGCTCGCTACATCGGCATTGGTATTGACCCCGAACGAGCGGATACCGTCACACATTTCTTCGTTGTCGACCGTGATCTGCGCGCCGGCAAAATTAAGGGAGCCTCCCTGGCAACTGTAGTCGATCTGGAAACCGCTATCGTTGATCATAAAGTCGGTATTCTCTACAATGGTGATCACCGGGCCGGTCGAAGTAATCGCCTCGGGCAAGTCCGTACCGGTAAAGAAACCCAGCAGCGGATCTTCTGTACTCGCCCCGTCAAAAACAGCTACTCCGTCGAAGCCTTCTTCAAAACTGAAGGATACAAACTCCAGGGTAATCGGTCCGCCCGTACTGTAAATGGTCGTCACGCCGGTATTATCGTCCACATAATTGCCATCCGCTCCTCCGGAATCGTACAGGCTTCCAAAACAACCGGTGATGACCTGCTGACCGTTCACCGGCATATTTTCGATAACACAGTCTTGGTCGATCACTATGGTAATGTTCTGAACCACGGTATTGCAACCGAGGGCATTGCAGGCAGTGAGGGTCACCATATAGGTGCCGCTTTCACTGTAAAAGTAGATGGGGTTTTGTTCAGTAGACGTACCGCCGTCGCCGAACTCCCAAAACCAGGAGGTAGGAAAATCCAGACTCCCGTCGGTAAACACTGCCGGCTCGTTGGCGCAGAGCTCGTTCTCCACAATGGAAAACCGGGGCGTCGGTTCGGCGGGTGGGGTAGCCTCGCAGTTAAAGGTCGCAGAAAAACCGCTTAGGTTAATAAAATGATCGGTGAACTCCTGGATCGTCAGCACCCCGCTGGTAGCTGTCAGGGTTTGTCCTTCCAGCTCATTCCCGGTGAACGTCCCCAGCAAGGTTCCCGTACCCGGCTGCCCATCGTACACGTATAGAAAATCCGCGTGCTCCTCAAAGTTGAATTCGCTAAAGGTGATAGTCACCGAAGTGGCGCCGGGAGGCGCAATGGTAATGCTGCCGAAGCTGCCTTCGAGATAAGGTGCATCGGGGCCGCCCGAGTCGTAGAGGTTACCGGAGCACACGGTGACCACTTCATTGCCGTGCTGGGGTATGTTTTGGGAATAGCAGTCGAGGTCCACTTCAATGAAGTCGGTCAGGCTGATCACATCACAGCCTAGTTCATTACAAGCTTCCAGAGTGATGGTGTAGATGCCGCTCTCGGTGTAGGTGTGCACCGGGTTCTGCTCGGTGGAAGTAGCGCCGTCGCCGAAATCCCAATTCCAGCTGGTCGGCACATTGGTGCTGGCGTCGGCAAACTGAACGGGGAGCGCGCCACACACAAAGCTGGGCGCGTCTACCCCGGCCGTCACCGGGGCAATCACGAAGAGCGTCACATTGATGGTCGTCTGTGGCTGCAGCGGATCATTGGTATTTAATTCATAAACCAGGTTGTAAACACCGGTATTCAGGCCGGTGGCGTCCAGGTCGATCAGCAGTTGCGTATCGGCGTCGACGGCCACCGTCCCGCTCGTGGGCGAGATGCCGGCGAATTCCGTTGCGGGCGCACCGAGAGCGATCAGGTCTTCGGATACATTGCCGACAAAGGCGCCTTCCGCTATCACCTGACCGGACAATGCGTCTACTACGCTGTAGCTGGGCAGAGCGCCGTCCCCCCAGCTGTCCAACAACTGCAGCGTGTAGGTCTCGTTCTGCGATAATCCGAAGAGCTCGACACTGTAGGTGGTATTCGATTGGTAAGTGATCCCTTCCGAACTCTGCACGACTTCATTGCTGCTGTTGAGCAGATTCCAGGAAAACTCGGGCCCCCAGGTATCGGTCGTGAAGTTGAAGATGAAACCGGCGCCGTTAGAGACCGTATTGACCGTAAAATCCAGCTGTGCTTCCCCCACATTGCCAACGTCTACGGTGAGGGTCGTATCCTGACCTTCGACGAGTTCAACGATAAACTCGGTCGGATTGACCGTCAGGCTGGGGGCGGCAATACCGGTACCCGTGAGGTTGACCAGGAGATCATCACCTGCATTATTCACCAGGGTCAAGGTTTCAGTAAAAGCCGCAATATCGCCCGGCGCAAAGGAAACGCTGACGTCCTGCGTCTCATAAGGCGCCAGCACGAGGTCATCGGCGCTCTGTACGCTGAATTCGGCAACGCCGGATTCCAGCCCACTTACTGCTACTGCCGCCGTACCCGTGTTTTCCAGGGTAAAGCTCAGGGTAGCGGTAGCCCCCACCTGTACTTCTCCAAAGTCGAGGTCATTGGTAGAAATACTCAGAGCCGGAACGCCACTGACGATTAAGGTGACCGGGATGGTAATTGAAGGGTTATCGGGATCATTGCCGGTAATGATGATCGAACCTTCGTAGA
Source organism: uncultured Saprospiraceae bacterium (assembly GCA_964419545.1). GTDB lineage: Bacteria > Bacteroidota > Bacteroidia > Chitinophagales > Saprospiraceae > CAYQQU01. Next base: position 165,146 of record CAYQQU010000002.1, on the reverse strand, counting down.
CGCCTTCTACCAGTTCCGTAGCATCGAAGGTGACCACCACATCTTCACAAGCTGACGCTGCGAGCGGATTGCTGTTTTCCCCGAGTGATAGCCACTCCGGTCCGCCACCGGGCCCGGTAGAAGGCGGCGGCAGGATGTACAATTGATTGGGAACAAACTCAAAAAAGCCGGAAAACAAGACGGTTCCCGTTCCCAGGTCCGTCAGGGTCAGCTCTTCGAAGACGGCCACGCCTTCCGGTACGCCGGTGACCCAGAAATAGTAGACGCTACCGGATTCCAGTCCGCTGACGGTTTCGCTGTAAGTGGAATTGGCGGCATAGGTCTGACCGTTTTCAGCGATCACTTCAAAGGTTTCATCAAAGATCTGCCAGCCAAACCCTTCCCCCTCTGCTGTCGTGGTGAAGTCCAGAAGGTAACCCGTTTGATTCACTTCATCCTGAACGCTAAGCGCAGCGACCAAGTCCCCCTGACCAATGTTACAGAGGTTGAGCACTTCGGTGGCGCTGGTTCCGGCATCCAGTTCTACGACGAAGCTATCGGGATCATAGCTAATGGCCGGAGGCGCCTGCACTGTGATGGTGAGCGGAGCACTGGTGTCAGAACCGTTACAATTGGTTACGGTCAAAGTTACCTCGTAAGTACCGGCCTGGGCGTAGACGTGGCTGGGATGCTGCTCATTGGAGGTGACGCCGTCTCCGAAATCCCAGGTCCAGCCGCCGGGGTTCTCCATGCTGGTGTCGGTAAACTGAATAGCCGTTCCGAAGGGGACAGTAGTGGCGTCTGCGGTAAAGGAAGCGCTGGGCGGGTTCACACTGCCGTTGGCCTCCCAGATCATTTCAAATCCGGGAAAAGAACTTTCATGACCGGAATAGAATAGCACCAACAATGACGGTTCGTCGAACGTGATGGGTTGCCCGTTATTGGGCAGGTTGTTGCCGCTATAGCCGGCCAGTGGGTTGAAGATATCGCCATTTGCCGTATACAGCCCCAGGAAGTCGCTACTCACCAAGTCAAAAGCGGTGAAAGTAAGCGTGATACTGGTGGCGCCGGGTGGAGCGATGAGGAACTGACCGTAACTCCCCCCGGCATAGTCTCCGTCGATGCCGCCGCTATCGTATAAGATACCGCTACAGAGAGTTGTGGTATCTATTCCTTGAAAGGGCATCGAAATACCATTGGTGCAAACGATACTCGCGGGATCGTAGGTAATGGCTTCAGTGGCAAACAGGGTGTCGCAACCGTTATCGTTGCAGACCTCCAATTGCACGTCATAGATACCGGGTTGAGCGTAAGTGTGGATCGGATTTTGTTCCGCAGAGGTGTTGCCGTCGCCAAAGTCCCAGGTCCAACTGGTCGGGAAAAAAGTAGACGCATCGGCGAAGGCCACGACGCCCGTACAGCTCAGTCCGGGAAAGGCGGCTGCAGCCACGGGGGGCTCCGTAAAGTCGATGCAATCGAAACTTACAGCAAACCCCTCGCCGTTAATGGTAAAATCGCTGCTGAAGACCAGCAGGCAACTGTTGTCCGAAAGCAAGATCGGGGCGCCGTTATTGGGAAGGTTAATTCCGGAAAATACGCCAAGGACAGGGCTGTCGGTAGTCGATCCGTCGTAAATGGTCAGGTCATCGAAATGGTTCTCCACTTCAAATTCCGTGAAGGTGAGCGCGAGGGCGTCCCCTGAGGTCCCGTTGATGGTGATAAAGGCTTCGTTGTTTTCGGTGTAAGGCCCGTCGGGCCCTCCTGCATCGTAAAGTATGCCGTTGCAGTCGTTGATCACCAGATCTCCGAGCTCGGGAGCCGTATAGGTGTTCTGTGCAGCTAGGGTGAAGGAGAATAGCACTGCCAAGAGTAGGTAGAAGTTTTTCATCTTAGGGTGTGTTAAGCGTTTACCGAATGTATTTCAAAAATTCATCTCAGATCACTGAGTCCAGTGTTCGGTTAACGGGCATAAGTTCTGTTGGTTCTGGCAAAACCGGTAATAGTGCCTGATTGCTCAAATAACGACAAAAGATAAACGGTCCCTTTCTTTCCGGATCCGGTACAATCTCTGCTCGTTGGTACGGTTTTTTGCCGTTCTGCGTCACTACCTGACCCGCACAATAACCCGGATCAGCAACTCGCCGGTAAGGAACTTTCACCCTCTAGAGATATTCGGTATATTTATGCTGGAGTGCGCCCGGCATGGGCGTACCTATCGGAGGCATGGAACAAAACTTTGCATTTTAAATATGTCGGACAATAAGGATTACTCCCAATGGGCGCTTGACGAGTTACGGAGAGAAGAAAAAAAGATCAAACGGAAGGAAATCACTTCTGCGGTAATTATCGGATTTTTAATTGGCGTCATCGTTTTCGGCGTTGCGAAAAACGGCATTGGTTTTACCTATATTTTCATTCCGGCGATCTTGATCATCGGCATCATTCGGAATGCACAGTATCTTAAACAAAACCTAAAACAGGTACGGGCAGAGATCAACGCTAAAGATGCAAAGTAAGACGTAGTCGACAAGCCCGAGAGCAGCCGGCGCCACCGGCATCGAGCACCGGAATTCCAGGAACAGGTATTCGAAATATTCAAGCGCCTGAACAACCGGATGAATTACCCCGGCTCGGGAATGGGGCTGGCTATCTGCAAAAAAATCGTCCAGCGCCACGGCGGCGAGATCTGGCTGGAAAGTCGGCCCGGTGAAGGGAGCTCGTTCTTTTTTTCTCTGCCTGCCTGATCATATTAATTACTATTTTTTTTTATTTTCCCAAAAAACAAGTCCGACATGCAAAGACTAGCCTTACTACTGATCCTCAACTTTATTTTCTATTTGGCGCCGGCGCAGATCGTTTCGCTGCAACCCGTAGGCGCCGGACCGGAAGACAGCGCCGCCCTCATCTTCAACGCCGCCGAAGGCAACGGCGAACTCGCCGGCGCCGAACAGGTGTACGCCCACCACGGCGTAGTCATCGACGGACCGGACGGAACGGCCTGGCAGTATGTCATCGGCAACTGGGGCCAGGACGACGGCGTGGGCGCCATGAGCCCCGTGCCGGGAGAACCCGATAAATGGCAGCTCGCATTCACGCCTTCTATTCGCGAATATTTCGGCGTTCCCATCGGGGAAAATATTTTCCGCCTTTCACTGGTCTTTCGCAGCCCCGACGGCAACACCAAAGGCACCATCGCGCCGGGCGATTACGGCTGGGGCGAAGTGACCTCCAACCTCGATATCTATGTAGACCTCAACGTCAGCAACTTCATCAGCATCGCTTCCCCGTTGGGAAATGAGAGCTTTGTGGAGGCCGGCGAGCCCGTCACCTTTTCCGCCTACGCTTCCAGCGCGGTCACTTCCATGAAGTTGTGGATCGACGAAGGCGACGGCTATGAAGAACAGGCCGCTGTCGACTCGGGCAACTACATCGAATTCGAATACCTGCCCGCCGCAACCGGCGCCATCCGGGTCCGGTTTACCGCCACCATCAACGGCGAAACGGTGGAAACCGAAAAAGAACACCACATCGTAATGGTTTCGCCCACCGAAACGGCGGAGCTGCCCGCCGGACTGCAGGCGGGCATCAACTACCATCCGGAAGACGACACCAAAGCAACGCTGGTGCTCGAAGCGCCGGGCAAAAACTTCGCCTACGTGGTCGGCGATTTCACCGGCTGGAACGCCCTGGATGCGTTCCAGATGAAACAAACCCCCGACGGCGAATTTTTCTGGCTGGAAGTGACCGGCCTCACACCGGCAACCGAATACGTCTTCCAGTATTGGGTGGACGGCGAGGTCAAGATCGGCGACCCCTACGCCAACCAGGTAGCAGACCCCTGGAACGACGGCAGCATTCCCGCCGCAACCTACCCTGACCTGCCGGACTACGACCGGACGGAGAACGGCATCGCCACCGTCTTGCAGACCGCCCAGGCGCCCTACAACTGGGCCCCCTCCGAAGAGAGCTGGGAACGTCCGGACCTCGACCATCTCGTGATCTACGAATTGCTGGTGCGCGACTTCCTCGCTTCCCACTCCTACGCCGACCTCAGGGATACCCTCGCCTACATCAAACGGCTGGGCGTGGACGCCATCGAGCTGATGCCCTTTAATGAATTCGAAGGCAACGAGTCGTGGGGCTACAACCCTTCTTACTACTTCGCCCCCGATAAGTACTACGGCCCGGAAGAAGAACTGAAAAGCCTGATCGAAACCGCCCACCAGATGGGACTGGCCGTCATCATGGACATGGTGATGAACCACGCCTACAGCCAAAACCCCATGGTGCAGCTCTATTTCGAAGGCAGCCAACCCGCCGCCGACAACCCCTGGTTCAACCAGGAGTACGTCGGCCCGTACGTCTGGGGATACGACTGGAACCACGAATCCCCCTATACTCAGGCGTTCCTCGACCGGGTGAACGCCTACTGGATCACGGAATACCACGTCGACGGCTACCGGTTCGACTTCACCAAAGGGTTCACCAACTACGCGCCCGGCAACAACATCGACGGCTTCGACCAGTCGCGCATCGATATCCTCGAACGCATGGCCGATCAGATCTGGGCGGTCGATCCCGAAGCCTACGTCATTCTGGAACACTGGGGGCCGGCCAACGAAGAACAGGTCCTCGCCGAATACGGGATGAAAATGTGGCGCAACCGCAGCTACGATTACGTGCCCGCCGTCATCGGCGCGAATTCCGGCAGCTTCAACAATATGGACGTCCTGACCCACGTCTCCTACTTCAACAGCCACGACGAACAGCGCATCGCCTGGCACGCCCTCGGCGAAGGCTTGGCCAACGGCGGCTACAACATCAGAGATCCGCTGGTGATGTACGAGCGGGTGAAAATGGCGGCCGCCTTCTGCTTCCTGTTCCCCGGACCCAAAATGATGTGGCAGTTCGATGAACTGGGCTACGATATCGATATCAACTTCAACGGCCGGGTCGGCAACAAACCGCTGCCCTGGGGACCGGGAAGCCTGGAATATTACGAAGATTCGCTGCGGCAGTACATCTACGACGCCTACCGGGGCATCCTCGACCTGCGCCGCCAGATCGGACCGGCCAATATGAGCGCCGCCGATACCGACCACCGACTCTTCGGCCCGACCCGCCGCCTGAGCTACGATATGACGGATACGGATCTGGTGCTGATCGGGAACTTCGGACTGGAAACAGCGGCCATCGAGCCGGCTTTTACCCAGACGGGGACCTGGTACGACTATTTTTCGGGAGAAAGCATCAACGTCACCGACCCCGACGCGCCGATCGAACTGAAAGCCGGCGAATGGCGCATCTACACCACCGAAAGCTTCTCCGACGGCCTGCCCGGCGTGGTGGAGGTGTACGACAACCCCGTCACCATTACGCCCTATCCGTTTACCAAAAACGACGAGATCACCGTTACTTTTGACGCCACCAAAGCCTGGCCCGGAAATACCGACGGGCTGGTCGGCGCCGGGAAAGTGTATTTCCACTCCGGCCTTATCTTCAATGACCCGAGCGGGACGGATTGGGAAAATGTGGTAGGCACGCTCAGTGACGACGGCCTGGGCCTGATGACGGAAGTCAGCGAAGACGTCTGGGAGATCACCCTCCTGCCCAAAGATTATTACGGCCTGGAGGAAGCAGAGGAACCCTTCCGCCTGGGCATGTTCTTCCGCAACACCGACAATACCGACCAGGGCCTCGGTTTCCGCAATAGCGTCATCCACTTCGATGTCGAGTCGGACCGGCCCTTCGTCACCGTCGACCCGCCGGCCTTCGATATCGACGACGAGATCACCATAACCTTTAATGCCCGGAGAGGCAATCGCGAACTGGTGGGCGCCGATAAAGTGTACCTGCACAGCAGCGTCGACCTCACCGATACCCAGACGCCGCAAAGCACCGCCTGGCAGTTTACGGTCGGCGACTGGGGGCAGGATAACGGCGTCGGACAAATGAGCCCCGTGCCGGGCGAGCCGGATCGCTGGCAGATCACCCTGACGCCCCGGGATTACTACGAACTGAGCGACGGCGATGTCGCCTACTGGCTGGCCGCAGTCTTCCGCAACGCCGACGGCAGCCGCAAAGGAACCGGCGCGCCCGGCCCCCTGGAAAACGGCTTCATACACACCAACCTCGACTTTTTCATCCGCAACCAGGCTACCGTGTCTGCAAACGACCTGGCCGCTGCGGGGAGGGCCGTTTTGTACCCCAACCCCGCCGGCGGGGACGTACAGGTGCTGCTGGAAGGGTTCCACGGCCCGGTGCGGCTTCAATTGTTTGACGTGGCCGGAAAGGTCATCGGCGAACAAGCGCTGCGGGACTTCGGCCATGCGGAACGCCGCACCTCTTTTGCTACCGGCGCGCTGCCGCCCGGTATGTATTGGGTAAAGATCACCGCCGGGAACCAGACGCTGACCAAGCCGCTGGTGAAGCGGTAGCTTAACGTCCGCCCTACCGAAAATACCGTTCCCGGCAGGCCGCCGCCAGCCCCTCCGGATCGGCGCCGGTGTCGGCCGGCAAACCCAGCCAGGCGGCCGCGGTACGCCAGAGCGACCGGCTGTCGCGGCCGGCTTCCCGCCAGGAAGACAGCGCCTCTGCGCCTTCCGACTTGGAGAGCTTTTCTCCGGAAGGGTCCAGCAGCAGGGGGTGGTGCCAGAAGGTGACCCCGGAGAAAGACGCAGCGCCGAGCCGCTGGGCGAGGTGGGTTTGCGCGGCCGAAGAGATCATCAGGTCCTGACCGCGGACCACAAAGTTGATGTGGTAATCCAGGTCATCGATCAACGAAGCGATCTGGTAGGCCGGCATTCGATTTTTCTGCCGGACGACAAAATCCCCCATAAACTCCGCCAGCCGGATGATCACGGGGTCCGAACGCCGCCACTCGCGGAAGGCCACCTGAGTTTCTTCCGATACCCGAATACGCCACGCCGTCCGTTCCGCTTCAAAAGGCAGGCGCCGCTCCCGGCAGATACCCGGGTAGAGGCCCGTGGTCGAACGCCGCCTGATCTGGGAGCGGGTGCAGGTACAGGCGAAAAGCCCGCCCTTTTGCCGCAGCATTTCCAATGCCTCCTGGTAGCGATCCAGCCGGTGGTGTTGGGAATAGTGCTTTAGAAAATCCTCGACGCCGGCCGGTCCTTCGTCGTAGTCGAGGCCCAGCCAGTCCAGTGTGTAGAAAATATCTTCCAGGTATTCCCGGCGCCGCCGCTGCTTGTCCAGATCGTCGATCCGCAGGACAATCCTGCCGCCGGCCGCCCGGGCGAGGCACCAGGTCACCAAAAAAGAAAGCCCGTTGCCGCGGTGCAGCCGCCCGCTGGGAGTGGGCGCGAACCGGGTCCGGAATTCGTCGGGAAAGGTTGTGGTCGCTTTTTGCTGGTCTTCGCTGCTTGCTGATTCCACGAATTTGATTTGGGTTATTCCTCTTTTTCCACCACTTTGATCATCGATCGGCCTTCCACCCGGTCATCGAGTTCCTTGCCGTTGAGTACGGCCATTTCTTCCATTCGGTTCTCCGGAACACCGAAAGAACGAAGGGCGTTGCGCAGCGTCGTGGGCCGCCCGATCTTCCTGATGCGAATACGCTCCGGTTTGACATTCAGCTTGCCGGGATCGTTCAGCGGTTCAAACTCCGTCATGGTTCTGGAAAAAGCAGCAGTATACGCGTTATACCGTTCCGGTTTGGCGACCCCCAGGAACTGGTAGATCAGGTTGTCGTATTCGATCAGGTAAGCCAGGCCGCGGAAGTTGGTCTGCGTTACGGTTCTTCCCTGGCCGTCGGTTCCTTCCTGCCGCTGTTCGAATACGATCCGCAAAGCGCTGAGCCTGTTGACCTGTTCGCGCGAGGACTCCAGTTCCGTCAGCTGGTATTGCTCCAGCATCTGGCGGGCGGCGGCTTCCGGCGAACTGCCCTGCCCTAGGGTCAGTTGAATAAGGGCCTCGCCGCTTTCGGGCGCCATCTGCACCTGCGCCGGCGTATTGACGATCTGCCAATCGCGAGGCGTCGGGAACTGAAACCGCAGTTCGGGATGGTAGAAGCGATTGTTCTCTACGTACCCCTGGCGGGGGTCGTCGCCGTATACCAGTCCGTCGATGAGGTTCAGGTAGGATTCCTGGTTGACCGCAAAGTCGCCGCGGCGCACTTTATTCTGCCATTTGTCGGCCTGCTTTTGGACCTTTTGGTAGCGATCGGCCGGATCGGGATGGGTCGAGAGGAAAGTCGGAATGGAAGCCCCCGACCGGGCGGAAAGGCGCCCCAGCGTTTTGAAAAAATCCGCCATTTCATGGGCGTCGTACCCGACCGTAGTGGAGTATTCCACACCGAGCCGGTCGGATTCGCTTTCGTTGTCGCGACCGAACTTCAGGAAAAGCAGGCTCACGCCCGCTTCGGCCATGCCGGCGAACTGCCGGAAATCTTCCGACACCATCATACCGACGGCCAGGCCCAGAGTCGCCAGCACCTGTTTGCTGTATTGCCGGGCGGAGTGCCGGGCGGTGATGTGGCCGATCTCGTGACCGAGCACGCCGGCGAATTCGGCTTCGTTGTTGAAGTGGGCCATGATGCCCCGGGTAAAATATACGTATCCGCCGGGAACGGCGAAGGCGTTCACCACCGGCGAATCCAGGATCTTGAATTCGTAGTTCAGCTCGGGCCGGTGGGATATGCGCGCCATCTCCTGGCCTTTGTCGTCAATGAAAGCCTGTAGTTTTTCGTCTTCGTACAAACCGTAAGAAGCAACGATCTGAGGATCGGAAGAAGCGCCGAGAGCGATTTCCTGGTCTTCGGACAACAGCATCAGCTGCCGCTTACCCGTCACGGGATTGATGGCGCAGGAATAGGAGGACAACAGGACGACCAGGGCAAGGAGGCCGGTAAAATGGTGCTTCGCGCTCATGTTTGCTTGTTTTCAGTTGATCTAATTTACGAAAAAAGCCCGTCATTCGCGCCCCGCCCCGTCGAGGGCGCCGGAAAAGTTCATTTTGGCTGGTTGCGCTCCGCCAGCAAGGCCGCCAGCAGCTCGTCCCGGTCGATGCGGGCGAAGCTGCAGGAAACGTCGGCCATGGAATAAGGAATAAACAGATTGCCCCGGTGGAGTATCCAGCCGCAGCTGTACAGCCGGTTGGGCTCGTAGCCCACGCGCTCTCCGTCTCGCAGGGTGAGCAGCGGCTCCGGCAGGCAAGCGATCAGCTTTTCGGGCCGTTCGCGGTCGAGCAGCACCACGCCCAGGCTGTGTTGATACATCGGCCCGATGCCGTTGATGAGCAACAACCAGCCTGCTTCCGTCTCGATGGGCGCTCCGCAAACCCCCAGGCCGAGCAACGCCCAGGGCAGGGTCAATTCCGGCAAGGCGTAACTCGTTTCCCAGAAGAGGACGTCTTCCGAGTACATCACGTGCAGTCCTTTATTCCCGCCGCCGGCGACCATGGTGTAGCGCCCCCGGATCTTGCGGGGAAACAGCACCATCCCTTTCGCCTTGGCCGCATGACCGTAAAAACTCCGGACCTTGAATTGCCGGAAATCATCCGTCGCCAGCAATTTGGTTTGCGTCCGGACGCCGTCGTAGGCGGTATAGGCGCCCAGGTAGGCGGGAATCCCGTCGATATGCGCACGCACCAGCCGTACGTCTTCCATGCCGTGCGCTTCGGAAGCGGCCAGAGGAAGGATCACCCGCTCGGTCAGCGGCGCTTCTTCCGGAAAGATTAGGCTGTAGTTGTTGTCGATGATCTGCAACACTACTTCCCGGAAAGGGCTGTCTTCCAAAGCAAATACGTCTTCCAGCGCGAAAGGATCCGGCAACAGCTTAATGACGCCGGGATCAAAGTTCTGCCAGTAAAAAAGGCGGGATCGCAGGAAATCGTGCGAGAGCGAACGGCCGTCGCGGCGGGCAGTCGTGCGGCGCCGGCCGTACGGTTCCAGCATAATCTCGCCGGCGGCGTCCAGGCGCCCTTCGCGGAAAGTGAGCGAGGAATAATGCCCTTCCCCCACTGCGCGCAAAGACAGAATGAATCGCAAGACACCCGGCGGAGCGCCCTCCTGATCGGGATGGGGCACGATGGACGGGTTGAAGACGCCGGCGGCTTCCAGAGCGTACTCTTTGGTGACCAAGGCGCCGAGCAGCATGCGCTTTTCCTCGTCGAAATGCAGCCGCCACCCAGCCTGCATTTCCAGATGGCGCGCCATGCGCAACAATTGTTCCTGATAATTGCGATGGCGGGGAGCAAAAAAACCGTTGACTTCCCGCCACAGGGATTCGATTTCCGAACGGCTCAGCTGAATGAACCGGTGCAGTACTGCCTGCAAATGTTCGGGTTGTTGAAGGTCGAGGTAGCGGAGTACTACCCGCGCGGGATCGGCGGCTATGGTTATGGGTAGGCGTTCTATCTTCATCGCAAAGTTGGTCTGCTTTTTGAGCAGGCCCAAAATAAGGATTGCCCGCCGGATTTTCAGCACGCGCGGCCCACGCACTTTGCCGGCGCAGTGACCGTCGTTCCGGATCAAGCCACAATCTTACCTCAGAATTCGTCCGTGTAATGGAACTTCACCTCGGGATGGTTCTCTTGCGCCATCTTTAACATCCAGGCCGATTCAGCCAGGAACACCAGCCGGTCGTGTTTGTCGCGCGCCAGGTCGCGCTTGCGGCGACTGATAAATTCCCGCAGTACTTTTTCGTCGTCGCAGGTCACCCAGCACGCTTTGTACAGGTTCAGCGGCTCGTAGTTGACCTGCGCCCCGTACTCGTGCTCCAGGCGGTACTTGATCACGTCGAACTGCAGGGCGCCCACCGTACCGATGATTTTCCGGCCGTTGTCTTCTTTCGTGAAAAGCTGGGCGACGCCTTCGTCCATCAGCTGGATCAGTCCTTTATCCAACTGTTTGTACTTCATCGGATCGGCGTTGATGACGTAGCGGAACAGTTCCGGCGAAAAACTCGGAATGCCTTTGAAATGCAGCACCTCCCCCTCGGTTACGGCGTCGCCGATTTTGAAGTTGCCCGAGTCGTAAAGCCCTACGACATCGCCGGGGTATGCCTCGTCGACCACCGTCTTCTTTGCAGCCATAAAAGAAGTGGGGTTGGGAAACTTCATCTTGCGGTTCTGCCGGACGTGGAGATAGTTGGTATTGCGCTGGAACTTCCCCGAACATACGCGGAGGAAAGCGATGCGGTCGCGGTGTTTGGGATCCATATTGGCGTGGATCTTGAATACGAAGCCGGCAAATTTGTCTTCGTTGGGCGCTACCTGCCGTTCTTCGGTGATACGCGGCAGCGGAGTGGGCGCAATATCGACGAAACAATCCAAAAGCTCCCGCACGCCGAAATTGTTGATCGCCGAGCCGAAGAAGACCGGCGACAGTTCCCCGCGCAGATAGCGCTCGCGATCAAAATGCGGGTAGACGCCCTCGATCATCGTTACTTCCTCGCGCAATTCCTCAGCGTGCTTTTCCCCGACGTATTGTTCCAGCTCCGGGGCGTCCAGGTCGGTTATTTCCACTTTTTCCGACTCCTCTTCCTGCTTGCCGTGGGGCCGGAACAGGACGAGCTTTTTCTCGTAGAGGCTGTAAACCCCTTTAAACTGCTGGCCCATGCCGATGGGCCAGCTCAGGGGGCGTACTTTCAGCCCCAGCTTCTCTTCGACTTCATCGAGCAGGTCGAACCCGTCTTTGCCCTCGCGGTCCAGTTTGTTGATAAAAACGATTACCGGTGTTTTGCGCATGCGGCACACTTCGACCAGCTTTTCCGTTTGTTCCTCCACGCCCTTAGCGACGTCGATCACGACGATAACGCTATCCACGGCCGTCAGGGTGCGGTAAGTGTCTTCGGCGAAATCTTTGTGACCCGGGGTATCCAGGATGTTGATCTTCAGGTTGCGGTATTCAAAGGCCATCACGGAGGTGGCGACCGAAATACCCCGCTGACGTTCGATCTCCATAAAGTCGGAAGTAGCGCTGCGCTTTACTTTGTTGGACTTTACGGCGCCAGCCACCTGGATGGCGCCGCCGAACAGCAACAACTTTTCAGTAAGGGTGGTCTTCCCGGCGTCGGGGTGGCTGACGATGCCGAACGTGCGGCGCCGGTTGACTTCGGTGAGGTATTCCATTGGCACTACTGAATTTTCGCGGGCAAAATTACTGAAATTAACCCGGATTATTCATGGGTTCTTCGTCCCGACGGTTGACAGGCTTGCGTTCGCGCAGGCGTGCGACACGCAGGCGTTTCCCCTGGTACGGTGAGTATCGACCAACGAGCAAACGCAAGAATGGCGGCCAGGTTGGCTTCGCAATAGAGGAATCCATGAGTAATGCGGGTTAAACCAATACGACCTGCCGCATCCACAACGGGTTCAAAGTTTGCGAACAGGCTTCAATATTTAATAAAACAGAAAGGGCGAGCGAAAGGATTGAACTATCTTTAGCCAAATGTGCTTTATTAGGAGGTTTTTCAATCATACTTATGCTAGAATTCGCAGGTATTATCATTTTAGGCATCTTCGCTCAATGGCTGGCCTGGCGGATCAAAGTTCCCGCCATTCTGCCCTTGATCCTGATCGGCCTCGTCGTCGGTCCCCTTTCTACCTTGTGGTCCGAGAACGGCCGCAAATGGATCGAGCCGATCTACAATGAAAACACCGAATCCGGTCTTTTTCCCGGCGAATCCCTTTTTTATTTTGTATCGCTGGCCATCGGGGTCATCCTTTTCGAGGGGGGGCTGACCCTGAAGCGAAGAGAGATCACCGGAGTGGGCCGGACGATCCTCCGGCTGATCACGGTAGGCTCGATCACCACCTTCATCGGCGGCGGGCTGGCTGCACACTTCCTGATGGGATTGAGCTGGCCGATTTCCTTTCTCTTTTCCGGACTGATCATCGTTACTGGTCCGACCGTCATCGCCCCCATCCTCCAGAACATTCCGCTCAAGCGCAACATCTCGACCATCCTGAAATGGGAAGGCATCCTCATCGACCCCATCGGGGCCCTGGTGGCCGTCCTGGTTTTCGAATTTATCCGCACAGCGGATGGCGGCGTTGCTTTTACATCACATGCGCTGACCCAGTTTGCCCAGGTCCTGCTGATCGGGCTGGCGCTGGGCACCATTGCCGCCTACAGCCTCTACCAGCTGATCGAGAAGGGTCTGATCCCCCATTTTTTGCTCAATGTGTTTACCCTGGCTTTTGTGCTCGGGGTCTTCGTCTTTTCGGATATCCTGGCGCGCGAATCCGGCCTCCTCACCGTGGTGGTGATGGGCACCGTGCTCGGCAACCTGGAATTGTCGCGGATCAAAGAGATTTTGTCGTTCAAGGAATCGCTGAGCGTCCTGCTTATTTCCATTTTATTCATCCTACTGGCCGCCAATATCGAGATGGAACAGTTGCGTCTGCTGTACGACTGGCGGGCCCTCACCCTTTTCGGCATCGTCGCCGTAGGGCTGCGCCCGCTGGGAGTCTTTTTGAGCACCGGCAGAGCCGAACTGAAATTTAATGAAAAACTGTTCATATCGTGGGTGGGCCCCCGGGGTATCGTGGCCGCCGGCATCTCTTCCCTGTTCGGGATCACGCTAACGCGCAACGGCGTTCCCGGAGCAGAATGGCTCACGCCGCTGGTCTTCCTGATCGTCCTCGGCACCGTCTTGCTCAACGCCGCTACCGCCCGCCCCGTCGCCCGGCTGCTCAACGTCATCATGGAGGCTTCCAACGGCATCCTCATCATCGGCGCCAATATCGCCTCCCGCATCATGGCCAAATACCTGCAGCAGAACGACCGCCACGTCGTGCTCGTCGACAATAATCGGGGAAGCATTGAAAAAGCCAAGGAGATGGGCCTCGAAGCTTACATGGCCAATATTTACAGTGAGGACCTGGTCGATCAGTTCGAGCTGCTCGATATGGGGTATATGATCGCCATGACAAGCAGCTCGGACGTCAATGAGTTCGCCGTGAAGAAATACGAAAAAATATTCGGCGAAAACGGCTCCTTCCGCCTTATCACGCCCGAAGAGATGAAGAAAGGAAAAGAGAGCCTGCCCACGCAGTACATCTTCAGCTTCACCGACGATTTTCTCAACCTCAATGAAATCGCCCGCGATTTTCCTTCCATCTTCGAATACCCGATCCAATCGCGGGAAGAGGCCGAAAATCTGATCCGCCAAATGGCAGACTCCAATAAAAATGCGTCCGTACTCATCAAAGATCCCAAAGGGGAACTGCACGTGATCCCCGCCAACCTCGATCAACTCGACATCGGAGAGGGCTACCTGCTCGTCTACCTCGGAAAAAAACTGGAAAACACACCGGCCGAATCCATGGAAATCCCTACCTGATTTTTTTCTTTTTCTCCCTTTTTTCGTGAACCCTCCTCAAATAAGAGTGTTATTCCTATAAAATGAAGTATTACTATCACAAAAGACATCTGAACTTTTACGACTGCCTGGAAAACTAACCTGGCGGCGCAAAACATAAAGAACTTCCTCCAGCTTGTTTTACACAAGCTGATTCGCATGGTGACTGAGGCTTTTTCAGGAAAGGTTAGCTTTTAACCTTTCCTTTTTTTGTTTGAATAGCCCTCTATTCGAACATAGCTGTTCTATTGTTTTTATATTGTAGAGTTGCTGCCTCTGTGCTCTTTTTTCTATTGCCATCCACAACCTCTCTACCATGCGAAGCCTCAAACTGGACTTTTCCAACCTCAAGGGCGACTTCTTCGGTGGCCTCACCGCCGGTATCGTAGCGCTTCCTTTGGCGCTCGCGTTCGGTGAACAAACCGAGCTGGGCGCCATCGCCGGACTGTACGGCGCCATCGCCATCGGTATTGTCGCTGCGATCCTGGGCGGCACCAAGACTCAGATCAGCGGCCCCACCGCTCCGATGACCGTCGTCTCGACTGTGATCATCATGGACGCCATCAATTACACGGGCAGCCTGGATGAAGCCTTTCCGATCATTATCGCCACCTTTTTCCTGGCGGGATTCCTGGAAGCGCTGCTGGGGGTGCTGAGGGTCGGCCGCTATATCAAATACATCCCCTACCCCGTCGTGTCGGGCTTCATGAGCGGGATCGGCGTCATCATCATCATCAGCCAGATCTTCCCCTTCTTCGGCGCCGAGAGCCCGCAAGGCGGTTCTTTTGCGATTGTCGCCAACCTGGACCAACTTCCCGGTCTGATCAACGGCTACGCCGTTTTGGTATCGTTGGCTACCATCGGCATCATCTACCTCTTTCCCCGCATCACCAAAGCCGTGCCCGGCTCCCTGGCGGCCCTCGTCGCCATCTCGGCCATCGTCTTTTTCTTCCTCCCCGGCAATACCGTCCGGGTGATCAATGACACTACCGAGTCCGGTGTTCCTGCCGGACTGCCCGACGTTTTTCTCCATTTTTTCGGCGTTTTTGCCGACACCGACCACCTCATGCTGATCCTGGAATTCGCCCTGACCCTCGCTGCTTTGGGCGCTATCGACTCTTTGCTCACTTCGGTGGTCGCCGATAATATGACCAAGACGAAACACAATTCCAATCGCGAACTGATTGGACAGGGGGTCGGCAATATGGCCGCCGCCCTGATCGGCGGGCTGCCCGGCGCCGGTGCGACCATGCGTACGGTGATCAATATCAACACCGGCGGCCGCACCCGCCTCTCCGGCGTCGTCGCCGGCTTGTTCCTGCTGGCAATATTGCTCGGCCTGGGGCAACTGGTCGGCAATATCCCCATCGCCGTACTGGCCGGCATCCTGATCACCGTCGGCATCAGCATCATCGATTACAAAGGGCTGCGGCATATTGCCACCATCCCCCGCACCGACGCCGTGGTGATGATCGTAGTGATGGTATTGACGGTCTTCGTCGGGCTGCTCGAAGCCGTAGCGATCGGTATGGTCATGGCCGCCCTGCTCTTTATGAAAAGCATCGCCGACGTCATCGACAACAAAACCCATACCGCACCGCTCAAGGATTTCGCCCGGGAAATCTCCTGGCGTGACGAGGGCGACATCATCAACCGCCTCGGACATAAAATCTATATCAAGCACCTCGACGGGCCGCTCTTCTTCGGATTCGCTTCCCGCTTCCAGGAAATGATCAAAGCGCTGCCCGAGATCGAAGTGGTCATCATCCGGATGGACCGGGCGCCCTACGTCGACCAGTCGGGGCTCTACGCTATGGAAAACGCCATAATGGATCTGCAAAACCAGGGTATCATCGTCGGCTTTACCGGGTTGCAAGGGCAGCCTAAGGTCATGTTTGAAAAAATCAACCTCGCCCCGGGCCTGGTGCCGGAAGGCATGATCTTCGAAGAGTTCGGCGAATGCACCCCCTGGCTGCAGACTCACCTGATCAACGGGGAGGCGGCCGCAAAGAAGACCTGACCTCTGCGCGCTACCCACACGACGCTGAGATCATTGATTTTTATCCTCTGCCGGGTTGATTTTTATCATTCTTTCTTCTGGGAAAACCGCGCAATTTCGTGACAGCCTTTTTTCCAAACTAAAACCTGGTACGCATGCTTTTTCAGGAACTTGATAACGTTACCCGGCAAATTAAGGCCCTCGATCACCGGCAAAACTGGTGGGCCCTGGCGAACGAGCTCATCCGCCGAGACGCGCCGAGCTACGGCCGGCTCAGCCAGCGCCCCGCCGACCCCAACCGGGCCCAAACCCATAACCTGGGCATCCTCACGCTCGGAGCAAGCTATTTTCAGCGGCTCATCACTCCTATTCCCGGCCTGATCGCCATTCTCCGGGAGGTGCTCACTGCCGGCTCGGGCCCGGCGCACCTCCGTTGCGCCGTGGCGGCCGCGCTCGCTTACCTGGTGCGGCAAAAGGACCACATCGACGACGAGGCGCCGGCCGGCTACGGCTATATCGACGACGCCATCATCGTCCTCTACACCTACGTGCAGTACCTCAAACAAGTGGGCCCCCTGCCCGGCTTTCCAGGCAAAGCCCTCAAACAGTACCAGCAGGAGCTGATCCAACAGGTACAGAGCGGATTGCGCCTCACTCCGGCCGACGTCCGGGAGGATCTGCGCCAAACCCTGGCCGATATCGATCAGGCGTTTTCGCAGCTGTCCCACTTTCCGGAACAAGTCCTGGAAAAGAGCATCCGCAAGTTCATCACCCAGCCGCAGGATGTTGACCTGCGCAGCGCCGTGCCCGGCTTTCCGTCCGACCAGCATCAGACCGCTGATCCCGACCTGCTGCAACTCGCGGTTAAAGCACCGGCCGGCGGCAGCGTCATTCCGCCCGGAGTGCCTTTTCATTGATGCGGCTGCGCGTCTGTCGGGCAATGACAGCATTTCCCACTCCCCTCAGGGCTTGGCGGGAAACAAACCCAATTGTTCTCCGACGCAGCGCACGGCCGCGCGGATCGCCTTCTGTTGTTCGGGAAGAATGGTAATGGTGTGTTTGTAGGTGCGATAGCGAACGCGGATTTTCTCCAGGTTCTGGTACATCATCACGTAAAAGACGTCGAGCGGCACCACACAAGTATGCTGGTACAGCCGCATGTTGGTGCGGGGATCAAACTCGCCGCGGTCGGGCACGTTGAGCAGGCCCTCTACTTGTTCGTTGGAAAAGGCGAGCAGCACGTTGCTTTTGCCGCTTTCAATGACCAGGAAGTCGCGTTCCGGCATCGCCAGGGTCAGGAAAAAGGAACTGATGGTGTCGTTCTCCGAATACGAGAACAGGAGCTTGGCTTCTTCAACCATCTTCGGGCCGTCCATCGTCAACACCTCGCTGGGAATAACATATCCTATATTGATCACCGAGGATACAATGGTGCGGGTAGTGTCAAATTCATCGGTAATATCCAACGCCACCTCACATTGCGCTCCGGCTACCGCCGGAATGGCCAGAAATGGAATAAGGAATGCCAGGATTTTGAGCTTCGCCATGATGAAATCGCTTGACGGACAAAGATAGAAGGAAAATCGCAGAAACGGAGGCGAATCAGCAGTGTCGCCTCCGTAGTAAAGAAGAACGGGGTGCGGTATTGCCGCGCCCCGTTCCTTTATCGCACTGCAGTCGATCCGTTAGAACTTGATCGACAGCTCGTAGTTGTCGTCATTGTTGCCGGGCGTATCGGGTGCGATGAATACTTCGTTGACTTCGTCGACGCGCACCAGGTAGTAGTTATCGTCGCGCTTCACCACGAAGAGGTCGCCGGCCACCACCGGTTCGCTCACCTCCTCGCCGGATACGTTGTCGGTGCAGTTGCAGGCCGAATCGTCGCCGGTCAGCGCCAGGCCGGTGTCAAATGCGTTAACGATTTCTTCCTGCGTTTTGACATTGTCAAAGCTGAAGTTCTCGGGCAGCACATTCAGGTCGGGCGTCCGCACTTCGGCGTTATTGGCGCCCGAGATCTGGCGGCGCCAGTTCTGGTCCTGGGGCAGGTTTTCATTAATGCCTTCGTCCTGCAATTCAGCAGCCGCGTCGTTACTGCCCGTACCGTCACCGGTATCCAGGTCAACGCCGCCGGTGCCTGCTTCGCCGGCCTGATTGAGGAGCACTCCGTTGATTTCGGTAACCGGCGTGCCCGAGCCTACGGCTACCGAAACTTCGACGGCGTTGCCGTCCGTATCGGAAACCTGGAAGGTATAGTTGCGGGTACCCGGGTTGGCGATTTGGATTTCGACATCCAGTTCGAAGCCGTTCTTATCGACGTCGAGCAGCGCGTAGGGGTTGCCGTCGGCTACCACGTCGGCGATGGTGATGCGGTCGGCGGCAATAGCAACGCCTTCTTCCAGCACCGTCAGCTCATCGAGGGACGCCGTGCCGCGGGTAGCGGCGAGGCGTACGGTAAAGCTGGTGGCCGAAGCGTCGAGCTCGGTGTCTTCCGAGACGTAGTCGGCGCCCGGTACTAAGCTGACGCCCAGATCGCCGAAGGTCGTGATGTCCAGTGAAACGAGATCGCGATTGCCGGCAGCGTCTTCAATTTCAAAACCGTAGGTAACCACCGTACCCATAGTCGATTGTGCGGTAACCGTCAGTTCCCAGACACCGCTGCCTTTGGCGGCTTCCGGAACGCCGGCGCGGCTCTGCGGCGGGTTAAATTCGATGCCCTCAACCGACTGACTGACGATGCGGTTGGCGTCGATGCGGACGCCGTCTTCGAGAACGTTCAACGCAGCCAGGTCATTGTCGCCGGCCATGGTGCGCAGGCGAACGCTGAAGGTTTCTGCTGCTGCCAGCTCCGTACTGCCGTCAATAAATCCGGCGCCGGTGAGGAATTCGATCTCAGGCGGCAGATTGCCCGGCGTTTCATCGTCGCTACAACCGGCGAAGATGAGTACGGCAACAACGAAAGGGAGACTTGCAAGTTTGTAGAATAAGCTCTTCTGCATAATGGTTTTTAAGTTTTGTTAAACAATCGGTTCCCAAATTGAGACGTCGCCAAGGCGACAGGGTAACAACTGTTTGGGAAACGTTTTTATTTCATAAAGCGCTGCAATCTTAACGAATGTTTAATACAGACAAGAAAAAAGCCCGGATCAATGCCGACCGGGCTCACCATAAAATATAAAGCTATGAAAACTAAAAATTTCTTTTCCTAGAAGAGCTCTTCTCTAAGTTAAAGATAAATATCCGGAATATTTGCGAGATCTTCAATTTTTCACACAAGAACCCGCCGCCCTGCCTTACCGCTTGATGAATCGCATCGTTGCCGCCCCGCTGGCGTGTCGCACCTGCAACAGGTAGGCCCCCGCCGGCAGCCCGCGCAGGGAAAGTACTTCCGCGTGATCGCCCGCACCTTTCTGAAGGGTGCGCCGCTGGCATTGGCGACCGGTCGCGGCCTGGTACAAGACCAGTTCATAACGGCCGGCATAAGGCGTCGCCAGTTCCAGCCGCACTACTTCACCGGCCGGGTTAGGCTCCAGGCGCAGGCCGGAAAGCGGGTCGGCCGAACGAGTGCCGGTGGTGAAAAAGACGACGACCACATTGCTGTATTCGGAGGGGATATCTTCTCGCAGCGCCCGCACCCGGTAGAAGTAAGACTCGCCGGCCTCTACCGTGCTATCCTCGTAAGTGGTGGTATTGGCGGGAAGGGTGGCGATCAGCGTAAAGGCGCCGGCGCCGCCCGGCGAGCGTTCCAGTTCAAAAGCCGTCTCCGAATCGCTGTTATCGGTCCAGGTAAGGATCACGCTATTGCCGGTCTGGCTGTCGAATGCGAGCTCCGTAGGCGCCGGTACGCCGTCGCACGACTGGTCGATGTAATCGGCCACGGATTGGCGAAGACCGGGCAACTGCGGGTAGAAAGCATCGCCCGGGCAGGCGGTGGCGCACCCGTCGCGATGGCCGGAAATCCGATCCAGGGTAAGCCCGGAGGGCGGATGCCCCGCGCTGCCCAGCGGATCGACGTCCACATCACAGGCTTTCCAGGCCAGCAGATCGCGCAGGCTGGTCAGGGCCGCATCGGCCGGCGTGATCTCCGTAAAATCGCCGAGCATGCACACGCCCATGGTACTGGTGTTGGCGCCGCAGAAATGCGCTCCCAGAATATCATCACCCCGCCCTTCGTAAATAAAACCGTTGGGGTCCACCAGCCAGTTGTAGCCGATATCCGACCACTCATTGAAGTTGACGTGGAAGTTCCAGATCGATCGCACAACGGCCGCCCAGTCGGAAGAGACATTGGTACCGGCGGAATGGTGCACGATGAGGTGGGTGACGTCGGTAGGCGCCGGGCTGGGATTGGGCGGGCAACCGCCGTCGGGGCACCAGCCGGCGCGGGGAATGGCGTCGGGTTGCGGACAGGGACAGGAGAAGCTTTTCTCGGAAGCAACCGGTTTTAGCGCCTCCCTCGTAGGCCCGGGATCGTAAAAATGAGCTTTGACGACGCCAGGATGCACGCCCTGCCAGCGCAACTGAAACCGGTCGAACCGGCCTTCGGTAAAGCCAAGTTCGCTGATGACCATGCCCAGCGCCGGGTTGGCGTGCGCATCGGGGCGAAGCGATAGCCATTCGGTCCGCAGCCCGGCTTCCGTTTCGAATCGAATTTCCAACCGGGCCTCAGGCTGAGGCCAGGCCAGCGCATAGCTCAGAAAAGGATCGGCTTCCTGAACCGGGAGGCGAACCGGCTCGGTAGTCTGCAAAGCAACGGGCGGATACAGTTCGATGGTAGCACGCCGCTGGGCATTGAGAAAAAGAACCGGGAATAAGGTGACAACCAGCAATAAAGTGCTTCGGAATATTTGCATGTAGTGACTTTTTGAAATTGGCCGACTACGAAAATAGGAATAGCTTTCGGCTATCGTGGTTTTTTTCCGAAAAATCCATGCACTTATCCGACAGAACAGGAGCAACCCTTTAGAGTAAACAGTTCAGGTTAATCTACTACCGTAACATAACCTTGTGGGTTATCGGTTGGCCGTTTATAATTACCTTCAGAAAATCTATCCCCCCTGGCAAGTCGTGTATGGATAGATAGTCGCGGTTGCGATTGCTGGTCACCATCGTTCCATCCGGAGCAAAAAGTAACAGCTGCGATGGTGGTGCGCTGGATTTAATGAATAATACGTCGCCGGCCGGATTAGGATAAATAGTAATATCGGGCTCCAGGTCCCCATCCAGGTCCTGTGCAAATAAGGCGCTGGGTTGGTAGTAACCATCCGAATAATAAACGGTATTGCTTTCGCCATTGGGATTCAGATGTATTTCTACCGAGCCGTTAGGCGCACTACTGGAAGTGCGATAGCTTTGGATTATATCCACGTAACCATCCTGGTTGAGGTCTGCCAAATGAAAGGTAACCGGATTCCAGGTGTCCGATAATTGCGATTTGGAGAAGGTCAGATCACCTCAATATTCGACAGGTTAAGCTGGTAGTACCGATTCACGAAAACCATATCGTTGGCGTAATGCACCAGGTCTTTTTGGCCGTCCTGATCAAAATCGACCATTTGAACAAAAGGGTAAACGAATATCGTCTCCTCCGAAGTAACCTGGCCCCAGAGAGAGCTGCAAGAGAATAGCAAGCCGAGCAAAGCGCGTAAAGTTTTTGGTCTCATATAATTTTTTTTTAAAATTTAAAAATGCATAACCCCCATCTTCAGCAAGAAAATGGGGGTTATAAAGATAGTAATCGATAGAAATCGGGTGATCTGATCAGCGCAGGATGGTCACGTTGCCACTCGCTTCTTCAGTTTCGCCACCCGGGCAAGTCCAGCGCACGTAGTAGCCGTACACATCCGGCGGCAGGCGCTCGCCATTGAAAGTGCCGTCCCAGGCGCCGTCGATCCGGTCGGTCTCGAAGACCTTTTCGCCCCACCGGTCATAGATCATGATGAAAAGATCGGTGATGACTTCACTGCGCACCCGGAAGACATCGTTCAGCCCATCGTCGTTCGGCGTAAAGGCGTTCGGGATGTAGACGCTTTCCGGACAACTCGGGATGACTAGCACCGTTATGCTCAGCACGGTATCGCAGCCTAACTGGCTTACGGTAACGCTATAGGTGGTCGTCTCGGAGGGAGAAACCGTCACCGGATTGCTGAAAGCATCCGGCTGGTAGGAATTATCGCCCGTATCCGACGTCCATTCGTAAGTACAGCCATCGCAACCGAGCACCTCCAGCGTAGGCGTTTCTCCGGCGAAGATCGTCAGCGTATCGGGATCGAGGGACACCTCCAGATCGACGATGGTTACTGATGTTTCCAGGGTATCCACACAGCCAAACTGATTGGTGACGATGACCCCGTAATTCTGAGCAACTCCCGGGTCGACCAGGACCTCTGCCGTGCCGTCGCCGTCAATGATGGCGCCGTCGGGGAACCAGTCGTAGGTCAACTCCTGCATAGGATCGTTATTGGTCACCGTCAACGTCGCTTCCAGCAGCGGTTCGCAGGAAACGATCGGATCGGTGATACCGGCATCGATCGGTTTCAGTACAACGGTTGCCGTATCCTGCTCCTCACAACCCGTGATCGTATCGGTCGCCACCGCGATGTAGTTGGTGAATCCGTTGGGCGGCGTTACCGTAATGGAAGTACCGGAATCGATCAGGTTGGCGTCGTCCACTTCATTTTCGTACCACTCGATCAATACGTCGTCACTGGTAGTGCCTACCGTAGCGGTGAAGGTGACCTCATCGGGCGCACAAAGGATGGTCGTATCCGAAGGCGAAATTTCCAGATCGATCGGATCGGCGATGG
Source organism: uncultured Saprospiraceae bacterium (assembly GCA_964419545.1). Classification (GTDB taxonomy): domain Bacteria; phylum Bacteroidota; class Bacteroidia; order Chitinophagales; family Saprospiraceae; genus CAYQQU01. Next base: position 142,041 of record CAYQQU010000002.1, on the reverse strand, counting down.
TCACCGTGGTGGTCAGGGTATCCTCGCAGCCTTCCTCATTGGTGATCACCACTGTGTACTCGGAGGCCACACCGGGGTCGACGATCACCTCCGGGCCGTTATCGACCAGGATGCCGCCGTCGGGATTGGACGACCAGTCATAAGTCCAGTCGGGATTGCCCGGCGTCACGGCCAGAGCAAAAGAGTCCACCGGTTCGCACAAAGTGGTGTCCGGCGTTATCATTGCCTCGATCGGCGCGTATTTGATCGTGGTCGTCAGCGTCTCGGTACAACCTGACTCGTTCTCTACTTCCGCCGTGACCGTCACTACGTCCGCCACGCTGGGGTCGATGATGGCCTGCCCGCCGTCGGTGCTGGTCAGCGCGCCGTCCGGCACGGTCGACCACTGGTAGGTCCAGTCGGGATTATTCGGCGTGACTACGACGGTGAAAGAATCCGTGGGCTCACAAATGGTGATATCCGCGGTAATTTCGGCAATTACCGGATCGAGATTGACAACTACCGTATCTCTTTCCTCACAACCGGTAGCTGGGTCCGTAGCGACCACGATATAATTCGTGATCCCGAGCACGGTATCCGTTTCCGTGTAAACCGGCTCGGTACCCACCAGGCTATCGGGATCTACTTCGTTCGCATACCATTCGAACAGCACACCCGGCAGATCGGGATTGGCGCTCGCTTCCAGGGTGAAGGGCGGGAATTCGCAAATGATCGTATCGCCCGGTGCTTCGAGCTCGATGGGCTCACCGACCGTGATGGTCGTCGTGAGGGTATCGCTGCATAGGGTAACCGTGTCGGTCACGATGACCGAGATATTGACTACTTCGCCAACTACCGGTTCGACATCAATATCGGAGCCGTTATCGGCAATCAGCGCAGCATCCGGCGTTACGGTCCATTCATAAGTCCAGTCGGGCGAGGTGGGCGTCACCGGAATATTGATCGTACCGATGGTGTCCGATTCACACAGGAAAATGGGGCCCGGCAGGGAACCGAATTCCTGGACGGTTACCGTAGTCATGTACATGGCGTCGCACTGTGTGACCGTATCGGTAACGATCACTGTGACTTGCACGGTATCGCCTTCAATTGGCTGAACCAACACGCTGTTGTCGTTAATGCTGACCAGCGCGCCCGCCGGCATTACGCTCCAGTCGTACGTCCAGTCGGGGTTGTCCGGAGTGACTTCAATAATCGTCAGATCGCCTTCATCACAAACTTGGACCGGCGGCGTGATCGTCGCGTCGATGGGATCGACAGCGACCGTCGTGGTCAATATTCGGGTACAGCCGGTAAGGGTGTCCGTAACGAGTACCTCAACGTTGATCGCAGTACCGAGGATGGGCAGGATCTCTGCGGAACAGCCCGTCTGTGTGACCAACCCGCCCGGCGTGACCGTCCAGTCACAGATCAGATTCGGGTTACTGGAGCTGACGCTTACCGTGACGGTGTTCACCGTATCGCAGGCCACAATCGGCGGTGTGATCGTCGCGTCGATCGAGTCGACGGTCACCGTTACGGTATCCATTTCCATACAATTGTTGAGGGTATCCGTCGCCGTCACGATGTAGTCGGTCGTCACGGTCGGCGCAACAGTGATCGCCGGTCCGGTCTGGCCGTTCGACCAGACGTAAGTAGCCGGCAGGCTGCTGGCAGCCTGGAGCGTTACCGACTCCCCGACGCAGATGCTGGTATCCGGGAAGGCGGTCAGGCCGACTTCAGGATACGGTAACACCACTACTCCGCAGGTTTGCGTACAGTTGCCGCGCGTGATCGTCAGAGTGAGGTTGAGTTCGTCGCCAGAGCCGATGTTGACGGTGGGATTCGCGATGGTCGGATCACTCACTAAATCAGCCGGCGACCATTCGTAGGTGAAGGTCGGATTGTTCACCACCTCATCAATGACCTCATCCGTAAACGGACACACAAAGAGGGTGTCCGGCGGACAGGGCAGCTCGAAGATCGTCACCGAAACGGTATCGCGCTCGACACAGTCGTCGGTACTCGTAGCAGTAGCGACCAATGTAGTGCTTGCCGCAAAGAAGTTGCCATAGGACGGCCCGCTGCCCAGCACTGTGCCGGAAAGATCCGTCCATTCGATAGAATCGACGATCGCCGGATTGACAAACTCAGCGGTAAAGGTAACGCTATCGGGTTCGCACAGGACGGTATCCTGCGGCGTCACCGCCAGCCCCATCTCCGGATAAGGGATCACCATCACTTCGCAGGTCCGGTTGCAGGTGTCATTGGCGATCGTTACGGTCAGTAACAAAGTATCCGTGATATTCACGGTGGGGTTTACAATCGTGGAATCGCTTACCAGGTCGCCCGGCATCCAGGTATAATCCAGCGTGGTGTCTGCTCCCATGTTGATCGGGGAGTCGACGCCGGGGCATACAAATACCGTCTCGGGCGGGCAGGGCTGGAACAGGGTCGAATCAAGGGTGATGTCGACATCTAGTGAGCAGAGGCGGGAATCGGCTACTATTACCGAGTAGCTGCCGTCTTCAAGCCCAGTAACCAACGGCCCCGTAAAGGTCGCGCCGTCTGCATCGATCACCCTTACCTCATACCCCGGTGTGCCGCCCATAATCTCGATTACCGAAATGAAACCGTCTTCGCCGCAGGTTTCGTCGCCGTACTGTACATTAAATGCCAGAGGATCGGGATTAATAATGGTAAATATTTCCCGATAGGCTCCGCAAGTGTCAATGCCGTTTGTACACTCGATCTCGTATTGCCCCGCCAGTACGGTCAGATTAGCCGGTTGATCGCCTGGGAAAACACCGATAACGATATTGGTGCCGGCGTAACGTACGATACACGATTCGTTAGCGGCGCCGCCCCCGTCGTAGGTCAGCGTTCCCAATTCTCCAGGACAATCCGGATTGGCAGCAGTCCATTCGCCTTGCGGTGGAATTCCTTCATTGATCACGACCAGTTTTCGCTCTGACACGCACCCCCGGTCATCCGTCACGGAAACCGCATAAATTCCCGCAGGCAAGCCGGTGAACGGAGGCGGCGAAGTACTATTGGTCGTAATCAGGTCTACTCCTTCTACCAATATGGTAAATGGCGCAACGCCATTCGTAATACTCACGGCGATAGCGCCGTCAGCTAGTCCGCAATCCGTAACGTCGGTCGCCGTGGCTTCAAAATCGATCTCACCGCTATCGTCCCGGCCGATGGTCGCAGAAACGTTGGCCACGCAGTCGTTGCTATCCGCTACTTCGAAATCGTAGCGCCCCGGCGGCAGATCGCCGAAGACGAGGTTGCCCGGCATGCCGACGGTCTGTGGGCTGGTCGGATGATTCCAGGTTACGGTAAATGGCCCGACACCTTCCAGGATCTCAAACATGATGCTACCTGTTGAGTCAACGCAATTGGCGTTGGTCACGGTCGGACCGGCGATGACCGGACCGCCGATCTCGTTGACGTTGACGATCTCTACCTGGGTTACCGGCGAACATTCGGGCGGCAGGCCGGGGATTTCGGCGGTGACGGTCACCTCGTAGATGCCCTCCGCCAAACCGCTGACGATACTGTCGGTATCCCCTGTGCTCCAGAGGTAGGTGAGGATCGATCCCGCCGGCAGTTCACCCACGTAGACCCGGGCTTCGCCATTACTTTGCTTACACTCGGCGTCGATCACCGTTTGCGAGATATTCAACTCGATGGGCGGACAGGGAGTGGAACAGGAATCGATGGTCACCACGGCCGTCTCTCCGGCTGTACAACCCTGGCTGTCTTCTACCGCAATGTTGTAAGCGCCGGCCGGGAGGTCCGTTCTTGGATTCGGACTTTCGACGCCGTCGATCAATACGCGATAAGCGGGCGTGCCGCCGGTGATCTGGATGACGGAGATCGTACCGTCCATATTGGGCAGCCCGGTATCATCATCACAGGTTTCGGCGGTGTATTGCACGTTGAAAGAAAGCTCATCCGGACCGCTGATCACGAATGCCCGGCGGGCAACGCAGGTATCGGCGGTGCTGGTGCGGGTCACGAGATAGTTTTCCTGCGGCAGGTGGAGGGTATCGGCCTGATCGCCGGCGACTGTACCGACTACCAGGTTGGCGCCTTCCAGCGTGACCGTGAAAACTTCATCGGCGGCGCCGGAACCGTCGTAGATCAGCCGGCCCTGTTCATCGGGGCAGAGGGCGTCTTCCGCCGTCCAGCGCACTTCCGGAAAAGGAAGGTCATTGATGTATACCGTGGTATCCTTGCTCATACAGTTGTCGGCATCCGTCACCTTCACCTTGTAGGTCCCGGCGGGGCGGTTGGGGAATTCGACCGTCGTCGTTCCGTCAATCGTAGTAGTGAGCGAATTCAGCGTCACCTGGTAAGGCGAGACGCCGCCGGTAATATCCACTTTCACCAGCCCGTCCTCCGCACCGCATTCGGAAACATCGGTGGCGGTGACCGCAATTTTGATGATGGCGGAATCGTCGCGGTCGACGGTCGCGATCGCGTATCCGGAGCAGTCTTCGGCGTCGGTTATTTTAAACTCGTAATCGCCTTCCGCCAGGTCCGGGAATTGGACCAGGCCCGGCGCATCCACCGTCTGGGTGAACGTATTCACCCCGTCCGTCCCGGTTACGGTATACGGCGGCGTACCCTTATCGATATCCAGGGTGATGCTGCCGTTGTCGCCGAGGCAGTTGGTGGGCAACAGGGTATCCACTTCCACCTGCGGCCCGCCGATCTCGTTGACAATCACTTTGCGTTCGGCCTTACAGTTTTCGTACAGGTCATCCGGCGTATCGACTACGGTGACGGTCACCTCGTAGATGCCGCCCGCCAGGCCGAGCACCGAGCGGGTGGTCGCGCCGTTAGACCATTCGTATTGCAGGGTCGTACCGGCGGGAACGCCGCCCAGTGTTACAGTTGCCCGCCCGTCGGCGAAGCCGCAATTGGCGTCTACGACGACGGCGTTAATGGGAAAGTCGGGACAGCAGTCGGATACCGTCACACAGACCTCTTCGGTTTCCTCACAACCTTCTTCGTCAAAGGCCCGCACGTAAAAACAGGTATCCTGCCCGACGCTGAACGGCCCGACGGAGAGGTCAGGGCCGGCGCCGATGGAATCGGTGAGCGCCGCATCGGCATACCACACGATCGTCGCACTCTGCTGAGTGGTTGCCGAAAGGGTGATGTTGTCCCCTTCACAAACGCCCAGGTCGGGGGCTTCCAACCCGATGTCGGACTGTGCAATTACGATTACTGTCCGTATCTCCTCGCAATCCAGGCCGGACGCGGTTTCGGTCACCGTCACGGTATAGGTCTGGCTGGTCGTTCCCACAAATATGGGATTGGCGACCGTAGTATCGGTCAGGCCGGTAGCGGGCGACCAGGCATACGTATAAGCAGGATCATCCGGGCCGGAACTCAGGGTGTCCGATTGTCCGGGGCAGAGCCGGAATATTTCGGTCGTATCCTCCGGGAAGCTGATCACTTCCACTGTCACCTCCTCGGTGATCGAGCAGGTATCTTCCCCGACCCCCAGGATCTCCACCTGGTACACTGTCGTCTGATCGGGGCTGACCACGGGGTTCACCTCCGTACTCGAAAAACCGTCAGTACCGGACCACACGTAGTCGTAATCGGTATTGGGATCGGAATTCAAGCCGACCATGTCCCCTTCGCAAATGGTATAATTTTCCTGCAGGTCGATGATGACCAGCTCCAGATTGATGTTCTGAGTGACGGTATCGGAACAATCATTCTCGGAGGTCGCGATCAGCTGCGCCGTGATGGTCCCGTTTTCGGTGACCGTCAGGGTAGGGTTCGCTTCCGTGCTGGTGGCCGGCGTACCCCCGGTAAAGGTCCAGGCGTAGGTCAGATCGCCGGGGAAGTTGTTGAGGGAGGTGTCGGTGAAGTTGATTTCTGCAGTAGCGCCAAAACAATTGATCTCGTAAGTAAACCCGGCCTGAAGGTTATTGTCGCCGATCGTGACTTCTACCGTATCCGGCGTGGCGCAGGAAAGGTTTTGCCCTGTCGACAGGATCACCTGGTAAGTGCCGGGCGTCGTGTAGGTATAGGTGGGGCTAAATTCGTTGCTGCCGTTGCTGTCTCCGAAATCCCAGACAAAATCCAGGCCCGTCGTATCGCTGGTCGTATTGGAGAACGTAACCTTGGCCCCGCTGCACTGAACCTCCGGGACGAAAGCAATGCTCAGGGTAGAATCCACTACCAGCAGCGGGATGGAATCGACGCGGGAACAGCCGGTCTGGTCGTTGCTGGTCGTAAGGATCAGGAACCCTTCTCCGATCTGCGGATCGATGTCCGGACTATTCGTATCGGCGCCGGCGGAAATGATGCCCGGGATCGTCGAAGTCCAGGAATACGTCAGCGAATCATTCGAGGGAGAAGAAACCGAAACGTCGATCATTTCGCCCAGGCAAATGGCTACCGGTTGCGGCAGGTCGAGCTCGATCGGGCCGCCGGTCACTTCGGTGGTTACTGTGTCCGTACAGGAAAGCACGCCGTTCAGATCGAAAGCGGCGACGACGGTAACCGGTTTGTCGTAATCCGTGATGTTTACGTCCAGGCTGTCCGATAGCACGCCCGCGGGGCTGGTCCTTACGGGGTTCCCGTCGACCGACCACACAAAAGTAACCGGAGCCAGCGCGTTGGCCACCAGGGTCGTATCCGCGGAGCAAGTCACCCCGCCGCCGTCGACGGTCAGGCCGATCTCCTCGGAAACGATAACGAGTACCGACTCGGAGAAACCGCAGTCGTCCGGCGAGTTGGGGTCTACGTAATCCACTTCATAGAGCGTGGTAGCCAGGGGATAAACCTTAGGTTCGATGGCATTGGGATCGTCGATGTCCTCCATCGGCGTCCACTGGTAATCGTAGCCGATGATCGGATCGGTAGCGGGGATCATAATGGAATCTCCCCGGCAGATATACAGGGTATCGGGATATACGTTGACCGGCGGTGCGGAAGGCCCGATCAGTTCCACTTCCGTCATGCCGTCGCAGCCGACGGCCTCCAGGTCAACCACTTCGACCTGGTAATTTCCGATGGGCAGCCCGTTAAATACGGGCGAAGACTGACAGTCGCCGTTCAGGCAGTATTCGTAGTTGCCGCTGCCGCCGGCGACATTGACCACCTCGATGCGGCCGTTCGGCGCAGTGGGGCAGGTAACGTTCATCGTGTCCAGCTCGAAGGTAATGACATCGAAAATCTGGACATTCCGGTTGATCGTCGTGCTGCACCCGTCGCCGTCGCTGATGGTAACGGTGTAGAGGCCCGGCTCGGTGAGGGGGCCGATGGCCGCCGTGCCGGCCGTGAAGCCGTTGGGGCCGGTCCATTGGAAGGTAACCGGATCGGTAGCGCCGGCCACTTGTGCTTCGAGGTTTGCGGTACCGGTAGCCAGACAGACGATGCTGTCGCCGACCACCTGGCCGGTAAAGAGCGGCACGATGACCTTCTCCTGCAGGGAGCTCGCAAACCACCAGGTGTTCAGGGTATTTTTATCGCCGTACCCCTGGGTGTTGTCGCCTACGGTTTCGCAGGTAGCAGAAGCACTGGCGAAGTCGAAGAAATCCCAGGTACGGCAGCCCGGTCCTTCACAATCGCAGCCTTCCCGCCCGTCCTTGTCGTTGGGGTTGGTGAGGCTGGACTGTCCGGAGATATTGCGGTCGTCATAGTATAAAAAGCTCGTCGGGATGGAGCCGTCGCAAACCGGACTGATGGTGCGAATACAAAAATTCTGGCGCATGAATTCCACGTCGTAGATGCCCCAGTGCTGTACTCCCTGCCGGTAGTTGATAATAAACTCTACCTCCTCCCCGAAGTCAGGCAGGCTGCCGTCGGCTCGCCGGCCGTCCCATTCGATGGTGACGCTGAGGTCGTCACCGGTAAAAGAAGTAACGAGGTTGACGTCCGGCGAATCATCGGAAAAGACGAGTTCGTCGCCGCCAAAATTGATGAATACGTCGATCTGGCCGGGCAGGGTGACATCTACGTTGATGACGTAGCCGCCCCCGTCGGCGCAGGAGATATCCGTGCCGGTCACTTCCCCGCAGCCCGCCTGGGAGGTGGGGAAACAATTGGCCGAAGTGTCCGGCAGTTCCAGGAAGATGAGGTGTTCGGCCATTTCGGGCGTCAGGTTTTCCCCTTCGACCGACATGCGCCGCATTTCGTCCGTGAAATCGTCGTCCGTGTTGGGACCCAACCGGTTGAACGCTACGTTAAAGGACAGGCCTTGAAACTGCGAATTGGTGAAGTCGATTTCGGAAATAAACTGGTCGGAAGTATAGGAATAAATAACGCCTTTGAATTGTTGGTTCCAGTTGCATTCCGGCGCCGGCCCGCCACCGTTGAGCCCGGGCGTACGAAAACCCCACAGGCGGGAAAACAGGCGGCCCGGTACTTCGACCCCGTTGTCCACCACAGCGATATCCCAGTAACCGATATCCACCCGCACCTGCGGATCATCCGGCGAATCCAGATCGGTAAATTCGATAAAATAGAGGCCGGTATCCTGCGGTTCGAAAAGAAAAGGCGTCTGATCGTTGCTTTCGGGGTCCTGATAGCTGACGTCGTAGATCGGAAAAGCAGCCTGCGTCCAGTCGGTGACGTTGGCCGTGTTTTGGTCTATTCTGAATTTCTGCCCAAGGTCTTCTGTATAACCGGTACCGGAACTGGAGAAGAACAAGGGGTGAACGACCGGATCGTTCTGCACGTCGCTGTCGTAGTCTTCTTTCCGGATACGGAAGAAATAGGCACTGGCGTCGAGGGAATCATAGACTTCCCCGCGGGGGTCGTATTCCGGCGACAAGCCGATGTGCACCACTTCTCCGGGATTGGCGATCTTGAAATAGATCCGGCTTTTCCGGGGGCCGTCGAAAGCGGCGACATCGCCAAAATCGGGGCGGTTGGTTTCCAGCATCACCAGGCCGCTGCCGGTGGGATCCACTTGCTGCGAGCCGGTGGCGCGGAGCACCTCGGTGTAGCCTACCCAGCTTACGGCCAGCACGAGCAGCAGCAGGCCGAGTCCAAGAGGGTGCATAGTATGTCGTAAAAAGTGGTTCATGGCGCCTCGTTTATATTTTTTCTTGATCAAAGTTCAAGGGATTAGTTATCGTTATTATCGCCTCCGTCATAAGAACGGTAAGGGCTGTATTCGTCCGGCGGATCATCGCCTTCGTAACCCGGCGAGGTCGGATAAGGTGGATCGGGGTTGTCGTAATCTCCGCAGATCGGTTGAACTACGCTCACCTCTACCCGGCGTTCCGAGCCCGCCAGCACGGAATAAGTATCCAGTTCAAGGGGTTGGTAATACCCGTATTTCCGGAAATTGACCCGCAGCGCATCGAATATATCCAGCACCGGCTTGAACGCTTCCTGTACATTGGCGCTGCCGTTATAATCGGTAGTGTCGATTGCCAGCAGTCCGCTCCGGAAGTAGCCGGCCAGACCCAGGCTGTCGAGCATATACCGTTTGACGCTGGAGATCCGGCGCCGGCTAAGGGCGATGTTGTAGATGGGATTGCCTTTCGGACTGGCGAAGCCGGCAATTTTCAATTCCACGGGCGTGCCGCTTTCCAGCAGTCGCTTCACCTCTTCGATAAAATTGTCCAGTTGCCGTTTATTGGCTTTCACGGTCAGGTCGAAAAAGCCGTCGATCCGATTCGGGATAGCCGCAGCATCCAGGTTGATGGAATTCAAAAACTGCGTTTTTATTTCCGGAGTAAGCTTACCGAAATCGGACTCGAAATTGGTCTGGTAGGTATTGATGTTTTCCGGGCTGGCGTAGTCTTCAAACGTTTGACCGTAATCGGTAGTCGTCGTATAAGCATATCTGGAGTACGGTCCCGGCTCGTTGTTCTCAAAGAACAGCTGAATAGCCGTTGAATCCAGGCAATTCGGCGGCGGCGGCGGCGGCGGGAGGTCTACGTCCAGGCTGAACGGATTACAGATCAGACTCTGGTCGATATTGGCCAGAATATCACTATTGACCAGGGGGTTGTACCCCGGTGCGTTGATTTCGATGACGTAGGAATTACCGGCCCGGAACGCCACCGGGAACTCAAAAACATTGCTGCCCGGGTCGCTGGGGTAGTCCGGATTGGGGTAGATCAAATTGTCCGGGTCTGCGGCGTCGTAGAGAATGAGCTCTGCGCCGGTGACCGGTTCCCGCGTTTCACTGTCTACGACGTTAATTTTCAGCAGCTGCTTGAGGCGGAAGGTAAGGGCTATTTCCGGTGGCGTCGGCAGGTTCTCCCGGTCTATATTGATGATGGTGTCCACTTTCGTAAACCCGACCATATCGATGCGAATGCGGTAACGGGCGTCGCGCTTTACCGGGTAACAGTGTTTGCCGTCCGGTTGGATTTGGTAATTGGTAACCGGTTCTTCCCCGTAGCCGACCACTTCGGCCACCTCGCAATTGACCGAGTCGAAGGGCGAATACTGATTGTCACAATAAACGGTGACGCACAATTCGGGTCGGATCGGCAGGTCGATCCGGAAAATATCGTGGCAGCAACGCTCCTTACCCGATTGGGGCGTCACGATGGAATCGTTGACCAGTCGGTCGGAAGCCAGGTAGGCCGTTCGTTTCTCATTGGTTTCCGAGACGCTGTAGTACAAGTCGTCATAAGTGGTATTATAAGGAACCTCCATTGGTTCGGGCGTTCCCCAGTTGCCCGGACTGCCGCTCACCCGGTAGATATCCAGGCCGCCCATGGTGGGACGTCCGTCGGTGCTGAAATAAAGAGTATTCTGGGCAATGGCGTAGAAGGGCGAGACGTCGTCGCCGCTGGTATTGACGCCGCTGAGCGGGCGGGGCGTTCCGTAGTCTTTCGGTCCGGGGCCGGTTTTGGGTACGTAGTACAGGTCCAGATCGGTCTTCCCGCCGCGATTGGAGGCGAAGAAGATCACTTCCTGTCCGCTTGCGTCGACACCTACGCTGGGCATGGTGTTGGTGGCCGTAGAGTCGTTAAAAGATACTTTTTCGGGTTTTCCCCAACGCCCGCCGGACGGTTTGCCCTGTTTTTCGGAGTTCCGGTCGCGGTAATAAATGTCGCAACGGATATCCAGGGATTTGTCGATGTATTCGCAAACGGTGTAGTACATGCGCCGGCCGTCCGGCGTAAAAGCAGGATGGCCGGTATGTTTTCCCTTATGGTCGCTGTCGGGCAGCACTTTAGTGGAAACGCTATCGGACATTTCCATGATGCGGAAGAACTTCCGGCGCGGCTTGACCTTATCGGCCTGGTCGTCAAACCGGAAGGAAGCATAGTAAAGCGTACCGTTTTGCTCGACCGGGCTGAACTCCATGTAATAGGTGTTGACCGATTCGTCGAGATGCACCAGCGTATCTTCCGGGAACCCGCTTTTCATGTCGCCGGCATGCTGGCAGTTGCGCAGCCCTTGCTCGGCTTCCCGGATGCCGTCGCTGGGCATGTTCGGCTGCCGGAGGTAATCGTCGAAATAATTGACCGCCAGGCTGCAATTGTCGCCGGTAGTATAGAGCTGACCGAGTCGGAGCGGGGCGCGGGTAACCTCGGTATCGCCCGCATCGACCATTTGCCGGTAGGTGGAGTCGCTGATGACTTTGATGAACTCGTCGACGGCGACGCTGTACATATTGGCCATGCGCGCCGCTTCGGCGAGCTTGTATTGCGTGCGCAGATCAGCTTTTTTGTAGACCACTGCTTTGCGGTAAAGATGATAAGCGTTGTAGTAGTCTTCCTTCTGAAAGGCTTCATCGGCGGCTTCCACTACGGCGCTGAAAGAAGGGTTCTGGGCATACCCCTGGGGGAGGCCCAACAGGAAAAAAGCCGGCATTAGCCAAGCGAGGACGAGGGAAAAGCGGATTTTCCGTTCATGTTCCCGGCCGTCCCTGGTATTCGCCAGGAAGTCAGGCATTGGGATGCTATTGAAACTCATAGCGATGTATTCTCTTGGTTTATAAAGTCTTTCTCTACTAGATTAAAGGACAGATCCGGCAGTTGTAGCGCGGCTTGATCAGGATATAGCGGAGGGTCAACTCCGGACCGCCGATGCCATCGGTAGCAACATCGAAGTCCGACACGTCGAAGTCGTAGCTGAACCCGGCGCGCCAGTTTTTGTAAAACACTTCGATGCTCGGGAACCAGGAAGACAACTCCTCGTCGTTGAGGCGCAGGCCCAGCAACAGCTGCAGGGAGACCTGATCGCCCGGCGTTTTGTCGATGTGGAACTTGGGGCCTATGGCGCCGACGTACTCCCGGTAGGGCCCCTGAAACTGGAGCATCACATTGGCGGCCAGGTCGAAATCGGGGGAGAGCTTGATAAGGCCGAGGGCGTAGGGCGTGTAACGCGTAAACACCTCCACTTTCTCATCCTCGATAAAGCTCTGATCGGGCCGGTTGAGATGAAATATGCCGAGACCGAAGTCGACGCGAGTCCGGTCCCGCAGCAAATCCACATTGGTACAGCCGCTGAAGTTTTGGTAGCGTATGTTGAAGCCCGCCGAGAAATCGAGGAAAAAATTGCTGGTATTGGGAAAAGCTTCTTTGGTCGGTTGTCCCGGCCCGGGGCTGCCCGGCACGTACTGATCGTCGAAAAACAGATCGTCGGTGTCAAAGCGGCGCTGGCTGCCGGCGAGTTGGACGCCCACGGAAGCAAACCAACGCTTGTCGAGCATCCGGGTATACGAACCGTTCAGGCCGAGACTGGCCAGGCTGAGTTTGGAATCGCCGGCCTGGTCGTAGTTGAAATTCAATCCGCCGGAGAAAAAACCGGGGACATTGTTGGATACTTCCGGGTCGGGCAGAAACTTCATGTCCGCCATCGCCGTAAAAGTAGTGTATTCCACGGGCGGCCGCGGCCATTGGTGGCGGAAATTTCCGGAGAAACGAACATCGCCCCGAAATACGCCCGTAAGAGCCGGGTTGATCACCAACGGCGCATTGTGAAACTGGGAGTAGTGGATGTCCTGCGCCCAGATCGCTGCGGAGAGGAATACGAGTAAAACGGTAAGGTGTAGTTTTCTTTCCAAGGCTATTCTCGTTTTTGCTGGTTCAGTTATTCCCGGTCGTAGGCTTTTCCCGGTTGTCATAATGCCTGATTGTTAGTGCACAGTGATTAATATATATGACCTACCTCGCATAGAGGCGCCTTATACATGCTATAATGTATCACAAGGAATTAGTTCGACGAGTACGGATAATAACCTCTCAGTAAATGTAGTAGTAGAAAGATGCAGGTCGCCTTTTCAAAGCTCGGCACTCCAGGGGGAGGTGCGATTAAATTGAGGGGGACCATTTAGAATGGGTCAATTACTTACTAATCGGCCAGCAGACCGATAGTAGATAGTTTCTGCGGCAATATACGTTAATTTTCCTTTAAATGTTACATCCCATCTAATTAATCCTGATTTTATTCGTATTAGCAAAAGAATATTTCCAAAATCAAAATAGGTTCTTGCAGTTATCAAAAAAAATCATATTTTTGTAGCGTATTAGGGCAAATCATCCCATGTAGTTTTAGCTCTAATTCCCATTGTACTACTATCCAACATTTTTGTGCATTTCGTTTGACCCTTGGTCATAACGTAGCAAGTTATTCTTTGCGTGAAGACTAGCTAATCTCATCCTCTCACTACGTTAGGGTCCAAATCACTTTTTACATAAGGCGATCTTTTTACTATTACCAACTTCAAAACACGAAAGGCGTGAAAATTTTATCGTTTATTCCGGTCCTTGTTCTGTTCCTATTTGCAAATACCGCAGTAGCTCAGCAAGTTATCCATGTCAAGCAAGGCGCTAACGGCAACGGCTCCTCCTGGGCGAACGCTCTGGGAAGCCTGCAAATGGCGCTCAAAAAAGCAAAATCAGGCGACGAGATCTGGGTCGCGGCAGGCATCTACAAGCCAACCGCCGGCTTCGATCGCAACGCTTCTTTCCGCATCCCCTCCGGCGTGGCTGTCTACGGCGGATTCGTGGGCCGGGAAACGGAACGCCGCCAGCGCGACTGGCAGGGCCAGCGCACCATCCTCAGCGGCGAGATCGGCACTCCTTCTTTCGAAGATAACTCCTACTCCGTGGTCGTCACCCGCAACGCCAATCAGAATACGATTGTCGACGGCTTCATCATCCGCGACGGCTTCGCCAACGGCGAAGGGGAAACCACCGGAGCGCACCGCAGCGGCGCCGGCTGGTTTAACGACGGTTCCAACGGCCACTCCAGCCCCGCTATCGTCAACTGTACCTTCGAAAGGAACCGGGCGCGCGAAGGCGCCGGGCTCTACAACTTCGCCCAAAACGGCGAGTGCCGCCCGCGCATCGTCAATTGTACCTTCACCAAAAACATGGCAGGCCTCGAAGGCGGCGCTATCTTCAACGACGGCAACTACGGCGTCTGCACGCCGCAGATCATCGGCTGCACCTTCGACCAGAACGAGTCGATGTACGGCGCCGGCATCATGAACGAAGGCGCTCACGGCGAAACGCGCCCCTTCGTTGAAAATTGCACCTTCACGCGCAACCTTTCCCAAATGAAAGGCAGCAGCATCTTCAGCATCAATGAAGAAAAAGGCACCTGCGAGGTCATCCTGCAGGCTTGCCGCTTCTCCGACAACCGCTCCAGCCTCGGCTCGGGCAACGATATCAGCGGCACGGTAAATACGCTTAGCGCCCGCGGTAAAAGCCAGGGCGGCATCAAAATGAGCGCCTACCGCTAGTCACTGCCGCTTCCTTAATCAATAAGGCGTCGGAATAAAAAACGGCCCGGAGATCTCCGGGCCGTTTTTTTTATTCCCTGGGTCGGTTCCATTGGCCAAAACCCAACTTTTCCCTATCTTTTCTGAAAATCCTGCTATGCGCTTTTCTTTTTTTCTGTTGCTGCTGCTCCTCCTCGCCGCCTGCGGGGCCGAACGCACCCGGGAAGCCAACGCCGTCATCGAACAGGTGGCGCTGCGCTACGCTCCCGACCGCCGGATCGCCCGCTTCAATATCATCGCGACCCCCGCGCCCAACGGCGCCGTGACGCTCCAAGGCGAAACCACCCTGCCGGAAGCTAAAGCACAACTGCTCCTGCAACTCGACAGTGCCGGCATCCGGGTCGAAGACTATGTTCAGGTGCTGCCCGACCGGGAACGATTGAACGATCAGGTCTATGGACTGGCCAAGGTATCCCCCGCTAATATTCGTTCGGAACCCCGCCATTCTGCAGAAATGGCGACACAGGCCGTCCTGGGAACGCCGCTGCGGGTCTTCGAGAAAAAAGACAACTGGTTGCTGGTGCAAACCCCCGACGGCTACCTGGGCTGGATCAATGCCGGTGAGATCCGGCTCCTGACCGAAACCGAACTCGACACCTGGCAGACGTCGGATCGCGTCTTCTTCGATGCCGACTTCGGCTACGTCTTCGAAACCGTATCCGGCCGAACGCCTCACCCCATTCTGGTCGACCTGCTCCCCGGAAGCATCCTGGAAAAAAGACCGGGCGACGTGGGCGACTTCGCCAAAGTCCGCTGCCCCGACGGCCGGGAAGGCTTCGTGCCCCAAAGCGACCTGCTCACAATGGACGAATGGCGCAAAAGCCGCCGGCTCGACACGGCCGCCATCTTCACCACCGCCCGCCGCCTGCTCGGGCGCCCGTATATGTGGGGCGGCACCTCCGCCAAAGCGATGGACTGCAGCGGCTATACCAAAACCATCTTCCGACTGCACGGGCTGCTGCTCCCACGCGACGCTTCCCAGCAGGTGCACACCGGCATCGACGTGGTCACCGACAGTACCCTGCAAAACGTCCGGCCGGGCGATCTCCTGTTCTTCGGCCGGCCGGACGATGGAACGCAACCGGAAAAAATTACCCACGTCGGGCTCTACCTCGGCAATGGGCAAATGGCCCACGCCGGCGCCAGCAACGGCAGCACCCGCATCGAAAGCCTGCGCCCCGGCGAACCCGGCTTCGATCCCGAACGCCTGGCCAGCCTGGTGCGGGCCCGCCGCCTCCTGAACGCTCCCGGCGAGAACGGCGCCCAATGGCTGTGGGAACTACCGATCTACGGCTTTCCAAAATGAAAAAAATGAAAATCTTTCTTTTCCTCCTCTGCTCAACCACCGCAATATTCGGCCAGACCGGGCGGCCGGCCATCGACCAACTTATCACACAGGGCGACTTCACCGACGCCCAGAGCGCGATCGACCAACTGCTGATCCGACCCGACCTGCCTGATACCGCGCGTTGGAACCTGCAACTGCAGCGCGAACTGCTCGACCGCATCCGGCTCGACTTTAATCGCGATGAAGACTACGTGCGCAAAACGCTGCAGCCCTACTTTCCCGAACTGACGGATCAGCAAATCGAGACCTGGGAACAATCCGGCGCCCTCGAAATGCGCATCATCGACGGACAAAAACGCTATTTCCGCAATGCCGTCTGGAATCTGTTTCGCATCGATTCCATAGCCCGCCAAAAACGCATCGCGGTAGAAGGAGAAACGACAGACCAGCTCACCTCCTTCCTCAATCGACATTTACCGGCAGTGGTGCACGCCGCCCGGAGCCGCGACCAAAGGTTCGTCAAACCGGTCCGGTTCACCATAACCTACACGCTCACCGTTGACGCTGACGCCGTTCCGGCAGGAGAGATCCTCCGCGCCTGGCTTCCTTTCCCACGCCCGAACGGCGAGCGCCTGAACGAAGTGAACCTGCTGACAACGAGCGAACCGCACTTCGTTCGTTCTCCCGCCGAAGTGGCGCACCAAACGCTCTATCTCGAAAAAGCCGCCCACGCCGGAACGCCAACCGTTTTCCGGTACGAGGCGGAATACACCGCCCGGAACGAATGGCGCGACCTGATGGGCACAACGGCAGCGCCCTACGACACGACACAGACCGACTTTCAGATCTTTACCTCCGAACGCCCGCCCCACATCCGGTTTACCCCGGCCATTCGCCAATTGTCCGAACAGATCATCGGTGAGGAAACGGATCCGGTAAAAAAAGCCTGGCTCTTGTTCCAATGGATCGGCGCTCATATTCCCTGGACCAGCGCCCTGGAATATTCAACGATACCAAGCCTGCCGCAGTACTGCCTGCAACACGGGCGCGGCGATTGCGGCATCAAATCCCTGCTGTTCATCACCTTGTGTCGTTATAACGGCATTCCCGCCAAATGGCAGAGCGGATGGTTCCTCTACCCGCCCGCTATCAACCTGCACGACTGGGCTGAGGTCTACTTCGAAGGCATCGGCTGGGCGCCGGTAGATCCTGACTTCAACCTGCAACAAACCGGCGATCCGCTGGCCGACCGCTTTTTCTTCGGCAGCACCGACGCTTATCGCCTGATCGTCAATGACGATTTTTCCGGCCGCTTCTTTCCGGCAAAAATTTATCCGCGCAGCGAAACAGTCGATTTTCAACGGGGAGAAGTGGAATGGCGGGGTGGAAACCTCTACTTCGATCAGTGGCAATACGATATGTCCGTGGAATACGAAGAACGAAGCGACGTGAAGAACGGGAAGGAATAGGATGTTATCCGGCAGTAGAGACTATCGAAGTTGCCGGAAAACGGTATAAGGATGCAAAACCGGGGCGTACTTTTTTCAAAAACGGAACATACCTCTTTGTTCCATCAACTTGAACAGGACATAACACACACCGCCGACAATAAATAGCGCGCCAATCATAACAGGATATATTAATGAGATTAATGTAAACACTTAACTATATAACTCCGAAGGATCATAATAACGTTCCCTCCGGATCTCGGATTTAACAATATATTAATATATAATTGTGGAAGAATACCCGCTTTTTCTTCCAAAGCGAGCAGAATTTCGACAGTTGAACCAATGAAGACCGGCAAAATTCAGAACGGCAGCTGTTCCAGGTCGACATTGCCTCCCGTTAGGATCACCCCTACCCGTTTGCCGGCAAAAGGGCGCGGGTGGGTCATAATCGCGGCAAGGGGTACGGCGCAGGAAGGCTCGATCACGATTTTCATCCGTTCCCAGATCAGCCGCATTGCCTGCACGATGGCGGCTTCGCTCACGGTGATGATCTCGGCGACCTCCCGGCGGATAATGTCGAAAGTGTATGCTCCGAGATTGGTCCGCAAGCCGTCGGCAATAGTATCGATCGAAGTGTTCTTTTCAATGCGGCCGCTATGGAAAGAGCGGTAGGCGTCGTCAACGCGCTCGGGTTCGGCTCCGATCACTAAGGCGCCGGGCGACCAGTAGCGGGTGCTCAGCGCGGCGCCGCTGATCAGTCCGCCGCCGCCGATGGGCGCCATCACGATATCCAACGGGGCGGTATCCTCGATCAGTTCTTTGGCGCAGGTCGCCTGACCGGCGATGACGGCATAATCGTTATACGGGTGAATGAAAGTCGCTCCGGTGCGCGCCACCACGGCCTGCAGCGTAGTCTCCCGGGCCTCGATGGTCGGCGCACAGTGGATCACTTCGGCCCCGTAGCCGCGGGTCGCCGCCTGCTTGATCGCCGGAGCGTTCTCGGGCATCACGATATAGGCCGGCACACCCAGCGTTTTTGCGGCGCGGGCGACGGCCTGGGCGTGATTACCGGAAGAATGGGTAGCCAACCCTTTGCTTTTTTCGGCGGCGTCGAGGCGCAGGGCGGCGCTGGCGGCGCCCCGCATTTTAAAGGCGCCTACTTTTTGAAAATTTTCGCACTTAAAAAAGAGCGACGCCCCCGTTATCGCGTCGATGCCCGCACAGGTCAGCACCGGCGTACGGTGAATGAAACCGGCGATCGCCTCGTGGGTAGCGGCGATCTGATCGCGGGACGGGACCTTGTTTAGCTTTTCCAATTGGCTATGTTCGTTATTCATTTTCAAACCAGGCCCGCTTCATCTGTTCAGGAATCGAAAAAGGCCGGCCCTTATAAACGTTAAAATAATTGACCATGGCCCGGGCCATTCGCACGGAGAGGTGGTCGATCAGGTCGCGCAACGGGCCTTCCGCCTTGTCTTCCAGCCGTTCTCCCCAAGAAAAATAGGCGCGTATGGCTTCCGGAATAAGCCAGGCGAAGCAGCCGATATCGGCAGAAATCCCCAGGAGCCGGGCCCGCTCGGCGCCAATCAGGAAGCGCACCAGGCTTTCCGGTGTCGTTCTCAGGGCTTCCCGGGAAAAGTGCTCCCGGGAAAACTCCAGCAACGAACGGGTGAGCAACTGGCCCCCTTCGGAAGCAGCCGCCTGGCGATCGAGTATTTTGTCCAGCAAAGCGAGGCCTTCGGTCTGATCTTCTGGCAGAAGCTCCGGCTGAACGCCCAGATTAAAGCCGATGGCCTTCCAGGTATGCAAAAATGCCGACCGGTTGGTGTCGGACTCGACGATACCCCACTGGTTTAGCGCATCCGTCAACACCACGCTGAAGGACATCAGCGTGAGCGCCAGATCTTCCTGGTTGATGGGACGGCCCCATTCCGTGGCATCCCAGGCGCCCTCCGGGATGAACCGGCGGATCGCCGCATGGATCAATCGCACTTTCTGGATAGCCTGGACTCCCCGGCCGCCGGGCGCTAGGCTGCCGGGCGCCATTACGTCGAGCAGGAACTGACCGGTTTCCGCGATCCGGCGGGCAAAAATGCGCAACGACCGGTCTTCGTTGGTCAGGCGGCTCGTCTGGACCAGCACGCGCGCACCCCGCGCGTCGAGGTAGAGCAGCGGCAAAGATTTGAAATACAACACCAGCAGGAACTTCGGTCCGTGATCCATAAAGAGGGCGTGCGCCCGGTCAATCTGTGCAAAATCGGCCCATTCGGGCAGCTCCCGGGTCGCCTCCAGAAAATCAGCGGCAGCCGGGAACAACGACGTCGCCGGCAGATCTAGATCGCGAATCAGCTGATCAAAGAGGCGACGCGCTTCCCCGTCTCCCTGTTCGGCGACGAGCCGTTGCAATACCTCATCGGCCGGCGGATCGGCCACCTGACGCAATTGATCTAACCTTGCAGCGGTTGGCAACGCCATGGTCATTAGTTTTCTGAATTCAGGCTTAAATTAGGCAAAAAAAGGAATTCCGCCGAGATCCGGATCACGAATCCGGCGCGCCCCATCCGCCACCGCCCGGAGTGAAGATCGCGATGCGGTCGCCGGCGGCGGCTTCCCGCGAGTCGATCCCTTTCAATGCTTCTTCTTTCCCGTTTTTACGGACCATCCGCTGTTCGCCCGGAGCGCCGGCCTTCCCGCCCTCCATTCCATAGGGCGCTTCCCGGCGATGCTGGCTGAGCAGGGTCACGGCCACCGGTTCCAGAAAAACGAACTCCCGGATGATGCCGTCGCCGCCGCGCCACCGTCCCGCGCCTCCGGAGCCGCGCCGGATAGCGAAGCGCTGCAGGCGAACGGGGTAGCGATGTTCCAGCTCTTCGGGATCGGTAATTCGGGTGTTGGTCATATGCTGATGTACCGCGGACCGTCCGTGAAAGCCGGGACCGGCGCCGGCGCCGCCGCCGATGGTCTCGTAATAGCCGAAGCGATCGTTGCCGAACAAAAAATTGTTCATTGTGCCCTGACTGCAGGCCGCTACGCCGAAGGCTTTGAGCAGGGTATCGACCAGGCGCTGGCTCACTTCGGTATTTCCTCCGACAACCGCGGGACAGGCAGCCGGGTCTTCGCTGAATGCAGGGTTAAGGAAACTCGTCGGTAAATGTACCTGCACCCGGCGCATCAGCCCTTCGTTGAGTGGGATTGCTCCGCCGCACAACACTCGCAGGACGTAAATGACCGCACTGTATACGATGCTGACGTTGGCGTTGAGGTTGCCGGGATGAACCGAAGAGGTTCCTGCGAAATCAATGACCAGGCTTTCCCGCGATACCTCGATCCGCACACAGATTCGGCGCCCGTCGTCCAGCGCCTCCGCCGCCTTCAGCGTTTTTCCCCGCCAGTTGGCGAGTAATGCCGATAACTGCTCGTCGGCCTGCTCTTTGAGTCGCGCCATATAGCGATGCACCTTCGCAAGGCCGTGCGCTGCTGTCAGCTGCTCCAGGGCCGCGGCGCCCGCCCGCAGCGATGCCAGGGCGGCGTTGATATCCGCCAGGTTTTCGGCCGGGGCGCGGGACGGCCAGGGACCAGTGGTCAGGATTTCTTCGACAGCCGCCCACCGCATCCGGCCGTTGCGCATCAGATAGGTGGGAGCGATCACTACCCCTTCTTCGACCAGGCGCCTGGCCCCGGGCGGCATCGACCCCGGCCGGCTGCCCCCGATTTCCGCATGATGCGCCCGGTTGATCACGTAACCGATTTTTTCACCTGCCGGCGTGAAGACGCCGCAGAGGAGCGTCACGTCGGGCAGGTGCGACCCGCCGTAGCGCGGATGATTGGTAATGACCACATCGCCGGGGCCAATGGTAAGCCGCTCCAACACGAGACGTGCGCAGACCCCCAAACTTCCCAGGTGTACCGGGATGTGCGGCGCGTTGACGAGCAACTCGGCCCCTGCATCCAGTACCGCGCAGGAAAAGTCGAGCCGCTCTTTGATGTTGACGGAAAAAGCGGTGCGCTGCAGCCGGGCGCCCATCTCGTCGGCGATGGATCGAAAGCGATTGGTGAACAACTCCAGTGCAATCGCTTCGCGTTTGCTGTTGACCCGGCGCTGTTCGCCTTCCCTACAGTCAGCCAGGCAGGCGCCGTCCGGTTGGATTACCGTCTCCCAGCCCGTGGCCAGATAAGCAGTGGCAAAGGGATTCAGCAGAATGGCCGGTCCGGTGAAATAGTCGCCGGGTTGCAGCTCGTCCCAGTGGTAGACGGCCGTAGATTGGCCTTCGCCAGTTGTGAACTTGGCCGGCGAAGGCCGGGTGCGGCCCGTCATGACGGTCACTTCCCGAACGCGTTCCCTACGCGTAATCGCCAGCACCTCCAGGCTTTCCAGCTCAATCGTCTGGCCGGTAGGATAATGGCCGAACAGCCGGCGATACCGGTCGGCAAATGCTTCATCCGGCGATTCCCCGGGCCGGTACGGGATCTCCAGGGTGCTTTCCTGCCCGCGGAAACGCAAAAAAAGCTGCCGCCTTCCTATTTCAGTAGCTTCCGCCGGATATCCGTCCTTTTCCAGTAGCGCCCGCGCTTCTTGCTCCAGTTCCGAAAACCACTCCGTCAAGTATTGCGCACATTCGGCCAGACTTTTCAAGATCTGCCGCTTGGCGAGGCGCTCCACGCTAGCCTGCCCGATGCCGAAAGCGCTCAGCAGGCCGGCGTCGTAAGGCAATACGATGCGATCTATATCCAGGAGCTCAGCGATGCGGCAGGCGTGAAGTCCACCGGCGCCGCCAAAAGGCAGGAGGACGTATTCCTGTGGGTCAAATCCTTTGGCTACGGAAATGCGGCGAATGGCTTCCGCCATTTTCTCATCGGCGATGGCTTCGAAGCCGCGCAAGAGCTCCGACTCGGAATACGGCTCGCCGGCCGCCGTCTCGATTTCGGTGCGTAGGGTCTGCAAAGCGCGGAACGCCGCGTCGGCGTCGATGGGTATGCCGATGGCGGCCGGATCCAGTTTCCCCAGCAACAGGTTGACGTCGGTCAGGGTTAGCGGCCCTCCTTTGCCGTAGCAGGCCGGGCCGGGAAAGGCGCCGGCGCTGTCGGGCCCTACGGTGAGGCGAGCGCCGTCGAACCCGCAGATAGAGCCGCCGCCGGCCGCCACGGTTTCGATCGCCAGGGTTGGGCTCGCCATTTCAATGCCGCCTACCCGGGTCGTATACTCGACATCGTACCCGCCGTCGTAACGGGCAGTATCGGTGCTCGTGCCGCCCATATCGATAGTGAGCACCCGGTCGAAGCCGAAGCGGGCGGCGACCTGCGCCGCGCCGACAACGCCCCCGGCCGGGCCGCTCAACAAACTATCTTTGGGCGGAAAAGCGCCGGCGGAATTCAAGCCGCCCATACTGGTCATTGCCAACAGTGAAGCGCCGTCCAGCTTTTGCCGGATGCGTGTCAGATAATCGTGAAGGACGGGGGAGAGATACGCATTGACGAGGGCCGCCTGCAAACGGGGCAGGAGCTTGATGGAAGGCGTCAGTACGGCCGAGAGAGAAACAAAACGGAAGCCCGCCTCGCGCAAGGCCTGTCCGAGCTGTATTTCGTGCACCGGATTGCGATAAGCATGTAACAGAGCGACCGCTACCGCCTCCACCGCCAAGCGCCGGAGGGCTGTGATCAGCCGGGCAATTTCTTCCCCGGTAAGCGGCTGCAGCACTTGCCCGTCGGCGTCGAGGCGCTCGTCCACCTCCAGCACCTGCCGGTACAGCACGGGGGGCTCGGGGATCGCCAGTTGAAAGAGCGCCGGCCGCTGTTGGGCGCCGATGTAGGCAAGGTCGGCAAAGCCGCTCGTTGTCAGCAGGGCGACCGAAGCCCCTTTTCTTTCCAATAAGGCGTTGGTGCCGCGCGTAGTGCCCAGCCGCATCGCCAAAGGCGGGAAAGGCTGATCGAGCGGCGTCTGGAGCAACAATCGCGCGGCCAGGACGGGCGCCTCTTCACGGGCCGACAGCTCAAAATCGCAGCGTTCCGGCAAAAGGAAATCGCCTTCCACTTCGATGAGGCCGCCATTCGGCTCAAAGCGAACCACCCGGTATTCCGCACCGGGCATGGCCGCGCATTGCAACCGGTATCCCCGAAAAATATCGGTGCTCACGGGCCAGCGATGCGCTATGGAGAAGCGGCCGGGCCCTACCCGCCGGAGTAGTCGCCCCCGCAGTCGGCCGCTGCTCAGTACTTTCACCCGGCGCAGTTCGCCCTCGGGGCTGCGGGCCAGGCCGTCGGTAAAAGTGCCGCCGGTGTCGATCCAGATTTCCCATTTTTCCGCCATTTCCTTCGTGTTTTTTTGGGAAAAAGCCAAGCATTTTCGGGGTCAAAATAACAGCTTTTTGTAAGAGCAAGGAGGGTTAGCCACTTTCGGAGGCGGGTCGAATCACTTATCTTTGTCGATGTACAATAATAGCATGCAAGCTCCATCTCCAGAAATAAAAGCACTTTTCGAGCAGGCGCTGGCCTACGACCGGCAGGGCGACCCTTATAACGCCATCAAGCTTTACAAGCGGCTCATCAAGCTTGCTCCCGATTGGGCGCCGCCCTTTGCGCGCCTCGGCATGCTGTACAAATACCGCCGGGAATGGAAACCCGCTCTGCATTACTGCAAAAAAGCCGTTGTGCTCGAACCCGGCAATCAAATGGCGTGGTGGACCATCGGTATCGCCGCCACCGCGCAGCGCCGATGGCGCACCGCGCAGCGCGTCTGGAAGAAGTTCGGTTTTTCCCACCGGCAAAAACAAGGCCGGCCCATTTCCATACGGCTGAAATACGGCCGTCAGTTCGAATTGCTGTGGGCCGACCCGATCGACCCGGCGCGGGCGTGCATCGCCAATGTTCCCCATCCCGCTTCGGGCCGCCGGTTTCAGGATCTGGTGCTCTACGACAACGTCGTTGCCGGCCATCACGTGCTGGGCGCCCGGCGTTTTCCGGTTTACGACGAGCTGGGGGTCTTCAAAGCATCCGTTTTCCATACGTTCTCCTGCATTCTTCATACCGAAGCGCCGGAGGATGTCCGTCAACTAGAAAAAATATGCCGGAAAGCAGGGCTGGGGTTCGAGAACTGGTCGAACGCCGCGCGCCTGAAAACCGCCGCTCAACCGGGCAGCCTGCCCGAGTATTTCGGCCCGGAATTCTGGCAGCCGGCTGACGCAGAATGCGTTATCGCCGCCATTGCCGCTCCCGACGAGGGCGATGTGCTCCGCGTACTTTCAACCTGGGAGGTGATTACCCTGCAAACCTATTCCGATTTAGAGCGGCATTTGTAAATTTGCGCCGGCTTCAATCCTGACAATATGAGAAACAGTTCACTGATCGCACTGTTGCTTCTGCTGGCATCCTGCAGTTCCGACGGCAAAAAAAACACTTCTGCTGCTCCCGCCTCCCCCGCCCGCCAGCTTGCTGACTTCCTGATTCTGCCCGGAGAACGCATCGGCGCCGTGACCGAACAATCGACCGAAGCGCAATTGCGGATGACCTACGGCGAAGAACAGGTCAAAATAGCGAGTATCGATATCGGCGAAGGCGAAGCACAGGAGGGCCTGCTGCTCTTTCCCGGCACGCCCAATGAACTGGAGATCCTGCTGGACATAGCGGCCGCTACCGGGCACCCTCATTTTGTACGCATCAGCAAAGACAGCACCGCCTGGCGCACCCCCCAGGGCATCACCATCGGAAGCACCCTGCAACAACTGGAACGCGCCAATGGCAAACCTTTTCAATTGTACGGCTTCGAATGGGACCTCGCGGGGCTGGTCGCCGACTGGGACGGCGGTCATTTCAGCTCCAATTTCGTGGTGGCCCTGACGCCCGACCGACCGCAGGCGCTGCGGCCGGCTCACCTCGGCGACCAGCTTTTTTCTTCGGACGATCCGATCCTCGACTCGTTGTCGCTGCGCGTCGGCAGTATCGTCGTTACGTTCTGACCAGACGGCCTTTGGCCTTTACCCGGATTAAGTTAGATTTTTGTCGATAAAACGGCTCCCTCCCCTGGCGAAATCTTTATTTTAGCAGCGTTTCCCAGATCAGCGATCCTCCTCAAATACCCAAAATTCATGGAAGAAAGTAGAAAAAAACTCATCGAAGACCGCATTGCCTACGGTTATGATTTCGCCATCGGCAGATACCTGCAGGAAGGCTGGGAGATCTACAAGAAATTCGCCGGTGGCTTTATCGGCTTTTTGCTGCTCACCATGGTGATCAATTTTGTAGCCGGACTGGTTCCGGTGGTGGGGTTCATCGCTTCTACCTTTATTCTCGGCCCGGCGCTCCAGGCAGGCAATTACCTCGTATCCGAAAAGATCCAAAAGGGGAAGAATTTCAGCTTTAATGACTTCTTTCGCGGTTTCGATCATATCGGCCAGCTGGCCCTGATGACGCTGATCCTGATGCTGATTCTCCTCGCTGTATTTACGCCCACGCTTTTTGCGTTTTCTTCTTCCGGCATCTTCGCCTGGTACCGCGAAGTGCTGGGCGATCCCTTCGGCGCCGCTGATGCGCCCCTGCCTGACTTAAGCGGGCGCCTGGTGGGCATCACGTTGCTCAACCTCATCCCGGTGATTTATCTTTCCGTCGCCTATATGTGGGGGTCGATGTTTATCGTCTTTTTCAAAGCCGCCGCCTGGGAAGCACTGGAGACCAGCCGCCGCCTGATCACCAGGCGCTGGTTTACCGTCTTTGGCCTGTTGTTGGCGATCTTCGGCGCTTTCCTGATCGTCTATATTCCGACCATCGTGCTGGTCGCATTGGTCCCGGTGCTGGGAATTGTACTGGCGTTTTTTGTCGGCCTAGCCGTTTTCCTGGTCGCCCCGGCCATCTATTGCATCCTCTACGCCGCCTTCGCCGACGTCACGGAGCTCATCACGCCGACGGAAGACGACCTGGAAGATCATCTGGTGGAGTGAGCAACCACCTTGGCCTTAGCCCGGGATAGGCAGAATTGACTCAATCCGCCGGCGCCAGCTTGACGACCCGCACCGTTTCAATTTTCGTTTCGCTGACCAGTTCCAGGATAAACCGGTAGCCGTTCAGCTCTATCTCGTCGCCCTGTTCAGGGATGGCCTCCGTAGTCATCACCAGGTAGCCCGACAGGGTATGGAAATCGCCTTCCGGGAAGTCGAGGCCGTATTTTTCGTTGAGGTAGTCGATTTCCAGTCGGCCGGAAAAGATAAATTCGGTAGGCGATAACTGGGTTTCCACATGTTCTTCCTGGTCGTGTTCGTCTTCGATCTCTCCGAACAGTTCTTCGAGAATATCTTCCATAGTGATCAGGCCGGCGACCCCGCCGAATTCGTCCACCACACAAGCGATATTTACCCTTTCCTTGATGAATCGATTGAGAACGTCGGTGGCGCGCATCACCTCAGGGAAAAAGGGAATGTCCAGGATGATATTCCGGATGGTGCGCGGCTGGGTGAGGAGTTGCTGGTGGTGGACGTATCCCAGGACGTTGTCGATATCGTCCTGGGTGACGAGGATGCGCGACAATTTGGTTTCCCGGAAAAGCTGCTCCAGATCGCCGACGCCGGCGTTGACGTCGATGTGTTCGATCTCGGGGCGCGGCACCATACATTCCCGCACTTTGACGTCTTTCAGGTTCAGGGCTTTGCCGAAGAGCTCCCGGTCGACGAAGTCGTCCGCCGGATCGCTGCCCGAAGTATTGACAAAGTCTTCGAGGTCGAGACGGGTGAAGGTCTGCTGCGCCGTTTCCGCCGTTGTTTTAAACAACAGGCGCAGCAATCCGGTAGATAGGGAGGTCATCATCAGAGCCAGGGGGCTGAGCACCAGCTCGATGGCCCGCAGGGGATAGGTCAGCGCGTAGAGCGCATCATCGGCGTAGAGGCGGAAGAGCGTTTTGGGGACAAATTCGCCGAAGATGAGCACGACCAGGGTGATCAGGATCGTGTTGATAAGCAGCAGCAGCAGTTCGCCCTGGATATGCGGTTCGATATAGGGCCGCAGCATTTTATCCATGAAATAGGTGAATGCGACCAGCGCGATGTTATTGCCCACCAGCATGGTGCTGAGAAAGGCGGATGGCCGGTCGTAAAAAGCAGCCAGCACTGCTCCGCGTCGGGCTCCTTTCTTCTTTTTGAGTTCGATCCGGAGCTTGTTGGCCGAGATGAAGGCGATCTCCGAACCGGAAAACAAAGCGGAAAGAACGAGGAATAATATGATCGTGGCAATTAGCATTTACTGCAACTCATCGCTCAGCTCTTCCACCTTAATTCGCCCCTGGACGGCTTTCATGCGGATATTGCTGAAATCCTGATTAGCTTCGAAGCCCTGGCTGTAAATGATCTCGTCGGGGCGCGTCACTACCACGAAGCGATCGCTGGAGACGCGTTGTTTGCGTTCATCCCAGATCAACTGGGACGTTTCCAGCTTTTCCTGGTTGACGCTTTCCCAGACCACGCTGTCGCGAACGAGCACATAGGCTTCATTTTCAAAGCGCATAGCGTATTTGGCGGTTAATTTACTGGAAGGTTGCTGATCGGGGCCGAAAAAGTCGACCGCCACTCCATCCGGAAACTCCTGGCGCGGGTCCCGCCGGTTGCCGTAATAAAGCATGGTCGGCCCGGAGATGCGCACCTTGATCCGGGCAGAGTCGCTGTAAAGGATCTCCACCCCCCTGGTTATTTCTACCTCCGGGTCGAGTACGACTTCGCTGGTCTCCGGCACTTCAGGCGTTTTTTGGCAGGCCCACGCCGCCGCGCCCAACAAGAGCAAAGCGGCTATTACCATTTTTTTCATTGCAGAACGGTTACGTCTCCTTCAAAGATAACAATCGAATCGTCAATAAACTCTACTTCCACCAGGTAGACGAAAACCCCCGAATTGACGGGCTGGCCGAGGAAGGTGCCGTCCCACCCCGCACTTTCTTCGCCAATGGGCAAATTGTCGGCTTCGAAGACCAGGGAGCCCCAGCGACTGAAGATCTTCAGATTGCGGATCTGCCGGGCCGCCGGGCCGCCGTAGACGGTAAACCCATCGTTGAAGCCGTCGCCGTTCGGCGTAATGGCGTTGGGGATATAGATAGGTTTGTCGCCTGCGACATTGATGAAGATCGAATCCACGGCCTCACATCCCCGCTCGTTGATTACCGTTACGATATAATTGGTGCCGCGAACGGGCGTAGCGTTGGGATCGGGGCAGTCTTCGCAGTCGAGCGTGCTCGTCGGCGTCCAGCTGAATTCCACCGGTGATTCACTGGCGACCGCCTGGATGTCGGCGGAAAAGCCGAGTTGGATGACCTGGTCGGAGCCGGCGTCGACGATGAGCTCCGGCGGTTGCCGAACAATGGTGTCCGTAGTGATCGTACAACCGCGGGAGTCGCGCACGGTGAGGGTGTAGTCGCCGGCGGCCAGGCCGGTAAACCGGGGTTCAGGTTGAAAATTGACGCCGTCGGTGCTGAATTCAAAAGGCGAGGCGCCGCCGAAGGCCACAACTTCGATCTCGCCGGTCAGGTCGCCGAAACAAAGGACGTCGATCACGTCGGCGATCTCGACGAACAGGGGGTCGGGCTCGGCCACCGAAGCTGCAGACTCAATCTCACAGCCGTTGCTGTCGGTCACGGTAAGGCCGTAGTCGCCCTCCGGCAGATCGACGGCCTCCGGTCCCGTCTGCCCGTCGCTCCACAGATAGGTGTATTCGCCGGTTCCTCCTTCCACGGCTGCCGTCACTACGCCGTCTTCGAGGCCGAAGCAACTGACGTCCGTTACGGCGAGGCTGATCTCCAGAGGCGGGAAGTCGGTCACGTCAAAAGTGAAGGACCCCATACATAGATTGGCGTCCCGTACATCCACCGTGTAGGTGCCAGCCGGCAGGTTGTCGATCACGTTGGAAGTCACCCAGCCCTGGCCGTCGTTATAATTGTACTCATAAGGCGGGAGGCCGTTATTGACGATCACCTCGATGGCGCCGTCGGAAAGGCTGAAACAAGAAGGACGCGTGATCGGGTCGAAAGTAGGGTCCAGCTCCAGCTCCAGCTCGCGCACCTCGATAAGGGTATCTTTTTCGCAGCCGTTGCCGTCGCGGATGGTAACCGGATAATCGCCCACGGGCAGGTTTTCAATGGTGTTGGAACCGGTGAAGCCCGAGCCGAAGTCGTATTCGTAGGGCGGCGTACCTCCCTCCGTATTGATGGTGATGGCCCCGTCGGTGCCGCCGTTACAGGTCGGCATGGTGATGAACGGATCGAGCAGAATGGGAGGCGGTCCTTCGATCGTGAAGGAAGCGGTGGTGTCGCACCCGACGTCGTCCACGATCGAAACGGTATACGTTCCCAGGTCCAGGCCGGAGAGGTCCTCCGTCTGATCACCGGTGGTCCAGTTAAAGACGTAGGGCCCGTAGTCGTTCGTTACGGAGAGGTCGATCGCCCCGGTGGGGATATCTCCGCAGAGCAGGTCGACGGGGTCTCCGTCGAGTGCAAAGTGGTCGTCGCAGCATTCCACGGTAACGGTGCTGATAAAGGAGACCAGGCAGCCGTCGCTGCTGGTTACGCGCAGCAGTACGGATTTGACGCCGGGCGTATTATAGGTCACTTCATCGGGGGTAGGCGAGCTGCCCGTCTGCGGGGTAGCGCCCGAGCCGAAATTCCATTCCCAGTTGGAGATGCCGTCGGGAGCGGTGGAGTTATCAATAAAGCTGATGGACTCGCCGACGCAGATGGTTTGCGGTTCCGCCAGAAAAGAAGCCTGGGGGCCGCGGAACGTACCCGTGCCGCCGAACTCGACGGAAAAGCCGCTGCCGGAATTGGTGAAGTTGTTTACCACCAGAGCGTAGCTTCTGCCGGCCTCCATTTCGATAGCGGCTGCAAAGTTATTGTTGCCGGGCTGACAACCGCACGATTCGCTATTGTCGCCATCATTCAGGCTGAGGCCCGTCGGGCCGGTACAGGCCTGCCAGGTGGAGAAATCCGCGTTGATGTTTTCCCCGGAAGCCATGCAGCGCAGTTCTTCTTTATCCGCGCAGTTGTCCAACCCGCTCGGCAGCTCGTAGATGACAAAGTCGATATCGTCCGACGGGTTGAGGGGCGTCAGGGTGAAGGTGAGCGAGCCCGGGTCTTCGCAGGTCCACTTGTACCAGGTAGAGCTGGATTCGACGATCGGACAGCCGCAGGTGGTATTGGCGATCTCATTGGGATCGAGCCCTACGCCGCTGACGGAAGGTACGGTGAAAGGCGATTTGTCGCAGAGCACCACCCCGGAATTGCAATCGCCGGAAGGGGCCGGCACCAGGTTGAAATTATTGACGCACAAAGTGAAGGTCCCTTCGTTGCCGAAGCCCCCGCTCACCTGGATGTAATAGGTTTCGCCGATGATGAGGGGGCCGGCGAAAGACTGAGCCGCGCCGGAGCCGAAAGAGTCGTTGGTGCAGGCTTCTTCGGAGAGGTTGCCGCAGCCGCCGCTGTACAGGGTGAACTGCGGATTATCCAGCGATCCGCCCTGATTGATGTTGGTATTGCCCACCACGCTGATGTTGACGTCGGTCGCTTCGGCGACGAAAGCGAACCAGACGTCGTTGTTTTCCTGGCTGGCGGCGAAACAACTGGGCGAGACAACGGGCGAGACGGTAGCGCCGGTATTGTTGTACTCCGCAAAATCAGAGCACCAGTTGGATACATCCGTTAGAAAAATTGCATTTTCGCAATCGTCATTGGCCGGTTGCAACCAGGCCCGCGCGGGCAACAACAGACCGGCAAAAAGAAAAGCGTAAAAGAAGCGCATAATCGTTATGATTTACCAAGTAGGAAACCGGATTTTATCAGGGCTCAGCCGGGTGTCTTTTCGCTTTCCCCGGGTGCTGGACCTGCGCGGTGGTCCCTTCGTTGCTTCACCGGCGAGGGGCCGCATAAAAGTAAAACAGGTTTGCAGCAGGTTGGATCAGTAGTTTTCTACTTTTACTTACTAGCAAAATAACGCTATAAAGGTAAACATTGTGGTTGCCAAATACTTAAGAAAGACTTAAAATCGGGCATTTGTTGAGCCCCTGACCAATCTATCATGCGGATGCCGACAGCGAAATCGGTTGCTTCGCCCTATCGACGATCCGGGCGGCGCCGAACCTAAAAAGACACCATGAAAAAGCATATTCCCAACGGGATCACTTTACTCAACCTGCTCAGTGGCGGCACGGCGCTTGTGGTTGTCCTTTACGGTGATTTTGTACTATTTTTTATCTTCTTCGGTATTTGCCTGGTCGCGGATTATGCCGACGGCTGGGCGGCGCGGCTGCTGAGGGCCGGTTCGCCGCTGGGCAAAGAGCTGGATTCGCTGGCGGATGTCATCTCTTTCGGCTTGGCGCCCGGAGTGGTGCTTTACGTACTGCTGGCTACCGGGTACAACGGCGGCGTACTGCCCTTTCGGTTGGTTCCGGCAGCGCTGCCGGCGCTTTTGACGCCGGTATGCGCCGCGCTGCGCCTCGCCAAGTTCAACATCGACGAGCGGCAGTCCGAAAACTTCCTGGGCCTCCCGACACCCGCCGCCGCGATATTCGCGGCCGGTTTACTGCTGATTCATCATGCCGACGCCTTCGGCTGGGGCGCCTGGATGACCCAGCCGGTGCTGCTTTACGCCTGTACCGGCTTGCTCTGCGGAATGATGGTGAGCGAAATACCCATGTTCAGCCTTAAATTCAAGCATTTCCGATGGGGAGGCAACGAGATAAAATATATCTTTGCAGGCATGGCTGTGCTGCTGCTCTTCATGCTGAGGGAAGCCGGACCGGCGGCCGTCATATTGCTCTATATTCTTCTTTCGATATTTAGGCACCTGCTAAAGCGCAACGCATGAAATTCGTAGCCGAAATAGATGTAATGCCCCACCAGGAACTGCTCGACCCCCAGGGCAAAACCGTCGCCAACAATATGAAGAACGTCCATATTGAAGGGATCACCGACGTACGCATCGGCAAACATATCGTGATGACGATCGAGGCCGCCTCCGAAGCGGAAGCGGAAGAAAAGGTAGACACGGCCTGCAAGAAGCTGCTGGCCAACGTCATCATGGAAACCTACCAATTTCAACTCAAACCGGCCTGATCATGGCGCTTCTGCCGGGTAGCCTGCATTTTATCTCGGCATGCTTTATCTCGTTCCCACTCCAATCGGCAATTTAGAGGACATCACCCTGCGCGCCCTCCGGGTGCTGCGGGAAGCGCCCCTCATCCTGGCCGAAGACACCCGCACCTCCAAAAAACTGCTGGATCATTACGAGATAACCACCCCGCTACGAGCCTACCACGCCCACAACGAACACGCCATTGTCGAACAACTGGTCGCGCAACTGGCGAGCGGCGCCGACCTTGCCCTGATCACCGACGCCGGCACCCCGGGCATCAGCGATCCGGGCTTCTTGCTGGTGCGCGCCTGCCGGGAGCACGACATCCCGGTCACCTGCCTGCCCGGAGCCGCCGCCTTCGTACCGGCGCTGGCGGCGGCGGGCATCCCTTCCGACCGCTTTCACTTCGAAGGTTTCTTACCTCATAAAAAAGGCCGGCAAACAAGGCTGCAATGGCTGGCCGCCTTACCCTGTACTTTCATCCTCTACGAATCTCCCCACCGCCTCGTCAAATGCCTCCGGCAACTGGCCGAACACTGCGGCGGCGACCGGACGGCCTGCGTCGCCCGCGAACTCACCAAAATCCATGAGGAAATCCGAACCGCAACGCTCGACGAACTGATCGCGCACTACGAAGCGCAACAGAAAGTGAAAGGGGAGATCGTGCTGGTGGTGGGAGGCCGGGATTGATCGCTTTAGCCCGGATTAGGATGCCATCCGGCTGGAATTAAATTCCGCCTCTACGTTTTTAACCAAAAAATGGTTGCTTTTCTTGTTTAAAAATCGTAACATTATTCGTAAAAATCGTATGCTTTCCTATCCGCCCGTAGTTGATTACATGGCCAGCAAACTGGTCACCTTCACTCCCGATACCGACATTCGGGAAGCTATTGACACCATTCTGAAGCGAAAAATTTCCGGTACGCCGGTCGTCGACGAGAACAACCAACTCGTTGGTATGCTTTCGGAGGTGGACTGCCTGAAACTGCTGCTGGAAGGCCCCTACAACGACCAAAACGGGGTGGGCGGTTTAGGCAAGGTAGGCGACTATATGTCCATCAAGATCAAGACGATCGACGCCGACAAAACGATTTTCGATGCGGCCGTCGAATTCGTGCACAACGGCTTTAAGCGCCTTCCGGTAGTGCAGGGCAATACCCTGATCGGCCAGATCAGCCGGATCGACGTTCTGCGGGCCATCCAGAAAATGGGCCCCGAATTACAACACGTTCCCGACTCCTGGCGAGGCCGCGTTCCGGTGATTCCCAAACACAAACAAACTCATTATTCTCAGAACTCCTGAGCCGTATTTCACTTCCTCTTTACCATAATTTTGCGGCTCACTAAACCGGCTCCGGTCTGTAATTTAAACCAATAGACGCCCGGCTCGAACCGGTCCAACGCTATGGCCGTTCGCTTTTCGGAAAGGCGCCGGGTGTGTATCCGCTCGCCCAGGCTGTTGAATATTTCCAAACGGCAGTTTTCCGCCCGGATCTTGCCCAGATCGATATGCAGGGTCTCGGAGGCCGGGTTGGGGAAGAAGGCTACCTTTTCCACGCCCGGCGCATCGACCGCGGCCAGGAGGCCGTCGTTAATGATATTGACCGAAGCCGTGTCGTCCGCCAGTTGGTAATCCAGCAGGTTGCCTTCCGCATCGATGAACTTGACGCCCTGGATCAGAAGGTCGAAAGGATTGTCTTCCTCCGCCCGACCGTCGATGATGTCGTGATCGACTACGAAGCTGAGGGTAGCCACTTTGCCGTACCCGTTGACGCCGTCGCCGCCTTTACGGCTGAACGCCAGATCGTAGATACCTACATTGTAGGGATTCAGATCTTTATTGACGGTGAGGATGTCGTGGATATGGCCGAAGAAGGAGTTGTCGTCATAATCGGCGCTGACGGAATTGGGCACTACCAGATCGTATGGGTAAAGAACCTGCAGGGCCAGGCCGTGTACATCAAAAGCCGGATGCAGGTTATCGCCGACGTACAGATCGGCGGTGACTGCGAAGAAATCGGGCGTATTGTCGTCGATGACCATTTCCTCGACATCAAAATCCAGATAGATGGGAGGAGCGTCTTCGACCGGCGTGGAAGAATAGTCGAATTCAGGCGTGTAGTTGGCATCGATGGCGGCGACATCCGCCTCGTTGATGTCGCCGTTGCCGTTGCAGTCGAGGTGTTTATAATTGACCGGCCCGACCCAGTTGCCCCAGTCTTCCGAGAAGTTGGGCGCCCAGGCGATCGGGTTGTTCGGTACGGGAAAGAAAGGCCGGGGCGGGCCGGAAGTCGCAAAGCCGAGTCCGATGTTCAACAAATCGTAGATGTTGGCTTTGGCGTCGCCGTCGGCGTCGCCCGGCCAAACACAGTCCGTCTGCTGGCACATTTCGTCTTCCGAATCGCTGTGCACGAAGAGGCAGAGCGTGTCGGCGCATCCCTCCTCGTTCCAGATTTCCAGACAAACTTCGGCGGCGCCGGAAGGGAAGGAAATGGTGATGCTGACATCATCCTGATACTGGACGACCCCTTCGTCGGGATAGCTCCAGCTGTAATCGCTGAAGGCCGTGGAATTGTTGTACAAAACGACGGTAGTGGGGTCGAGGTAGGCAAACATAAATGACGCCGTACAGTTGAGCGCATCGCCCGGGCAGGGGCCGTCGACCCAGGCTTCCAGGCCGTACCAGTTGACTGCCTGGCAAAGATTGGGATAAGTGACCCCGTCGCAGCCGCATACCGGTTCGTAGACGCCGCTGCACTCGTGGTCGAGATCGATCAGGTCGGGGTCGATGCATTGGCCGCCGGCAGAAAGCACCGTCAGGCAGTCGAAGGAGATCGCGGTAAGTTGGGGGCAGGGAGCGGTCGCTCCGGTCGGTTCTCCGCCGAAAGCTATGATCTGGCCGGGCGCCAGCCCATTCTCTTCTTCGGAAAAAAATTGCTCACCGGTAAGCAATGAAGTGACGACGAGCCCGCAGTCGACACTTTCCGAAACTTCTCCCAGATCGTCACAGATCGCGAAAGCCGGCGGGCCGAAAAACAGGCAGCCTCCCAGGAGCAACAGAGCAGCAGCAAGTGTTTTCATAAAAGGTGGTTTGATCTCATTTACAAAAGTGTTGCAATTCACCGGCAGATCAAAGAACAAAAGCCGTGGTTTGTCAAATCCTGTCTAACAAAACCGATAAGTCTTAAATCTTGAATTACAAATAGTTGACTACACACAACTAAAGCAGTTTGTTCGTGTTATGTCCCTAATAATTCTATAGCTATGGTAAGCGACAAGCTCATAACCCTTCTGGAGTTCTTTTCTGCTGCGCAGCTTACGTTGTTTCGCAAGTACTTATGCTCCCCGTTTTTCAACGAAAACGAGGAATTGCTGCTTCTTTTTGATCAGGTCGACACCCAGGTCCGGCAGCGTTGCCCGGAAGGCCATACCGAAGCCAGAAAGCTGACCAAGCAGTCCGTTTGGAAAATTTTGTATGGAAACCAGCCTTTCAATGACGCCAAGCTCCGCCGGCTCGCTTCCGAGCTCACCCAGCACGGCCTTTCTTTTCTGGCCATGGAAGACCATCGCAGCGACCCGCTCCACGAGATCACCCATACCCTTCCCCGGCTCAACTCGCCCGGCTTAACCAAACACTTTCGGGGATTGTTGCGCCAGTCGGAAAAATTGTCCGAAAAATCAGGTTTGCGCAATGGCGCCTACCACCTCAATCGCTTCCATATCGAGCACTGCGCCCACCAGTTCCGGGAAGGGGCCGGCCAGAAGCACGTGGAATTCCAACACCTGGAGCAAGCTGATTTCCACCTGGATTGCTTTTACATCACACAGAAACTCAAACACTATTGTGACGCCCTGGACTATAAAAACTTCCGTTCCGATACGGCCTCCATCCAGCTTTTCCCCTCTTTTCTGGACCACCTGCAAGACAGCCGCTACCTGAAAGAGATCTCCGTGAATGCTTATTACCTCGTGGCCCGCATGCGGCTGGAGCCTTCCGACGAATCGCACTATCGCGAACTGAAAGCGCTGCTGAACGACAACCACCGCCATTTTCCCCGCCGGGAATTGCGCGCGCTTTATTCCTACCTGATGAACTATTGCATCGACACCCACATCAATGCCGGCCACAAGGAATACTTCCACGAACTGTTCGACCTGTTCCGGATCGTCATCGAACACGAGATCATCATCGAAAACGGCACTATCAAACCCCAGATCTACAAAAACATCATCACCGTAGGGCTGCACATCAAAGCCTTTTCCTGGGTGGAATGGTTCATCGAGCGCTATACCGAAATGCTGCCCAAAGATCAGCAAGAGAACGCTTACACCTATAATCTCGCCAAAGTGTACTTCCACCAGCGGCAATACCACAAAGTGATCGAACAACTGCGCGAAGTGGAATACAAAAGCCAGGTATACGCCCTGGGTGGCAAACTGATGCTGCTCAAAACCTACTTCGAACTGGACGAATTCCTGGCCCTCGATTCCCTCATCGACAGCTTCCGGATATACCTGCGGCGAAATCGGAACATTTCCAGAGAAGTGCGGCAACAATACCTGAATGTACTGCGCTTTGCCAAAAAGCTATCCCGGGTGTCGCCCTACGATCAGGAAGAAGTGAAGAAGGTCAGACAACAGATCGAGCACTGCAATGCCCTGGCGGCCAAATCGTGGCTGCTGGAAAAGGTGGACGCGCTGGGGTAATTGGTGGTCGGTCTTTGGGTGCGGTCCAAAACCGAAGGCCAGCCACCAGTTATCAAATATGCAACGCCCGGTTGTCGGTAGCGGCCAGGGCCGCCTCTTTGAAGGCCTCGGTATAGGTCGGGTGTGCGTGGCTCATCCGGGCGGCGTCTTCGGCGGAAGCCCGGAACTCCATCAGGGCTACGGCTTCGGCGATGATATCGGCCGTGCGGGGGCCGACCATGTGTACGCCCAGGATTTCGTCCGTTTCCTGGTGACTCAGCACTTTGATCATCCCTTCCGTGTCGGTGCTGGCGCGGGCGCGTC
The DNA here is from genome assembly GCA_964419545.1 of uncultured Saprospiraceae bacterium. Classification (GTDB taxonomy): domain Bacteria; phylum Bacteroidota; class Bacteroidia; order Chitinophagales; family Saprospiraceae; genus CAYQQU01. The sequence continues at coordinate 104,487 of CAYQQU010000002.1, read as the reverse complement.
CCAGCGCTTTGAAGGGGAACTTTCCGGATTTATAGGGAATGCCCTTTTCTTTCAGCTGCTCCTCGGTTTGTCCCACGCCGGCCACTTCCGGCCAGGTGTAGACCACGTTGGGGATGAGGTTATAATCCACATGCGGTTTTTGTCCGGCGATCCACTCAGCGACGAACACCCCCTCTTCTTCCGCCTTATGGGCGAGCATGGCGCCCCGGACCACATCGCCGATGGCGTAGACGCCTTCCACGTTGGTCTGCAGGTGTTCGTCGACCACCACCCGGCCCTTATCGTCCAGTTCCAGGCCGATATTTTCCGCTCCCAGATTATCGGTATAGGGACGGCGGCCGATAGAGATCAGGCAATAGTCGGCATTGATCTTGAAGGTGTCTTCCGCATCTCGCTTTTGCACCTCCACAGTGACGCTTTTCTTGTTGATCTTGACGCCGGTCACCTTGTGTTTGAGGTGAAATTTGACGCCCAGTTTTTTCAGGGCGCGCATGAGCTCTTTGCTGCAGTCGCCGTCCATTACGGGAATGATGCGATCCATGAACTCCACCACTTCGACTTCTGTACCCAGACGGGCGTAAACCGATCCCAGCTCCAGGCCGATGACGCCGCCGCCGATGATCACCATTCGCTTGGGCACGGCGTCGATGTTCAGCGCTTCGGTGGAAGTGATGACGCGTTGTTTGTCGTAGTTGAAAGCCTCCGGAGTGATCGGTTTTGAGCCGGTAGCGATAATGACTTTATCCGTTTCGAGTTCTTCGGCGCTGCCGTCGCTTTTGGTGACGCGGATGTGGTTTTTATCCATAAAGGAGCCGTGGCCGTGGTAGACGTCGATCTTGTTTTTCTTCATCAGGAATTCGACGCCTTTGACGGTTTGGCTGACCACTTCGTCTTTGCGTTTGATCATCTGGGGCATATCCACTTTGAGGTCCTTCAGCTGGATGCCGTGTTCGGCAAACTTCTCCTTTGCTGCGTGGAAGTGCTCGGAAGAATCGAGCAGCGCCTTGGAGGGGATGCAGCCTACATTGAGGCAGGTGCCGCCGAGGGCGTCGTATCGTTCGATGATCGCCGTTTTCATACCCAACTGGGCCGCCCGGATGGCGGCGACGTAGCCGCCGGGGCCGGAGCCGATAACCGTGAGGTCGTATTTCATTATCGCTTATTTATTTAACCAACCGAAATTGCTGAATGCAAAGATGGTATTACCACCGAAAAAAGTAACAGCACAACGTAAAGTTTTGTGCGCTTTTCGGCGGGGTTAATTATTCTGGCCTCCGGAATTGTTGTTGCCGCCGCCCCGGTTTTTGCCGCCGCGCCCGCGCCGCCGGTTGTTCTTTTTGCGTTGAGTTTTCCGGTTGCCGTCGCCGCCGCCTTCCGATTTCGGTTTGTTTGCGCTGTTTTCCGTTCTGGCCGTAGATTGCGGTTTACTGGACGGTGGATTTTTCTTTTTCCGGCGGTTTTTACGTCGTTTTTTCTTGCGTTTTTCCTCGGGCGGCAATTCGATGACGCCGGTCAGGTCTTCGTCGAAATCGATTTCCGAATCCGTGCTGTCTTCGAAAAGCACCTGCATACCATTGAGGTCAGTCGGTTTTTCGCCGCGCTTATTCATTTCCCGGATACTCTCGACATTTTCGAGGTCGAGTGCGAAGATCTTGCCCCGGTTTTCCCGGGTGTCGTAGGCGTAGTACATCAATTTTTTGAAGATATCCGTCTTGACCAGCACGGCGGTGCCGGCTTCCGTCTGCAATTTTTCCGCCCCGCGGGGGAAGCGCTCAACGGCCTCCATGTAGGTATCGAGTTCGTAGTTGAGGCAGCATTTGAGGCGTCCGCACTGCCCGGAGAGTTTGGACTGGTTGATCGCGAGGTTTTGGTAGCGGGCGGCGGCGGTCGACACGGATTTGAAGTCGGTCAGCCAGGTAGAACAGCATAGTTCCCGGCCGCAGGAGCCGAGACCGCCGATCCGGGCGGATTCCTGGCGGGCGCCGATCTGGCGCATTTCGATTTTGACCCGGAATTCTTTGGCGTAATGTCGGATCAGCTCTCGAAAGTCGACGCGGCCGTCGGCCGTGTAGTAGAAGGTCGCTTTGCGTTTATCGCCCTGGTATTCCACGTCCCCGATTTTCATTTCGAGGCCGAGAGTACGGGCAATCGCCCGGGCCCGGATCATGGTCGGCGCCTCCTGGTTGCGGGCTTCCTGCAGCCGTTCGAGGTCGCGTTCGTTGGCCCGGCGGATAATCTGGTGGAGCACCTGGTCTTCGCTGGTTTTCTTTTTGCGCATCTGCAGCCGCACCAGTTCTCCGGAGAGGGCCACGCGGCCGACATCATAGCCGTTGCCGGTTTCCACGACGACCATATCGCCGGTGACGGCCCGCAGGTATTGGGGGTTGCGAAAAAAGCTTTTGCGGGCGCCGTTTTTGAAGGTCACTTCAACGATGTCGAAAGGATCGGCATCGGTAACTTCCAGCACCGAAAGCCAGTCGTAAGTATTCAGACGGTTACATCCGCCCGATCCGCAGCCGCCGTTGCTGCGGCATCCGGCGGGCTGGCCGTTCTGGCCGTTCACTGTACATCCTGCACATCCCATTGGCTAAGAAATTTATATTTAGTCAGCAGCGTGCGGGCTTTTCGCCCCGGGGGCTCCTTTTTTTTTTCGGAGAGACGCCGCCGGTAATGTTTTATTAAGCTGTTGAACCCATCGGCTGATCAGGAATGGCCGGCCCCCGGTTCCGGCTTCGGTTCCCGGCGCTTCAGGATCTGGTTGATCCGTACCGAAGCGTCGAGGAACAAGATCTTGGGGTTGGCGTTGCGTTCAACGTGAAAGATACATTCGTTTAGCTGAGTATTTATTTTTTCGACCTGATCAACTTCGATCAGGGGAGTCAGTTTGCGGGCGGTTTCCAGTTCTCCGGCGCCCAACCGGCTGCGGTGGCCGTCGCCGACGACTTTAAGCAGCAGATATTCGCGGAAAAAATGCAAGCCGTATCGAAGCAGGTGTTTTTGTTTTTCGCGCCCGAGGGTCGCGAATTGTTCCACCCATTTCACCATCGCCACGCCGTTGCCGCGATAGCATTTGCGCAGCCAATCGAGAAAAAGCCGGGCGTTGTCGTTTTCCTTCTGTTCGGCGAGCCGCAGGGCTTCGTTGTAATCGCCGTCGGCGAGCGCGGCGATCCCGGCAGCGGCTTCCCGGCTGTTCACCCGGCCGGCCCCGAGCAATCCTTCGGCCACCTCGGCGTCGGAAAGCGGCGGGCATTTGACCGTCTGGCAACGGGACAGTATCGTGTTGAGGATGAGTTCCGGTTGTTCGGCAATAAAAAGGAAGAGCGTCTTTTCCGGCGGTTCTTCGATGATCTTCAACAAGCGGTTGCCCTCTTTGCCCAGGTATTCCGGCAGCCACATCAGCATTACCTTCCGGTCGGCCTCGAAAGTTTTAAGGCTGAGCTTCCTGATGATGCCGACGCATTCTTCTTTATTGATGTTGCCCTGCCGGTTTTCGGCGCCGATGAGCTGCAGCCACTCGTCGACGCTCAGGTAGGGGTTGTCGAGCAGCGCCCGGCGCCATTGCGGAAGGAAGGCGTCACTGGTGACATTGGCGCCGACGGCGGGAAAAGCAAAATGGAGGTCCGGATGGATTAATTTCTCCGTTTTCCGGCAGGCGATGCAATGGCCGCAGCCGCCGGCGCCGGTCGGGGCGTCGCATAGCGCCATCTGGGCGAACGCCAACGCCAGGGGAAGGTGCCCGCAGCCGGCCGGCCCGATAAACAACAGCGCGTGGGGTAGCCGGTCGTGCGCCAGCATCTGCCACAACTGTTCTTTGACGTGCTTTTGTCCGACGACATTGCTAAAGTTCATAATCCATCGGTCGATGGACTTTTAGTGGATTCGCGCTTCAGGAAGCGAGCCAGTCCAGGATTTCATCGGAAAAAGGACTGGCGGAAGAAGGAAGCGTGGCGCGCAGGCGGCCGTCTTCGTCGAGCAGGTATTTTTGAAAATTCCAGTTCACCGTACTATCCGACACGCCGTTTTTCTGCTTGTCGGTAAGCCATTGGTAAACGGGGTGCGCGGCTGATCCTTTGACCGTCACTTTGGTGGTCAGAGGAAACGTAACGCCGTAGCGCCGGGTGCAAAAATTCCGGATTTCCCGGTTGCTTCCCGGTTCCTGACCGCCAAAGTCGTTGGATGGGAAGCCCACGATCACCAGTTTATCTTCAAACTCGGCGTAGAGTTCTTGCAGTTGTTGGTATTGTGGCGTGAATCCGCATTCGGATGCAACGTTTACAACGATAACCTTCTTGCCGCGAAAGCCGGCAAAGTCTATTTCATCCCCTTCTATTCCTTCTACCTTGAATTGATGTATCGAATCCAATAAAAGCCTATTACTTTAAATTTAAGGCCAAAATTAAGCATTTTCTTGCACTCTAACCAACTGGATGACGCCTTTCCTGCATTTTATCAATCCCCGGTGTTCCGGCAACCAACCTTCTTCTTTTTTTGTTTGCGATTACAAAAAAAAGACATGCGCATATCTGCCTTTCGTCGCGCCCATTTCAACGCTGCTCACCGGTTGCACAATCCGGCCTGGTCGGATGAAAAGAACAAAACCGTTTTCGGCCTGTGCAATAATCCCAATTATCACGGTCATAATTATGAAATCGAGGTAAAGGTAACCGGCGAAGTCGACCCCGATACGGGTTACCTCATCGACCTAAAAATCCTCAAAGACCTCATAAGGGAAGAAGTGGAAGAGCGTTTTGATCACAAGAACCTGAACCTCGACACGGAAGAATTCCGGGAGCTGAACCCCACCGCCGAGCACATCTGCTACGTCATCTGGCAACGCATCCGCGCCCGGCTGGACGAGCGCTACGACCTCGGGGTCCGCCTTTATGAGACGCCGCGCAATTACGTGGAATATCCGGCGGCCTGAACCGGTGCTTCGCCCGGAAAGCGGAACGGTACTGAACGCGTATTGGAATAAACGCCGTAGCCGTCAGACAATGAAAAAAGATGACGGGACATTTCCATTCCGGAACGGAGGAAAAGTAGGACGGAAGAAGTTTCACGAATCGCTTGTGAGAGTGCTCAGGCCTATACCTTCTAAGCATCACGCCCTTCCAGATGAAGGGGTGCGCTCCGACTTCAGGCAGGCCTGATCCTAATGCTTTAGCGGAGCTTTTACAACCGGCGACGCAAGAGAAGTGATCACGGCCGTAGCGACCGCTTGAAGAGGCGCAGCGTTTTGATAACGCCTTCCTGATTGTTGACCAGGCTGATCAGGTAAAGCCCGTCGGGCAGATCGCCGACGTAATAGCTACCGGCGTCGTCACCGTCGTATTGTTTAACCTGCCGCCCCGTCATATTCATGACGACGATCCGGTTGATCACTGTATTTTTTTCGTTGGCCACCGAGAAAAAATCCACGGCAGGATTGGGAAACAGGCGGATCGTAGGTTCCGGCGCCGGTTCTCCGAAGGAAAAACCGCTTTCTCCCGCTTCCAGCGCCTCCCCTTGCTGATAGAGGTTCGGGTTGACGTAATGGCCGTCGTCAACGGTGGCGTCTCTCAGATCGCTGATCACCGGAAACAAACCGGGCCAGAGCACCGGATTGGTGCCCGACTGCTGAGCCGCTCCCCGGTTCAGGATCATAGTAGCGCAAATTAAGGTGATAAGTAACCGTCTATCCATTCATTGCCTTTTTTACAAAAATGGCGGTTTATCCCCACTTAAGCAAGGAATGGAATGCTAAGAAAATTTTAAAGTCGGCCCCGACCCGGCTCATTTCTTCGGCGAGCACGCTGCCGGTCAGGACAAGCGAAGGCTGTTAGTGTCTACGGCAGGACAGATTGCTGTGGCGGCTACTCTTACTTTTACCCCGTCCCGGTATTTCTGAAAAAAGACAAAGCGAGCTCCTCCCGATGGCTATGAATATTTTTTTCGACATACCTTTCTTTCGAATAAGTTTTGCTAACCTCCTAAACGAATGCGCCTAATGCACATCGTTATCCTCGGCAATGGCATCGCCGGTTCGACTGCCGCTCGTTTCATCCGTAAAATGAGCGACCACCGGATCACCATGATCTCTGCCGAAACCGACCATTTTTTTTCCCGCACCGCGCTGATGTACATCTATATGGGGCATATGCGGTACCACGAGACCAAACCCTACCAGGACTGGTTCTGGGAAAAAAGCCGAATTGATCTCAAGCGGGATTACGTCAACCGGATCGACTTCGATGAGAAACGGTTGTATTTTCAGAGCGGCGACGTACTCGATTACGACCGGCTGATCCTCGGGCCGGGTTCCGCGTCCAACAAGTTTGGCTGGCCCGGCCAGGACCTGGAGGGGGTGCGCGGCCTGTACAGTTTTCAGGACCTGCAATACATGGAAGACCACAGCCCCGGCCTCGAGCGGGCCGTGATCGTCGGCGGCGGGCTGATCGGGATAGAAATGGCCGAAATGTTCCATTCCCGCCATATCCCCGTCACTTTTCTGGTGCGCGAAGAAGAGTACTGGAACCGGGTGCTGCCCGCTGAAGAATCGAAGATGGTGAGCCGCCAGATCCGGGAAAACGGCATCGACCTGCGGCTGCAAACCCAACTCCGGGAAATTGTCGACGACGGCAACGGCCGCGCCTGTGCGGTGATCACCGATAAAGGCGAGCGCATCGATTGCGGCTACGTCGGGCTCACCGCCGGGGTGCATCCCAATATCAGCTTCTTAAAAGACACTCCTCTGGAAACCCAGAAAGGTATCCTGGTGGACGACTACCTGCGGACCAACATTCCGGACGTATACGCCATCGGCGACTGCGCCCAGCTGCGATCGCCCCGCCCGGGACGCCGGCCCATCGAAGCCGTCTGGTACGCCGGGCGCATGATGGGCGAAACGGCCGCTTACAACGTCTGCGACCACCCGGTAGCTTATGATCCCGGCATCTGGTTTAACTCCGCCAAGTTTTTCGACATCGAGTACCAGGTCTACGGCACGGTGGAGGCCCAGGCGCCCGAAACCCACGAATCGCTGTATTGGGAACACCCGGAAGGGCGCCGCAGCGTCCGTATCGTCTACCACCGCGACGACGGGCGCGTGCTGGGCTTCAACCTCATGGGCGTGCGCTACCGTCACGAGGTATGCGAAAAGTGGATCGCCGAAAACGTCCACGTCGAGACGGTACTACGCGATTTGAAACTCGCCAATTTCGACCCGGAGTTCTACCGGGAGTACGAAGCCGACATCCTGGAGCAGTACCGGGAGCGAACCGGAAAGTCCGTTTCCCTGCAGAAAGAACGCAGCTGGAAACAGGTATTCGCTTTTTTGAAATAAACAAACAAAGATCAAAAAAATAGCATTTGTTATGAGCCAACGCATCGAGCACAGCATGTCGCTTGCCAATCCTGCGCCCCCTTTTACCGACGGCATCCAGAAAATCGCTGCGGCGGTGGGAGGCATCGGACTACTGATCCTGTTTCTGGCCGGGTTCGGCGCCTTGCCGGGCTCTTCGACCTTTTTCCTTACGCTTTCGCTGGTATTGATGACGGCAGGGACCGTCGTGTACGCCTGGCGGGCTTATCAGACCGTTCCGGAAGGCATTAAAAACAACGGCGTCTTTTTCAGCTCGCTCACCAACCGGGGGCTGTGGGGCTGGGTCGCCGGCATCATCATTACCGGGTTTTACGTGCTGCTGTATTTTTACCCCGCCTATCTGGGGCTGGGCCAGGACGGCGCCGCGAATACCGGGCTGGTCGCCCTGTTCGACCCCTTCAGCCAGTTGCTGAAAGGCGAGCCTGCAAGCCAGTGGTTTGTTTACGGCGCATTGTACACCCTCGCCATCCTGATCTTCGGCGTTAAATTCATCTGGAAATACCGCCACAACCGCTATCAGGTGCTCCGGACCTTTTCCGTGATGTTTTTCCAGTTGGGTTTTGCTTTTCTGCTGCCCGAGATCCTGCTGCGCCTCAACTATCCGTACAACGACTTCAAGAATATGTGGCCCCTGAATTACTACTTCTTTTTCGACTGGAACCTCAACGCCATGATCTCCAGCGGAGCAGTGGGGCTGTTTATGCTCGTCTTCGGCATTCTGATGATCTTCATCATTTCCCCGGCGCTCACCTATTTTTACGGCAAGCGTTGGTACTGTTCCTGGGTATGTGGGTGCGGCGGCCTGGCGGAAACGGCCGGCGATCCTTTCCGGCACCTTTCGGACAAGTCGCTGGGCGCCTGGCGTATCGAGCGCTGGCTTATCCACGGAGTGCTGGTTTTCGTCGTGGTGATGACGATCGGCGTGTTGTATTCCTACTTCTCCGAATCGGGAGAAAAACTATTGCTGTCGCGCACCTTTTTCGTTTGGTTCGTAGTAACGGCGCTTGCGGTGGGCGCCGGATATTTGCTGTTCAATAAAAAACAATTTCACGATCTCGACCCGAAAGCCAGGTGGCTGGCCCTGGGGGCGGGCGGTTTGATCATCGTTCTGTTGCTGGCCACCCACTATTCGAACGGGAGCGACGTATTTTTCATGGATAGCAGCAAACTGAAAAGCTGGTACGGTTTCGCGATCGGCGCCATCTTTTCGGGCGTAGTCGGAGTAGGTTTTTACCCGCTGATGGGCAGCCGGGTATGGTGTCGTTTCGGTTGCCCGATGGCGGCGATCCTGGGCATTCAGCAGCGTTTCTTCAGCCGTTTCCGGATCACCACCAACGGCGGGCAGTGCATCTCCTGCGGCAATTGCAGCACTTACTGCGAAATGGGCATCGACGTGCGCTGGTATGCGCAGCGCGGGCAGAATATCGTACGCGCCTCCTGCGTAGGCTGCGGCATCTGCTCGGCGGTATGTCCACGCGGGGTGTTGCGCCTGGAGAACGGCGCCATCGACATCAACGAGCGGACACAGTCGCTGCGTACGCTGCACGTCTCGGAGCGGGAAGGCGTGAAGTTGGAGATGTAGAGCTGATTCCGTGTCGGGAAAGCGAAAAAGCCCTCTCCTCTGAAATGCGGGAGAGGGGCTTTTTCATTGTCAGAAGGTCACGCTAAAAATCACTTTCGGCGGCGGTGCGTCGTTTCGAGGTACGCACTCGCTCCTGGTTTTTGCAACAGCTCGTAAAGCATCTCTTTGGCCCGGAACAACTGCGCCTTAACAGTGCCCAGGGGAACGTTGAGCTCGGTTGCTATTTCGTCGTAAGACAGTTCTTCAAAGAAGCGCAGCTCGATCATCAGGCGGTAGCGCGTGCTCAGCCGCTGAATCACTTCGCGCATCAGCCGCAGCCGTTGTTTGCGGATGATGGCCTCCTCCGGGTCGGGTACTACCCCCCGCAGGTTGCTCGCAAAATCGCTGTCGCTGTTGGCGTCAATCGGATCGTCGATCGAGAGCAACGGCAGCCGCTTTTTGCGGATGTAGTCGATCCCGTTGTTGATCGCGATCCTGAACAGCCAGGTGCTGAACGCATAACGCGGAACGTAACTGGCCAGATTGTGAAACGCCTTTCCAAAAGCTTCCTGTGTTAGATCGTCGGCGTCTTCCCGATTGTTGACCATTTTGAGCATGGACTGAAAAATCGGTCCGCGATAGCGATTGACGATTTCCTGGTACGCGCGTTGATTTCCGGCCACCGCCTGCTTAACCAGCTCGTAGTCTTCCAGTGCTTTCGGTGATAATTCGCAAGTTGAAGTAGCTAAATCCATTGGTCCCTTTTACCGATTAACAAAACCGGTGCAAATAGGAGGTAGTACGCTACGAATATCACGTCGAGTAGCGGCGCCCATCTTCCGAGCGCCGGGTCGGTTAACTTTCTTGAGATTATGACGCATAGCGTAGAGACTACTCCTATTCTCACCCAATACAATAGAATGATCATAGGTTGCCACGCCGGGTAGCCGATCAGCAGCCCGATCCCCAGTGCGTAGTGCAGAAAGTGACTCAGCGACAGTGCGCCGAGCAACAACTGGTGAACTGGCCGATAGCGGACACCCGTCGTAAGATGCCTTCGCTTCTGCATGTAGTAGCCTCTCCAACTGCTTTTTGGTATCGAATAAACAAAAGCCGTTGGCTTAATTACGATCTTAGTGTTTGTAGTATTGGCAGCCTCGTTGACGAAAAGATCATCGTCTCCCGATGCTAAATGAGCATGACTTTTAAACCCCCCAACGTTATCATAAAGGGTCTTTTGGTAGATCAGGTTGCGGCCAACTCCCATGTACGGGAACCCGGCCAGGGTAAAGGATAGGTATTGAATTGATGTGTAGAAAGCTTCATAGCGCACGAAAAGGTTTAACCAACCTTTCCTCTTAACGTAAGGGCTGTAACCCAGACCGATTTGAACGCTTCCACTGAGCGGTTGCTGCATCTCAGACAACCAATGCGGGCCGGAAGGCCAACAATCGGCATCGCTCAGTAGAATTTTCTCAAAGCTGGCGGCGGCAATGCCGCGGGTGAGAGCTGCCTTTTTTCCGGGCAGAGTATCTTCGTTAATTGTAACGACCCGTAAGATCGGACTTTTTACCTTAAAATCCAATAGTACGGCCCCGGTATCGTCCGAAGAATTATCGTTAACGACGATCACTTCGTAGGAACGGTAGTTTTGATTGAGAAAATGGGGCAGGTGGCGCCGCAAATTTTCGGCTTCGTTCCGCGCGCAGATCACTACCGATACGGGGGCTGCATCGCTACACGGGCCGGGTTCGGCATTTTCCCGGTACCGGGCGAGGCGCGAAAAGACGAGCAGCCAGAACAGGAGCTGAACCGCCGAAGCCGTAAAAAAAAACGCCAACAGCACCTCTCCGATCATGCTTCCAGGTTTTCCCAGCCGGCCAGCAGACCGGCCCTGCCTTCCCGAAAGGCGGCCTGCTCCGCCGGCTGCAGCCGCGTCCAGCGCCACCAGCGCCGGAGCACATCCCAGTGACGAAGAAAAAAGCGCGCGAAATACCCGGCGACGGGCAAAGCCAGTACGATCAGCGCCGCAACGGCCGTCGACGTCCAATTCGTCAATACCGCCAGCAAACCGATGTAGTAGAGCGGAAAGATCAGCATTCCCGCCAATACCTGAACCGTGGAATGGTACTCCACGTCAATGCTGACCCGGCGCATCAGTTGCCGTACCGTTACTGCCGGCAGGCCGTTGCCCGGCCGGCCGAAGGCGAAAAGGGGCCAGCCCAGCAAGCAGGTCAGGACCGCTCTCCACGGCCGCCCGCGCGCTACCGAGCGGTCGTCGATCCGGGCGGCGGCCAGGCGATCGAAGTATTGGTCCAGGGCTGCTGAAAGATCGGCTATCCTCCCCGGAGCAGCGGCTTCGCTTTTCCGCATCCGGGCCATCAGCGCTTTGGTGCGTAAATGATGATCGGCCCGGGGCAGCGGGGCCGTATGCTGAACCAGGGTTGCCAGGCGATGTAGGCACCGCTCCTCTTCAGGGCTGTGAACGTCTATCAAAAGTTGGCGCGTCCGTTCTTCCAACAGAGTGGTAAGCCGGCGGACGGCAGGGCGCGGCGTCCGCTGATACTCCGCTTGCCAGTCGCGAAGAAAAACCGGCGGCCCTGCTTCCAGGACGACCGTGCTGTCGAACCGTTCCGGGGACGAATAGGTCAGGCCGACGGGGACGATGCGCAGGCCCAGCTCAAATCCAGCCTTGGCTCCGGCTCCCAGGGCGATCCGGGCCACGCCCGTACGAAAGGGCCGGAGCCCCGGCGCCAGCACACTTCCCCCTTCCGGAGCGATCCAGATGTTCCCGCCCGCCCCCAGATGGGCGTAGCAGCGGGCAAAATTGTCGTCGTTGCGCACCGCCCGCCCTTCGGTATCCTGCGGACGTTCGATCGGGATACAAAATACCAGGTTGAAAAAGCGGCGCTGCCATTTGCCGCGGAACAAACTGGCGTTGGCCAGGAAAAATACGGGCTCGCGCGCCCGTGACACCACGTGCAGGGCGTCGAGCAGCGTATTCGGATGATTCGAGATCAGAATGGCCGGCCCCCGAAATTGCAGGTGGCGACGATTGAGCACCAACGTGCGCGGATAAAAAGCGCGCAGCGACACCCGGACGATGATTTTGAGAAAATGGTACAAAACGTATTGGAACGCACTCACGGTCAAGCCTTGAAGTTCAGCAGAAAACTTTTTACGTCCTGATCGAACGCCTCGCCGCCGCCGTGGAATTTCACCTGTACGGGAATCGCAAAAATGGGCAGGCGATGTTCTTTCAGAAAAGCCTGGTGCATCTCCAGGCGCATGGCGTCTTTTTCGGTGGTGAGGATGATCTTGCGGTCGGATTCCATGCGGTCGAAAGTGGTGCGGATATGCGAAACGTCGTGCTTCGAGAACAAGTGATGGTCTTCGTATTCCAGCAACACCAGAGCGCCGACCCGCGGCTCCAGGTACTCGACCAGGTATTCGGTACGCGCGATGGCGCTTACGAGCAATACGTCCAGGTCCGGCTGCAGATCGAGCCGCGCGCGCCGGTCAAAGATGTAATAGGGTGGAAAATAATCGTAATAGGAAAAATAGAGCCGCTGATGTGGAAGCGGGTCGATTTCCGATCGCAGCGCTTCTTTTTCCCGATCGCTTACTTCCGACGGGCACTTGGAAACGACGATGATATCGGCGCGTTGGTAAGCCGACCGCCATTCCCGCAACCGACCCGACGGCAGCAAATAGTCGCGCGTGAACGGATGGCGGAACTCCGTGAGTAAGATATTGAGGCCGGGCCGGACAGAGCGATGCTGGAAGGCGTCATCAAGTAAAACGATCTGCAGGTCGGGCTGAGCGGCCACCATCTGCGGGATCGCAAACGTCCGGCTTTCGGAAACGACGACTTTAATGTCCGGAAACTTCCGCTTGAACTGCAGCGGCTCGTCGCCAACCTGATCGGCGGTCATGGCGCCGTACACCTCCAGGAAGCCTTTGGTTTTCCTACCGTATCCCCGGCTCAGGGTGGCGACGTTGACATAATCCTTGAGCAGCCGCACCAGGTATTCGATATGCGGCGATTTGCCGGCGCCCCCTACGGACAGGTTGCCGACCGAGATCACCGGCAGGTTGAACTCCACGCCTTTGAGCAGCTCGCGGCGATAGAGAAAATCGCGGATGCTTACCCCCATCCCGTAGAGCGCCGAGAAAGGCGCCAATAGTATTCTGAACAAGACTTTTTGCACCATAGCACTCCCAAAAGTAAGGCTTTCCCTTTTCTCCGCTACCCTATTTTTTCCGTTCTTTGCTCTTGCCAAAAAACGCAGGGTATGAAAGCTATGATCTTCGCGGCAGGCCTGGGCACCCGCCTCCGGCCCCTCACCAACGATCGCCCCAAGGCGCTCGTGCCGGTAAACGGCCTGCCCCTGCTGGAGATCGCCATCCGTCGCCTGCGGCGCGCCGGCCTGCGGGAGCTCATCGTCAACGTCCACCATTTCGCCCATCAGATCGTCGACTTTCTCGCACGAAACGACCACTTCGGGCTGGCCATTACGATTTCCGATGAAAGGGAACAGTTGCTGGACACGGGCGGCGGACTGCGCAAAGCAGCCTGGTTCTTCGAGGACGGCGCCCCTTTCCTCCTGGTCAATGCCGACGTCATCACCGATCTCGACTTTAAGGCCTTTTATGAATACCACCGCCGCAAGGGCGGTTTGGCGACCCTCGCGGTCCGCCAGCGCGTCAGCTCCCGTTACTTGCTCTTTGACGAGTCGCTGCGGCTTTGCGGCTGGCGCAACGAAAAGACCGGCGAGACCAAAACGGCGCGCCCTGCCGCAACGACGCTCACCCCCTGGGGCTTCAGCGGCCTTCAGGTGATCGACCCGGCGCTATTTGCCCGCTTCCCCGATCAGCCGGTTTTTTCGATCATCGACCTCTACCTCGACGCCGCCCGGGACGACGCGATCTTTGCGTACCCCCACGACGATTCTATCTGGATCGACGTCGGCAAACCCGAAGCCCTCGCCCGGGCCGGCGATTTGCTGCCCCGCATCGCGCTGGATTAGTCCGGATTATTCGAGCCTGGTTGCAGGCCAAACGCTTAACCCGGATTATTCATGGGTTCTTCGTCATGAGAAGCCATAATGGTTGACAGGCTTGCGTTCGCGCAGGAGAGCGACACACAGACGTATCCCCAGATACGGTGAGTATCGATCGACGAGCAAACGCAAGAATGGCGGCCAGTTTGGCTTCGCAATAGATGAATCCATGAATAATCCGGGTTAACCTGCGGTGGGCGCTACAACAAAATACTGGCGCCTACCGCACACTCCAGGCAACGCTTGCCGTCGCAATACGCTTCCTTCAGTTGCAGGAGCGCCTGGGTTTGCGCGGCATTTTCCGGTTCAATGCCCAGGGCCTGCCACCGGCGGATGAGGTGATTGGTTTCCGGAGGGACTGCCGCCAGGAGTTGCAGGGCTTTTTCCTCGTAGCGATCTTCCCGGCGGTGGCGACCGTAAGTGAACAGCAGAGGGGCGATCGTATTGATCACGGTCAGGTGAACGGCGGCGCGGCCGAATGCCTTGCGCTGTCGGCGCGAAGGCTTGTCGAACAAATAATGCGTCCACCAGTAATTGGAAAGGCGTATTTCGAACATATTCTCCAACTCGGCCAGCCCTTCCGCCATAATCATTTTTCCGAACAGCTGATTGGATTGATGCAACAAAGTGGCCAGTTGGGCAATGCGGATGGTAGGGAAATTGGCCGGTCGCAGCCGCATAAATTTCCAGCTGTTGCCTGCCAGGGGACTGATGCGGTATTTTTTCTGTAAAAAATCATACTCGCGCCAGAGGCGCTGCGGATAATCGTCTGCGAAGGTAGGCAGCAGGAGGCCCGATTGCCCGAACAGCAATGCTTCGGTCTGAAACAGGTTATCCCGGTGGCGCGCCAGCAGGCGGCGGGGCACCGAGCGCGCCAGTTGTTCGAAAGGCTCGGCATTGACGCGCAGACCGAAATTGCGGGCCAGCAATTGGTAGCAGGTCTCCTCCCAATCGAAGTTGTTGGTTTGCAGCCGCTCGAGTATAGCGGCAGTCTTGGCCTCCAGGCGTTCTACCTGCATGCGGTCGAGCCACAGGTTGAACCGGATGGGGGAGACGCTATCCAGGTGTGCTTCGCAGGGTATCCAGTGCTCGTTATGTATAAGCCGCTCGTATTGTCCGGGCAGGCGCGCGGGGATGCGGGTGCGCATCTCGAGGCAGGGCAACCGCTCCCCCGTCGGCCGGATCACCGGTCGATCTTCTTCCAGCACCACGTGCAGGATCACGTTGTGGTAGGCGGGGTCATCCTGATGCCCGTGGCGGTACCACTCCGAAGCAGCGAGGTGCATCTCCACGTTGCCCGCCCAGAGGGTATCGCCGATGCGGATGTGGGCGTTGGAAAAGTCGGGCCCGGCATGGCGGTTGTAATCGCCGAATTGCAGGATCTCGATGGGCTCGCCGAGGGTTGTACACAGGTTTGACAGGTCGAAGCGCTTGAGTCGCCAGACGTAATGCAGGAGTTCTTCTTTCATGTTTTCCATGGTTTTTTGGGTGTCCGAATGACGGTTTTCTGATTAGAAGACGTAAAGGCCGCCAGAATTCCATATTTTTTTCAAAAAATCATGAAAACCCTCAGCGCGTTCTTCTTTCTCCTCAGTTTTTGTGCTTCGCAGTCATTCAGCCAGTCTTTTGCTCCTTTCAACCCGAACTTTCGCTATCACTACCAGCAGGAAGGAACAGATTTCCCCACCAATGTCGTTTTCGCCGATTCGGTATCGGTCTTCGGCGTCGACTCGATCTTTCACCTCAACCGGGTGGTTGTTGAATGCGACACCTGTGCCGATGCGCCGGACTACCCGCCCTACCTGCTCAATCAGCCACAGGTATACGGGCATACCGTAATCTGCCAGGCCGACGGGCGATACCGGTTCGAAGGGAAAGACACCTTCTGGCTGGAGCCGGCCGCCGTGCCGGGCGAAACATGGGTCTTCACGCCCGACGGCAGCGCGGAAGCTTCGGTGGTCGATGTGACGGCAATCGCGGTTTTCGGCTTTTCCGATCAGGTCAAGACCATCAGCACGACCGACGGCTACAGCTTTCGGCTTTCCGAGTCTTTCGGACTGATCGAATACCAAACGCCGGCGAGCAGCTTCACCCTGACCGGCATCGAAGGGCCGGACCTGGGCGAACGCCTGCCCGGATATTTCGATTTTTACGATTTTGCCGCAGGCGATGTGTACCAATACATCGGCAGCTATCCACTGACGCCGGGTGAGCCAACCCAGGTCCTATACACCGAAAAGATTACCATTCTGGATAGAATAATGCTTCCCGACACCATTATATACCCCATCCGGCGGGTTTACCGCTCAGAACGGATGGGTTCGACCCCGCCCTTCCCTTCTTCCTACGTCCAAGAAGACACCCTCGTTTTCGGCTACGATCCCAATGCTGTACCGGCATTGTACCCGGGCGCCATGACCTACGAACCGCTGCGGATACCGCCGGTTAACAGCTTCGGCGAACAAGAATGGGGGCGAGTGACGGCTGCCCGCGATCCGGAAAACGGCCGGATCACCAAAGTGGCCGGCGGGTTCTTTCCGCCTTCCGAGGCTCAGAATTATCCCTTGTTCCAAATCAGCACGGGCCAGCCCGACCTGGGCGTCCGCTGCTGCGCCGAACTGTTTTTTGCCCGCTACCAGGAAGGGCTGGGACTGGTGGAGGTCGCGCTCTCGTATTTCGAAGTGTATGAAGGTTATCTCCTGGAGGGATACGTAAAGCAGGGAGACACCACAGGCATCGTAACACCGGATTCCCTGCTGTTGGTCAGCACAGATGCGCCGCAAAGTGTTACGCCTCAGATCACGCTCTACCCCAACCCGGCCCGGAAAACCCTTTACATCGAAATAGCCGGTGGAAAGAATGAAGGAGAGATGCGCCTCCTGGACGTCCGGGGAAACCTGATGCTACGCAAACGAATATCCTTTAGCCGGCCCACACAGACGATCGACCTGACCGACGTACCCGGCGGCGTATATTGGTTGCAGGTATGGCAAGGCGGGGCATTAGCAAGCAAGCGGTTTATTCGTCAGTGATCCGGGTAAAGATTTTAAAAGTATAATCGTACTCGTTCTTCTCGTCGGCCCGGTGCTTATCCTGGGCAATCAGGCGCCATTGTGACCAGTCCATTTCCGGAAAAAAAACGCTGCCTTCCGGTTCGGCGTCAACCTCGGTCAGGTATAGCTTATCCCATAGCACCTGACTTTGTTCGTAGATCTGGCCGCCGCCGATGATAAAAGCCTCCTCTTCGCCGTTCTCCGCGGCGATGGTGAGGGCTTCCTCGATGGAGTGAACGATCAGGCAATTGGAGGCTGTAAAAAAAGGATCGCGCGTGACGATGATGTTGGTCCTTTTGGGCAGCGGCCGTCCGATCGAGCGGAAGCTTTTGCGCCCCATGATGATGTGATGATTGAGTGTGGTCTTTTTAAAGTATTTCAGGTCGGCGGGCAGGTACCAGGGAATATTGTTGTTGTTTCCGATAACCCGGTTTTTGGCGACGGCGACGATGGCGGATACAAGCATTGAGGTCTTTTTACGGTTTGCCGATGAGGTCTGCGCTCAGCATTCGTTCTTCCAGCCAGACGCGCGAGGGATGAATTTCGTTGCGCAGGTACTTTTCGATTACCAGGCTGGCGATCGGCGCGGCGTAAGTACCGCCGAAGCCGGCGTTTTCCACGTATACGGCGACGGCGATCTGGGGGTCGTCTTTAGGAGCAAAGGCGAAAAAGATGGAGTGGTCTTCCCCGTGCGGATTTTCGGCCGTACCCGTTTTACCGCAAACCTCGAAGCCCGGAATATAGGCGGCCCGTGCGGTACCGGCCAGTACTACTTTTTCCATGCCATCGATGACCGGTTCGAAGTGGATGGAATCGATGCCTACCCATCGCTTGGCGATGAAGCGGTCCGGGATGTCGTACCGGCCGTTGCGATAGCCGGTGAGCAGATGAGGGGTGATGTAATATCCGCGGTTGGCGATAGCGGCCGCTACGTTGGCCATTTGGAGGGTGGTCATCAGCAATTCTCCCTGGCCGATGCCCAGCGAGCGGATCCAGATAGAGTTCCAGGCCTGCTCTTCGTACCAGCGGTCGAAATAAGCCGAGGTCGGGTAGTTGCCCGGTTTTTCACGAGGAAAATCGATGCCCAGCGGCGCCCCCAGGCCGAAGCGGTCGAGGTAGCCGTTGAAGCGGTCGAGCCCTTTTTGGGGTTCGCGAAAACCGAACTGGTCGACCACGTCCCGGAAAACGGTCACTAAATAAGCATTACAGGAATGCTGGATGGCCATGCTTACGCTGGTGCAGGTAGGGTGGCTGTGGCAGCCGAGCAGCGGCTGGCCGTTGAGGTGATAGGCGCCGCCGCAGGCGATGGTGCGCTTGGGCGACAGCCGCCCTTCCTGCAAGGCGATGAGCGCCACCAGTGGTTTGAACAGGGAGCCCGGCGGATACTGGGCCATCACCGCGCGGTCGAAGAAGGGGTTGAGGGAGTCGCGCGCGAGCTCCGCATAAGCTTTGCCGCGGTTGCGATCGATGCACAGCAGGTTGGGGTTGTAGGTAGGCGTACTGACCATGGTCAGCACTTCGCCGGTGGCGGGCTCGATGGCGACGATGCCGCCGATCTTGTTCAGCATCAGCTCTTCGGCATAGGCCTGCAGGTCGAGGTCGATCGATATTTCCAGATCGAGGCCGGAGACAGGGTCGGTGTCGTTGTTTCCGTCCTTGTATTTACCCACGTCGCGGCCCACGTTGTCTTTCAGAACGTAGCGGGCGCCTTTGCGGCCCCGCAGTTTTTCTTCGTAAGCCAGTTCAAGCCCGCTGGCGCCGATATAATCGCCGGGAATGTAGGAGGAGTCCTTCACTTCTTCACTGTTCACTTCCCGGATGTAGCCGAGCAGGTGCGCGGCGTTTTTATGGCCGTATCCCCGCACGTTGCGCAATCGTACGGAGAAGCCCGGAAACTGGTAGAGCTGCTCCTGGAAAGCGGCATAGGTTTCCGCGGATATCTTGCTCAGAAAAACGAAAGGCAGACGCCGGGAATAGCGGCCGCTCGTAAAGTCTTTATCCAATGCTTTTTCAAATTCCGCTTTGGTGATGTGGAGCAGGCGGCAGAATTTGGCGGTATCCATCCCGGGGTCGATCTGGTTGTAGGTGACCATCAGGTCGTAGATCGGGTCGTTGTTCACGAGCAGCTTTCCGTTGCGGTCGTAGATCAGCCCCCTCGACGGATACAGGTTGTATTTTTCGATCGCCGTCGCTTCGGCCTGCTTCTGATAAGCGGGCGTGAAAAGCTGCAACTGGGCCGCTTTGCCCAGAAGCAATACTGCGGCCAGCAGGAAAACGGCCTGGATGGGAAGTTGGCGGCTGCGAAATAGATCTGACACAGAGAAAAAATTAACGATGTCCCGCCGGATTAATCCAGCGGATTAAAAATAAACATATAAATGACGATAAAGGCCAGCGAAGCGGCAAAGGTAAAGAGCGACTTCAGGGCGATATCGACGATGTATACAAAAGTAAAGGCTTCTACGGAAAAATAGAAGAAGATGTGCCCCGCCAGCAAGAGCGAGGCGTAACGCAGGAACCAGGGCAGCCCCATGCGCTGTTTGGTAGGGCTGAAATTCGTATTGTAGCCTCCCCGGGGTTCAAGGCGGGCAAGAACGAACGACCGCATAAAACCCATGAAGACGAGGGCGCTGGCGTGCACGCCCAGGGAATCATAAAAAAAATCGACGCTCAGTCCCATCACAAAAGCCAGGATCATCACCAGCGGCTTGGGCGTTCGCAGGGGCAGCAGCAACACGAAAAGGGGATAGAGATGAACGTGCAGATACGGGAAATTATCCCAGCCGATGCCGATGCGCTTGAGGATCAGCACCTGCACCAGGAGCAAGCCCAGAAAACGGAAGGCGTTGGTCAGGATCAGGTTACTCATCGGCGGATGGGGTTAATCGGTCCAACTCCTCTTTGCGCAGGTTCTTTACTACGTAGGTATGTTCTATTTTCCCCATATCGATATGCAGCCGGATCTTTATTTCAAAAAAGTTACCGCTCTCGTCCATTTTAAAGGAATCGACGACCCCCACGTCGATGCCCGCCGGAAAAATGGAGGAATAGCCACTCGTCTGTATGGTGTCTCCGACTACCACCTGCACGTACTTCGGGATGGCCTGAAGCTCCATGAACTGCGGGTCGTTATCGACCCATACCAGGGAACCGAAATAGCCGTTGCGTTTAATGGAAACCGAGAGGCTCATCTGGCGGTGGAGGATGGACATGACCGTGGCGTAGTGTTCCGAAACCCCGAGGACGATGCCCACGACGCCGTCTTCGTTGATCACGCCCATTTCCGGAGCGAGGCCGGCCGCGCGCCCCTTATCGAGGGTCAGCCGGTTATTATTGCGGTTGACGGAGTTGTTGATGACTTCGGCGGGGATGAAGGAATAGATCTGTACGGCGGTGTCGAGAAAAGCGGTATCTGTCATCACGGTATCGACTTCGGGTCGGCGCGCGCGCAACTCGCGGCGCAGCCGGGCGTTTTCGAGAGATAGCCTTTCGATCTCCTTGTTCAGGCCGAAGTAATCGATGGTGGCGTCATAGCTATCGTAGGCGGCGCCGATAAAGGCGTTGGCGGAGCTGAACCAGATCTGGCTCTGCCGGGTATTGAACTGAACGACCAGGTAAAAGCAGATCCCCTCGAGCAGCACAAAAAGGAAAAAGCCGCTGAACCTTACGAACAAGCGAAGGAGACTGCGCATAGCGAAAGCGATTTACGAAGTTGGTTGCTTTATGGGAAGCGCCCTTGTCAGACACTTTTCCGGTCGATCAGGAACGAAAAGCGATCCGAGTTTTTCAGCGCGATGCCAGTGCCGCGCACGACGGCGCGCAGCGGATCGTCGGCGATGTGCACCGGCAGTTTGGTCTTCTGGGCAATGCGCTTGTCCAGCCCGCGCAGCAGCGCTCCGCCGCCGGTGAGGTACAGGCCGGTGCGGTAGATGTCGGACGCCAGCTCCGGCGGCGTCATCTCCAGCGCTTTGAGCACCGCGTCTTCGATCTTGGAGATCGACTTGTCCAGAGAATGGGCGATCTCCCCGTACGATACCTTTATCTGTTTGGGTATGCCGGTCATCAGATCGCGGCCGTTCACCGGAAACTCTTCCGGTTCCTCTTCCAGTTCGTGCAGTGCGGAGCCGACGTTGATCTTGATCTGTTCGGCGGTGCGTTCGCCGATCAGGATATTGTGCTGCCGCTTCATATAGCTGATGATGTCGTTGGTAAGCTCATCGCCGGCGATGCGAATAGACTGGTCACAGACGATGCCGGACAGTGCGATCACGGCGATTTCGGTGGTGCCGCCTCCGATATCGATCACCATGTTGCCCACCGGCGCTTCCACATCGAGGCCGATGCCCAGGGCGGCGGCCATGGGTTCGTGGATGAGGTAGGTCTCTTTGGAATCGACGTGATCGGCCGAATCAAAAACCGCGCGTTTTTCCACTTCGGTGATGCCGGAAGGGATACAGATGACCATTTTCATGTGCGAAAAAAAGCGGCGCCGGCTACCGATCATGTCGATCAGCCCCTTTATCATGCTTTCTGCTGCCTGGAAGTCGGCAATCACCCCGTCTTTCAACGGTCGAACGGTTTTGATGTCTTCGTGCGTTTTCTCGTGCATCTGCATCGCCTTTTTGCCTACGGCGATGGTTTGCCCTGTTTTACGACTGATCGCTACGATAGAGGGCTCATCCACAACGACCTCCCCGTCTTGTATGATCAGGGTGTTGGCGGTACCCAGATCGATCGCCAGTTCTTGCTTAAAAAAGCTGAAAAGTTTCATTTAAGCCTGTTCTCAGAATTAATCATGCTATATCCCGGTTTTCCACAAGCGGAAAGAGACCTGAAAATAGCATTTTTTTTAAGAAAAAAGCAAAATGTTTATCCTCGCCGGAATTGGCGATAACCATTGCTTCACAACACATACCCGGCCGGAGCGTCGGTCACGCTTCTAACGCCGCAAAGCAAAACAAATTTTGCGGTATATTAAAATTCCGTCGGCCCGGCTTCACTATTGCCGGTCTGGCCGCCGACCACCACTTCCCACATATCTTCGCGGCGCAGGTATTTTCGGGCCAGCTCGCGCAGGGCGTCCGGCCGGATGGTCCGCACGGTTTCCACGAGCTCGTGGAAAGTAGACAGGGGCGTGCGTTCCACGACCAGCGTTTTGACCAGGTCGGCGATATTGAAAGGCCCGTCGAGCATGGTCAGGAAGCTCCCCATCAGGTAATTGCGCACCATCGCCAGCTCTTCTTCGCCGATGAGGTCCGTTTGCAGTACTTCCATTTCGTGGTAGATTTGCCGGAGCGTATCCGCTACGAATTCGTTGCCGACTTCGGTGCCGACGTAGAAGCAGCCGTCGAAAAGCATGGTGTCGAGCATGGAATATACGTTGTAGGTATACCCTTTGTCTTCCCGGATGTTGGCCATGAGGCGGGAACCGAAATAGCCGCCCAGGATGGTGTTCAGCACGTAGAGGCCGTGGTGATCGGGATGGCGCCGGTTGAAAAGGCGGCGGCCGATGCGGATGGCCGTTTGCACGCGGTCGGGATGCGGAACGGTCATGGCCTGCGGGCGCCCCACGCGCACCTCGGGCGCCGCCGTCGCCGCCTCACCACCGGGGATGGCGGCGCCCAGGTAGCGATCGATCGCCGCGATCAGGGCAGGGCTCGTTTTTCCGCTCACGAAGAGGAGGCCGTTGCCGGCAGTGAAAAGCCGCCGGTGGTGGGCGATGAGGTCCGCCCGCTCCAGAGCCTCGTAGATTTCCGGCAGGCTGTTGTAGCCGTAGGGATGGTCTTTTCCAAAGATGCACTCGGTAATCTGGCGGTAAGCCACCACGTCGGGCTTGGTCAGATCGACCTGCAGGCGGCGACGGTTGCGCTGGATGAACGCCTGCAATTCTTTTTCCGCAAAGGCGGGTTCGGCGATGACCTCTCCCAGTACGGGGAGCAGCTTGTCGGTGTATCGGTTCAAAGTATGTACGGAAAGCGTAGCCGTGTCCAGGCTGGAAGGAGCGTTCAGGCTGCTGCCGTAAAAGTCGAAATGCTCGTCGATCTCCGCAGAGCTGCGCCGGGCGGTGCCCTCCTTTATCTGCGCAGCCGTAGTGCGGGCCGCCAGCGGTTTCGCCTCGTAGGGGCGGCCGGCGTGGAAGACGACCTCCAGCTTGATCACCTCCTGGGAGCCGGCCCGGATCTCGAAAAGGGGCATCCCGTTGCGCAGTCGGTGCTCGCGCACTTCCGGAATCTGCAACCGGTCGATGGCGTGAATGGGAGGCGGTTGGCGGCGGTCTATCTTCGGCTGGCCCAAATCGTTGGCTTTTTGTTTAAGCCTGCAAAATACGGATAAGTTTTCCACATTCTGTGGATATGTCACCTATTAAATCTAAGCTTGAAAAGCTATTTTTGTGATTTGGGGTCGGTCGGTCGTGCATCCATCGGAAAAAGCCCGCTGCCGCACCGCTTCCAATTATCGGGATCATAAAACCTTGGGGTATGAAATTCAGTGTCTCCTCTTCCGAGCTGCTCAAACAACTGCAAATGGCGAGCGGCGCCATCAGCACCAATCCGGTGTTGCCTATTCTGGAGGACTTCCTGTTTACCATAGCGAACAATCGGCTCACCATCGCGGCTACTGATCTGGAGACCTCGATCACGACCGAGATCGAAGTGATGGCCGATACCGACGGCGCCGTGGCGGTGCCGGCGCGCATTCTGCTGGATACCCTCAAGGCGCTGCCGCCCCAGCCGATCACCTTTGCGGTCGACGACAGCAATTTCGGCATCGAGATCACTTCTGCCTACGGCAAGTACAAACTCGCCGGAGAAGACGGCGCCGATTATCCCCAGATCCCAGAGCCCGAATCGGTGGATACGGTTAAGCTGCCGGCCAACGTCCTCATCCAGGGGATCAACAAAACCCTGTTCGCGACCAGCCATGACGAATTGCGGCCGGCCATGACCGGGGTGTATTTCCAGGTCGATTTCTCCAAGCTGATCATGGTCGCCACCGACGCCCACAAACTCGTGAAATATACATTTGCAGATGTCGCCAGCGAGGTATCCACTTCGTTTATCGTTCCCAAAAAGGCGCTCAACCTGCTGAAGAACGCCCTGCCGCCCGGCGAAACGGTGGAGCTGGCCTTCAACAAAGCCAACGCCTTTTTCTCGTTCGCCGACACCCAGCTCGTCTGCCGGCTCATCGACGCCCGCTACCCGGACTACAACGCGGTCATTCCCGTCGACAACCCCAACGTGCTCAGCCTGCCCCGCACCGATTTTCAAAACTCGCTGAAACGCATCGCCATCTACGCCAATAAGACCACCAACCAGGTCATCCTCAGCATCAACGACAGCAGCCTGAACATTTCGGCGCAGGACCTGGATTTCTCCAACGAAGCCACCGAACAGCTGGCCTGCACCTACGAGGGCGACCCGCTCACCATCGGCTTCAACGCCAAGTTTCTGATCGAGATGCTGGGCGTGCTCGAATCCGAGGAGATTAAAGTGGAAATGTCGACGCCAACCCGGGCCGGTATTCTGCTGCCCAGCGAAGAGACGGAAGGCGAAGAGATCCTCATGCTGGTCATGCCCGTGATGCTGAGCAATTGACCGGCCGGCGACGCGCAATAAACTGTCTTACATGAGGCCTATCATCCTCCTATTCGTCCTGACGGTCATCGCCGCCGCCTGCGGTGACCCGGCCGCTTCTCAAGACACCGGGCAGCGCCCGTCGCCCGAAGCCACCCTCCGCCGTTACCAGGCCTTCGTCGACAGCAACCAGTTCGAAGCAGCCGGCCAGCTGAGCACGCCCGCCGAACGCGAACGGCTGCAGATGCTCTCGGCCATCCTCGCCCAGGAAGATCCCGACTCTTCGATCCTCCACACCCGTTTTTTATCCGTAACCTGCGAAACGACAAGCGATTCCGCTTTTTGCCGGTGCCTGCTGGAGGATGAATACGAACGCTACGAACAGGCGTTCCAGCTCATCTGGCGCAACGGCGCCTGGCGGGTGGACGCCCCCCGACAGGAAACCATCATCGAAGACCAGGTGATCGAAGATATGCTGGAAAGCCTGGACACGCTTCTACAATCGCCTCCCGCAACGGACGACTGACCATGGACCTAAACCGCAAAACCGGCCTCTTCTTCGGCTCTTTTAATCCCGTCCACGTCGGCCATATGATCATCGCCAACTTCATGGCCACCCAAACCGACCTCGACGAGGTGTGGCTGGTGGTGTCTCCCCAGAACCCGCTGAAAAAAAAGCAGCACCTGGCCCGCGACTACGACCGGCTCCACCTGGTGCGCCTGGCCATCGGCGACAACCCCCTGCTGCGGGCCAGCGATATCGAGTTCGGCCTGCCCAAACCGTCTTATACGATCGATACCCTTGCCTATCTCGGCGAGAAGTTCCCCAGCCGCGTTTTTGCGCTGATCATGGGCGGCGACAACCTGGCCTCCCTTCCCAAATGGAAAAACCACGACATCCTGCTCCGCGACTACGAGATTTACGTCTACAACCGCCCCGGCTACGACAATCCGTTTTCCGAAGAGGCGCAGGTGCGCTTTTTCGAAGCCCCTCTCATGAACCTCTCGGCAACCTACATCCGGCGCTGTCTGCGCGAAAAAAAATCCGTCCGGTACCTGGTGCCGGACGCCGTCTTCGCCTACCTCGAACAAACGCCCTTGTACCGACAAAATTCCCTTTAATGTCTTTCGGCCGGACAATATTACTTTTGCCGGAAAGTTTTTTATTTGGCGATACGGCGCCTCGCCTGACGCATAAAACTCGAACGGCGCTGCTGTTACTTACTACTTCCGATATGAAAAGTAAACTACTCCCTGTTCTGCTTGCCGCCCTGCTGTCTTTATGTTCAACCCTCCTTCCCGCACAGAATGAGCTGCCCCTCGGACAGTGGCGCGCCCACCTGCCCTATCGCACGGGGGTATGGGTGACGCAGAGCGATCAGCAGATCATCTATGCAACGGAATGGTCGCTATTGCTGCTCGACAAAGCAGAACTGTCTACCCGCTTCATCTCCACTACCGACGGATTGAGCAACACGGGCGTCAACCTGATCCGCTACAACCGCGACAGCGACATCCTGGTGGTGGTTTACGACAACGCCGTCATCGATCTGGTCTCCTTCGAGAACGATCGCATCACCGATATTTTCACCCTCAATCAGATCCGCAACTTTCAGAACTTCACCGGTGAGAAAGCAGTCTTCGACGTTTTTATGGAGAACGACTCGATGGCCTTCCTGGCCGCCAGCTACGGCGTTTCGCTCCTCAACCTGTTCGCCCGGGAATTCAGCTTTACCACATTGACGGAAACCGCGGTGAGCAACGTTGCCGTTCACGACGGCTTCATTTACGCTGCGACGGAAGAAGGCGTTTACCGGGTGCCGCGCAACAGCCTGATCCCCGACGACTTCAGCAACTGGGAACTGCTCGGGCCGGCCGACGGGTTTCCCGGCATCTACCGGGGCAAAGCTTTGGGTATTTATGAGGACGAGCTGTACCTCAGCATCGACGACACCTTATTCGTACAGCGCGACGGCGCCCCGCAGTTCGTCCATCACGAACCCGGCTACAGCCCGCAATACCTCAACGGAGAGGGAACCTTCTTGCTGATCGGTTATACGGTTTGCCCCGACGGCGACTGCGACGGCCGCGTGGCCCGTTACGACGGCAGCGGCCCTCCGGTCATGCTGCCTTTCAACTGCGCCTTCCGGCCCAAATACGCGATCGAAGATGAAAGCGGCCGGATATGGCTGGGCGACGCGGCCCGCGACTTTCGCGCCCTCTACAACCTTTCGGACGGCGAATGCCAGCGCCTGTCGTTCAACTCCCCCCTCTCCGCCGAAAGCCGGGAGCTGACGCCCTACCAGAACCAGTTGTGGCTGGCGGTGGGCGGCGTCAACCAGACGTTTTCCGCCCGCTTCGTCGACGAAGGGTTCGGCGTCCTCGAAGACGGCTTATGGACGCACTACAACCGCAACAATACCGAAGGCATGCGCGGCGAAGACCCTTCGCCCGACGCTACCGGCGATGATTTTTTCGACGTCATGACCGTACAGGTGCATCCGGATAACGGCCACGTCTATGCCGGCTCCTTCCTGGAAGGCATGGTCGTTTTCGACGGCGAAAACTTCACCCTTTACAACGAAAAAAACTCCAGCCTGAGCAACGCGGAAGGCGACGTCGCCCGCACGCGGGTAGTAGGGCTGGCCTTCGATGAATCCAACAACCTGTGGGTCGCCAACTACGCCGCCATGAACGGCCGGCCCATCTCGGTGCTGACGGAAAACGGCGATTGGCAAAACTTCAGCGCCTGCGGACAGACCAACCTCGCGCAGGTCGACATCGATGAGAACGGCTTCAAATGGTTCGTGGTGATCGGCGGCTCGGCCGGATTGGTTGCCTTCGACGAAGGGCTGCTCGAAGATGCCGGCGACGACCGCTGCCGCGTTTTTACCGCCAGCAATAGCGAGCTACCCACTAATAGTGTGAATTGCCTGGCTGCCGACCTCGACGGCGACGTTTGGGTCGGCACCGAAGAAGGGGTAGTCATCTTCGAGTGCGGAGGCAGCGCTTTCGAACCCGAATGCCGGGGCACGCGGCGCATCGTCGAACAGGACGGCTTCGGGGCCTTTTTGCTCGAAACGGAAAACGTACTCGCCATCGCCGTCGACGGCGCCAACCGCAAATGGGTGGGCACCCGCAACGGCGTGTTCGTCCTTTCTCCCGACGGCGAAGAACAGATCGCCCGCTATACCGTCGACAACTCGCCCCTCTTCGACAACACCATCGTCGACATCGCGGTCAACGATGAGTCGGGGGAAGTCTTTATCGGCACCAATAAAGGCATTCTTTCTTTCCAGAGCGAGGCCACGCTGGGCGGGGTCACCCACCGCTCGGATATCACGATCTTCCCCAACCCCGTGCGGCCGGATTACGACGGCCCCATCGCCATCCGCGGCTTGTCGCGGGACGCGATCGTCAAGATCACCGACATCAACGGCAAAATGGTTTACGAGACAGAAGCACTGGGCGGGCAGGCCGTCTGGGACGGCCGCGATTATAACGGTCGCCGCGCCCAGTCGGGCGTCTACCTGGTGTTCAGCGCCACCAACAGCCGCAACGTCGGCTTTAACGCCCAGCCCACTTCGGCGGTCGCCAAGATCCTGTTTCTGAATTGACTAGATCCGAGTTAGCGCGACATGAACTCCTTGACGACCGGCAGCAGCCGCTCGACGCCTTCCTGCAAAGGCAGGACGACCGGGATCTGCAGCTCCGCCTGTAATTCGTACTGGTACTTGCGGAGCGCCTCCGGCGAGAGGCCTTCTTCATTCAGCGCTACGGCCAGCACCGCTGCGCCGTAAAGCTTCATCAGTTCGATCTCATCGGCTACCGCGGGGATGCGGCAGTGGAAGGCTTCCGTTCCTTCGAAGTAGGGCCGGCCGGGGGCGTGCTGCAGGATGACTCCTTTGACGTTGCCCGACAGGATAAATTCGCTGCCGCAGGGACCGGTGGGGTTGCGCAGCGCCGATTGCCCCTCGATAAGGATGAGATCGGGCCGGGCTTCCCGCTCACACCGGACGATGGCGCGCTCGATCTCGCCGCCGATAAAATCATTGAGCGTGGCGTCGAAGATAAAACCGTAAGCGTAGCCCTGCATCCAGCCGGTCTGTCCGGTAAAGATCATCTCCGCTTCGATGTCGTTCTCGCGGCAATGCTGGTGGATGAGCTGGCAGGTTGTGCGTTTTCCCACCGCGCAGTCGGTGCCGAGCACGGCGATCCTCGGGGTTTTTACGGAAAAAATTTCGCCGCTCCAGAATTTGAGCGCGCTGGCCGGCCGGGGCTTGCGGATGTCGATGATCTCCACGCCGTAGCGCCGGGCTGCTTCCAAAAATTCGGGGTCTTCGCCGAGCAGGGTGTGCAGGCCGTTGACGACCGACAGGCCGTGTGACATCGCCAGCAGCAGATCGCGCCGGAGAACGCCCGGCAGATGGCCTCCCTGAAACGCTACTCCGAGCACGCAATAGTCGGGTCGGATCCAGTTTTTCTGGAAAAACGCTTCGACGGACGCGAAAACGGGCACTTGTCGTAGGACGCCGTCCAGCACCTCGCCGGCGTCCCGGCCCGCGAATTTTTCGTCGATGACCGCCAGCAGTTCGAAGCGGCTGGTGTGCCGCAAGAGGCCGTGGCAGGTTTTGGCGTTATCGGTATCGAGCATGCCGTTGGTAAGTACGATAGCTTTTCCTTTTTCCATCTCAGCAGGTTTTCGGTGAAGGAACCAATTCCGTGCGCGCGTTTTGATCAAGTTTGATCCGCGAGGACCACCCCCATACCGGGCCGGTCGAGCGGGAACAGGCGGCCATTGCGCAATTCGAAACCGCCTTGCGCCGGGTCGCGCGCCAGGTCGAAGCTGCCGTCCAGATCGAGGTAGCGGGTAGCGGGGCAGGCGAGCGCGGCGTGCAGGGCGGCGGCGATGCTGATGACGCTCTCGTCATTACAGCCCCACATCAGCTCGATGCCCGCCAGGTGGGCGATATCAGCTATGCGAAGCGCCGGTTCGATGCCGCCGCACTTCATCAGTTTGATATTGTAGATGCCGAAGAGAGGTGGTTCGCCGGTCAGCCGCAGGGCGTCGGCCGGGCCCAGCAGGTTTTCGTCGGCTGCGCAGCGTCGCCGCAGGTCAGCCGGCAATTGCCGCATCGCTTCCCAGCGGTCGGGCGGCAGCGGTTGTTCGAAAAACTCTACCCCGTGAGTGGCGGTTGCCGCGGCGAAGCGCCGGATGTCGTCGGCCGTATACCCCTGATTGGCGTCGATGCGGATGCGGATATCGGGCCCTACCGCTTCCCGCAGGCGGATGAAAGTAGCGATGTCGGCCTCTACCGCTTTGCCGGTTTTTAATTTGATGATCCGAAAACCCTGCCGGACAAAAGCTTCGGCTTCGGCCACCGTTTCTTCCGGAGACAGGATGCCGATGGTGACGGACGTGGGGAAGCTGCGGTGCACCTGCCCGAGATAGCGGGCCAAAGGAACGCCCAACCACCGGGTGAAGGCGTCGTGCAGCGCCATATCCAGCGCGGCCCGGGCGCCCGGCCTGGAAGCGAGAAGCGGCGTCGCCCGGCGAAGGAGCTCCCGGAAATGACGGATATCCGCTCCCGGAAGTTCCGATTCCGAATAGTCGTTCAATGCGTCCAGCGTATCGCCGATCTTCTCACCGGTGACGAGGGGCGCCGGGGAAGCCGCGCCGAGCCCGCAACAGCCGTTCGCCAGCTCAACCTGAATGAAGACGTTTTCCACCGCATCGACGGTGCGATAGGCGATCGAGTAGGGCCGCTTCAGCGCCAGGTCTTCCCGCCAGCAGCGGACGCCGGTGATTTGCATGATCCGAAATCGGTTTGGTGAATACTAATGTTCGCTAATTCCGGGCAGTTATGGAAACTTCACCGCTACTTTTTCCCGAAATAAGCCGGACCTTTCCCGATTCCCTCCCCACTTTGATTATCTTTCCCGCTAAAAAGTTTATGCCCGCCCGCGTGCTATCCCTTCCCTTCATCGTCCTGGTACTGGTTTTTCTTTATCTGGCCTGGGAGGCCGATCAGGGGTATTCGATGTACATCATTCCCGTTGTCGTCATCCTGGCGTTGATCTACGTGCTGGCGCCTCAGATCAATTGGTGGTGGTACCGGCGCTATCCGCCGGCGCTCGATCCGCCGGTACGCGCCCTGCTGGAGCGGCATTACCGCTTTTATCAGCACCTTTCGCCGGTACGGCAGAAACAATTCCGCGAGCGGGTAGCGCTCTATCAGCTATCTGTCGATTTCAAGCCGCAGGGAATGGAAAGTACGCCGGAAGACCTGAAAATGGTGGTGGCTGCCGCCGCCGTGACGATGACGCTGCACATCGCGGAAGAAAAAGCCTGGCGCCTGCCGGCTTTCGAACACGTGGTGCTTTATCCGCATCGCTTCCCCTCGCCGCAGTATCCCGAGCATTTTCACGCTTCCGAGATCTTCGAAGAAGACGGCGTACTGCTCTTCTCGGCCGAGCACCTGATGCTGGCCTTCACCCAGCCCGCGCAATACTTCAACCTGGGGTTGTACGAGTACGCCCGCGTTTTTAAAAAACAATATCTCGCCCTGACCTGGCCACCGACGCCCGTCGATATCTGGGAAAAGCTGGAGCCGATCGGCGGGTTCAGCCGGGCAGCTATCGGAGAATGGATCAATCTGCCCCTCCAGGAACTCGACGCAGAAGCGGTGGCCGTCGCCCACTTTTTCCTCTACCCCCGGGCTTTTCAACTGGCGCTTCCCGACTTATTCGACGCCTACGAACAGATCTTTCAAACGCGGTTTGTCGCTTGAAGCTATTGCCCCGGACAACCGGAATGATATTTCTCAGTTTTTTTCGTGTTAATTATCATCCGGGCGCGGTCTTTTTTTTGCTTAACTTTTGCTGATTGCAGACTGACAAAGGAAGCAGCAACATGGCAGGAAAGAAAGCACGCACGAACCCGGATGATTTGCGCAATATCGGCATCGCCGCTCATATCGACGCCGGAAAGACGACACTGACCGAACGCATTTTATTTTTCGCAGGACGCAGCCACCGCATCGGTGAAGTACACGACGGCAATACCGTCATGGACTATCTGGAAGAAGAACGCGAGCGCGGCATCACCATCACCGCGGCGGCCACCCAGGTCCAATGGCCGGGGCGCGATCGCGAATGCACTATCAACATTATCGACACCCCGGGCCACGTCGACTTTACCGTGGAAGTAGAGCGTTCGATGCGCGTCATCGACGGACTGGTCGTCTTATTCAGCGCCGTACACGGCGTGGAGCCGCAATCGGAAACAGTTTGGCGCCAGGCGGATCGCTATCGGGCGCCGCGCCTGGCTTTTGTCAATAAGATGGACCTCCCGGGCGCAGATTTTGAAGGCGTTCTCCAACAGATGCAGCGCCGCCTGGGCGCTCATCCCGTCGCCCTGCAATGGCCGTTGGGTGCGGAAGAGTTCTTCGAAGGCGTCATCGACCTGGTCGAAGCATGTGCCGTAACCTGGACGGAAGAAGGACCCCAGACCGGGCCCATCCCGGCTGAACAGCAGGCTGAAGCGGAAGCCATGCGGGGAAAAATGCTCGAAATACTGGCGGAGTACGACGAGGAGCTGCTGCGCGCCTATTTCGAGGCGCCGGAAGCCATTACCCCCGACGCGATCCGGCGGGCGGCCCGGCGGGCGACCCTGAGCCGGCAAGTGGTGCCCGTATTCTGCGGCAGCGCCTATAAAAACAAGGGCGTACAACCGCTGATGACGGCCGTCTGCGATTTCCTGCCCGCTCCTACCGACGTGGGCGCCGTGGAAGGCGTAGACCCCGCTACCCAACAACCAGAGAAACGACCGCTGGCCGAAGACGCCCCCTTCGCCGCCCTGGTCTTTAAGATCGCGCTGGACGAACAGCACCGCAAGCTCTGCTTCTTCCGGGTATACGCAGGCCTTGCGCGACGCGGACAAAGCGTTTTCAATCCCCGTACCGGACAAGTGGAAAAACTGTCGAACCTCTACCAACTGCACGGCGGAAAACACAGCGCCGTCTGGGAAGTGGCCGCCGGAGACATCGCCGCACTAGGCGGCGCAAAGGCCCTGCAAACCGGTGATACGCTTTGCGATCCCGACCATCCGATCCTGCTGGAGACAATACAGTTTCCCGAACCGGTGATCAGCATGGTGATCGAAGCGAAACACAGCCGCGACCTGGATGATCTGCAAGCGGCGCTGGCGCAACTGGCGGAAGAAGACCCCTCCTTTAAAGTAGTCGAAGACGAAGAGAGCGGCCAGACCTTAATCCGCGGCATGGGCGAACTCCACCTGGAGGTGATGTCTCACCGCCTCCGCGACGATTACAAGATCGAAGTCAATCTGGGGCGGCCGCAGGTCAACTACAAAGAACAACTCACAAAGGCGATAAGCCACACCTATACCTTTGAGCGGGAGCTGGGCGAGCCGCTATTCGCCGAACTGACCTTTACCCTGAGCCCTGCCGACGCTGCTTTCCTGGAGGGGCCGGAATTCAGCAGCGGCCGCACCCGGCTGCAATTTGAAAGTACGGTAACCGCCGACGGCTGGAAACCCGAATACGAAGCGGCCGTAAGGCGGGGCCTCGAGAACATGCTGAGCGTCGGCCCGCTGGCCGGTTTCGAGATGCACAGCCTGAAAGCTACCCTCACCAATGCGGAGGTGCGCGCCGGACTGACCAACGAACGGGCCTGCGAGTTGTGCGCGCGGGAAGGCTTCCTGGCCGCAACGCCCCTGGCCCGGCCCGTGCTGGTTGAGCCCGTTATGTCTCTGGAGATCGCCTGCCCCGAAGAATATATCGGCGGCGTGATGGGCGACCTCAACCGGCGCCGGGGCGTTCCTCTGGGCATGGAGCCCAAGGCGAGCCACCACCTCATCAAGGCGGAGGCGCCGCTGGCCGAGTTGTTCGGCTACGCGGCCCACCTCCGGACCCTCACCTCCGGGCGAGCAACTGCCGCCGTTACCTTTGCGCGTTTCGCAGAGGCGCCGGAGTCCGTTCTACAGTCCGTTCTGAAAAAGCGCGGCGGTTTTATGCCGGGCTAAACGGCATTGGGCAGCTTTTTTTATTTTACTTTGCCTTAACCAACAGATCAACTTGCCGATGTCCATTTTTTCACGGCCTGGTTTTATGAAAGGCATGAATTACGCCGGTTTTCATCCGCAGGTATTCTCCAGCCCGGCTTCCGACGAGGCCGTCGACAACCTGGTCAAAACAGGCGTTAATTGGGTAGCGGTGAATATTTTTTGGTACCAGGACGACAAATGGGCTGTTCAGATCGGACGGCACGACAGCAAGACAGTTTCCGATGCTTCGCTCAGGCACCTCATCGAATACCTGCATCACCTGGACCTTAAGGTGTTGCTCAAACCCATGGTCGACGCTCGCGACCACACCTGGCGGGGTGAATTCCGGCCGGAGGACTGGGAAAAATGGATGGCCAGCTACCGGGAGATGATGCTCCATTACGCCGGGATAGCTGGTGAATTGGCGGTCGCGCTCCTCTGCGTCGGCTGCGAATTTCCCATGGATCGCGTCAACCAACCGATGTGGCGCGCCCTCATTCAGGACATCCGCGGCGCTTATCCGGGACCGCTGACCTACGCCGCCAACTTCAACAAAAAGTGCGGCTTCAAAAAAGTGACCTTTTGGGAAGACCTGGATTACATCGGCATCGACGCCTACTTCCCGGTGGCGGGCAGCCGGAAAAATTCGGTCAAACGCATGCAAAAAGGGTGGAACGCCGGCATCCTCGCCATCGAACGCTGGTATAAAAAGACCAGACTGCGACAGCCCATTCTGTTCACCGAACTCGGCGCGGCGAGCGCCACCGGAGGCGCGCGCAAGCCTTGGAAGTTTCGGCAAAAAAGCGCTCCCGACTGGGAAGAGCAGGCCAATTATTACGAATCTTTCTTCCGTGCTTTCGAAGACCGGGACTGGCTGCAGGGCGCCTTTTGGTGGTGGTGGGACAATCCTTCCACCGGCGACTACCTGCTCGACCGGGAGGGCCGCCACGCTACTTCTCATACTCCGCAGGGGAAAGACGCCGAAGAGGTTATCCGGCAGTACTGGACGTGATCAATTCCAATCCAGGCGACTGCGCACTTCCCAGTAGGTATCCTTATCCATGGCCAGTTCCGAAAGGGCGGTCATTTCACCGGGGGTAAGCGCCACCCGGAAAGCCGAGAGGTTGGCGAGGAGATGGCGCTCCGTAGCGGCCCCGCTCAGGACGATATGCGCCCAGGGCTGTTTCAGCGCGAAGGCGAGCGCCACGGCGTCGATCCCTGCTTCGTACCGGCCGGCGATCTGTTCCAATACGGCGCGGCGCTCAGTGAACTCCGGTCGATTATTGCGGATGGTCAGGCGGCCGTTGGCCAGCGCTTCCTTCACGATGACGCCCATGCCCAGCTCAGCGGCGCGGGCCAGCACCGGCGCAGAGGAAGGCTCCAGAATATTGAAAGTAGCCTGTACGGCGTCGAAAAGGCGTTGCCCGCCGCGCTCGACGGCCAGGGCCCTTTCCAGCACTTCATTTTGTTCCTGCCCACTGAGGGTCAGGCCGATAAGTACGTCCTCCTCCTTTTTCAAGCGGGCCAGCTCATCGAGCACTTCCCGATTGTCCAGGACGCCGCTGCTGAAGGTCGCCGAATGGATCTGGTACAATTTGAGATGAGGCTGCAGCATTTTGGACTCCGCCCACTGTTGCCGGAGCACCTCCGGGCTGTGTTCTTTCACTTCGTGCACGGGGGCGACCACTTTCCAGGCGGCCGTGTAAGTGTATCCCCATTTTGAGCCGACGTGGAGTTGTTGACTGTCGGGCTGCTTTTCCGTCAGCCAGTGATGTAGAAATTGTTCGGCGCGCCCGTAAGAGCGGGCGGCGTCAAAATAGCGGATACCCTCCCGGAAGGCGAGGTCCAGTAAGCGGTGGGTGCGGCGTTCCATGGCTTCGACGACGTAGTCGTGCGCCAGGTCTTCGCCGTGCCCCAGGTTAATGTAGCCGGGTCGGCCCAGGGCGGCGAGGCCCAGCCCCATGCGGGTGACCCGCAGCCCGGTTTGGCCGAAAGGTGCGATGGGAATGCTCATGCCGCCAACTTACAAAGAAATTAGCCCACTTCTTCTTCGTAGCGCAGTAAATTGAGGAGATATTCACCGTAGCCGCTCTTGATGTATTTTTGCGCCTGTCGCTCCAGCTGCTCGGCGTCGATGAAGCCCATGGAGTAGGCCACCTCTTCGATACAACCGATCTTCAGCCCCTGGCGGGCTTCGATCACCTGGATGAACTGGCCGGCCTGCATCAATGAATCGTGGGTGCCGGTATCCAGCCAGGCTACTCCGCGGCCCAGTACGCCTACTTTCAGGCGGCCGGCTTGCAGGTAATATTTGTTGACGTCGGTGATCTCGTATTCGCCCCGCGCACTCGGCTCGAGGTTTTTGGCGATCTCGACCACTTCATTGTCGTAGAAATAAAGCCCCGGTACGGCGAAGTTGGACTTCGGGCGGGCCGGTTTTTCTTCGATGGATAGCGCGTTGAAATCCTGGTCGAACGCCACTACGCCGTAGCGTTCGGGATCGGCCACCTGGTAAGCGAAGATGACGCCGCCTTCGGGATCGGTGCTTTCCTGCAGTAATTCCTGCAGCCCCGCACCGTAGAAGATATTGTCGCCCAGGATAAGCGCGGCGCTGTCCCGACCGATAAATTCCTCTCCGAGGACGAAGGCCTGGGCCAGGCCGTTGGGTTCGGGCTGCGGCACGTAGGAAAAGTTACAGCCGATCTGGCTGCCGTCGCCCAGTAGTTTCTGAAAATTGGGCAAATCGTGCGGTGTGGAGATGAGCAGGATGTCACGGATGCCTGCTGAAAGCAGCGTGGAGAGGGGATAGTAGATCATCGGCTTGTCGTAAACGGGCATGAGCTGTTTACTGACGGCAAGCGTAAGCGGATAAAGCCGGGTGCCGAGCCCGCCCGCAAGGATTATTCCTTTCATAACAACCTAATTTTATCAATGTCGAGGGACCGAGAACAGACGGAATACGATCCGTAATACGACGAAACCCCAACTCGGGTTGCGGTAACGGGCAAAAACCACGAATAAATCAGCCGTATCAACGATTTTCCAGCACCCAGCGGATGCGCAGCACCAGTTCCAGCGGCTTGAAAGGTCGGGTGACGAAGTCGCTCGCCCCGGCTCTCAGCGCCGTCAGTAAGGCGTCTCCTTCCTCGGCCGGCCCGACGATGATGACGGGCATGTGGTTTTTGCGCTCTTCCCGCAGGCCTTTCAGCAAGTCGAGGCCGGAGAGCTGCGGAGTGTTCAGGTCGGTGACCATCAGATCGGGGTCTTCTCGATCGACGGCAGCCAGCGCTTCTTCGCCGTCGTTGGCGCGCAGCACTTCAAATCCGTGTCGACTCAGTCGGAATTCCAGTGTCGTCAGTAAAATATCTTTCTCTTCGCAAATCAGGATCTTCATAACGATGACGGGTTTGGGGGGCGAATGCGCCGTTCAGCGCGGTATGAATACAAACTGGGCGCCTTCTTCGATTAGTACAAATAAGCAAAGAAATTCTTCGGGATTTTTATACACCTGCCGAAAGTTGTCGACTTTTTCCATGCCGATAACTCTTTTGGTGGCCAGCTCCTCCAGGGTGCTGATGTGGATCGACCATTCCGGGCCGCCTACGGCGCGGGTGATCACCGGCAGGCCGATGGACACTGCCTGCCGGTGAACGACGAAGATCGGATAGGAAGAAACATCCTGTTCCAATACGGTGTCGGCCGCCTGCCCCAGCAGGGATCGATAGGGTTGTAAATCGGCGCGCAGCTTAAAGAGTTTTTCCTCGGTAGTCATCACCAGTTGATTTAGCGAATTTCGAGCAGCGCCACGTTCTCGACGTGGTGGGTATGGGGGAACATGTCTACGGGCTGCACTTTGCAGACCTCGTATTTATCGCTCAGCACCTGTAGGTCGCGAGCCTGCGTCGCCGGGTTGCAACTGACGTAGACCAGCCGCGGCGCCGCCAGTTGGTAGAGCATCTGCACCACGTCGGGGTGCATCCCCGCCCGCGGCGGATCGGTGATCAACACCTCCGGCCGGCCGTGTTGTTCGGCAAAGTCGTGCGTCAGCAGCGCTTTTACGTCACCGGCGTAAAAAGTGACATTGTCGATGCCGTTGAGGCGGGCGTTGCGTTCTGCATCCGCAATGGCTTCGGGCACTTCTTCGATGCCGACCACCCGTTCGCAGCAGTCGGCCAGATACAGGGCGATGCTGCCGATGCCCGTATACAGATCGTAGACATTTTCCCGTCCGCTGAGCCCGGCAAAATCGCGCACCCGCTCATAGAGGCGTTCGGCCTGCCGGGTATTGGTCTGAAAAAACGACTTGGGGCCGATGTGAAACTGGACGCGTCCCAATTTTTCGGTCACGAAACCCGGTCCGGAGAAGGTCGTGACGTCAATATCGTAGATCGAATCGTTGGCTTTGGGGTTGATGCAATAGCAAAGAGTAGTTAGCTCCGGGAAGCGCTGTTGTACTGCTTCCAGAAAGGGGATTATTTTTTTGTCTTCGTGGTAAAAACTGAGCAGCAGCATGCTTTCCCCGACGGTGGTGGTGCGCACCATCATGGTGCGAAGCAGGCCCCGGTGTTCGCGGGCGTCAAAAAAGGGAAGCCCCTTTGCGAGGGCCAGTTCGCGGACGCCGTTGCGCAGCTCATTGCTCGGCGCGCCCTGGAGCCAGCAGCGCCGGATGTCGATGACCTTATCGAAAGCGCCCGGCGGGTGGAAGCCCAGCACGTGCTGGTGATTGCTTTCGCCGCGATCAATCTCTTCCCGGCTGAGCCAGCGCCGGTTGCCGAAAGAGAACTCCAGCTTATTGCGGTAGTAGGTGTTCTGTTCGGCGGCCAGTATCGGTAGGAACTGCCCGACTGCCACCTTACCGATGCGGCGCAGAGCGTTTTCCACCACCAGCTGTTTGTGGTAAGCCTGCGCCTGGTATTCGAGGTGTTGCCATTTGCAGCCGCCACAGAATTCGAAATGTTCACAGAAAGGTTGCACCCGCTGCCCCGAATACTGATGAAAATGTTGGGGAACGCCGGTATGATACCCTTTTTTTTTGCGCAGCACCAGCACGTCCACCACATCACCGGGGGCGACGTGGTCTACGAAGACGACCTGGCCGTCGGCGTCGCGCCCCACGCTGCGGCCTTTGTCGGCGATGCCGGTAATTTCGACTTTTTCCAGAACTTTCTTTTTCTTCCTTCGTCCCATTCCGTCTTTTTTCCGATAATCAGCGAGTCAGTACGATATAATCCCGAATCAAGGTGCGCAGAAACTCCACATGGTCGCCAGGCGGAACCGCAATCTGCAACAAGGTGCAGACCTTTTCCGTTAACTCGTCGACGACCTGGCGGTGGGCGTCATTGCGGTATGTCCGGTAGCGGGTCACTACGTTCTTGATCAGCAGCATGTCTTGTTCGCTCAGGCGGCGCACTTCCGGGTATTGCGGCTCGTAGTCCTTAAGAGAGTTGATGCGCAGGATATCGTCCAGTTTAAAGCGCAGGTCACGGCGCAGCCGGATCACGGCCGTATTGGCGGTCAGGTCGCCCAGGCGCTGGTTTTTGGAGGACGAAGTGATCAGCAGGGCGGCCAGGATACCAATGGAAAAGATGGTATCTACCAGATGGAACACCGCGCGCAGCAGGTGGTCGGTCAGCCCCGGCTCCTGCCCGTCGAGGCGGACGACCCTGAGGCCCATGGATTTTTTGCCCCAGGTTTGGCCGTTGCTCAGCACTTCGGAAAAGAAATGGTAGCCCAAAAACAACAAAAGCGGAAGAAATCCATAAATTACCGAAAGCAACCAGGAGGAATTCAGCCGCAGCGCTTCCAGGAGATTGGTCAGCAGAAAAAGCAGGACGACGTAAGCTGCGACGATGATGATGCCGTCAATTAAAAAAGCGAACAATCGGTCGCGCAGCGAAGCGAGCTCGTACTCGATACTCACGTTTTGCGTCGTCCGGATGTCGATGGTCTGCATGCTGCGGTGCGTAATGATCTCGTAGGCAAAAAGGCCGTTTGTAATTATAGGATTATTTTGTTAATATACATCTTTTGACCGGCTATTGTTATGCGCGAAACGAACTTCATTCGTCAGAACAAGGAAAAGTGGAAAGCATTCGAGGAAATTCTCGACAGCCGCCGGCGCGACCCGGAGAAGCTCAACGACCTGTTCATCCAAATCACCGACGACCTTTCGTATTCGCGTACCTTCTATCCCAACCGCTCGGTGCGCGTTTATCTCAACGGCCTCGCCCAACGTGTTTTTTTCAGCATTTACAAAAGCCGCCGTTCCGTAGGGCGCCGTTTTTTTCACTTCTGGTCGGATGAATTGCCGCAGCTCATTTACGAGTCCCGGCAAGCCTTCCGGCTTTCTTTTTTCGTCTTTGTGCTGGCCCTAAGCATCGGCATGCTGTCGAGCGCCATGGATCCGGAGTTCGCCAATATCATTCTCGGCGAAGATTACGTAGATATGACGCTCGCCAACATCGAATCGGGCGACCCTATGGCCGTCTACAAAGAGCGGGGGGCCTTCGGCATGTCGCTGGGTATTACCTTCAACAACGTATTGGTGTCTTTCGTCACTTTCGTAACCGGCGTCTTTTTTACCATCGGCGCTGTAGCCATGATCATTCGCAACGGGATCATGGTGGGGGCGTTCCAGTACTTTTTCATCGAGCGCGACTTATTCTGGGATTCTTTTCTCACCATCTGGATACACGGCACGCTGGAGATGTCGGCCCTGGTGATCGCCGGCGCAGCGGGCATCACCATGGGCAGGGGGCTGGCCTTTCCGGGTACGTACACCCGGATGCAGGCCTTCCAGCGATCGGCGCGGCGCGGCCTCAAGATCATGATCGGCATCGTGCCCATTATCGTATTGGCGGGCTTCATCGAAGGCTACCTCACGCGCCATACGGAAACGCCGGCCGTAGTGCGGGGGCTGTTCATCCTGGCCTGCCTGCTTTTC
The DNA here is from genome assembly GCA_964419545.1 of uncultured Saprospiraceae bacterium. Lineage (GTDB taxonomy): Bacteria > Bacteroidota > Bacteroidia > Chitinophagales > Saprospiraceae > CAYQQU01. The sequence goes on along the minus strand of CAYQQU010000002.1, from coordinate 63,866 downwards.
GTGCTGGTGTATTTCGTCTGGTACCCGGTCATCAAAGCACGGGTGGGCTTCGCGGCCGTGGTTAAAGACGCCAAAGTAGCCCCGCCCCGGGAACAGCAGATCGACCTGGGCAAGATCAAGTCATCGGGCGAGATTTTCAGCGACGTTTTCGTCCTCTACCGTCAATTGGCGGGCCGTATCATCAGGGCGGCCCTGGCCGGGGCGGCCGCCTATACTCTGCTCGTCTTCGGCTTGTACGGGGAGGCGCCCGATACCCTCTTCGTTTTTCCCACGGAGCTCTTCGGCACGCTGAGCGTCATCGAGCAGTTTTTCGTCAATGAATCCCTGCCCGTATTGCCGGTGATCAATATTGTGGTCTTCGGCTTGTTCACCGCCGCCGTTTTTGACCGTTTTTTCATTTTCCAGGCCGAGGCCGGTCCCAGTCCGCCCGGAAGACGGCTGCTTGCGGCAGGACAGGCTTTGCTGGGCATCTTCCTGGTGCAACTGATACTGCTGACCAACGCCTGGTATACGCTCTTTCTCATCGTATTGCTGCTGCCGCTGCCGCTATTGTGGATCTACATCATGCAGGCGGAACAGGTACCGCCCTGGCGGGCAGTGGCGCGGCTTTTCTTCCTGCTTTCGCAGAATTACGGCCGCATGCTGGGGCTGTTCATCATTTTATTATGGATGGGCTTGCTGTTCTTTGTGATCACCGATACGACGCTTTTGTGGTTTTTTCTGGAACTGGTCACCTGGATAGTCCCGTTGGAACAGGCGCAAATGGATCAACTCACTACCGTTTTGCTTACTTTTATCAACATTGCGGTTATCCATTTGATTTTCGCCATCGCCCTCCTCGGAATGGGCCTTTTGTATTACAGCCTCATCGAAGTAAAAGAAGCGCGGGTCCTGCGCCGGCGCATCCAGTCGATCGGGGCTCAGCATCAGATCCGGGGACTGGAAAAAGAAGCGCAATAATGAACGGAACGATCCGGAATATTATCGTCGGTTGCCTTTTGCTCTGCTGGCCATGGGCCGGCGAGCCGGCGGCCCAGGAAGAAGCGCGCGGGCTGCCGGCCTATCCCGGCCGGCCGGTTGAAAAACGCGATTTCGACCGCGAAGCCTGGCAAAAACTCACGGAGGGCATTGATTATTCTACCGACCAAATGCAGGAGCGTTCGCCGCGGAGCGCCCCTGCCGACGGCCCCCGGATCTCCCCGGAAGTCGGCAACACCGTAATGAAAGTGCTCATCGCGGTTTTCGGGATCGTCTTTCTCATCGTGCTGATGCGCAGTTTGCTGCAATGGAAAAAAGCGCCCGCCGATAAGTCGTTCGACCCCAACCGGCTTCGTTTCGATTTACAACAAATCGAAGAAAACTTACTGGAAACGGCGCTCGATCCGTATATCGAACAGGCGCGGGAAAAAGGGGATTACGCCCTGGTGATCCGCCTGTATTTTCTGGCGTTGCTCCAGGCCCTGGCTCAGACCGGCTACATCAAATGGAAAAAAGATAAAACCAACCGGGCTTACGCCCGCGAGCTGGCGCCCCACGGGGAAGCGACAGCTTTTCGCGAGCTGGCGCTCATCTACGAGCGCATCTGGTACGGCGGAAAGATCGTTTCGGCCGAGGAACTGGCGCGCACCGAACCGGCTTTTCAACAGTATCTCCAAAAAATAAAGAACCAGGCGCCTGCATCCGCCACCACCGAATCCGCTGCATGAACCTGAAACGCCTTCTACTCTTCGTCGCGATCGCCGCCGTGCTCGGCGTGCTTTTCGCCTGGCTATGGCAGATGGACCGCAGGCGCTTCGACTGGCGGGAATCCTATTCGGAAGAAAGCCGCCAACCCTACGGCACGGCCATCCTGCAGGGGTTGCTGGAGGATTATTTTCCCGCTTCGTCCCTACGGGTCGTCGACGACAGCCTGTCCCGCGTCCTCTCTACCGACTCGCTGCGCGCCGGCAGCTACGTATTCGTGGGCGAAGGTTTATGGGTGGATTCCAGCGATATAGCCGCTTTACTGACCTTTGTCGGCAACGGCAACCAGGCCCTCATCTCCAGCCGGAGCATTCCCAACGAGCTGATGACAAGGCTCTATCCTGACGCCTGCCCCGAAGCACTATGGGAGGACTATACCGATTGGCTGGACACTGTCGCTCAATTGAACTTCTACGCCGAAAAATTGCGCGCCGACAAGCCCTTCCCCTTGCGGTACCTATACCGCAACCGGGCGCGCCCCTATCGCTGGCAGTACATCAGTGAAGACTACCTGTGTGGGGCGGACTACGGCCTTACCCCTCTCGGATATTTTGCGGATACCCTGGTCAACTTCGTCAGCATCCCCTACGGCGAGGGCGAATTTTACCTACATACTACGCCCCTGGCCTTTACCAATTACTATCTGGTCGAACCGGATCATCTCGCATACGTCGAAGGGGTGTTTTCCCATCTTCGGGAAGGGCCGATCTACTGGGAGTCCTACAACCGCATTCTGGAAACCCTCGCGCGACGGCGCAATCAGCGCTTCACCAGCAACGCCCGCCTCCCCAGCCGGAGCCCGCTGCAGTATATCTTACGACAACCACCCCTGGCGTGGGCGTGGTATTTGCTGATCGCCGCCGGAGGACTGTACCTGATATTCCGGGCCAAACGGCGCCAGCGCGTCATTCCCGTCAAAGAGAGCAACGCCAATACCTCCCGCGATTTCGTATCGACCATCGGGCGGCTCTATTTCCTGCAGAACAACCACCGGCAGCTCGCACTACAGAAAATGCGCCTGCTGCTGGGGTTCATCCGCGAACATTACCACCTGCAAACCCGGGAGCTCGACACAGGTTTTGCACAACGCCTGGCCCTGAAATCGGAAGTGCCGCAGGCGGTAATCGACAAAATCCTGTTGTTGTACCGAAATATTGACAACTCGAACTATATTACCGAAAATACCCTGATTGAATTTCACGGCATTGTCGAACAGTTTTACCGCCAATGCAAATAACCGGGCGACCCGCACCGCCTTTTTTCAAAATGATCTGACCCATGCTTCCGAACGACCCCCATGAGGATCCCCAAACACCGGATGATACGCCCCGGAGCGAGCCGTTTTCCACGCCGGAGAGCCAGGAATGGCAGCAGCCGCCTGCACTCGACCTGACCAAGGTCAGGCTTGGAGTGGAAATGATAAAAGACGAACTGCGCAAGGTCATCATCGGCCAGGAAGAAATGATGGACTTGCTGCTGGCTTCCCTGTTTTGCAGCGGCCACGTACTGGTGGAAGGCGTGCCGGGCATCGCCAAAACGCTCACCGCCAAGCTAATGGCGCAGACGCTGCACGTCGACTTCTCGCGCATTCAGTTTACCCCCGACCTAATGCCCAGCGACGTCATCGGCACGACGATCTTCAACCTCAAAACCTCGGAATTTTCCTTCAACGCCGGCCCCATCTTTTCCAATATCATCCTGATCGACGAGATCAACCGGGCGCCGGCCAAAACGCAGGCCGCCCTTTTCGAGGTCATGGAAGAATACCAGGTGACCGTCGACGGTGAAACTTACTCGATGCGCGATCCTTTCTTTGTGGTCGCTACTCAGAACCCCATCGAACAGGAAGGTACGTACAAGCTGCCGGAAGCCCAGCTCGATCGCTTTTTGATGAAGATCGTGATCGACTATCCCAGCCTGGAAGAGGAAAAGGCCATTCTCCGCCGTTTTCGCAACGATTTCGGCATCGACCGGGGAAAGGAAGTGCGGGCCGTCTTCCACCGTAAAGAAATCGCCGAGTGCCGGGCGCTCATCGAAAAAGTGTTCATCAAAGACCAATTGCTCGACTACATCGCGGCGCTGGTGGCGAATACCCGCAATAACGGCGACCTGTTTCTGGGCGCTTCGCCGCGGGCGTCGATCGCTTTGATGAAAACGGCCAAAGCCGTCGCTGCGCTCAACGGCCGCAGCTTCGTCATCCCGGAAGACGTCCAGTACGTCGCGTATCCCGTCCTGAACCACCGCATCATCCTGACGCCCGAACGCGAGATGGAAGGCTATACCACCCGGGATGTCATCAAGGACATTATCGAAAAAATTGAAGTGCCGCGCTGATGATCAAACACCTATACCTGTCGGATCGCTTTTTCCTGGGCCTGGCGGCGCTGATCCTGTTGTTCGTTGGCGGCTTCGCCCTGCCCGTGCTCTATCCGTTAGCCCAGCTGGGTTTCCTCCTGTTTGTCGCTCTGGTGGGTCTGGACATCGTTCTGCTCTTCAGCCGGCAGACGAAGCCAGACTGCCGGCGGGAGTTGCCGCGTATTTTTAACCTCGGCGATCCGAATACGGTGGTGCTGGCGCTGAAAAACACCTCGCCCCTGAGGCTCAGCCTCACGGTCGTCGATGAGTTGCCTTTCCAACTGCAGATTCGCGACTTTAAGCGGAAGCTGACCCTCGCGCCGGGTGAAGAACAACGGATCACTTACGAGCTGCGACCGGTGGAACGCGGCGAATACGTCTTCGGCGCGGTCAACCTGTTCCTTTCCACCCCACTGGGCCTGATCGAACGTCGCTACCGCGAAACGACACCTATGACCGTACCGGTTTACCCTTCCATCCTGCAGATGAAGCAGCTCGAATTACGGGCTTTCGATCGCATTTCGCACCACCAGGGCATCAAAAAAATGCGCCGGATCGGCCACAGCTACGAATTCGAACAGATCAAAAATTACGTCCGCGGCGACGACTACCGCAGCATCAACTGGAAAGCGAGCAGCCGGCGGGCGACCCTCATGGTCAACCAGTACGAAGACGAACGCGCCCAGCAGGTGTACTGCCTGATCGACAAAAGCCGCACGATGCGCATGCCTTTCGCCGGGCTAAGCCTGATGGACTACGCGATCAACACCTGCCTGGCCCTTGCCAATATCGCCCTGCGCAAATACGACCGCGCCGGGCTCATCACTTTTTCCGACAAACTGGGCGCCGTGCTGCGGGCCGACAGCCGGCCGGCGCAGCTCAATAAGATCCTTACGGCGCTCTACAAAGAAAAAGAACGGCCGCTGGAAGCCAATTACGAACTACTCTACTACGCTGCCCGCAAATTGATATCGGGACGCAGCCTGATTTTGCTGTTCACCAATTTCGAAAGCAACTACGCCCTGGAACGCGTGCTGCCCATCCTGCGGCGCATCAACAAACTGCACCTGCTGGTGGTGGTCTTCTTCGAAAATACCGAGATCAGAGATTTTGCCGATACGCAGGTGGATACCCTCGAAGGCATTTACCATCAAACCGTTGCAAGGAATTTTTTGGCCGAAAAGGGGCAAATGGTGCAGAAGCTGAAGCAATACGGTATCCAGTCGGTGCTCACCCGCCCGGAAGAGCTGTCTATCAATACCGTCAACAAATACCTGGAGCTCAAGGCTCGCGGGTTGATCTAGACCGGATTATTCCTACTCGCCCTTACTCCACTGCCAAACTACCCCTTACTCCAGGTCGTTCCTTCCTTACTATCCTTCAGCTGAATATTGAGGGCCAGCAACTCATCCCGGATCTTATCGGAAGTTGCCCAGTCCTTATTGGCCCGGGCGTTTTGCCGGAGTTCGATCAGGATCTCCATGAGGCCGTCCAGCAGGCCGTCGCCGTTGCCGTTCTGGCCGGCCAGCTCGTCCCGCAGGCCGAAGATGTCGTAGATAAAGGTGTGGAAGGCGTCTTTCAGCTGTTGGAGGGTTTCCGGCGCAACGTCCTGCAGTTGCAGCGTGCCGCCTTTCAGGCCGTTGATGCGCGGCGCCAGTTCGAAGAGGCGAGCCAGTGCTTTGGGCGTGTTGAAGTCGTCGTCCATTTCGGCGAAAGCCTGGGCGACGCCGTTGCGGAGTTCCCGGTCCAGTTCGGCGGGTTGTGGTTGGGCGGCGGGCTGAAGTTCCTGCAACACTTTATGGGTTTCCATCAGCCGGCGATAACCTTTTTCCGCCGCCTGCAGGGCTTCGTCGGTCAGATCGAGGGTGCTGCGGTAGTGGGATTGCAGCATGAAGAATCGGATGACCATCGGGCTGTAGCCTTTGGTGATGTGCGGGCTGTCGCCGGTGAACAGCTGGGTCGGAGTGATGGTATTGCCGTCCGATTTGGACATTTTGCGTCCGTTGAGCAGCAGCATATTGCCGTGCAGCCAGTACTTGGCCGGGGCGCTGCCGCAGGCGCCCAGGTTCTGGGCCACCTCATTTTCGTGGTGAGGGAATTTCAGGTCGTTGCCCCCGCCGTGGATGTCGAAGGTCCGCCCCAGGTATTTGGTGCTCATGGCGGAGCATTCGAGGTGCCATCCGGGGAAGCCCAGCGACCAGGGCGATTCCCAGCGCATCAGGTGGCGTTCGTCGGCTTTGATCCAAATGGCGAAATCGGAGGGATGTTTCTTTTCGCTTTGGTTCTTGAGGTCGTCGCGCGTTTCGGCGAGCAGGTCTTCGATCTTGCGGCCCGAAAGATTACCGTAAGTGTTGTAATCTTCGATCAGCTTCATCGTGTCGAAATACACCGAGCCGTTTTCGACGTAGGCGTAGCCGTTGTCCAGGATCTGCTGCACCATATTGATCTGCTCGATGATATGCCCGGTAGCGCGCGGTTCGATACTGGGCGGCAGGACGTTGAAGGTGCGCATCATGTGGTGGAAGCCGTTAGCGTAGCGCTGCACCACCTCCATGGGTTCGAGCTGTTCCAGGCGGGCGCGCTTCGACACTTTGTCTTCGGCGTCGGTGTCGGTATCGCCTTCCAGGTGCCCCACATCGGTGATATTGCGCACGTAGCGCACGCTGTACCCCAGGTGCAGCAGATAGCGGTAGATGATGTCGAAGCTGACGAAAGTGCGACAGTTGCCGAGGTGAACGTCGCTGTAAACGGTAGGCCCGCAGACGTACATACCGACGCGGTCTTCGTGGATGGGTTCGAACAACTCTTTCTGGCGAGTCAGGCTATTGTAGATCTTAAGTTCGTTTTTCATGGAAATTCCTTCCGGTTTAGCGCCGCAAAAATAAGAAGGTATGGTCCTATCTACAACTTTTCTTTTTTAACTCTATCGATCTCCGAGAAGTTCCAGGCGGGCGAAGACTGGTCGGTGATCGGAGAAACCCGACGCTCCTCTTTGGTATTGCAGGACGCGAAAACGCCGGGGCGACGACAGGATGTAGTCGATGCGCAGGCCGGGAATATCACCGGTATAAGTGGTGCCCAGGCCTACGCCCCGGACGCGGAACGCGTCCTGTAAGCGGCGGGTAAGCTGGTAATAGGAATAGGACTGGGGGATATCGTTGAAGTCGCCGCCCAGCACCACCGGCAGTTCGGTTTGGTCGATCAACCCGGCTACCGCTTCCGCCTGCTGCGCCCGGCGTTGGGTCGATCGTTTGTACAGCTGCAGCATCCCCTTGATATCGCGCCAGGTTCTCCGCTTTTGAATATCTCCTTTTTCGGCGACGCGATGGGCGATACTCGACAAACCGTTGGAGTGGAGGTGCAGGTTGAAGGCGCGCACCTGCCGCCCCCCGAGGTCGATGTCGGCATACTGATATCCGTTGATGGCGTTGGTGTATACGGTTTCGCCGGCTTTGAGCGGATAGGCCGAAAAGATCGCCAGTCCTTTCTGCGGACCGACATAATAATGTTGCAAGCGGGTTTGCCGGGCGAGGGCGTTCACCACGTTGAGGTGCCGTTTCGATTCCGGCAGCTCCTGCACAAACAGCAGATCGATCGCTTTTGCCTCGACCATTTCCAGAAAGGGCTGCAGGTCGACCTTTTGTTTGCTGTCCCGAAATTGCCGGAACCGGTGGACGTTATAACTCATCACTTTGAGCTGAAGGCCTTGCGCGGCAGTCTTTTTCGGGAAAAAATTAAGCCCGACCAGGCTTGTAAAATGAACATACCCTATCAGAATACAGCCGAGGGAAAAGAGGAAATAGCTGCGTCCCAGGATCAGCCAGAGCACGATGAACCCGATGTTGCCCAGCAACAGCCAGGGATAGATCAACCCGGAAAAAGCAACGGGCCAGAAAACGCGGGGGTTGACATGAGGGGAGAGGTAACTCAGCAACGTCAGCAGGATGATCAGTACGTTTCCCCAACGAAGAGCGATGATCATTTGGCGCGCATTACGGGATGAGTAAAATCACTCTTTACTGGCATTGAACAGGAATTCTTTTTCTTCGGAGGACAAACTTTCATAGCCCGACTTTTTGATCTTGTCGAGAATGGCGTCGAGTCGCTCCTGGTGGCTGAGCTCTTCGGGCGAGGCCTTGGTATCCGATTTGCGCGCCGCCCGCTTTTTCACCGGGTTGCGGTATACTACGCGCGGGCCGCGGCTGCGGGTGCGTTGTTGCCCCGAGAACAACCCCCTGAAGAAGTTGACGATCCGGTCGATCAGATTGTTTACCGGAGCGCCCCAGTCGTTCCCTTCGCGGAGCTGGCGCACGAACAACCAGCCGAAGAAAGCACCCCCGAGGTGAGCAAAGTGCCCGCCGGTATTGATATCGCTGGCGATGCCGATGAGGTCGAGAAAAACGAGCACCCCGACGATGTATTTCAGTTTGACGTCGCCGATCAGCAAGAGGCGCATCACGTAATCCGGCGAAGTAGCGCCGGCGGCCACCACAATGGCCATCACCCCGGCCGAAGCGCCCAATGCGAAGCGGGCGCCCTCGGCGCCGTAGATCAGAAGGTTGGCGGTAATGAAATAGATGATGCTTCCGGCAACGCCGCCCAGCAGGTAGATCGGAAGGATGCGCTGGTTGCCGAGAAAATCACCCACGATGCGGCCGAACCAGTAGAGGAAAAGCATATTCCAGAGGATATGCCAGAAACCCTCGTGCAGGAACATGCTGGTGATGATCACCCAGGGATGGGTCAGGATGTGCTTCCAGTCGGAAGACATACTGAAGAAGTGGATAAACTCCCGAAAAAAGGGCGAAGGCTGACCGCCCCCCGCCAGATACAAGGTAATATTAACCAGATGAACGAACACGAAAAAAGCCACGTTGATGATGATGATCCGGGTCACCATATTGCCGTAGCTGAATTCCCGCTTCACGTCATCCAATATTGACTGCAACATGATTTTAGTTTGTCACTGCGATAGTTAAACATCTCTGAGGGCCTCCGGGGCATGTTCTCGTTGCGCTTCGAAGGGCCCGGGCGTCAATAACAACAAGAATTTTTTGCCATTAGTTTTGAACCGGGCCCGGCCGGCCGGTCATTCCCACCGGTTTCCGTCAAAACGGGAACCGAAGCGGTTCCAGTACAAAATTAACAAGAATCCGGTTATCGCACCGCCCAGGTGGGCGAAATGCGCGATGTTGTCCCAAGAAAAACGATTGACGCCCAGGAACAATTCGATGACCATCAAAATGGGAATGAAGTATTTTGCTTTGATGGGTATCGGCAGGAAGATCAGCATGAGCTCCGCGTTGGGGAATTTCATGCCGAAGGCGAGCAGGAGGCCGTAAATGGCGCCGGAAGCGCCGACCACCGGCACGTCCATCTGGCTCTCCAGATAGCGCTCCATCAATCGTACGCCCCTCGAAACGACTTGCTGCCCGCCCTGATTGATGGCGCCGCCTACCTGATTGACCGCATTTTCGTACTCGGGAATCAGCCGCTCGAACGGAACGTCTTGGAAGAACGCCCAGTAAGTATCATAGCTCGGGTTCGCCTGAAATGCTTCGATCACAGACCGCATATGGGAAAAGTCCCAGTAGTTGACGCCCATATGCAGCACCGCTGCGCCGAAAGCACAGATGAAGTAATACAACAAGAATTTTTTAGGCCCCCAGAGCGACTCCAGCGCCCCGCCGAACATCACGAGCGCGAACATATTAAAAAAGAGGTGCGCGAAATTGGCGTGCATGAAAAAGTGCGTAGCGATCTGCAGGGGCTGGAATTTATCGGAAGCCGGATAATGCAACGCCAGCAAGTCCGTATCGAACATTAAACTGGCGATAAACATCAACACATTGATGATGAGTAAATTCTTGACGACGTCGGTTAATCTTAGCATGGCAGATCCGGTATAAACACTTCAATTATCGGCTCAACAAGGATAAAGACGCAAAAGTTTTCGACCAACGGAGCGCTTGGGTAGAGTCTTCGGTCGTCGGCTTGTGGACTTTGCCCTTCTGGCGGCCCGACAATTTGCACGAAACGCAGATGACCGATCGTGGGTTAAACTTCAAATCGTTTGGCCAGCTCGTCGAGCTCGAAGGTGAGGAAGCAATTGCGTCCGCCGGGGCTTTTGTAAGGCATAGCGCAGGCGAACAGGCGGTCGACCAGGCTTTGCATCTCGGTGGTGGTAAGCACCTGGCCCCGTTTAATGGCGGCGCTGACGGCCATCGAGCGGGCGATGTTCTCGCGGGTGTCGAGCTTCAATTCTACGTTCGTTCGAAATTGTTCGAGCAGCGATTCGATCAGCTTCGTTTCGTCCCGGCGGCCGGCGATCTCTGAAGGCACCCCGTTGATCACGAAGGCGTTATTTCCAAATTCCTGTATGTCGAAACCGAGGAGATTCACCTGCGGAAGGATATCCTTGAGCAATACGGCCTCGCCCGGGCTGAGGTTGATGGTGCGCGGGAACAGCTGGTGCTGGGTGCCGGCGGTCTGTTCCTGCAGCACTTGCAAATACTGTTCGTACAGGATACGCTCGTGGGCGGCCTGCTGGTCGATCAGCAGGAAGCCCGATTTGATATGACTGACGATATACGTGGAATGCACCTGGAAGGGCGGTCGCTGGGGTTGGGAAAAGCTACCCGGCTTATTTTCGGGGTCGCCCGCTTCCGACCATTCGCTTTCGATGGTCAGGGGTTCGCTGGGCGCGTCGGTGTTGGCGTCTTCGTCAAACGCTTCCAGGCCCTCGTACAGTTTTTTCCAGTTGGCTTCGTTGCGCTGGCGGCGGCTTGCCTCCTCGCGCGGCTGCCCGGTGGGAGCGGGTCGTTCCGGCGTGTAGGCGCCGATCGTACCTTCGCGTCGCGGCCGGGGGTTGATCCGCACTGCGGAAAAGCTCGTCTCCTGATCGAAGTCTAGTGTAGGCGTAATGCTGTGCTGCCCCAGGGCGTGCCGCACGGCTACCTTGAGATAGTTGTACACCAGCCGTTCGTCTTCGAATTTGATCTCCTGTTTGGTGGGGTGCACGTTGATGTCGATCTGGTTCGGCGGGATCTCGATAAAGATAACGTAGAAGGGGTAGGTATCTTTAGCCAGCAGGCCCTCAAAAGCGGCGACGACGGCATGGTTGAGGAATCCGCTCTTGATGAAGCGCTGATTGACAAAAAAATACTGGTCGCCCCGCGTCTTTTTGGCGTATTCCGGTTTGCCGACGAAGCCGTGCAGCACCAGGGCGTCGGTTTCTTCTGCGACGGGCACCAGGCGTTTGTTGTACTGATTGCCGAATACGCCGGTGAGGCGCTGCCGGAGGTTGGCCGCCGGCAGGTGAAAGATCTCCGAATTGTTGTGGTGGAGAGAGAAGAAGATATCCGGATTGGCGATGGCCACCCGCTGGAACTCGTCCAGGATGTGGCGCATTTCCACCGTATTGGATTTGAGGAAGTTGCGGCGGGCCGGCACGTTGAAGAACAGGTTTTTCACCGCGATGCTGGTGCCGGGCGCTGTCTGGCAGGGTTCCTGGACTTTAACTTCCGATCCTTCCACTGCCAGGCGCACTCCCAGTTCGTCGGCCTGGCGGCGAGTGCGCATTTCCACCTGGGCGACAGCGGCGACGGAGGCGAGGGCTTCGCCGCGGAACCCCATGGTGCGGATGCCGAACAGGTCTTCGGATTTGCGGATCTTGGAAGTGGCGTGCCGTTCGAAAGACATGCGCGCGTCGGTCTCCGACATGCCGCAGCCGTTATCGACGACCTGAATAAGCGTCTTTCCGGCTTCTTTAATCACCAACTTGATCTGGGTGCTGCCGGCGTCTACGGCGTTCTCCATCAGTTCTTTGACTACTGAGGCCGGCCGCTGAATGACCTCCCCCGCAGCAATTTGATTGGCAATGGCGTCGGGTAAAAGCTGAATAAGATCAGCCATAAGCGATACTCCTTCTTTCTTTAGTTCAGTTGTTCATTCCCCGGTTCCAGGAAATCGACTACTTCGGGCAAATATACGTTAAGCAGCAGATAGGAAACCAGCAGCAGGATCACAATGATGCCCAGCAGGATCAGATTGGAGCGCATCACCTGCCCTTGCCGCGAACGCCGGGCCCCGGTCGCGTCGAAGCCGCGACGGAAGCTTCCGGAGATCCGCGCCTTGACGGCGTCCGCTCCTTTTTCCTGAATCTGTTTAATGCGGTTCAGCCGCTCCTCCGCTTCTTCTTTGCGGGGGTCCCAATAACGGGGTTTATAATCGTACTGCTGGTTTTTGGGCAGTTTGAAAAACCTTAATAGTGCCATCGGATCGTTTTTACAAAAATCAAGATACAAAATTTTTCCGCTAGTCTGGCAACCTGCCCTCGCCATCATAGATTTCCGAGCGGATCTAGTCACAAACCGGTCGGAATTTCTGTCCCTCTGCCAACTTGATGCGCTACTCAGCGTTAATTGTGGTATTACAGAAACTAGCTGTTAACTCGACGGCGCTTTCGGCCAGTTCACCGAAAAAATTTGCCGTTGGTCGGCTCGTTCACTTGTTTTACCGTCCTAAACTCACGCTGTAATGATGCATCAAAAGTGCTTTCCGGTGTTTGCATCGGTCCTGTTTTTTCTATCGTCCGGCATTTTGTACGCCGGCGGCGTACGCGGAAGCGTAACCAATGAAGCGGGTGATCCACTGCCTTTCGCCACCATTTACGTCGCGGAAAACGGCAGCGGCACGACCACCAATGAAGCCGGGTTTTACGAAATCCGCCTGGAACCGGGGGATTACAATCTGGTGTACCGCTATCTGGGCTATCAGAGCGAAACCCGCAAAGTATCCATTGGCGAAAGTTTTAAAACGCTTGACCTGGTCTTACAAGAACAACCGGTGCAGCTACAGCAGGTTGACGTCTACGAAGGGCGCGAGGACCCCGCGTACACGGTGATGCGCAAAGCGATCGCCAAAGCCGAGTTTCACCGGCAGCAGGTGGAGCGCTACACCGCACAGGTCTACATCAAAGGTTCGGGGCGCCTGCTCAAGTCTCCTTTCTTTCTGCGCAAAGCGATCGAAAAAGAAGGGATCGACTCGACCGTCGCCTTTACCACCGAATCGGTCAGCAGCATAGAATACGAGCGGCCCAACACTTTCCGCGAGCGCGTCATTTCCGTTTACCAGACGGGCGACGCCAATGAGACGGATCCCAATTCCTTTATATTTTCCAGCTTCTACCAACCGGAAATCGCCGAGGCGATCTCTCCGCTTTCCCCCAAGGCTTTCGCTTATTACAGATTCGAATTCGCCGGTTTTTTTCTCGACCGCGACTACGGCGTCAACAAGATCAGGGTCATCCCGCGCAGCCGCGGCGAAAATGTGTTCGAAGGATACATCTATATCGTGGAAGACTGGTGGAGCATCTACAGCCTGGACCTGAAAACTTACAAGTTCGGCATCGCCTTCAATGTCGAACAGACCTACGCCCTCATCAACGAAAAAGCCTGGCTGCCGGTGAGCCACCAATTCGACGTCGAAGGTAAAATACTGGGCTTCGCTTTTAAATACGACTATCTGGCGACCATCAGCAATTACGAAATCGAACTCAATCCCGACCTCGATGACAGCTTTGTGCTGATCGACGAAAAACTGGAAAAAGCACTCGCCGAAGAGATCGAGCAACAAAAAAAAGAAGCCCGAGAACAGCCCGCTCTGGAAGAAAAGCTTTCTTCCGGAGAAGAACTTACCCGCAAGGAACTGCGGAAGCTGATGCGGGAATACGAAAAGGAAGAACGCCGGCAGGAAGAAGAACCCGAAGTAGTGGAGATAGTCGAGTATTCTGTCGATTCCCTCGCCGCCAGCCGCGATTCGACCTACTGGGCGGAAGTGCGACCCGTACCGCTCACCCGGTATGAGGTGCGCGGTTACGAACGGCAAGACAGCCTGGCCCAGGTGGCGGAGGAAGAGGAAGCAATGGAAGAAGCGGACGGCTCCGGCGATTCCGGCAGCGGCTTTCAGCCGTTCTCTCTGCTCGGCGGGCGCAGCTACCGGGTCGGGGAAGACCACTACTTCGAACACGCCTCCTTCCTCGATAAGATCCACTTCAATCCGGTAGAAGGGTTCAACGTCCACACCCACCTGGAGTTTCGGAATCGCGCCGCACAGCCTTACACCGTCACCCTTACGCCCCGCTACGCCTTCACCCGCCGGCGCTTATCCGCAAAAGGACAACTGGACTACCGCTACGGCGAAAAGGACAAACGAGGCCATCTGACGCTCGGCGGAGGGCGTTACATTTTCCAATTCAACGAAAACAATCCGCTGACCTACCTTTTCAACACCTATCTCAACCTCGTCAAGGAGCGCAATTACCTGCGCCTTTACGAAAAAGAATTCGCGAAGCTCGACTGGCGGCAGCAGCTTCGCGAAAACTGGAATATCTCGGCCGGCCTCGAATGGGCCAACCGTTTTACACTGCAAAATAATACCACCCAGACCTGGTTCGAGCGGGACGACCGGGCTTACGCTTCCAATACCCCCTTCAGCGAGGAGTTATCCTATCCCCTGCCCGCCAGACAACAGGCCCTCTTCGTCACCCTCGGTGTCGAAACCCGCCCCTGGCAGAAATACCGCATCCGCAACGGCAACAAAGAACCGATCGAGAACACCTCGCCTACCCTGGCGCTGCACTACCGAAAGGGCCTGCCCGGCTTGTTCGACAGCGACATCAACTACGACCGGCTCGAGTTTTCGCTGCGCCATCATTTTCCCGTCGGTTTTCGGGGCGAGATGGACATCAAGCTCGAAACCGGCCTGTTTCTCAACAACCAGGCCGTCGGTTTTCCCGATTTCCGTCATTTCGCCGGCAACCGCATCACCCTGGTCACCGCCGACCCGGTCGGCAGCTTTCGCCTACTGGATTACTATCGCCACAGCACCCAGGATCAATGGGCTGCCGCCCACGTCCACTACCAGTTTCGCAAACTGCTGTTCACCCAGATCCCGGAGGTCTGGCTGCTGGGGATCAAAGAAAACGTATTCGTCAATTACCTCGCGACGCCCACTTCCGACAACTACTTTGAAGTCGGCTACAGCCTGGACAACCTCCTGCGCTTTTTCCGCGTAGAAGCAGCCGTCTCCTTCCAGGACGGGCAATACCGCGACTGGGGTATTCTGATCGGGATCGCCACCCAGATCGGGAATAGTATCACGATCAATTAATCCGGGGTTTTCGCTGCCAAAGTACGGCCTCCAACCCGGCGCTCCTTCCGGAACGGTAAATACAACTTTACAATTGGCGCAGGTGTTTTTTAGCTTTACCTTTGCACTTTCTCAACATACAAGAGAAAACGGATGAGCGACCAAATAAAGCACGAATGCGGCATTGCAATGATCAGGTTGTTGCAGCCGCTGGAGTACTATCAGGAAAAATACGGCTCGGTCTTGTACGGCCTGAACAAACTGCGGCTGCTGATGCAAAAGCAGCGCAATCGCGGCCAGGACGGCGCCGGCCTGGCCACGATCAAGCTGGACGTAAAGCCCGGCGAAAAATACATCAGCCGGCACCGTTCCAACTCGCCCAATTACCTCACCGACCTTTTTAACTGGGTTTTCTGGCACTTCGAAAAGCTGCCCCCCGAGCAGCTCAACGACCCCGCCTGGCTCAAAGCCAATAAACCCTACGTGGGCGAACTCCTGATGGGGCACCTGCGCTACGGCACCCACGGCGACAACTCCATCGAGACCTGCCACCCTTTCCTGCGGCAGAACAACTGGATCAACCGCAACCTCATCCTCGCCGGCAACTTCAACCTGACCAATGTCGACGAACTGTTCGAAGAACTCGTGGAGCTGGGGCAGTACCCCAAAGAAATGTCCGACACGGTAACGGTGCTGGAAAAGATCGGCCATTTCCTCGACGATGAAGTCCAGCGACTGCATACCTGGTACAAACCCGACGGCTACAACAACAAAGAGATCAACGACCTGATTTTCGAGAACCTGGATATTCAGCGCCTGCTGCGCCGCGCCAGCAAGAAGTTCGACGGCGGCTACGTGATGGGCGGACTGATCGGGCACGGCGACGCCTTCGCCATCCGCGACCCGGCGGGTATCCGGCCGGCTTTTTACTACCACGACGAAGAAGTGGCGGTGGTCGCCTCCGAACGCCCCGCTATTCAGACGGCTTTCGACGTCAAATTTTCCGATGTGCACGAGTTGCAGCCGGGGCACGCCCTCATCATCAAAAAAAAGGGATCGGTGAAAGAAAAACCCTTCATCGACCCCATCGAACGCCGCCCCTGCTCTTTCGAACGCATCTACTTTTCGCGCGGCACCGATCGCGACATCTACCTGGAGCGCAAGCAACTGGGCGAACAGCTCACCGACGCCGTCCTGGAAGCCATCGACTACGACCTCAAGCACACCGTCTTTTCATTTATTCCCAATACCGCCGAGACGGCTTTTCTGGGGCTGATGGAAGGCATGGACAAACGCCTCAATGAGATCAAACGCGAAAAGATCCTCAAACTGATCGAAGAAAAAGGGAAAGACCTCAAAAGCAAGAAAATAGATAAAATACTGGCGCTGCGTCCCCGCATCGAAAAGATCGTCGTCAAAGACGCCAAGCAACGCACCTTCATCGCCGACACCACCTCGCGGGGCGCCCTCGTCTCCCACGCTTATGACGTTACCTACGGCATGGTCGAGAACGACAAAGACACCCTGGTGCTCGTCGATGACTCAATCGTGCGGGGCACCACTATGCGCGACAGCATCCTGCAGATCGTTTCCCGGCTGCGGCCCAAAAAGATCGTGGTCGTCTCTTCGGCGCCCCAGATCCGGTATCCCGACTGCTACGGCATCGACATGTCGAAAATGAAAGAGTTCATTGCTTTTCGCGCCCTCGTCGCCTGCCTGGAAGAGACGGGGCAGGAGTATCTGCTCGAAGAGGCCTACGCGCGCTGCAAAGCACAGGAAAACCGGCCGAAAGAAGAGATCACCAACGAGGTAGCCCGCCTGTACGAAGCCTTCTCCTATGAAGAGATCTCCGGAAAGATCGCGGAGATCATCAAGCCTCAACATATCAAACCGGAAGTGGAGGTCATTTACCAGACCATCGAAGGCCTTCACCACGCCTGCCCCAGCCACCAGGGCGACTGGTATTTCTCGGGCCGGTATCCCACCCCGGGCGGCAACCGCGTCGTCAACCGCGCATTTATCAACTACATGGAAAAACAGGACGTGCGAGCGTATTGAGCGCAGGAGCCAACCCTGAAAAATAAGGCCTGCCATATCTTTCGAAGGCGATGTGGCAGGCCTTATTTTTCAGGATTTTTTTTAGACTTTCGTTATCATGAATTCGCGGGAAAGATAGATCACCAGCTCCTGGTTGATGACCAGCTCGGGGCCGGAAAGCTGGTTCCAGCGAATGATCGCTTCGGGCGTACAGTGAAAAACTTCCGCCAATTTCCGCAGGCTGTCGCCGCTGGTGACGACGTAGGTCGTTTGAAAAATATTCTCCGGCTTAGCGGCTTCCGGGTTCAGCTTTTTGTTCCAGAACTCCCGGAACTTCGGCATGGCGTGGCTCGGCAACACCAGGAAATAGCCGGAAGCATTCTGGGGAATGATCTGCTTTTGGTAGCCTGGGTTGAGTTTGCGCAGGGTCTCTCTACTTACGCCGGTCACTTCTTCGATCTGCCGGAAAGTCAGGTAGTTGCGGATGCTGATCACCCGGGTATCCTGCAATTCGAAGTCGGGAAAGGCCGGTTGAATATTGTGAACGTCGTAAAAGTTGGCGACGTAGGCTGCTGCGATAAACGCCGGGACGTAACGCTGCGTCTCTTCCGGCAACAGCTCCTGCACCGCCCAGAAATCGCTGGCGCCCGGCACTTGGCGTATGGCTTTGTTGACCCTGGCCGGGCCGGCGTTGTAAGCCGCCAGCACCAGCGACCAATCCTGGTATTCTTCGTAAAGGTCGGCGAGCATCTTCACGGCGGCCTGCGTGGAAAGGATCGGATCCTTTCGCTCGTCAACGTATTCGGTGATGTTCAGCCCGTAGTACTGAGCGGTGAAATCCATAAATTGCCACAACCCGGCGGCGCCCACCTGCGACTGAACGCCGGGGCGCAGGGCCGATTCCACCATCGGCAGATACTTCAGCTCCATCGGTAGGTTGTGCACCGTCAAATAGTGCTCGAAGATCGGAAAGTACAGCGTCGAGCGGCCGAGCAAATACTGAGTTTGCCGGTACCCTCTGGTCAGGTACTCCA
Organism: uncultured Saprospiraceae bacterium; assembly: GCA_964419545.1. GTDB lineage: Bacteria > Bacteroidota > Bacteroidia > Chitinophagales > Saprospiraceae > CAYQQU01. Next base: position 45,546 of record CAYQQU010000002.1, on the reverse strand, counting down.
CGATGTCGTCGTGTACCCGCTCGGTGTATTGCACGTTGAATGGAATATCGATCTCGGCGAGCCGCTGCCTGAAGAGCTCCTTGGAAAGTACGGAGTTCCGTACGACAGGTTCAGCAGGAGGAGACCCATACAGGGGCGAAGGGATTTTAGCCGTCATGGCGCAGAACGCCAAGACCACTAAGGTCGTCCATGGGATTTTCATTGTCTTTGTTTTTTGTACCAGGGTAATCCCTGGCTGGCTAATTAATGGGGTTTATGGCGTTTAGCTTAGCCTCTTTTGTTTTTTTCGAATATGTTCGGCGCAAAACTATACCCAATTTCCTGAAAAGTCAATGATTTTGCGGTCAGCCCGCTTCAAAGTGCGATTTACCGCCTGGTTACGTTTTTTTTGGTACCCGGGTGTTGTATCCTGGCGATGGGCCAGGACTAAATAAACGTACCTATTCCGGGGTATTCGCCGAATTTTCCACGGTCGCTTCCGGGAGGGAAGCAGAGGAAATTAAAAAGTGTTAAAATTTTGTTAAAAAACACCATGTATTGGTTAGAACCTACCCTTCCGCGGTTAGAGAAAGCCGGATACTTCTCCCACAAATGCTTGTCCTTTAAATCTGAAATGCGCCCAAAATGAAGCTATTGCTCAATCTCCTCCGGTTTGCCCGTCCGCATACCATCATCGGCACCAGCCTGAGTCTGGCGGCTTTGTACCTACTGGCGCTGGGCTATTCGGAAGCCTCCGGCCTGCGATCGGCCGACGCCTTTCTGTGGGCGTGGATCAGCTGCCTGGGGGCCAATGTATATATCGTAGGGCTCAACCAGATTACCGACATCGATATCGACCGGATCAACAAACCTTATCTCCCGCTCGCCTCCGGTGCATTCAGTTTACCGTTCGGCTTCTTCCTCATCTATGCGTCGGTGGCCGTATCGCTGGTCGTCGCCTGGCTTCAGGGCGGCTACCTGCTGGCGACGGTGCTGCTGAGCCTCGCGCTGGGCACAGCCTATTCCCTTCCGCCCATCCGGCTCAAGCGCTTCCACTTCTGGGCGGCTTTCTGTATCATCGCCGTCCGGAGCCTGATCGTCAATCTCCTCCTGTTCCTGCATTTTCATCAGATCATCAACCAGAGCGAACGCCTTCCTCTGGAGATCTGGCTACTCACCGGGATCATCTTTGCCTACAGCATCGTGATCGCCTGGTTCAAAGACATTCCCGATATGGAAGGCGACGATTCCTTTCGCATCCGTACGCTGAGCATCCAGCTGGGCGCCCGTCGCGTCTTTCTGATCGGCAACTATATCCTAACCGCCGCGATTGTCCTGCTGATCGCGCTTTGTTTCACGCTCTCCTTTCAATTGAGCGCTACGGTGCTGGCTGTGGGGCACCTGCTGATCCTGATCGCGCTCTGGATCGTCAACTGGCGCGAAGGGCTGCGGCGAGAGCAGGCTTTTCAGCACCTCGGCAGTTGGTTCCCGCGCTACTACCAGTTTATCTGGATACTCTTTTTCGGCGAATACCTCACCTTCGCGCTGGCCGCCTGATTTTCAGAGTAGCTCCACATTCAAACCCGGGCTAAGGGCGATTCAATGCCGGGCGCCTTTCCAGGCGCCGCCGTAGCGATAATAGCCGTCCGAAGCTTTGTGCTGTTCGCAACAGGATGGGCAAACGAAAACCCAGGTCTTTCCTTTTTCGAGTTGTACGCGGAATAGAGTATGGTATTCTTCCCGGCAGGTATGGCAAACTTTAGTTTTCATTGCTTACAAGAATTGGTGCAAAGCATTCAAAGGTATCCGGCCTTCGTAGAGCGCCTTGCCGATGATGGCGCCGTAGCAGCCGATCTCCAGCAGCTGCTCCAGGTCGGACAAGGTGGTAACGCCGCCGCTGGCGATGAGTTGCAAATCCGGGAAAGTCTCCCGGAGTTCCCGGTATAGCTCACCGGCCGTTCCGGCCAGGCGGCCGTCTTTGGCGATATCCGTGCAAATAACATAGCGGATTCCCTGCTCGGAATAGCTTTTCAGAAAAGGGATGAGTTCGATCTCGCTCTGTTCCTGCCAACCGCTCACGGCAATGTTGCCGTCGCGGACGTCCGCGCCCAGGATGATGCGTTCGGGACCGTATTTTTCCAGCCATCCGATAAACCGTTTCTCGTCCCTGACCGCTATGGTGCCTCCGGTTATCTGCCGGGCGCCCGATTCGAAGGCGATCCGGACATCTTCGTCAGACTTCAATCCGCCGCCGAAGTCAATATGGAGGTCCGTTTGCGTAGCCAGGCGTTCCAGCACCCGGTAATTGACGATGTGCCTGGCCCGCGCCCCGTCGAGGTCTACCAGGTGGAGGCGCCGCAAACCGGCGTCAGCAAACTGCAGCGCTACCTCCAGCGGATCCTCGTTGTATACCTTTTTCCGGTCGTAGTCGCCTTCGGTGAGGCGTACGCATTTGCCTTCGATAATGTCGATGGCGGGGATGATTTCCATAACTAACTCACTGATTGATTTCAAGAAAAGCCCGCAAAATCTTTTCCCCGACCGCCCCCGATTTTTCGGGATGGAACTGGGTGGCGAAGAAATTATCTTTTTGCAGGGCGGCGCTGAACGGCAGGACGTAATCCGCGACGGCCGTAGTGTAGGGCCCTTGCTCTACGTAATAGCTATGTACGAAATAGACGTATTCTCCGGCCAAAGCAGCTGGAAAAAGAGGCCCGCGCAGCGAATGGATGCGGTTCCAGCCCATGTGGGGCACTTTCTCTCCGGCGACGGGGCGAAAGCGTCGGACCGACTGCGGGATGAGTCCCAGACAAGGGGTGTCGCCTTCTTCGGAATGCGTGCAAAGCAATTGCATGCCCAGGCAGATACCGAGCACCGGTTGGGTGAGCGAAGGAATGACCTGATCGAGCCCCCGCTCGCGAAGGTAGGCCATGGTGTTTTGCGCCTCCCCTACGCCCGGAAAAATGACGCGCTCCGCCGCGCGGATGGCGTCGTGATCTTCGGTAAGCAGGGCGGGGACACCCAGCCGTTCCAGGGCGAACAGCACCGACCGTACGTTGCCGGCATTGTAATCGATGACCGCTACGGACATATAGATGGGTTTTATTTTACAAAGCGCCTTTGGTGGTCGGCAGTTGCTGATCCTCGGCGTCCCGTCGCTTGGCCATCTTAAGGGCCCGGGCCAGCGCTTTGAAGATCGCTTCGATCTTGTGGTGCTCGTTCGTCCCTTCTGCTTTGATGTTCAGGTTACAGCGGGCGGCGTCGCTCAGCGATTTAAAAAAGTGGAAAAACATCTCGGTCGGCATGTCGCCGATCTTTTCCCGCCGGAACGCCGCTTCCCACACCAGCCAGGGCCGGCCTCCGAAGTCCAGCGCCACCTGCGCCAGGCAATCGTCCATGGGTAAGCTGAAACCGTAGCGCTCGATACCCCGTTTGTCGCCCAGCGCTTCGCGGATCGCCTCGCCCAGGGCGAGCGCAGTATCTTCTATGGTGTGGTGTTCATCGACCGCCAGGTCGCCCCGGACGCGCACGTAAAGGTCGCTGCCGGAGTGGCGAGCCAGTTGATCGAGCATGTGATCAAAAAAGCCGAGCCCGGTCTGATTGTCGGCCTGCCCTTCGCCGTCGAGGTTCAGCTTTATGACGATGTCGGTTTCTTTGGTTTGCCGATGCACTTCCGCGCGGCGTTGCCCCAGTTTCAGAAACCGGTAAATAGCTTCCCAGTCGGTGGTCGTGAGTGCGATAACGGAGGCGAGCGCTTCCCGGTCGTCGCCGAGTTCCGAAGCGCCCAGCTCCGGGTCGTTATTGAGCCAGATTCCCCGGCAACCCAGGTTTTGCGCCAGCTTCATATCGGTGAGGCGATCTCCGATTACCAAAGAATTCGGCATATCGTAGCGCTCGTTAAGGTAGGGCGTCAGCAAACCGGTATTGGGTTTCCGGGTAGGAGCGTTTTCGTGGGGATAGGTGCGGTCGATCAGCTCCGCATCGAAGGTGACGCCCTCTCCGGCGAAGGTGCGAACAATATGGCGGTGGGCCGGCCAGAAAGTATCTTCCGGAAAAGCATCCGTGCCCAGGCCGTCCTGGTTGGTGATCATCACCAGGGTAAAATCGAGCTCCTGCACGATACGCGCCAGGTATTGGAACACTTTGGGATAAAAAACGACCTTTTCGAGCCGGTCGACCTGGTAATCGTCAGGTTCCAGCACCAGAGTGCCGTCGCGATCGAGGATGAGGAGTTTTTGCATAAGCGTTATCCTTTTAGGGGGGCTATGTTAGTGAGCTGAATGCACGCAGCCGTTCCAGGAGGCGGTCGTTTTCGTCGGGCGCACCCACGGTAAAGCGCAGGCAGCCGGCGCAATGCAACACGCGTGAACGGTCGCGGACCACGATGCCGCCGTCCAGCAGAAAACGGTACACCCCTTGCGGATCGTCTACGCGCACCAACAGAAAATTGGCGTCCGACGAAAAAACGCGTTGCACCCACGGCAGTTGTTCGAGGGCTGCGGCCAGTCGCCGGCGCTCCGCAAGAATGGTCGCCACCCACGCCTCCTTGTCTTCCGGTCTTTGCAGAGCTTCCAGGGCGGCGCGTTGGGTGAGGGCGTTGATATTATAGGGCGGTTTCACCTTGTTCAGCAATTCGATGATCCCGGGAGCAGCGAAGGCCATACCTAGTCGCAGGCCGGCCATCCCCCAGGCTTTGGAAAACGTTTGCATCACTACCAGGCGGGGAAACTGTTCTCGCCAGCTCAGCGCACTTTTTTGATCGGAGAAGTCGATATAAGCTTCGTCGATGACGGTAATACCCGGAAACGCCCCGGCCAACTCCTGCAGGATGCCGGCATCGAGGTTATTGCCGGTCGGATTATTGGGGCTGCATAAAAAGAGGAGCTTGCTGTGGCCGTCCACGGCGCGCAGCACTGCTTCCGGGTCGGGCTGAAAATCCGGCTTCATCGGCCCCTCTTGTACGCCGACGTCGGCGATGCGGGCGGAGACGGCGTACATGCCGTAAGTCGGTGGCAGGATCAGGATATGGTCTTCCCGCGGTTCACAGAAGATGCGGATCAGCAAGTCGATCACCTCATCGCTCCCGTTGCCCAAAAAGATATTGCCGGGAGCGATCCCTTTCAACCCGGCAATTTTTTCTTTGACGGCCCATTGCAGGGGGTCGGGATAGCGGTTGAGCCCGGTTTCGAAGGGGTTTTCATTGGCATCCAGCCAAATATCCGCCCGCCCCTGGTATTCACTACGGGCAGAGGCGTAGGGAGTGAGTTGCCGGATGTTGGTGCGTACGAGCTTTTCGATAGCCATTGCGGATTCATGAAGTTTAATCGTCCTTCTTTTCGAGGCGGATGGCCACGGCGCGCCGGTGCGCCGTCAGCTGTTCGGCGGCGGCCATTTCTTCCACGGCCGGCCCCAGCGCCGCCAGCCCTTCGCGGGTGAGCCGCTGGTAGGTTATTTTTTTGACGAACGAATCGAGCGATACCCCACTGTACGCCCGGGCGAAGCCGTTGGTCGGCAGCGTGTGGTTGGTGCCCGAGGCGTAGTCGCCTACCGATTCGGGAGTGAAATTACCCAGAAAGACGGAGCCGGCGTTGATAATACCTTCCGCGAAGTCCTCGGCTGCTTCCAGGGAGAGGATGAGGTGTTCCGGCGCGTAGGCATTGATGACCTCTTGCGCCGTCGGCCGGTCGTCGACGACCAGGGCTGCGCTATTGGCAAGCGCGGTTTCGGCAATGGCGCGCCGGGGTAAAGCGACCAGTTGCCGGTTGACTTCATCGAGCACCTGCCGCACCATTTTTTCTTCGAAAGCCACCAGCACTACCTGGCTGTCGACGCCGTGTTCGGCCTGCGACAATAAGTCGGCGGCCACAAATGCCGGATCGGCGCTATGGTCGGCGCACACCAGCACCTCGCTGGGGCCGGCCGGCATATCGATGGCGACGCCCGCTTTATTGATCTGCTGTTTGGCGGCGGTGACGTATTGGTTGCCCGGGCCGAATATTTTATACACCTGCGGAACCGTTTCGGTGCCGTAAGCCATTGCCCCGATGGCTTGCACCCCTCCGATCTTAAAAATCCGGGTGACCCCCACCAGTTGGGCGGTGAATAAGATAGCGGGGTTCAGGCTGCCGTCGGGCCGGGGCGGGCTGCAGAGTACAATTTCGCGGCAGCCCGCCAGGCGCGCCGGAATACCCAGCATCAGTACTGTGGAGAAGAGCGGCGCCGTGCCGCCGGGGATGTAGAGCCCTACTTTTTCGATAGGGACGCTGCGACGCCAGCAGTGCACGCCGGGCATAGTTTCCACGCTTTCTTCCGGCATCAGCTGCCGCCGGTGAAAAGCCTCGATGTTCCGGGCGGCCGTTCGGATGGCGGATTGCAAAGGACCACTCACTTCGGCGGCGGCCCTTGCTATTTCCTCCGGGCCGGCGGTAAAATCGCCGGCGTCCACCCGGTCGAATTTTTTCGAGTAGCGGCGTACGGCGGCGTCGCCTTCAGCGGCCACCGCAGCGAGAATCCCGGAGACGGCCACGTCCAGTTCAGTGGTGTCCAGAACCGGTCGGCGCAGAATTTCCGGCCATTGCGCAGAGGGGGGATGCAGAAAGATGTTCATTTCGCAGGCAGGTTCAGTTGATCATTTTTTCGATGGGACACACCAGGATGCCTTCGGCTCCGTGCGCCTGCAATTCTTCGATAATTTCCCAAAAGCGATCTTCGGCGATCACCGTATGGATCGAGCTCCAGCCCTCCACGGCGAGCGGCATGACGGTAGGGCTTTTCATGCCCGGCAATATTTCGATGATCTCCCCGATCTTCTCGTTGGGTGCGTTCATCAGCAGGTACTTATTGTTGCGGGCGGCCAGCACCGATTTGATGCGAAACAGCAGGCGGTCGAAAATGTTCTTTTCTTCCTCTCCGAGATGGCGGTTGGCCACGATGCAGGCTTCCGACTTGAGGATGACTTCTTTTTCCTCCAATCCGTTTTTGAACAAGGTGCTGCCCGTGCTGACCAGATCGCAGATAGCGTCGGCCAGCCCGATGTTGGGCGCGATCTCCACGGAGCCCGATATTTCGTGAATTTCGGCTTCCAGCCGGTGCTCCTCCAGGAACCGGCGCAGGGAATTGGGATAGGAAGTGGCGATGCGTTTGCCGTTGAGGAACGAGCGGCCGGGATAATCAGTATTCTTCGGTACGGCGATCGACAAGCGGCATTTGGAAAAACCCAGGGGCAGCACTTCCGCCAGGTCTTTTTGTTTTTCGACCACGGTATTGTGACCGATGATGCCGATATCGGCGACCCCGTCTTCCACGTATTGCGGAATGTCGGAATTGCGCAGGTAAAGGATGTCGATGGGGAAATTATGCGCCCGGGCTTTGAGCTGGTCTTTACCGTTATCTACCCGCACGCCGCATTCCTTGAGCAGCTGAAGCGAGCCGTCCAACAGGCGGCCGGATTTTTGGACGGCGATCTTTAATCTGGATTCCATGCGCTTTGGATTATTTAAATAAAAAAAGAGGTTTACCGGCAAATGGTAAACCTCTTTTTGGGTTGGCGTACGCTCAGATTACCATCTGCTTCGGGGAAGCAAAGTAAAATGATGGTGATGATGTACGCCGGCTAACTGCATCAAAAGCTTGTAAAGATGTGGTGCGGGGCGGAATCGAACCGCCGACACCAGGATTTTCAGTCCTGTGCTCTACCAACTGAGCTACCGCACCGTTGGCCCCTTTTTCGAGAAGCGACGGCAAATTTAGACCTATTTTTTGGTTTGAGCAAGGTGCGGTGGATTTTTTAATTGCCTCAAGACTGCGTACAGGCCCTCCTTTACGTCATTACGGCCGATCTCCGACCACCAGCCGCCGGCTGTCTTCCCAGCCGGGCAGGCGCAGATTGACGAGATAAGTACCGGGGGGCAAAGCGCCGGTTTCCATTTGGAAACTATGGGCGCCCGCGGAGAGGTCATTGCCCGACTTTTTCTGCAGTACTTCCCCGTTGAGGGTGGCGATTTGTAAGGTGAACGATGGAACCGGTTTCGCTAGTTCAAATTCGATGGTCGCCCGGGACCCGGCCGGATTGGGATAGCATCGGATAAGCCGTGTAGTGGGCTCCGTGCGGGCGTGGCGGACTAGCGCCAGTTCTTCGGCATCCGTCTGAAAGAGCAGTGAAGCATCCATTTGTGCATCCCAAAACAGGAGGAGCACGGCGCGCGGCCGCCAGCTTTCGCTGTTGCGCAACAGGCCGGCCATGCTTTCCAGGCGCTGCAGCAAATCGGGATACCCTTTCTCGGTGAGCTGTTCTTCCAGGTTGCGCCGCAATCGGGCAAGCTCCTCGTCCGAGGCGTATTGGCGGCGCAGACTGCGGATATCCGCGCGCCAGCCCTTGACTTTGGATTGCACCCCTTGGGTCTTCTCCTGCAAGGGTTTGCGGTGCGCACTCAGGATCGGGTCCATTCCGATCAGGAGGCCGGTCAAGGCTTTTATCTGACTGCGAATCGCCTCGCCGAACATTGTTTCGATCGCCTCGCGGTCCATTCCCTTCAGGGTAGCGGTGAGCAGCCGGGAGATGAGCGCTCCACTCTGTTCTTGCAAAGTGCGGGCCTCTTCGCGTTTTTGGGCAAGTAACTCCAGTTGCGCCTCTGTAAAGGCCGCTTCCAGTTCAGCCTGCAAGTCAGCGATTTCGGGGTTGATATTTTCGACTACGTAGGCCCGCACGTCCTGCTGAAAGTCCGGCAGCCACCCGGCAAAGTCGGCCGTTTGAAGGCGCGCGGCAAACGGGAGCAATAAAAACAGCAAGAGGAAAGCTACTTGGCTATTCATGGTTACACAATTTTTGTCTAAATCCGGAATGGCCTACCGCGCCATCAGTGGCTGAGTCAGCGAAAAGCCCGGTCCCCGCAGATTCAGCAGATAAAATCCGGACGGCAGCGCGCCGCCGTCTAGTTCGATCTTATGTTGCCCGGCCAGGTGCTGGCGGTCGACGAAAACCGTCTTCACGCTGCGACCGGTGGCATCGAGTATTTCCAGGCTGACTCTCGCCGGTGTTTCCAGGGTATAGCCTATGGTTACGGCTCCGGCCGCGGGGTTGGGATAAGGAGGATACAGCTTGTTCTCGGCGGTCGCCAGCCGCAGGGCCTCCTCCACATCCGTCGTTTGGTCGTCGGGAAAAACGACGTTTTCGTCACCGGGCTGGTACGGTACGTAAGCGATCGGCAGATAGTACATCTCGTCGGCAGTGCCCTCGCCCCAGGATACCCACTGCGGCGGGTTATTGGGGTTATAGGGATTATCGGCCGTATTGTCGTAGCTCGCATAGGCATGGATCTCGGAGCCGGCCGGCACAATGACGAAGCGGTCGAAATAGTAAGTGCCCTGCCAGTTGAAGTCCCAGTCCGGGATCGAGATCAGATTGGTGGTATCCCCTTCCGGCGATATGGCGAACACCGTCCAGTCGCGTCCCAGCAAGTGCATATGAGGGGCGACGCCGATCAGGCTGAGGTCTTCCTCTATTTCCCAGATGCCGTGAAAGGTGCGTTCCTGGTTGGCGGGAATGAAGAAGGGGCCGTTGGTCAGCGTGCCGAAGACAGGCAGCATAATGTGGGTGCGCACGTAGCGCGCTACGGGCTCGTCTTTAAAGAAGAGGTTGACGGTAGACGAGTCGTACTCGGCTACGGGCGTCGGAGCGTAGTGCATTTGGACCACGAGGTCGGAGCCTGCATAGAGGCGCTGACCGATGCCCTCCACGTAATGCCGCGGCTTGGCGCCCGGCACGTAACCCGGTAATTGCTGGGAACGCGTAAAGCTGCTGTTCTGCCCGCTGCCGAAACCGCCGAAGCCCTCGAAGCCGTACTCGGGCGTTTCGGCGTCGAGCGCGGCGGCCTGCCCCGTGGTGTCGTTCCAGAACAGAGCGTGGTGGACGATGCGGGTATTGCCGGGGCGCAGCTCCAGGGCCGAGAGGTCGACATCTTCGGTCAGCCCCGTGGGTAACACGAAATAGCGGTATTCGTCGAGGTTGTCGCCCGGATGCAGGTGGGCTTCTTCAAAAGAAAGCACCAGGTCGGGCTCGCCGAGCTGCGACCCTTCCGGGAAATCGGGCAGCGGCGGTTCCAGCGCCGGATCGCCCTGGGGCGTACCGGCAGCCACCCAGTCCTGGATCAATTGGATCTCTTCATCGCTGAGCGCCCGCTCGTCCAGAAAATTGGAAAAGTCGGGATCGGGCTTCCAGGGGGGCATGTACCGGATATCGGTCACATAGTCGATCATGGGCGCCCAGTTGCGGATCTCTTCGTAGTTGGTCAGCGCCATGGGGCCGATCTCGCCCGGCCGGTGGCAGGACGTGCAATTGTCGTAAATGATCGGCGCGATGTGCTCGCTGAAAGTGACCGACTGGCCGGTCATGGCGAATGTCAGCATCAGGCAGCCGAGAAGGGTAAATATTTTTTTCATGGTATGGATGGTTTTGGAAATTGCTGGAATACAATTAGTACGCTTCAGGTGTGCAGGTTTTTTGGATGTTGTAAAGCGGGTCGTTAAAATTGATCAGGCAGCCGACGGCCGGCGTGTCCCGGGCTGCGGGCGGCTGCCGTTTTTTCAGCACGGTTTCCAGTTCGAAAGAAGTGGTCACCTGACGCCGGCGGCCCACCCGTACGAAACTGTTGTCGATGCGGCCCCGGTAGAGTATGCGGTCTGCCGCGTGGTCATATACCACCGCCTCGGGGGTGACGGTGGCGCCCAGCCGGTGGGCGGCCCGTTTAAAATGATCCGGATAGAGCGGAAAAGGCAGTTCGTATTTTTCCGCAAAAGCGTAGATGCGCTCGGGAGTGGCGGCAGGGTTCGGGAAATAACCGACGAAGCTGACGTCCGGCCCGGCGTAAGTATCGTGCAGGCGGCGCAAGGCAGGCGTGTAGAATTGGGAGACGACACACTCGTCGTGCAAAAACACGTATACCGTCATGCTGTCGGTCGGAACGGGCGGAGTACAGGCCAGAAAAGCAAGTAACAGTAAAGCATTCATCGGTTTATTTTTTTTGCAAGATATTCAGGAATCAAAACAGTGCACACTTTTTTCAACCACTGGTAGCTTTTCTTAAATCAATGGTTCGGCAGTATGAAAGCTGCGTGGGATAATCAAAACTATTTACTTTTGCACGCAACCTTTGACTGGAAAGAGCAGTAGAAGTTAAATGAGAAAGGTTTTGTTTTTGAATTTTTTTCGAAGAGCTGCTTGGAGCTCGCGCCTGTTGTCAATCAAGCATTTGCGAAAATTACTTGTTCCGGCAACCGTCATTCAAAGCGATGCTGCTCCAAACAAGCTGAGACGACACTAAGAACACCCCCGGATGAAGCACCTCCTTATCCTCTCCCTGCTCTGCCTGCTCATTCTCCCGTTATCCGCTCAGAAGAAACGGGTCAAAGCCGGCGTCAAAGCCTGTCGCACCGGGCACTATGAAAAAGCCATTACCGACCTTACGGATGCGCTGGAAGAAAAAGGGCTGTTGGGACGTGACGAGCTGCCCGCCGCCTACTATTACCGGGCCCGGGCTCGCCTGTTACTTTTGGACCAGCTGCGCAAGACCGGTTCGAACCAGGGGCTTGCCGCCTACGCCGGCGACCACCGGGAAGTGTTCGAAGACCTCAAAGACGCCGCAGCGACCGACCGGGGCAAGTACGCCAACCGCATTCGCGAAGATTACCGCCTCCTCTTCGACCTGCTGCTCACGGAAGCGCTGGAAAACCTCACCTACGCCAGGCGCGACAACATCCCCGAATTGCGCCGGGAACAAGCCCTGCGCGACGCCAAACACCTGCTGCGCCTGGCGCGTCGCATCGACGATGACGATTACCTGCTGCACGACCTGACCGGCCGGCTGCACTTCGCCCAAAAAGCGTACGAACCGGCCCTGATCGCTTATCGCAAGGCGATCAAAGCTTTTGAGCGCCGGCCACCGGCGCGCCCCGACCTGCTGTTCGCTTACGCCTTCTACCGCAAAGCATTGCTGCATTATCGCTACCGGCACCAGGAACCGGAAGGGCAGCAGGACACGCCTTCCAAATACGATATCGACCAGGCGCTGAACTCGGTAGCAGAAGGACTGAAAACCCTCGATCGCGAGTACCGGCGGCTGCGCAACGACCATTCGCTGATCGCTCCGCTGCGCAAATATTTCAGCGAGCAGTACGAAGCGATCCGCTCGGATTTGTACAACCTGCAACTCGACCTCTACCTGCAGGCGCCCGACCGGTATAACGAAGCCTTGAAAGTTTTCGCCCAGGCTATCGACAACCAGCCTTTCCAATACGCTTACCATATCGCCTATGCACAGCTGCTGGAGCTGTCCGATCGCGAACGAGCCGCCGCAATCTACCGGGAAGCTATCCAAATGGAGCCGGAGCGCGCCGAGGCTTATTTCAATATGGGAGCAATGTACCTGAACGAAGCTTCGCGCCTCATCGCCCAGGCCCGGCAGGAAGAACGCCTGAAAAGCTACGCCGAGCTGATGTCAGAAGCGAAAGCGCTACTGGAAAAAGCGCGCCCGCCGCTGGAAAAAGCCCATCTCGCCGAACCCGAGAACCTCACCGTACTCAATGCTTTGATTCAGATCGCCGCCGTACTCGAAGACCGGGAGGGGTACGAGGTATACCGCAACGCCAAAGACGAAAGACTGAGCCGGTAGGTCGCCGCTGTATCATTTCTGACAAACGTCAGCCTTTGCATTGATAAAAATCAACCGCTCGCTGATGCAGAACGCCGTATCTTATGTTGATGAGGGGAGGTAAAAGTAGGTGTCAACGGAGGCTGACGGGCAATTCGGAATGAGCACCAAAGAACCATCGTCAAGCCGAAGTATGCTCCTCGAAATTTGCCCCGTACCGGTGCGGAGAGCGGAGGAGAACAGATTGCAAAATCCGAAGAAACTATGCGCATTCAAGTCAAAGATTTTATGTCGGTGCCCGTTTTCACTACGGTAGCCGACGCTACGGCGGGGTACGTTCGCGAGTTGATGGAAAGGAAAGGCGTACACGCCATTCCGATCGTTAAGGTCGAAGAAGCAGGCGCCCGGGAACGCATCCAGATCGACGGCATCATCACCGCCACGGATCTGCGAAGCGTAGCCGACGAAAAAACTGTTGTCTCCGAACTGATGACCGACAAAGTACACGTCGTCAGCAAGAACGCCAGCGCCCAGTCGGCAGCCGGGATGATGATCCGCCATCAGGTGCACCACCTCGTCGTCATGGACGACGGCCGGATCATCGGTATGCTCAGCGCGCTGGACTTCGTCCGGCTGGTGGCCGATCACGAGTTGCAATGACCTTTTTATCTTTGCGGCAAAAAGGACTATGACCTTCGCCGACCGGGTTATCCGTTTTTCCCACCAGCTCCGGGCCGATTGGGCTATTCCGCCTCCGTATCAGATCCTCTTTCCCTACGACGGGGTGGAAACCATGCAGGTACTGGAAACCTTCTACCAAAAATATTACGCCGACTCCCGGCCGCGCATCGGCCTCTTCGGGATCAATCCGGGTCGTTTCGGCGCCGGCGTCACCGGCGTACCGTTTACCGACCCTGTCCGGCTGGCTGAAGTGTGCGGCATCACCAACACCTTCGCCCCGCGCCCCGAATTGTCTTCGGTTTTCGTGTACGATTTTATCGAAGCGTACGGCGGCGCGGAATCGTTTTACCAGGATTTTTACATCACCTCCCTCAGCCCGCTCGGCTTCACGAAAGACGGCAAAAACTTCAACTATTACGACAGCCGCGACCTCCAGGCCGCTGTGGAGCCATACATCATCGACCACCTCAGGCAACAGCTTTCCTTCGGGCTATCCCCGCGTGTCGCTATTTGCATCGGCCGGGGCAAAAACCTGGCGTACTTCGAAAAGTTGAACCAAAAGCGGCATTTCTTTGAGGAGATCCTGCCTGTACCCCATCCCCGATGGGTAATGCAATACCGGCGAAAGCAGGCCGGGCATTTTGTTCAGGAATACCTGGATGCGCTTGCCCGGGCCCGTGAATTGGCAAACACGGCTTAAGCCGGATGATTAATGAATTGATCTATTGCGAAGGCCCCATGAATAATTCGGGTTAGCGCCCGGTACTTTGCGCCGGTGCTTTCTCCATCCATTCGACGATCAGCGGAATGATATCCCGGTTGAAATGTTCGCCCATGTACTGCCGGTTGAAGCGGCCGTCGGCGCGCATTTGCACGTAGGTTTTCATGGAGGGTACAGTAGTCATGATGTGTTCTGTTCCCGGCACGATGCGCCACTCGGCAAGGCCGGGATGATAGGTATTCACGATTTGGGCGATCATCTTGGCGCCGTCGGCGCTGATGGCCTGAATGTCGTGTTCACCGTAGAGCGCCAGGGTAGCGACTCCTGCTTCGCGCCAGGCGGCGGTCAGGTCGTACCCCTGCAATTCCTGCCAGAAAGAAAAATGCCGGTTCAGCACCTGGTCGCCTTCTAGGCCGAGCAGCGGCAAAGCCGCCGACAGCGCCGGATCTGCCCGCAAATCGTCGGGTGATTTCTTTTCGATCATGTATTGATAAAGCAGCGGGATAATCCGGCGCATGTTGGCTTCAGTTTCTGTTGGGTCGGCGCCCGTGCGATAGTTCTGGTCGCGAAAGATATCCATCAGGTACTCGTACCAGCTTTTGGCGATGGCGCCGTACACGATAACGCCCCGTGGCTGGTGATCTACCGCCAGGATAGGCGCGGCGATCCCGCCCAGGGAATGGCCGAAGTAAAAGATCCGGGCGGGGTCGACAAACGGATATTCCTCGAAATGAGAAAGCGCTGCATCAAAAGCCTCAATCTCGGTTTGGTACCCGATCTCGTTACAGTCGGGCGTCCCCTCGCTGTCCCCGACGCCGGGCTTTTCAACGCGCAATACAGCAAAGCCGCGTTCGACGAGCCCGTCGACCAACTGCCGGACCGGAAAAGCGTCGTCATAATAATAGTCGATGGAGCCGCAGGTATATCCCTGCAAGTAGACGACGGTTGGGAAAGGTCCGGCGCCGTAGAGCTTGTGAATAATAGATCGCAGCCGGCCGTCGCGGAAAGACACCGCTTCGTAGCGGACTTCGCCGTGCGGTGAAGTCTCGCGGGGTTTGCCTTTTATTTTACCGGTCAGCTGAGCGGCCTGGCCGTCTCGCCAGATATCGAAGGAAATATCTGCGCCGGCCATCCAGTCGCCGCCCCGTCGCTGCAGGTCATCCCGGCGGTTCAGGGCGCCGCCGTCGATCCCGGTCAGCACGTCCCCCACGCGCAGTCCTGCTTGTGCGGCCGTGCTTCCGGGCATAACGGCTCCGATGTATATCCCCTGTTTCGCTCCGGTAAGCGCCTGCAGGGAGTCGTTGAGTTCGAAAACGGCGATCCCGAGGGAACCCTTTCGGGGAAGCGACTGGCCGGTGAGCTGCCCCGGCAACACGAGGCTGAGCAGGCAAACGCACCAAACTGACAAGCGGTAGATCATGTATCTTTTTCCACTAAAGAACGAAAGAATAGAGAAAGTGGGCGGGGAAAAAATTGCGAAAGAAAAAGAAGGACAGCACCGAATCAACTCCGGTGCTGTCCGAACGGGTTATTTCATCGCGCCGGAATTAAGAGATGTTTGGAGCTTGCTTCTATTGCAAATCAACAGGTTAGGAACCTGTCGATTTTCAAAACGAACCCGCTCCAAACATGCTCTAATCGTCGCCGCCTTCAATGACAGCGGAGAGGCCGCGATCGACCAGCGCATCTTTTTTGGGTTTCAGCACCGGCTTCGGCGCCGTCTTTACCGTAGCTTTACCCTTAAAGTGAATGAGGAGAGAAAGCTGCTCTGCCTGTTCGAGCGTGTGGCTCAGCACTTCCATAAAACACTGAATGACCCAATCGAAGGTATTGTGGTCGTCATTGTAGACGATCAGCTCCGCTCGTTCTCCGGTACCCGAATCGGTAATCTCTTCTTCAATGACAACTTCTTCTACTTCTTCAGCGGTGTTGAGATAACGCAACATGATGGGCCATTTTAAGTAAAGCTATTAGATTGTTTAACTAGTTTAACGAAGATAAAGTTTCCTTAATTTTATCGAAATTGGGAAGCTCGCCCGCGTTGTCGAGCACTTCCGCGTAGCGCACCGTACCTTCCTTGTCGATGACGAAAGCGGCGCGTTTGGAAACGCCCTTCATGCCGAAGACGAATTCTTCGTACAATGCGCCATAAGCTCTGGATACTTCTTTGTTGAAATCGGAGAGCAAAGGGAAGTTCAGTTTCTGCTCCTCTTTGAACCGATCGAGCGTGAAAGGAGAATCGACGGAAACGGCAACGATCTGGGCATTGAGCCCTCCGTACACGCTGAGGTTGTCGCGCATGGTGCACAACTCTTCGGTACATACGCTCGTAAAGGCTTGGGGGAAGAAAAGCAGGACGACATTTTGCTCTTGCATATCTTCCAGGGAGACTTCCTTTTTTTCGGAAGAAAACAACGTGAAAGCAGGTGCTTTGTCACCAACAGTTACTGCCATGGTCAATTGTTATTTTTGCGGTTGGATAAATTAACTTGCGGATGTTTCTACTCTTCGCAAATCCCGGTAGCATGAGATTTACACCGGCAAATATCTCAAATTAATAGTGAAGAATTCGGCTTTTCCGCGGTAGATACTGGCAAAAAGTATTTTTTTTGAGGAAAAAATGGGACCTGTCAAACGAGCCTACCTGGAGCTCCACCTGGCGGTTTTGCTTTTCGGGTTTACGGCAATTCTGGGAGACCTGATCCAGCTTTCGGCGCTGCTCATCGTTTGGTGGCGGGTGTTGCTGACGAGCCTGAGCCTGTTGCTGGTCATCCGGATCGGCGCCCTGTTGCGCACCATGCCTCGCCGGCTGCTGCTTCAATTTATGGGGATCGGCGTATTGGTAGCGCTGCACTGGGTCGCTTTTTACGGCGCCATCAAACTGGCCAACGCTTCGATCGCGCTGGTGTGCATGGCGACCACTTCTTTTTTCACTTCTCTGATCGAGCCCCTCATCACCCGCCAGCCGCTGAAGCGTTACGAACTGCTTCTGGGGCTGCTGATCATTCCCGGGATGGCGCTGGTGGTGAACGGCGCCGAATTGTCGATGGTATCCGGGATCTGGGTAGGGCTGGCTGCGGCTTTCCTCGCTGCTCTTTTCGCGACGCTCAACAAACTGCTGATCAGCGAAGCCGACGAAAAGAGCATCACTTTTCTGGAATTGGGCAGTGCGTGGCTCTTCCTCAGCCTGGTCGTTCCGGTATATGCGGTATGGGGCCCGGAGGAGGCGCTCCGGATGTGGCCGACGCCGGCCGACTGGGGCTACCTGTTCGTGCTGGCCCTGCTGTGTACTACCCTGGCGTACATCCTGGCCCTGCGGGCTTTGCATCACCTTTCCGCTTTCGCCTCCAACCTCACCATCAACCTGGAGCCGGTTTACGGCATTGCGTTAGCCTGGTTTTTGCTCGACGACCGCCAGGAGCTGGACGCCGACTTTTACCTGGGCGGGCTGATCATCCTCGTCGCCGTACTCAGCTACCCGTTGCTGCGCCGATGGGTGAGCCAATAGCAGGTATTCCTTAGCGGTAGTAGGCAGGGAAAAAAAAAGAGGTCAAAGCCTCCCGAACTCTGACCTCTCGCTGTGTGGAATAGTTGCACGATGTTAAAGCATCATGCCTCTTTCGGCGCCTCCGGTGTTTCTTCCGGTTCCGGATCCGGATGATGGACGCCGTTCTGTTCTGCTATATTCGAATAGGGCCGGGCCCCAATCAGCTTTTCGACATCAGATTTGAGCAACACTTCTTTTTCGAGCAGTTGCTTGGCGAGCTTTTCCAGTTCGCCGCGCTTTTCCTGGAGCAGCTTCTGAGCACGTTCGTATTGAGAGTCCGTCAGTTTGCGGACCTCCGCGTCGATCATGGAGGCCGTTTCTTCGGAGTACGGCTTCTGGAACGATTCGCTGGACAGGCCGTAGTAGGACACCTGGCCGACGTTTTCGTTCATGCCGAAAATGGTGACCATGCTATAGGCCATTTTCGTGACCTGATCGAGGTCGTTTTGCGCGCCGGTGGATATTTTGCCGAAGATGATTTTTTCTGCGGCGCGTCCTCCCAGGGTCATACACATGCGGTCGAGCAGCTGTTCGGTGCGTGTAATGTATTCTTCCTTCGGCAGGTACTGGGCGTAGCCCAGGGTGCCGATGCCGCGGGGCACGATGGTCACTTTCACCAGCGGAGAAGCGTGTTCGAGGTACCAGCCGCAGATGGCGTGGCCGGCCTCGTGGTAGGCGATGATCTCTTTCTCGCTGGGCGAGATAAGCTTATTCTTTTTCTCGAGGCCCCCGATCACGCGGTCGAGCGCGTAGTTGAAGTCGTCCATATCGACGGCTTTCTTGTTGCGACGGGCGGCCACGAGGGCGGCTTCGTTGCAGATGTTGGAGATATCGGCGCCGGCGAAACCGGGCGTCATCTCGGAAAGGGCGTTGGCGTTGACCTCGGGCGAGGTCTTGATATTTTTCAGGTGTACTTTGAAAATCGCTTCCCGGCCTTTGAGGTCGGGACGGTCGATGCCGATCTGGCGATCGAAGCGGCCCGGCCGCAGCAGGGCGGTATCCAGCACGTCGGGCCGGTTGGTGGCGGCCATCAGGATGACGCCTTTATCGGTGCTGAAGCCGTCCATCTCGACCAGAAGTTGGTTGAGGGTATTTTCCCGTTCGTCGTTTCCACCCTGGATGCTGTTGCGTCCGCGAGCGCGGCCGATGGCGTCAATTTCGTCGATGAAGACGATGCAAGGCGCTTTTTCCCGGGCCTGCTTGAACAGGTCGCGCACCCGCGAGGCGCCGACGCCTACGAACATCTCGACAAAGTCGGAGCCGGAGATGGAGAAGAAAGGCACGCCGGCTTCACCGGCGACGGCTTTGGCGAGCAGCGTCTTACCGGTGCCGGGAGGGCCGACCAGCAGGACGCCTTTGGGTATCTTGCCGCCCAGGGCGGTGTATTTCTTGGGATTCTTCAGGAAGTCGACCACTTCCATCACCTCTTCTTTGGCTTCGTCCAGGCCCGCGACGTCCTGAAAAGTGACGTTCACCTTCGAGTTCTGGTCGAAGAGGGTGGCTTTCGATTTGCCGATATTGAAGATCTGGGCGCCGGGACCGCCGGCGCCGCCGCTCACGCGACGCATGATAAAGATCCAGATCGCCACCACGATGAGGATGGGCAGTATCCAGCTCAGGATCTGGGGAAGCCAGTTGGGCTTTTCGCGATATTCCGGATCTACCTGCTGGCTGGGAGGAAGGTCGGCGTTGAGCTGTTCCAGTCGTTGTGCGAAGACTTCGGGCGGCCCGATATTGAACACATAATGAGGTCGATCGCTGCCAAAGCTGCTCTTGTTGGCGTCTTTATAGGAGCTTTCACCGAGTTTCTCTTCCTTGATGTAGACGTGTGCGTATTTTTCGTTGATCACTTCCAGTCTTTCGACTGCGCCGTCGGCTACCATTTCCTCGAACCGGCTCATATTAATGGGCTCGTTGCTGGCGTCGGAGAGGCTGTAAAAGTTGAGCGCCAGCAGGAAAAGAGCGATGAGCCCATATATCCAGAAGGAGTTGAACTTTGAGCTGTTCGGCTTCTTATCTTTATTGTTGTTTTCCATCAAATCATCTTTTTCACTCCGTCAAAACCGAGTAATTTCTCATACAAAACGTCCCAAATCCAATTTCGTTGCGAATTATCGACGAAGAAGGGGCATTGCCCTATAAACTTTCGTATTCCGTAAAAGTAGCGTCGCTCCACAGTTCTTCGAGTTCGTAGAACTCGCGCGCCTCGCGGTAAAAGACATGGACAACGGTACTGAAGTAGTCGACGCAAATCCAGACGGCATTGCGCTCGCCTTCCACGAAGCTGGGCAATTGGTGGCCTTCGCGCTTCAAACGGAGTTGGATGTTATCCGCAATTGCTTTAACCTGTGTGTTGGACTCGCCCTCGCAAATGATGAAATAGTCGGTGGGCGCCTCTTCGATACTTCGTAGATCCAGTTTGACAATTTTCTTGCCCTTGATGTCCTGGATGCTGTCGATGATCAAATCGTTAAGTTCTTCAGTGGTGAGCTCTGGCTGCTTCAGATTGATCTGTGAATCCAAACTCTCGTTTTATTTGTTTTTGATTTTTGAAAAAATGGCAATCTTGCCTTTCGTAAATTAAAGTTAATAAAAATTATCTTTTGCGTATTAAAAACACCCTCTTTGTCGGAAAGGTTTTTTACGAGTTGACTTCGGTTGACTCCACTAACCGTTACGCTGCGGATTTAGTTTCAAAAAACGCGCCAAACGAAGGAACGGTCGTCTTCACCTTTCATCAGACCGATGGAAGAGGACAGATTGGCAGTAGGTGGGAAGGCCAACCAGGAAAAAACATCGCGCTTTCGCTCATCCTTTATCCCCGTTTCCTGGAAGCGCAGCGGCAGTTTCTGCTCAATCAGGCAATCGCGCTGGCTGCTTCGGACACTATTGCAAGATATGCCGGAAAAGGGGTGAAAGTCAAGTGGCCGAACGACATCTACATCGAAGACGCCAAAGTGGCAGGCATCCTTATCCAGAATACGCTGGCCGGCCGGCGCCTGCAGGCCAGCGTCGCCGGCATCGGCCTCAACGTCAATCAGCGCACCTTTCCCGCCGGGCTCGACCGGGCGGCTTCCCTGGCGCTCGTTACCGGAAAAAACTTTGACCTCTACCAGATCGTCGAATCGCTCTGCCTGGACCTCGAACAGCGCTACCTGCAATTGCGGGCCGGCCGCCACGAAGCCATGCAGCACAGCTACTTGCAACGCCTTTACCGCTTTCGCGAAACGGCCGAGTACCGCACGCCCGCCGGCGAGGCTTTTACCGGAACGATCGTCGGCATCGATCCGGCCGGCAAGCTCCTCATCGCAACCGAAAGCGGCCGGCGTGCGTTCGGCCTCAAGGAAGTACAGTTTTGGTAACGCCATGATCGAAAATCACTATCCATGAGAATACATATCCTCACCATCGGCGACGAACTCCTGATCGGACAGACCATCGACACCAACTCCGGCTGGATCGGCCGGCAGCTCAATCTTCACGGCGCCCACCTCGTCGGTATCGCTACCGTAGGCGACGATGCGGAGGCGATTCGCACAACGCTCGACCAGGCCCTGAACAAGGCCGACGCCGTATTGATAACGGGCGGACTGGGCCCTACCAAGGACGACATTACGAAAAAGACGCTGGCCGACTATTTCGGCGCAGAACTGGTATTCCACCAGCCTACTTACGATCGCATTCTCCGCATATTCGAGCGATTGGAGCGCACCCCCACCGAAGCCCACCGCCGGCAGTGTTTTCTGCCCGCCAACGCCGAGTTGTTGCCCAATAGGATGGGCACCGCGCCGGGGATGTGGTTCGAGCACCAGGGCAAAATTGTCGTCTCCATGCCCGGCGTGCCTTACGAGATGGAATACCTGATGGAAAAAGAAGTAATCCCCCGGCTGTTGCGCCGCTTCCCCGGCCGCCCGATCGCGCATCGCACGCTGCTTACCGTCGGCGAAGGCGAGAGCAACATCGCCGCCCGCCTTACGGCATTCGAAAAAAACCTTCCCGACGGCTTCAAGCTGGCCTACCTGCCCAACCTGGGACAAGTACGGTTGCGCCTGACGGCTACCGGCGATGATCAGGAGGAACTGGAGCGCCGGTTGGAAGAAAAGGCGACCGAACTCGCCGGCCTCATCCCCGACCTCCTCTTCGGCCGGGAAAACGACAGCCTGGAAGCCGTGATCGGACAACAACTGCTGGAGCATCAAATCACCCTGGGCACCGCCGAAAGCTGCACCGGCGGCTACCTCGCCCACCGCATCACCGCCGTGCCGGGTTCTTCGCGCTACTTTTCAGGCGGGGTCGTTTCGTATTCGAACGAACTCAAAACCCGGCTGCTGAACGTCAATCCCGAAACGCTGGCCCGCCACGGCGCAGTGAGCGAAGCGACGGTGAAAGAAATGGCAACCGGCGCCCTCGACCTGCTGGGAACCGACGTCGCCATCGCCATTTCCGGCATCGCCGGCCCCGGCGGCGGCACGCCCGAAAAACCGGTGGGCACCATCTGGATGGCCGTCGGCAACGCGGATGTGGTAAGAGCCGTCAGACTGCAAGCGGGGAAAGACCGGTTGAAAAATATTCAGTACGCCTCCGTACACGCGCTCAACCTCATTCGCCAGTTCGTCAAGGAACAATACGCCCCGGCGCCCGTTTAAAATTAAAGTACGCCAATGCCACATTTCCCCGGCTGACCATGGTGCGAGCTTGTTATAGCCGTGAAATTCAGTTATTTTTGCGGCCTGGAAGGCCGTTGCCCAGGCCGACATCCGCGTACGCAACAACCAAATAATAACCAGTTACAAACAACATTATGGCTCAAGTTGAACTGATCATGCCCAAGATGGGCGAAAGCATCATGGAAGCCACCATCCTGAAGTGGGTCAAGCAGCCCGGAGATAAGGTGGAAGTGGATGAAACCATCCTCGAGATCGCCACCGACAAGGTGGATTCCGAGGTGCCTTCTCCAGTTGAAGGCACCATCGCCAAACTGCTTTACGAAGAAAACGAAACGGTAGAAATAGGCAAGGTCATCGCACTTATCGAAACGGAAGCGGCCGCCGAGCCCGAAGCTTCTCCCAGCCTCGACACCGGGGCCGGCGCCAACGGCCATGCTTCCAACGGACAAAAAGAACCGGCGCCCCAACGGCAGCCGGCCGAGGTGACCACTTCGACCGCCCCCGCCCAACCGGCGAGCACCGGCGCCGCCGGCCGGTTCTATTCGCCGCTCGTCCGCAATATCGCCCGGAAAGAAAATATCCCCCTCGCGGAACTCGAACAGATCGAAGGCAGCGGTCTGCAGGGCCGGGTGACCAAAAAAGATATCCTGTCCTACGTCGAAAACCGAAAAACGCCCCAACCAAAACCGCAGCCCCAGGCGCCGCCTACGCCGCAACAACCGCCCGCAGCAGCCACTACTGCTTACACCCCGCCGGCCTCCGGCAGCGTTAACGGCGAGACCGAGATCATAGAAATGGACCGCATGCGCCTGCTGATCGCCAAGCACATGGTGGCCTCCAAGCAGACTTCTCCCCACGTTACTTCTTTCGTGGAAGCCGACGTCACCAACCTCGTCAATTGGCGCAACCGCGTGAAGCGCGCGTTTCAGGAAAAATACGGTGAAAAAATTACCTTTACTCCTATCTTTGTAGAGGCGGTCATCAAAGCCATCCAGGATTTCCCGATGATCAACATTTCGGTCGATGAGAATAAGATCATCCGCAAGAAGAATATCAACATCGGGATGGCCACGGCGCTGCCTTCGGGCAACCTGATCGTACCGGTAATCAGACAAGCCGATCACCTGAACCTGCTGGGCCTCACCAAGGCGGTCAACGACCTGGCCGGCCGGGCCCGCAACAACCAGCTTAAGCCCGAAGAAATACAGGGCGGCACCTTCACCATCACCAATGTCGGTACGTTCGGCAACGTCATGGGCACCCCGATCATCAATCAACCGCAGGTAGCGATACTGGCTACGGGGGCCATCCGCAAAAAACCCGCCGTGGTCGAAACGGAATACGGCGACCTCATCGCCGTGCGCCAGCTGATGTTTCTGTCGCTATCTTACGATCACCGGGTCGTCGACGGCTTCCTCGGCGGTTCTTTCGTGCGCCGGGTGGCCGATTACCTCGAGGCGTTCGATACGGAAAGGAAAATTTAATCTTTCCGGCCGCCATGGCTGCGGCCGGAAGATAGCTGTATAAAAACAAGTCAAATACTGTTTTTGGGATATCAACAAGGCTAAATTAACCCCACCGGAATGAAAAAAGGGCTGCTACTGCTGCTTTTGCTGCTTTCGGCCGCTACCGGCCTGACGGCGCAGGACGCCAGCGAGAAAAAACGACTGGCCAGAGAGCTCTTCGACCACCATCGGTACGAAGAGGCGTTGGCGCTATTGACCGCTTCCCGCCAGCTGAGCCGGGAAGACAAAGAAGCCCGTTTTATCATTGCGCTTTGCCATTATCAGCTCAACGAGCTGGAGGCGGCAATGGACGTCTTGCAGGAGCTGATCAATGAAGAAAAATGGCCTTATCCCGAATGCTGGCTCTTCGCCGGAAAAATCTACCACGCCCGCCACGAATTTCAAAAGGCGGCGGAATACTACAAATCCTATCTCGGCCTCCTCGACTTCAACGCGCCCAACCGGCGATTGGTCTGGGAAGATATCAAACGCTGCGCCCTGGGCATGCGCGTCCAGTACGACGAACCGAACGCTTTCGTTGAAAACCTCGGCACCGGCGTCAATACCAAATACGATGAATTCGCCCCGCTGCTGAGCCCCAACCACCACGACAAACTCTACTTCTCTTCCGCCCGCGAGGGTAGCAACGGCGGCCTGCGCTCCCGGGCCGGCCTCCCCGACCAGCGCCTGGGTCAATACTTCAGCGACATCTACTCCTGCCGGATGGAAAATGGCGTGTGGGGCCAGGTGAACGCTATGCACTACCTGCTCAACAGCCCTCGCCACGATGTACTCCTCGACTTCGGCGGCGACGGCGTCGTTTTGTACTACCAAAAAGGCCTGGAACTGGGACAAGGAGACATCCTGATCGATACTTTCGCATCGGCCGATCAGAGAGTACTTACTTCCAACCCCTTCATCGCCCCCGTCAACGGGGGGGTAGGCGACCGCGATCTTTACTTCTACAATGACACCCTCCTTTTCTTCGCCAGCAAACGCCCCGGCGGCCAGGGAGGGTACGATATCTACCAGTCGCGCCTGCACCATGGCAGCTGGACGATTCCCGAAAATCTGGGCCCGGAGGTCAATACGCCTTTCGACGAAGTAAGCCCCTTCCTCTCCCGCAACGGGCAGGTCCTGTACTTCAGCTCCACCCGCAGCGACCTGAGCATCGGCGGCTTCGACGTGCTGAAGTCGATGTACAACTACAAGACCAAGCGCTGGATGAAGCCCGAACACCTGAACATCCCCATTAATTCGGCAGGAGACGATACCCACTTCCGGCTGAGCCGCGACGGGTTTACCGCGTTCTTCGCGTCCTCCCGCAAGGACGGGCAGGGGAAGCGAGACCTTTATGTGGCATACTTTAACGACTTCCTGGAAGAGCAGGAAGCGCCGCTGACTTATAACGCGCCGCCTCAGAAAACGCCGCCCCGGCTAAGCGAATCGCGTGATCTCCGCCTGGACATTCCACGCACTCCCAATACGCCGAAAGACACCGCTGCGACGGAATCGCCCAGGATCGCCCCGCTCTGGTTCCCAGCGGGCGAAAATACAATCGATGCCGAACACCGGCAAAGCCTGCAGGAAATCGCGGCCACCCTCAAGGCCACACCCGGCGCGCGAATCGTCATCACCGGCTATAGCCCGGCAGCAGGCGCCGGAAAGCCGGCCTTCGACCGCGCGATCGACGCTGCGGAAAAAGCTGCCGCCTACCTGGAAAAGCAGGGCGTCGCCAGGCAGGCGATCTACAAGCGCGGCCTCCTCGCAACGTGGGACGGAGCCGCCGCAGACGAAACGATCGTCGCTTTCCACTTTGCCGGTTCGCACGGGCAAAGTCCAAAGGTGGGTTCGCCAACCGAATTGAAATCTTCTTTTTCGACTCCTCCCTTACCGAACCGAGGGCTGATGTACAAGGTGCAGTTTGCCGCGGCCATGCGCAATACTTTTACCAGCCCCATTATGTCCGAGTTTGACTACCCCATGATCGAGAAAAACCCGGATTCGGAATTCTACCGGTTTACCGTCGGTGCGGAAAAAACAGTGGCGGCGGCCAGAAAACTGCAGAAAAAAGTAGCCGCCGCCGGAAGGAGCAGCGCTTACATCGTCGCCTACGTAGACGGGGTGCGTCTGGGAAAAGGCGAGGAAAAAAGTTATGTCGAAAACTATCCGGACCTGATCAACCTTTATTAATAGACTGCGCTTTTTTCCCACGGAAATAAACCCACCACTTCATGAAGCCCCTGGTGCTCGCCTTTTTTCTTTTAATGATCGGCTGCGGTAACGTCAATCCGCCCCGTAGCGGCATACTGGAACCCACAAAGCTCCGGTTGGACGATATTCGCCTGCCGGAAGGTTTCCAAATTGAGGTCTTTGCGGCCGACGTCAAAAATGCCCGGTCGCTGGAGCGCTCGCCGAACGGCACCTTGTTCGTGGGAACGCGCGGCGAAGGGAAGGTATATGCGCTGCGGGACGAAGACCGGGATTTTGTGGCCGAAAAGCGATATACTTTAGCCAAAGGACTGCAAATGCCCAATGGCGTGGCTTTCCGCGACGGCGACCTCTATGTAGCCGAAGTGAGCCGCATACTTAAGTTCTCCGATATCGAAAACCACCTCGCCGACCCGCCCGAGCCGACCGTAGTATTCGACGGCTATCCCAAGGAAACCCACCACGGCTGGAAATACATCGCTTTCGGCCCTGACGACAAGCTCTATGTTCCGGTCGGCGCACCCTGCAACATCTGCAATCCCGACAATGAATTGTTTTGCACCATCACCCGCATCGACCCCGACGGCGCCAACCTGGAGATCGTCCAGCGAGGCATTCGCAATACCGTAGGGTTCACCTGGCATCCCGAAACGCAGGAACTCTGGTTTACGGATAATGGCCGCGACTGGCTCGGCGACGACCTGCCGGCCTGCGAGCTCAACCGGGCGTCGCGCACGGGCATGCATTTCGGTTATCCTTTCTGCCACCAGGGCAACCTGCCCGATCCCGAATACGGAGACCTGGCGGATTGCGAAGATTTCGAACCGCCGGTACAGAACCTGGGGCCCCACGTAGCCCCCCTGGGCATGGTGTTTTATACCGGAGAACAATTCCCCGCATCCTACCGCTCTCAGGTACTGATTGCGGAGCACGGCTCCTGGAACCGCAGCAAAAAGATCGGCTACCGGGTGATGCTCGTCACGCTCGATGAAAATTTCCGGGCGACAAACTACACTCCTTTCGCCGAAGGCTGGCTCGACGAAGCGGCCGACGATGCCTGGGGACGGCCCGTCGACCTGGAGCTGATGCCCGACGGCTCCCTGCTGGTCTCCGACGATTTCGCCAATGCCATTTACCGGATATCCTATCAACCTTAGAGGTGAATTTTACTGCCCGTTGCGGTCTTTTTCGAAGTCCTTGCGCGAAAGCACCCACTTGAAGTTCAGCTTATTGTCTTCGTCGCCGGTAGCGCGTACCAGAATAGAAAGGCCGGAAGCGCTTTTTGCCATGTTTTTCAGCGCCTCTTCGCTCAGCTCCTGCCGGAAAAGGTTGCGTATGGGCACCTGAAAAAGCAAGTCGGTCTGCGCGGTATCGCCCAGGCAGTATTGTCCTTCGACCCCAAAAGTGAAAGCCGAGGAGACGACGTCGAAGTAATTAACCCGCAGGGTTTGTCCCTCCAACAGAAAAGCGTTTTTTAGGGTGGCGAACTTGACTTCCCTGAGGTTGCGCCCTTTGAAGAGAAAGTTATTGATATTCATCAGCCCGGGCAGCTCGATCAGCTCGCCGTCATCGATCTGCAGATCGAAAGCTCCGCTCATAGAAGCGGGCATCAGCTCGTAGTGGTTATCCGCCCTGGCCCGGAAGGTAACGTCGCCGGTCAACCGGCCCCGGATGTTGTGGTAAGTCATATCCGACTGACCGAAGTTCCCGAAAGCAAAGAATAGTTTGCTGATATCGGTTTCCCGCAATTTTGCCCGGATATCGATGCGTGGGGAGTCTTTGGCCAATTGGTCGATGCGCCCGTCGAAAACGAACTGCCCGTCGGCCAGCTCCATCATCGCTTTTTTGATGTGCAGGGAATCGGAGGTCATCACCAGGTCGCCGGTCACCTCGTGGGCGGTAAATTGCTGGTAGCGGACCTGATCCAGGTCGATCTCCACTTCGGCGGATATATTGGCCAATCCACTTTCCACCAGCTGTTCGATCTCGCCCTGCCGGTCGGGCGATGCAGGCGGCTTGGCAATGCGGCCCGGCACGGAGAAATGGTCCAGGTTGAAGTCGGGCGAGCGCATCCGCAGCCTGGCCTGCAGCAGCTGGCTGTCGGGTTTGAGGATAAACGGCAGCAAACCTTCAATTCTGCCGGTGGCCTGAAGGGCGTTTCGGTTCAGTTCAAAATCCAGTTCCTGAATGACTACCCCCTGATCGTCGAAAGTAAAAACGCCCCGGCCTTTTTCAAACTGATATCCCCGCGGCAGAAAAGTGAGGCCGGCGTCGCGCAGCCGCCCCCAGCCGACCAGCCGGGCTTTCAGCAGCGCTGCTTCCGGGTCGAGCTGGTCGTGGGGCTGCCCGGCGTAGGCCAACACCAGGTCGACATGGCCGGTATCGAACCGCAATTTTTCCGGCGGCAACACGGGGTTCAGCTTCGTCAGCGGCAGGGTGAGCTGCATATTTCCCCGCACGAAGGGATCGCTCAGGTCGTTAATTTTCAAGGTCGCCCGGAGCGGCAGATCGCCGAAGGTGGTCGCCACAAGTTCTTCGATGGTAATGCACCCCGCCGCGGCATCGCAGCCGGGATCGTTGTACTTTCCTTTTAGCCCCAATTCGGAGAGCAAAAAGTCGTGATAGCGCAATTGGCCGGCCTTCAGTTTTAGCTCCCCTGACAATCCTCGCACCACTCTTCGGAACTGTCCGGAAATCCGGTTAGGCGTCGACGCCCGCCTCGGTTTTTCTTTTTTTAAGCTGTCGGCGATGGGAAAATGATTGAGGTTGATCGTATCGCCGATCACTTCAAAATCCGCAGAAAACTGTTGCTTTTGGGAGAACAGAAAAGGCAGCAGGTTGGTCACCTGGCCGGTAGCGCTCAGCGCATTTTCGTTGAGCACCATAGAAAGCGAGTCGAAATACAGGTTTTTGTCATCGAACTGCAGGCGAGCGTTCAAGCGGCGCGCCTCATACCCGGCCGGGAGGTACGCTGCGGAAACGCCGGACAGAGAAACGGCGCCGCTCAGTTCTCCGCGCAATAGATTGCGGTTCAGCTCGAAATAATCATCGAGCTTTCCACGGTAGTTCAGTTCCAGGTCGAGGTTCCCTTCGCCGACGGTCAGCAGATTGCGCGGCAGCATGCGCCCGAAAGAACGCAACGGGGCGGCCAGCTGAAGCTGCATGGCGAGGCGGGGGTCTGAAAAGTGCGTCAGTTGCATCGTACCCTGCAGCGGCAGATTGCCGTAGATCCGGCCGGCAAATTCATCGATCATCAGACAGGCGCCGCCGTTCTCGCAATCAGGCAGCAGGCGCATGGTCATCCGGGTTTGGGTGGCCCGCAGCTTTCGGTAGCGGACTTCCGGAGCATTCACTACCAGCTTGAGGTGTGTGCGCCGGGCAATAGCGCCGAAAATGCGCCCCACTTCTCCTGCCAGGAGAGCGTCGGTTTGCGACTGGCGACGCCGGCTGCGGCGACCGGCCTTTTCCGACGGCTGTAAATAGCGATCGAGGTGCAAGGGCGGCGCCTCTACACGCAGGTAGGTGCGGAGTGAAGCCGGCTTGTCGAGCACCAGGGGTACAAAAGACCGGAATCGGCCGCTCAGCTGAAAGGGTTCGCCATCGACCGCTCCCGACGCGCGTTCTATGGTCAGGTTGGACTCGTCAAAAGTGAGATCGGCCTCAAACCCGCTGAGGATCGAATGTGAGGGCAGGTAAGTCAGGGAGGTATTTTGCAAATTGGCCTCGCCGGAAAGCGTCATCGTCGGTCGCCGCACGGCCGGATCAAGTAATTCTTCCGGCCGGCCCCGGTAGTCGAATCGCACCGTCGCCCGGCCCCGCCAGACGCGGATTTCGGGAGGCAGATAGCGGGCCGCTTCTCCCAGGGAGAAGCTCGCGGAGGCCGTCACGCTCACCATCGGGTTTTTGAGATCCTGAGCATGATAAGCGCCTTGAAAGGGAAACCGGTCGAACAGCTTACCCGAAAACTGTTCGAAGGTCAGGCAATCGGTATGGGGGGTGATGCGACCGGAGGAATCGCAGTTATTGACGTAGCGGCCGGACAGATTCGCTTCCGTGAAGCTCAGCGTGGCGGTAGCCAGATTGGCGTTTCGAGCGGAAAAGCGAAGGTCGATCGGCTGGGCCATGCCCCGACCCAGCGGCCCGTCGATCACGATCTCGGTACGCACTGGCTCATCGAGGCGATAAGGCGCCAGCGCCTGTTGCAGGTTATTCGCCAGCCAGGGCCGAACCGTCTCCAGCCGAATGCCTGCACTGGCGATTTCCAGCCGGATGCGCCCGGTATCGGCAAGTTCCAGCACCCCCTGCATCGCCAGGGCGTTGGTATCGACATTCATCGTGGAAGGCAGCAGGCGCACCTTTTCCGAATCGCGTTCCAGGGCCAGGTGCAGGTCCATCTCCGCCGCGGTATTCCGCAGGAAGGGGCCGTTTTTCGGCTTAAAGACCAGGCCGTTGAATTGCCAGGTTCCGCGGTGCCGGATCTCCGTTGCACCTTCGCGTTCCAGGAATTCGAACGTGCTGCGCCGGATGACGAAGTCGTGGTGCTTTCCGTGGAGCGAATCCCGGAGCAGAAAATGCAGGTGGTTGATCTGGAATTCCTGGATCGATTTTTTGGAATAAAGCGGAGAAGTTCCATCGCTGCCCAGTCGGCCCCGACTCAAAAAGTCGGTATTGCTGCTTCCGTCCGCCCGCCGGATCATACGGATATCGATGGTGTCGGCGATGAAGGATTTGACCACGAGCTCCCGGCGCAACAGCTTCCAGGGCCGGAAGAGAACGTTCAGCTCCTCGACGTGTAACAGTTCGACGGAGGCCGTGTCGGGATCGCGCAGGGAAACATCGCGAAGCGACAAGGATAAAAAAGGAAAGTATTCGTAGTATTGAAAGCGATAGTGCGAGAAGGTGGCCTTTACCCCAAATTGTTCCCGGCAGGTTTCTTCGACCAACTCCGGCACCTGTTCCTGGTCGGAAACGGCGATGTAATAGGCCAGCCCGGTGACCCCAAAGAGCAGCAACAACGAACTGATCGCTACGCTGATCGCGAGGTACAGGAAAAAACGGAAAAAACGCTTGTGAAGCATGTTGGTTGTTTAGCGACAGCCGGCCATTCGGCATTGCCCTTCTAAATATAAACCAATTTGAAGACAGAAATGTGTGCCGACGACTGGAATAAGTAGGCAGCCCTTAGCCCGGATTATTCGTGGAAGCTTCGTCATGACCGTTGACAGGCTTGCGTTCGCGCAGGCGGGCGCCACGCAGGCGCACCCCCAGATACGGTGAGTGAGCGGGGCAGAATGGCGGGCAGTTTGGCTTCGCAATAGACTAACCCATGAATAATCCGGATTAGAGCTTGTTTCGCGGCAGACCAGCCAATTCCGCATTCCGTTTTGCCGGGGGGCGGCCGATAATCAAATTCACGTGAAAAGCGTTATTAGAACAAAAGTTCACTACCTATGCCGCTTCGCTTCTTACTGCTTCCCGTTTTTATTTTCTGCCTTTCCCCGGTTTGGTCACAATCTTACGTCACCCGGGCGGATGCGCCCAAGAAGGCCGTAACCTGGCTGGCCGAAGCCGAGCAGCACATCGCAGCCGGACGAGCGTCGGAGGCGCTGAAAACCCTGGATAAGGCGCTGGCCAAAGCGCCTGAGTTCATCGACGCGCTGCTCGTTTACGCCGATCTGCTTTTGCTGACCGGCGATCTGCCGGCGGCCGAAGCGGCATTCGAAAAAGCGATCGCCCTGGGGCCCGACTACGCTCCGCTGGCCTACTTCCTGCTCGCCGAAACGGAATATCGCCAGGGCAAATACGCCGAAGCCGCCCCCCGTTTGCGCACCTACCTCGACAGCGGAAAAGCAGGAGCGGAGCGGGAAAAGCAAGCCCGGAAAATGCTGGCCGATGTCGAGTTTGCCGCTGATGCCCTCCGCCGTCCGGTTCCTTTTGATCCGCGACCGCTGGGGCCCGGCATCAATACCGACCGGCCGGAATACCTGCCTTCGCTCACGGCCGACGGCCGGCTGCTCGTCTATTCCACTCGCGTCGCCCCCCGCAACGAAGACATCTATTTCAGCCGGTTTCAGGACAGCGCCTGGACGCAGGGGCAACCCCTGCCGGGACTGAATACGCCTTTCAGCGAGGTGAGTCCCAGCATCGCCGCGAACGGCCGGCTCATGGTCTTTACCAGTAATTTTCAGTCGGAACGCAATTTCGACCTCTATTTTTCTGAACTGGAAGCCGGGCGATGGTCCGCGCCCCGCCCGATCGGCCCGCCCGTCAACAGCAGCGCCTGGGAATCGCAGCCCTCGCTTTCGGCCGACGGGCAAGCGCTCTATTTCGCCAGCAGCCGGGGCGGCGGACAGGGCGAGCTCGACCTTTGGGTAAGCACCCGCAATGAAGACGGCAGCTGGGACGAACCCCGGAACCTGGGCCCGAAAATCAATACCCCCTACAAAGAACAGGCGCCCTTCCTGCACCACGACGGGCAGACGTTGTATTTTATGTCGACCGGGCATCCCGGAATGGGACAATACGACCTTTTTGTATCGCGCCGGCAACCCGACGGCAGCTGGGGCGAACCCCGAAACCTCGGTTACCCCATCAATACCGCGGCGAATGAAGGCGCTTTGTTCGTCAGCCTCGACGGGCGCACTGCCTACTTCGATTCCGACCTCGCCCGGCAAACCACCAAACAGGAATACATCGGCAATGCCGACCTGTTTACTTTTGAATTGTATCCGGAAGCGCGACCCAATCCGGCCACTTATGTGGAGGCGCGGGTGCGCGACGCCCGGACGGGCCGCCCGCTCGAAGCTCAGGTCGATTTTATCCGCCTGGCTGACGGCCGGCGCCACGTGCGCGACCGTACCGACGCGGCCGGCACTTTCCTCGTCGTGCTACCCACCGGACAGGATTACGCCCTCAACGTATCCCGGCCCGGATACGTTTTTCACTCCGAAAACTTCGCGCTGGCCGGCCTTCGGGAAAGCACCGACCCCTACCGGCTCGACATCGAGCTCCAACCGATCGAAGTGACGGCAGCCGATTCAGGGCGCTCGCAACCCGTAGTGCTCAACAATGTTTTCTTTGCGACCGGCTCCGCAGAACTGCTGCCGGAATCGACCACCGAGCTGGACCGGTTGTTTGATCTGCTGAAAGAAAATCCGGCATTGCACATCCGGATCAACGGCCATACGGACGACGTAGGCCAGGAGGGGGACAATCAGGCCCTTTCCGAAAACCGGGCCCGCGCCGTTTACAACTATCTGGTTGAAAAAGGAATTGATCCCGAAAGGCTCCGGTACCGCGGTTTCGGCGAATCAAAACCCATCGCGCCCAACGACAGCCCGGAAGGCCGCCGAAAGAACCGCCGCACGGAATTTGAACTCATCCGCCCGGGAAACTAACCCCACACTCACACTCACACCCACACTCATACTCACACCCACACTCAAACTCAATTAGTAAGCACCCTCTGATAGCGCTCAGGATCCTTCAGCAGCTTGACAGCTTCCTCAATTTCGATATCGTTGCGCAGCCCGATCTGGATGGCGCCTTTGCGGTAATAGTAGCGGCCGGCAATCTCTTTTTCGATGAGGTCAATGAGGGTCTCGCGGTAGTCGTAAAGCGCCGTGCGTTTGGCTTCTTTGATCTTATCGGTCATTTCGGCGATATCTGCTTCGACGTCCAGCGCTTCCTCTTCTGCCTTGGCGCGCAGCTTTTTGAGAAGTTTTTCGCTCTCCGTTTCGTATTGGAAATTGCGGTTTTCCACAAAGTCGACGAAAGTTTCGAAGTCCTGGAAGCGGAATTGCTCTACTGCTTCGATGCTATCGTTATCCAGGCAGAATTGGGTGACGAAATCGAAGATGAGGTTTTGTTCCTGGATGGCTTTGACGACCGGGTCGTCGGCGGGTTCATCCAGCAGCAGGTCCGGCTTTACGCCTCCCCCGTCGAGCACTACGCGCCCGTTGCGGGTTTTGAAGGGGGTGCGTTGGTCGTCGGGAATATGGACCGGCCCGCCGTCTTCGTATTCTACGCTCTGGATGCAGCGGCCGCTCGGGATGTAGTACTTGGCGGTTGTCAGTTTCAGTTTGGCGTTGTAGCCGATATCGCGGGTGTTCTGCACCAGCCCTTTGCCGTAGGAACGCTGGCCGACCAGCACCCCGCGATCGTAGTCCTGGATGACGCCGGAAACAATCTCGGAAGCCGAGGCCGATCGTCCGTCGATGAGCACCGCCACGGGGATTTCGGTATCCAACGGAGGCGTCATGGTCGTGAAGCTGCGATCCCATTCTTTGACTTTGCCCTTGGTCGTGACCACCACTTCATTTTTAGGGATAAAAATATTGGAGATGTTGACCGCTTCGGAGAGCAAGCCGCCGCCGTTGTCGCGCAGATCGAGGATCACCCCTTTGAGTTCAGGGTTTTGTTCTTTCATCTCTTTCAGGGCGTTGGCCACGTTGCGGCCGGCTTCCCGGGTAAAGGTAGAGAGGGCCACGTAGCCGACGTCTTCGCGCACGACGCCGTAGTAAGGAACATTGGGCACTTCCACCTCGCCGCGCGTCAGGCTGACGTCGAACGGCAGCGACTGTCCGGGGCGCTGAATGGTCAGGGTAACGGTAGTGCCCGGAAAGCCGCGAAGGATCTCGTTCAGTTCATCCGGGTTTTTACCTTTGGCGTCCTGGCCGTCAACGGCCATGATCTGGTCGCCGGGGCGCAGGCCGGCTTTATCCGCCGGCTGGTCTTTGTAGAGTTCGGTGATGGTCACGTAGTCCCCCATCACCTTGCTCTGGGCGCCGATGCCGTTGTAGCGCCCTTCGGTGAGGTAGCGGTATCCCTCGATGTCGGATTCGGAAATATAATTGGTATACGGATCGAGCGATTCGACCATCGCCTCGATGCCGGTGCGCATCAACTGCCCGGGGTCGATATCGTCGACGTAGTAGGTATTGAGTTCTTTGTAGAGGTTTGTGAAGATCTCAATGTTTTTGGCAATCTCGAAGAACCGGTTGTTCTCCTGCCGGAAGGTGAAAGCCAGCGTTGTTACTAGGATGGCGGTGACACCGGTGATTTTCAGGAATTTTCTCATTTCTTCTGTCGCTTTTAACCAGGGATTTTTTACCATACCATAACGGAATTCAGCTATTGCTAATTATCCGGAATGAATTTTTGTTTGGTCGCCGGCGCTGTTCGTCGCCGGTGACGGTGGTGAAAAGAGCAAAGTATGGTGAGGGCGCAGCAAAGGCGAGCGAACGGCCAGGAACCTCTTCCGGCTTTACGCAAGACCGGAAAACAAGTTACTTTTTTACCCCAAAAAGGCCTGCAGGTGCTCGAAAAAAGCATCCGGCCGCTCCGAGTGGACCCAATGGCCGGCATCGGGGATGGTCTCGATACGCGCGTTGGGGAACAACGACCGAACGTTTTCGTCGTCGCCCGGTTGAACGTAAGAAGAATTTTCCCCTCTTATGAAGAGCGCGGGGCCGGCGTAAGGCGTTTCATTTTTGATTTCGGCCAAAATATCCGAATAGTGTTGGTAAATGACGGGCAAGTTCATTTTCCAGCGGTACCCGCCGTCCTTGTCGCGCGTCAGGTTTTTGAGTAAAAACTGCCGGATGGAAGGTTCCGGCACCCGGGGTTTCAGAAAATCGTCGGCTTCGCTCCGTTCGCGGATAGCGGAGAGGTCCAGCGCCAGGAGCACTTCGAAAATTTCCTGATGCCCGCCCGGATAAGCGCGCGGAGCAATATCCACCACCACCAGTTTATCGACCATCTCCGGATAGTGGAGCGCGAACGCCATCGCCGTTTTCCCTCCCATCGAATGGCCGACGATGTGAGCGTTGTAGATCCAGTGGTCTTCCATAAAATGGCGCAGGTCTTCGGCCATTTCGGGATAACTCATCGTATCGGTGTGCGGCGAACGCCCGTGGTTGCGCTGGTCTACGATATATACCGTGTGGTGGTCGGCCAGGCGGCGCGCCAGGGTCTGCCAGTTGTCGAGCGTGCCGAACATCCCGTGAAGGATGATTACCGGCTCCCCCTGCCCGAAAGTTTTATAGTTTAGGTCCATACCTCGATTATGCCGTGGCGGCTGAAAATAAGCAATTATTCGTACAATCAGATCAGGCCGCCCAGCGGATCGCCATTTTGCCAGGCGCCTTCGGTGGCGTAGGGTTGAAAGCGGGCGAAAAGCTCCTCGCTGTACCAGCCGTACTCGCGGGTGCGCTTGATGACTTCGCGGTGAAACCGGCTGCGGTAGGCGAAGTTTTTCATCATTTCGCTATCGCGCCAGAGGCTGAACGTAGCCTGTTGGATGAGCGGCAATTCGCCGACACCGATGGAAAAGAGCAAACCCGGTTTGTCATCGATTGAGCGGCCGACCTGCGGCACGAAACGCCAGAAACGCCAAAGCTGACCGGGGCGAATGGTCGCGCGGGTGAGTACGGCTACCGGCGCCGACGGATCGGACGGCCGGGTAACGGAAAACGGGCAGCGCCCCTCCCACTCCCCGTGGACCATTACGGTCCGTAAAAAGACGGTCCAGTGCTCGGCGCTGGTAGCCCGGAAAGCGGCAAACTGATCATTGGACGCCATGAAGCACCGCGCGGCCGCTTCGTGCTCCCAGACCCCCAGCAAGCCATAGACCCCGAAATTGGGCCAGATGCTGAATCCGTTGCCGCCGCCGCTGCCCAGCATCTTCACAAAATCCAGCCCCGGCGTCTGCTCGAGTTCCCGGGGGGCGCGGCCCATTTGCTGCAAGGCCCACCAGCGGGACCGCCAGCCGCGATAGCGAAAGAAGGAAACCGTGACGATTTGCGCATTTTCCATGGTTTCCTAACAATGCGGCAGGGCTAAGGTTGTAACGAAAAGGGGGAGGCTGCGTTATACAAGGAGTTGGATTTTCTGTTGTCTTCGAGACTGCCAAATTTTAGAGATGTTTGGAGCTTCCTTCTATTGCAAATCAACAGGCTAGGAACCTGTCGTCAAGATAAAATGCTCATTTACCCCGGTATACTCACATTTTATCTTTTAGCCAGAACCCCAACCTGTTGATTTTCATAACGAACCCGCCCCAAACTTCTCTTAACCCCAAAGGGACGGAGCGGGGCCCTTTTGTATTTTTGTCGTTTTTTTGTATTTGAGCACCCGGGAGGCAATCTTTTTCCTCCCCGGCCGGTTTTATTGCCATGAACTTCAGAAGTTTTTTTAGCATGAAAAAGTGGATTGTTCTGACGTTGATTCTCGGTTGCGCTTTCGGCCTGACCGCGCAGGATTCCATCGAAGCACTCGAAAAACAACTGCGGGAAGCGAGCACCACCAAAGAGAAGATGCTCCTCACCTACGAGCTGAGCGAAAAATACCTGCGCGTCGATGCTGATAAATCGATCGATTACGGCAAGCGCTCCCACCGACTCGCCCTCGATCTCAACAATGAAGGGCAGGCGGCGCGCGCCGCTTACCAGGTCGCCCTGGGTTATGAACGCGAACGCAGCGACTACAATACCGACGTCTGGCTGAAAAGCGCCGTCGCTCACGCCAAAGCCGCCGGCGATTCCGACCTCATCATCAAATCCGTCAACAAGCGGGCCCAGTTTGCCACCAAAGAGCGCAAACACCGCCGCGCCGCTCAGATCTATGAGGAAGCTTTCGCCTATTTCAGTAAAAAAGGGACGAGCATCAGTGAACTGGAAGGCCGGTACGAAAAGCAGAAATCCCAGATCTCCAGAGAGCAGCAACGCCTGGAAGAGCAACTGGCCGAAGTGCAGCGCAATATCGACGCCCTTTCCGAGGAACGCGACCAGCTGAGCAGCGATAAGGATGTGCTCAAGCAACAAACCCAACGACTCTCCCGCGAGAAGGAAGAGGTGGAACAGGAAGTGGCCGCAAAGGAAGAAGCGCTGGTCAAGGTAGAGGAAATCGCCGACCAGGAACGCAAAAAAG
Organism: uncultured Saprospiraceae bacterium; assembly: GCA_964419545.1. Lineage (GTDB taxonomy): Bacteria > Bacteroidota > Bacteroidia > Chitinophagales > Saprospiraceae > CAYQQU01. The sequence goes on along the minus strand of CAYQQU010000002.1, from coordinate 7,663 downwards.
TAAAAGTGCTCACCCGGGAGGCGCTCGAAAAAGAAGCCGTGCTGGCCAAGACGGAGCAGGCGCGCCTCCAAGCAGAAATGGCGCAACAGCAAGCAGAATCGCTCGCACAAAAGGAACGGGAGCTCCGCAACTACCTGATCGGCGGCGTCGCCTTCGCGCTGATCGTCGCGCTGCTGTCGTTCTTTCTCTACCGTTCGAGCCGACGCAAAAACCGGATCATCCAGGAAGAACGCGAACGCGCGGACAGCCTGCTTACCAATATCCTGCCGGTAAAGATCGCCGAAGAACTCAAGGAAAACGGGAAAGTAAAAGCCCAGCGCTACGACAAAGTGACCGTCCTGTTTTCGGATTTTCGCAACTTTACCCGCATCGCCGAACAACTCGGGCCGGAAGACCTGGTGGAAGAGCTCGACAAGTGCTTCAAAGCGTTCGATTTTATCATCGGCCAGTACGAGGACGTCGAAAAGATCAAAACCATCGGCGACGCCTATATGTGCGCCACCGGCCTGACGGGCAACCACACCATGCCGCACAACCTCATCCGCGCCGCCCTGGAAATGCAGCAGTTCCTCGAAGAAGAGAAACAAGAACGCATGCGCCAGGGCAAACCCTATTTCGAGGCCCGCATCGGTATTCATACGGGCCCGGTGGTCGCCGGCGTGGTGGGGCTCAAGAAATTTGCCTACGACATCTGGGGCGATACGGTCAATACCGCGGCCCGGGTGGAGACCAACAGCGAAGTGGGGCGCGTCAATATCTCAGAGGATACTTATAACCTGGTGCGCTATAAATTCGAGTGCGAATACCGCGGCAAGGTCGAAGCCAAGAACAAGGGCCACCTCGATATGTATTTTGTGAACAAGGAACAACAGGGCGCGGCCGTCCCGGCTTGAATGGTTCAGTACTCTGCGTATTGCGTTTTGTCGGTGTCTTTTCGTCCCACCCTGCATCGCGTCCTAACCTTGATAGCTCCGTTCCGGGCGCTCCTGAATTGGAACGAAAATATCCGCACCAAAACGCCAAAATACTGATTACACAGAGTACTCAGGAGCGCTTTTCCAGCAACGGGCTGGTGTCGACCGGCGGCTCGGCCGGCGCTTCCGGCTTTCCGAAATGCAGCTCAGAGCTGGAAAAAGTGGTGCCGTAGGTGCGCGCCAGGTTGCTCACCTGCCGCAACGACTCCAAAAACTGGACCTTGGACAATTCGCGAAGCGGATGGGTAAAAACACTCACCACAAAACCTTCGTACAACGCGTACTTGGCGTCGAGCGCCGAATGGAAATTCGCTTCCAGCATCTGACGCATCTCCTTGGCCGTCATATCTTCTTCACTGGCGATCGGCGTAAAAATACGCATCCGGTTGTTGGCTTCATCGGTCAGTAAAACGAGAATGCGCTCTTCGTAATACACCATCCACGAGCCCGGCTCTCCTTCCCATTTCAATTCCTGAGCATCGAGCAATCGCAGGATGCTGTCATTGTCCAAAGGCGATTGGGCGGACAGCTGGCCGTTCGGGTACAGCACGAGGAAGAAGAACACCGGGAAAAAGGCAAAAAACCTGGGATACGCCATGCGGGTTGCTGCTTGTCGATTTTCGGAATGGGTTCAATAGAATCCCTTGCGGGTTGAGTAATATACTTTTTTTTGACCCAAAAAACCAGTCGGGTGTCATCCGGGCTGCCCGCCCTGACGCAGCCATTGCAAAATCTGCTGGGTCGGTTGTTGCCGCACGTCCGCCGGCAGGTCCACGCGTTGAGGTGTCGCCATATCGATGGCCACCGGAGTGCGGCCTTCGTCCTGCAGGCGCAGCACCAGGTACCGGTTGTCCGCTACATTGGGAGGCAGCTGGGGGTTGAGGGGCGCCGGGTCCGGGAATATCGGGTTTACCGAAAATCGCGGTCCGTCGTAGTCGTAGCTTGGCAATAGCCCCTGATACTTGCCGTCATTCGTTGCCAGGAGGAACAGTTGGTGGTAATTTTCGGCAGCCACTTCGTACTCGGCCGCCGGCAGCACCGGCTCCGGCGCACCGGGCGCTTCGAGCGAGAAAACGAAAGCGCCGTAATCCTCGGCAAAGCCGACCAGATAGTTCTCCCACAGCTCCAGTCGCAAGATCATACCCGACTGCGCATCCTCGCCGTAGCGGCGGTTGCGGTATTGCGGCGTCATCGCCGGAGACAACCTGCGAGTACTGAGTTCATACACGTAAATGCGGTCAAAACCGTGGATCGCCACCAGCTTGTTGACCGAATTGTAGGTCACCTCGGCCAGGTAATAGGGAAAGTCGGGGCTGACGTTAACCGGCAACACGTGGCGGTCGATACGTTCACAGCTGCCGGTATCGTAAATATCGAGAATGCGGTGGCTGGCGCCGTAGTTCTCGTCGTAGGTAGCAGAATCCGCTACTACGCACAAAAGGAGGTTCTGCTCCCGAAACCACAATTGATTGGCTTCGAGCACCTCTCCGGCAATGTCGCACTGGTGAGAAGGCGGCGCCGGCGCCGCTTTTGGCAGGGAGTCGGTCGTTTCAACCGCCGGCTCTTTCTCTTCCCGGGGCGAAGAACTGTTGCAGGAAAACATCGACAAGAGCGCCAAAACAGACAAAGCGCGCAATAGATCGGGGAATGACTTGATCATGGTTTCGGTTTTGTGGCCGGTAACCGGCCGGCTTTTAGCTAAAATAAGAGAATTTTGGCTTTCGCTGCGAAATAGCGATCCCAGCGCCGCAAAGTGTTAAACTTGTCTTAAATACGAAGTTTTTCGTAGGCAGCCCTTTTTATTACGAAACACTTCGTATATCTTTGAACTGTCGGCATTACCGCCTGTGTTTTTTCCCGTTCAAAAAAGAATGATCCTACGCGATGAGTAAAAAGAAACGGCCTCGGCCTACCGAATCAGAACTTGAGATCTTGCAGGTGCTCTGGGAACAGGGCCCCTCCTCCGTACGCGCGGTAAACGAATTGCTGAACGAACGGCGCAGCGACCGGTCGATCGGTTATACGACCACGCTCAAATTGATGCAGATCATGGCGGATAAGGAATTGGTGGTGCGAGACACGACTCAGCGGACGCACATTTACGCGCCTCTGGTCAGCGAGGAAGATGTACAACACAATTTGCTGAAAAAATTTCTGGACACCACCTTCCGCGGCTCGGCCGCCAAGCTGGTGATGCAGGCGCTGGGCAGCCATCAGGCCACACCGGAAGAACTCGACGAGATCAAATCACTGATCAGAGAAATGGAAAAACGGCAATCGCCGGAAGAGTAGCCTGCTTCAGGAACACCTATCCGATTTAAAGATCCTTCAACTGCGAGCTATGCCATTACGCCAACTCTATTTTTCGGAACAACTGATTCACGCCCTTGGCTGGACGGTACTGCATTCACTCTGGCAGGCAGCGCTGGTCGCGCTGCTGGTTCTGCTGATCCTTCGATCTTTCCGCGGTTTGTCCGCACTCTACCGTTACTGGATCGCCTTTAGCGGGCTGATTTTCACCCTGCTGACGTCGGTCGTTACTTTTTTGCAGTATTACCGGTCTGGCTCAGCCGTTCACGTAATAGTTCAATCCGGAACCCCGTCTGTTTCGGGGCCGGGGGCGGCGCCGGAGGTGAGCCTGGCCGCGGAATCTTTTTCCTGGTCGGCGGTTTCGGCTTCCCTGGATGCTTATTTACCCCTGGTGGTAGCAGCCTGGTTGCTGGGCGTCTTGCTGTTTGTTTTGCGTACGGCCGGAGGTATGGTTTACCTGAACCGGCTTCGTCGCCGGCAGCACCACCGCGTATCGGCCTTCTGGCGCCGGCGGATGGAAGCGGTCTGCCAGGGAATGGGCGTTCGACGGCCAGTGCAATGGGTGGAATCGGAAGCAGTGAAAGTAGCGCTGGTAACCGGTTTTTTCCGGCCCCTGATCATCTTTCCGATCGGCGCGTTCAACGCGCTGGACACCGCAGAGGTAGAGGCCATACTCGCTCACGAGTTGGCCCACATCAAACGCCATGACTATTTTTTCAATATCATTCAGGCCCTGATTGAGGCCCTGTTCCATTTCAACCCCGGTGTCTGGTGGTTGTCGGCAGTGATAAGGACAGAACGGGAAAACTGCTGTGACGACCTGGCGCTACGACACTGCGGTAATGCCTTGCTTTACGCCAAAGCGCTGGTTCGTTTACAGGAAGTGGCGCCTGCCGCTCCGCCCGCCATGGCCATGGCCGTGACAGGGGGAAAAAAGCAGCTCCTTCAGCGCGTCCGGCGCATTTTAGAACAACCGCAAAAAAAAGTAAATTTTATGGAAAAGTTCACCGCAACCTGCTTGTTGCTGGCCGCTGTACTCCTGTTTTCGATCAGCGCCGCCAAGCCGATGGAAAAAGAGCATAAAAAGGAAGAGCATTTCATTTCCACTCTGGCCTCACACTGGACGCCCAGCCCCGCCCTGTCGGGGATTCCCATTCGCCTGGTGGCCTCACAGTCGTCATCGCCCCGCCTCGCCCTGACGATCCAAAGGGATTCGTTGCCCAAAGGAAAAATCCGCTTTAAGAAGATGCGGGACGGAGAAATGGTCGAAGCACGCCTGGAGGACGGAGCACTGAAGTACCTGAAGATCGGCGAACGGGAAATTCCGGAAGCAGCATTACCCGAATACGAAACCTTCGTTGAAGAGATGCTCGCCGGCGCACCACCTGCACCACCAGCACCACCGACCCCGCCCACTCCTCCGGCGCCTCCGGCTGCACCGTCGCCGCCTGCGCCGCCGGCAGCCCCCGAACCGCCGGCCCCGCCCGCTCCGGGTTCCGAAGTGAAAACCATTCGGGTAGAAAAAGACGAGGAAGGCGGCGCTACGCTGATCATCCGCTCCGGAGGAGATGAACAAACCATCATTGAATTGTCGGACGAGGATGATATCCGAGTCAATGGCGAAAGAATAGCACCCGGTGAAGAACTCATCATCATCGAGGGCGCCGGTGGCGATTCGTTTCATTTCGCCTACCCGGGTGCGAGGTATTTCTATCGATTTGGCGATGGCGAATTCGAATGGGACGAGGACGTGCGATTCGAATCGCCGGAAGAAGCCCGCCGATTCTATTTTGATCGTCACGAGGAACTACGACGGGAGCGCTCCGAACGCTCAGAAGAAAAAAAACAACGGATCCGGGAGATCGAAGAAGAAGTAAAACAGCGCCGGGAAGAGATCCGGGAACGCCATCGGGCTGAATCGGACCGAATCCGTGGAATGGCCGAACAAAGAAGAGAAGAGGCGCAAACCCGGATTATTGTAGGAGAACGCTATCCACATGCCTCTTCTGCAAATCAACTTCAAAAAGCAATAGAACGTCAATTGCTGGCCGACGGCCTGATCGAAGACCCCGAAAACTACAAACTGGAGCTCACCGGGCGCCAGCTGAAAGTAGACGGAAAACGCCAGCCCATAGCAACCTGGGAACGCTATCTGGCCCTTTATGAGAAGACTACCGGCAAGCCGCTCGGCGAAAAAGGCGCCTACGTAGTCAACAAAAAGAACCGAGCTCAATAGACATCATCCGACCATAGCTTCGCCCGGCGCGACCTTGCGCCGGGCGATTTTATTAGGCCGTGCTTTTTTGGAGGCCTTGCTCTTGAAAATGACCACCTCCGAACAACGCTCAATTCAAACCCGCGGCGGCCGGTTCGGCGGCCGGCGCCTGGTAGATGATAGCGAGAATAATACAAATCAAGAAAATGAGGAAGGCAACAATCAGATCAGTCCGATTTGAGGTCTGGTTTTTCATAGGGTAGACTTTCGTGAGATTAATAATTTGCCATACAAATGTGCAAAAAATAACCACAACCTTCAATGGCAATCAGCGATCGAGCCAATTTTTGAAAGCGCCGACCCGGTCCCGGCTCACGATAACTTCGAAGTCGGCAGGCGGCCTCAGCTCCAGGATGAGGCGGCTGTGAAAATAGGGCGCAATTTTTCCGATGGCATCGACGGAGGTGATCACTTTGCGGTTGATTCGGAAAAAAACTGCCGGGTTAAGGGAATCGCTGAGCTGATCGAGTGTATAATCGATGTGATGGCGTTTGCCTTTCTCGGTACGGGCGTAGACGATGCCTTCTTCGGAGAAAAAATAGCGGATCTCCGCCACTTTGAGATAAGTTATTTGTTGCCCCGACTTGACCAGGAAGCGTTGTTTGAAGGACGGTTCCTGGATCTGACGGGCAATCTGCTGCAACAGATCGTTGTCGTAGCGAGGCGCCCGGCCAAAGAAGCGCCGGAATTTTTCGAGCGCCCGGTCGAGTTCCGCAGGGTCGATCGGTTTGAGCAGGTAATCGATGCTGTTGAGCTTAAACGCCTGCAGGGTATATTGATCGTAGGCGGTAGCGAAAATTACCGGCGCCTTCACGTCCACCTGCCGGAAAATATCAAAACACAAGTCGTCGGCCAGCTGGATATCTAGAAAAATGAGGTCGGGGCCAGGAGCACGGCGAAGACGGTCCACCGCCCGGTCCACACTATCGCAAAAAGGAAGTATTTCGGCAGTCGGGAGGGCGGTTCGCAGGAGGTTCGCCAGTCTTTTGGCTGCCGGTTGCTCATCTTCGACGATCAAAATCTGCATGGCCGACGTTTTTCGCTAAAAATAGGGAAAACCCGGGTTAATCCTGCCAACGCGCCAGCCGGATCGCCAAATGTTGCTTTTTGCGTCGGAAAACGAAATTTACTTCTTCAAAACGCGGGAGCCGCCACTTACTTTTCACCGTGCCGGAAAAAGCATACGGCTCGGTCGGTATGCCGATCCAGTTTTGGTCGAGCCGGTCGTTGCCGTTGATGTCGTGAAACAAAGCAATGGCGTAAGTACCGTGCGGCAGAGCCGGCAGCCGCAGCTTTTCGCTCCCGGTCGCCCGGACCGAAAAGCTGAAAATGCGGGCTTTCTCTTTGACCAAAAAGTTTCCGGGTGAACTGTATATGCCGATCCATAATTTTCCGCTTGCCTGCTGTATGTTATCGACTTGCAGGACAAGGTCCCCTTGCGCCGGCCCCACCCAAGGGTTGAACAAAGCTATGATGATCCAGATCATTCATCGATTGGTTTGGACCAAACTACGCGCTGCGGCCCGGCGGATTTGTCCGATGGGGAACCCTTTTTCTCTTTTAACTTTCCTTTAACCCGGGTTAGATTTTTCACCCGAAAAATTTCGATGCCGGGAATGATTTTTCCCGACTCACTTTTTCTTTTTTCCATTTCTTTTTTATTGCTTTGCCTCTTGTTTACAGGCTCTTATAAAAGGCTCGGCCTTTTTTTCGGAGGCAGACCCTTTCGTTTTTTTTTATAATGGCCTATTTTTAAGGCTCGAAATGAAGAAGATCTGACCTAAATCCTCTCATTTCGGACGATGACCTAAGCAACATCTCAAATCATAGTCTAATGGAGAGAGCATCTACTTACGCTTTGCCCACACCTGTACCGTTATTCCCAACCATCCTACCCATCATCACCGCTAAAAGAACGTTGTTCTATCCTTTTTCATCGCTTTCGTCAAACGAAAGCCGGTGAATCTGTTCGCCTGGTACTTTGGTGCGAGATAGGCCCAGTGACCAGCTATCAGTTCATTGTATTTACTTTTTTTAATCTCATACTTCTTAACAAATCTTTCGATCTTATGGAAAAAACGAGCTTTACTTTCTGGACGAAAGC
>CAYQQU010000001.1:0-268278 GCA_964419545.1 uncultured Saprospiraceae bacterium | reverse complement strand
CTGTATTCTTCAGCTTTGCACCCTGGCTATCCAAGCGCGATTTGCCTTGATTTACCACTAACTGCAACAGCAATATGTAATACTCCAGTAGCTGTCTGCCTAATCGAAGCATATTCCTAAATAACTCCCTTTCCACCTCGTGTATTTTTAATCCTTTTTCTGTTTGCTCTTCCATCTGGCCTATTAGCTGTTCCAATTGATTGCGTATTTCAATTATTTTTTGTTCTTTTGGTTGCATGAGCGAGATTTTTAGAAATTGTGGTTAATCTCTAAAAATAGGGAGTTCTTTGCTCCCACTCGCTCTGTTTCTCTACACCCAATTTGTTATACCCTCTAATGAATTGAGCTCATTCCAGGACGAATTCCTGACTTTCGACGCCGGCAACACCGCCTGGCTGGGCTTCAATGACGGCACTCTTGACGAGCCGGCTATCCTGACTTCGCCTGCCGTTCAGGATCAGAACATCCTTCAGACGACGGCCGCTTCTCAGGCCCGTACGAACGATGAGGTAGCCCGCCTGCTGGATGAATCCGTGCGCTCACTGAATCAGGAATTCGTTCCTTCCACCAAGTCCGTGCCGCTCAATCATAGCTTTTCGCTGAGCTTGGGCAACCAGTTCAATCTGGGCTCGGTGCCGCTCGGTGTGCTGTTTACCGTTAACTATTCCAATAACTATTCCTTTTACGACAACGGGACGCAGGCCAGTTATTTCAATCCGGGGCCAAACGCGGAGCAACTGTTCCCGAACTTTGTCTTCAGCCCCGTCGATACCATCACGAACCTCACCCTGGGCGACACCCGCAGCGTAGAATCGCCTCGCCTCGGCGGTCTTTTCGGCCTCTCGCTCCGACCTTCGCCCAACCACTCGATCAATTTCTACACCATCTACAGCCACCAAACGGATATCGAGGGCCGCCTCCTGGGTGGAGACCAGAACGATTACGGATTTGGGTTCCCGGAAATCTTTGAAAGCCGGACGTTGTCGTTCATGGAGCGCGAACTGGTGGATTACGTTTTCAGCGGGGAACACGTGCTGCCGAAGCTGAACAACCTGAAAATCGAATGGGCCGGTAACTTCGTCAATAGCAAACAGGATGAGCCGGATCTGCGCTTCTTCGCCAATGCTTTTGATACCGAACGCGACCGCTATACGATCTCTATCTCGCAATTCGACCTGCCGGGTCACTATTTCCGCAGACTTGAAGATCAGTCTTACGAAGGCAAAGTCGACTTCACGCTGCCTATCCTGCAGAGTAAAAGCAATGCGAATAAGATCAAATTCGGCGGGCTTTACTCGTCGAAAGAACGCGATTTTTTCGAAAGGATCTATACCCTGTTTAACCGCCTCGGAAATAACTACATGGGCGATCCGGACGCTTATTTCGGCGACGGAAATATCGGCATCATCAATGATGAACCCGGCAACAATCAAATCGGCCTCTACGTCGTCGAGCAATCCCGACTGCAAAACTCCTACACGGGTGAAACGAATATTTGGGCCGGTTACGGTATGCTTACCCTGCAGGTTCTCGATAACCTGAAGCTCATCGCCGGCGCCCGTCTAGAAGGAACCCAGATCTACGTGGAAAGCGCCGCTGCGGCAGTAAGCCAGAACCCCGAAGACGAAATTGCGGACATCGACGTGAGCGACCTTCTGCCGGCAGCCCACGTAGTGTACGCCTTGACCGAAGACATGAACATCCGCGCCGCCTACACCAATACCCTCGCCCGCCCCAACATGCGGGAAGTAGCGCCCTTCGGCGCTTTCGGTTTTATCGGCGACCCGGTGATCTTCGGTAATCCCGATCTGGTGCGTTCACGCATCGATAACTTCGACCTGCGCTACGAATACTTCATCCGCCCCGGCGAGCTGTTCGCGGTCAGCGGATTTTATAAGCTGTTCAAGGACCCCATCATCCAAACGTTCCGCCCTGCCGGCAACCCGCAGTTTACCTGGCGCAACACGCAGAACGCTACCTTGTACGGTGCAGAGATCGAATTCCGCAAATCGCTTGATTTCATTACGCCTGCCCTGTCGGACTTCAGCTTCAGCGGCAATATGGCTTTCATTTACAGTAATGTCGACCTCGACAGCGTAGAGCTGGCCATTAACCGCGCTGTGGATCCGGACTTTCCCGACAGCCGCCAATTCGCCGGCCAGTCGCCTTTCGTCGCCAACGCGAACATTAGCTACAACAACCGCGATAACGGCTGGGATGCGATCCTGGCGTTCAACTATTTCAGCGATCGCCTCTCTGCGGTCGGTGTGGAAGGTACGCCGGACATCTTTGAACTCGGCCGGGCGCAACTCGATTTAACCATCACTAAAGCTATCGGGCGGGTCACGCTGAAAGCGCGAGCTACCAACTTGTTGGACCCCGATTATGAAAGATTTTCGGAGTTTAACGGCGAAACGTATATTTATTCTCTTTTCCGAAGAGGGCGAAACTTCTCCTTCGGTATTTCTTACGGAATTTAAGCGCGATTAGCCGCTGAATGCTACTGCTTTGTAGTTTTTAACTACAATAACCGGCCATTGCCTCAAAAAGGAATGGCCGGTTATTCGTTTTCCCTGAAAATTTTTACCTTAATCCGGACTATTCATGGGTTCTCATAACGAATAATCCGGGTTAAATTATTCCTATTCCCGAAAAAACACCTAGACCGTGGATTACTCTTTAGTCATCATGTGGGTCGGCTTTATCCTCGCCGGCTATTCCGTTGTCGGTAACGACAGTATCCAGACCCTCGGCACCTTCCTCAGTTCCAACGAACGACGCCCCTGGTACGTCCTCTGGATCTTCGCGGGCAGCATTCTCGCCGCCACCCTCATCTACGGCTGGTACCACTACGGCGGCGACGTTTCCTACGACCGCTTGGCCAAATACCCCCTCCCCCAGCCTTTTGCCTGGTATTACATCCTGCCGCCCCTCGTGCTGATGGCCCTCACCCGCACCGGTATCCCGGTGAGCACCTCGTTCCTGATCCTTACCTTTTTTAACGAAAAGAACCTGAGCGATATGGTGGTCAAGTCGCTCTCCGGTTATGCCGTGGCTTTCGGAGCCGGCGCGGTCATCTACATCATCATCACCAATATCGTCGAAAAACGCTTCATCAATACCGATATCACCAGGCGGGAAGAGCGGATCTGGGTGCCCTTACAATGGCTCTCTACGGGCTTCCTCTGGTCGCAATGGCTGATCCAGGACTTCGCCAACATCTATGTCTACCTGCCGCGCTCGCTGAGCGGAACCGGCCTCGCCGTTTCCCTTACGATCCTGCTGGTGCTGCTGGGATACATCTTCTACAGCAAAGGCGGCGCCATCCAGGAGATCGTCAAAGCCAAAACCAATACCGTCGACATCCGTTCGGCTACCCTCATCGACTTCACTTACGGCATGGTGCTCTACTACTTCAAAGAGCTCAATAATGTGCCCATGAGCACTACCTGGGTGTTCATCGGCCTGCTCGCCGGCCGCGAAATCGCCATCCGCTTCCGTTTGGAAAAGAAAGTTTCCGGGAAAATACTCCGAATGGTCGCGTCGGACCTGGGCAAGGTTTTCCTCGGCCTGGTGATAAGCATCGCGCTGGTTTACCTGATCAAATGGCTGGCTTAACCCGGCAGACCCGACTTTGCTTTCAACGCACCAGCAATACATCTCCCTCGAATAAGCGCGTGGCGCCGTCCAGGAATTTGATCTTGGCAAACCAGGCGAAGACGCCAGCGTTATACAAGGATTGCCGGTAAACGCCGTTCCAGCCGTAATTTTCGTCATTCGTCGGCACGCCGGCCACTTCGAAGACGATCTCGCCCCAGCGGTTGAATACCTGGAAAGATTCGATTTCCTCCACATTCGGACCGGAATAGATCATGAAAACGTCGTTATTGCCATCGCCATTGGGAGAAAAGGCGTTCGGTACGTATACTTCGTACGGGTTTTCTACGAAAATGGTCAGTTGATCCGTTACCTCACAACCGTTCTGGTCGATGATCGTGGCCACGTAGTCGGTGGTCTCCATCGGCGCAACCATCTGCTCAAAACATCCCGGACAGGCGATGCTGTCGGGCGCCGTCCACCGGAACGAAGCGATCTGAGCAGGCAGCAGGTTGGTATTCGCCTCGATGGATACCGTATCTCCCATCAGGATGGTCTCGTCGGGCCCCACGTTGAGGTTGACGATATTACCCGCAGGAACCACCACGCGGGTGCTTAGCTCGCAACCGGCGGCGTCCTGTACCATAACTTCGTATTCTCCGGGCGCCAATCCCGTAAAATCCGGAGTGCTGCCGAAAGGACTGCCGTTCAGGCTGTAAAGCAATGGGAGCTCGCCTCCGGTCACTTCCTCGACCCGGATGCCGCCGTCCCGGTCCCAGTAGCAGGTGGTCGGTTCCGCGACTACTTCCATATTTTCCGGGAAGTTGCCGATTTCTGCTATCACCACCTGATCGGTTTGGGAACATCCGTTCTGCAGATTGAGCACCTGCAGCTGATAAATGCCCGGTTCGGTGATCTGAATATTCAGCGCCGTACCTACCAGCGCGCCTTCTTCTAAGAGGGTCCATTCGTACTCGTACTGCGGCCCTGCCGACGAGCCTGCCCCACTAAGCGTCAGTTCTTCCGTGTGGCAATCCAAAAATTGATCATCTCCGGCCTCCGCCAGGGGCAGATCAGCGTCCTGGGTCACCATAACCGTATCTCGGCTGACGCACCCGTTTTCCGGGTTCGCCACCGACAGGATGTATATCCCCGGGGCGTTCACTACCGGATTTAAGGTTCCGGCGCCGGAAATAATGGAGCCGGTATTCGTCGTCCAGGAATAATTCATGCCCGGGCTGGAGCCGGCGCCGTCGAGGCCGGCGCTGTTTACTGCGCAGGTGAGGTGCGCGGGTTCGCCGGCTGCTGCTACTGGGTATTCGATATCCTGCAGCACTGCGGCGCTGGCCTCGGCCATGCAGCCGGTGAGGGTGTCGATCACCTGCAGGGTAAATACCGCCGGGGTGCTCGTCTCGTAACTCAGGCCGCTTACCCCGTCGAGCAGGGCGCCATTCGCATCGTACCAGCGATATACTATGCCCGGCCCGACCTGTGAGCCTTCGCCGTTCAGCTTGACGGTGGAGGTCTCGCAATCCAGTATGTTGTCGGGCTCCAGGGTCGCGAGGGGTTCGTAAGACAAATCCGCTACGCTGACCGTTGCCGGCAGCGAAACACAACCGTATTCCGGATCGATCACGGTGAAGAGGTAATCCCCGGGAAGGGTCACCACCGGATTGCTCACTCCCGCATTCGTGCTGTCGATGCCGGGACCGCTCCACTGATACTGGTAGTCGCCCTGGCTGGTGCCTGTGCCGCCGAGGGTGATGCTGTTTACCACGCAGGTAAGATCCTGAGCAGCACCGGCGTCGGCCACTGGAAGCGAGATCTCGGTAATATTGATGCTTTCCGTTGCGATACAGCCCGTGGCGCTGGCCACCGTCACGCTGTAAAGCCCCGGCTGCATCACGGTATTTTCCGGCCCTTCTGTTCCGTTCGACCATAGATACTGCGCGTAATCACCGCTGGCGAACAGGGTCGCTGCAGCGCCCGTGCATAGGTAGTCTTCGCCTTCGATGGTCACCTCCGGCAGTGGCAATTCGGCTACCGTCAGTTCCGCTTGGCCCGCGCAGCCGTTATTGTCGGTGACGGTCACGGCGTAAGTTCCCGGTTCCGTCACTTCGAATGCGGCCGTTTCGTTGCCGCTGCTCCATTGATATTCCGCAAAACCATCAGCCACGCTGAGCACGTTGCTCTCCCCGGCGCAGAACTGCGGAGCACCGGTGATCGCGAATTCCGGCAAGGGGTTTTCCGTCACGATCACCTGATCTGTATTCTCGCAGCCGTTGGCGTCGGTGACGATTACCCCGTATTCCCCCGGGTCGCTCACCGTAATGGCGGGAGTGTTTTCGCCGTTCGTCCATTCGATGGCCGGGAATTGGTCCGATACCGCCAGGGTCGTATTTTCCCCGGCGCAATATGCCGGCGCCCCTGTGATCTCCGGCTGCGGCAAGGGGTTTTCGCTGACTGTAGCTTGTGCGGTATTTTCACAGCCGTTGGCATCGGTTACGGTCACCGCATATTGGCCGGGTGCGTCCACCGTCAGGAAAGCGTCCTGGCTGCCTCCTGTCCATTGGTAACCGGCGAATAGGTCCTCTACTGCCAGCGTGGTGCTTTGCCCGGCGCAGTATTCCAACGCTCCGGTGATGGATGGTTCCGGCAACGGGTTTTCAGTGACGGTCAGTTGTGCGTTATTCCGGCAGCCGTTGGCGTCGGTCACGGTGACTTCGTAAGCGCCGGGCGCGTTCACCACCAGGCTGGGACCTGAGTCGCTCGTCGACCACAGGTAGTCCTCATACATCTGGCTGGTGGTCAGCAAGGAAGAGGAGCCGGTGCAGAAAGCCGCTTCTCCGGTAATTTCCGGTTCGGGTAGCGACCATTCTACCACCGTTACGGCCGAAGTACTTTCGCATCCCAAGGCATTGGTAACTGTCACTTCGTAGAAGCCCGGCGCATCCACCTGCAGCGTCTGCTGCGTTCCGCCGTCGGTCCACTGATACGCGGCATAACCCGGCCCGCCGTCCAGCGTGGTCTGTTCGCCGGCGCAAAAAGCCAAAACGCCGGAAATCTCCGATTCGGGCAACGCATTTTCATTCACCGTAACCTGGTTGGTGTTGCTGCATCCGTTGACGTCCGTCACGGTCAGGCCGTAAACGCCCGCTGAATTAACGGTTAGCGTATTTCCGGTAGCCCCGCCCGTCCATTGATAGGCCGCAAAGCTGCCCCCGGCAGAAAGGATGGTGCTGTCTCCCGAACAAAAGGCCAGGGAACCGGTGATCTCCGGCTGTGGCAGGGGCAGCTCCGCCAGGTCGAGCTGAGCCGTATTGCTGCAGCCGTTGGCGTCCGTCACGGTAACCTGATAGAAGCCCGGATCGTCTACCGACAGCACTTGTTCGCTATCGCCGGTCGACCAGCTGTAGCCGGCATAGCCCGGGCCTGCATCCAAAGTAGCGCTTTCGCCGGCGCAGAACCTATCCGGTCCGGCCAGCGCCGGCTGCGGCAGCGCGTATTGTTGAACGGTCACCACGGTATCCCCGATACAGCCGGTCGCATCGGTAACGGTAACCCCGTAATCCCCGGGTGTGCTGACCGCCAGTGTCTGCCCGGCGGAATTGTCCGACCAAAGGTAGGTCGCATAACCTGCTCCGGCGTCGAGGGCGACGGTATCTCCGGCGCAGAAGGCGGTGGCGCCGGTTACTACCGGGTTGAGTTCAACATCTTCGGTAACGCTTACGCTATTCGAATTTTCACAACCGTTATCATCCACTACGGTCACCTCGTAATTGCCGGGCGCATCCACCACCAGTTCCTGATCCTGACTGCCGTCGGACCACAAATAAGCTGCAAAACCGTCTCCTGCGTTCAGGGTAGTGGCGCCACCGACGCAAAAGCTGGTGGAACCGCTGATGATGACGGAAGGTAAATCATTTTCCAACACCTGGACGGAAGCGCTGGCGATACACCCGTTGGCGTCGGTGACGGTAACGGCGTACGCGCCGCCGACGTCAACCCATAAGGTCTGGTCTTCCGACCCATCGGACCAGGTATACGACTGGTAGGCCGGCCCGGCGTCGAGCGCGGTAGAATCGCCGGCGCAGAAAGCAGCCGTCCCGGCAATTTGCGGAGGCGCCACCGGGTATTCCGTGATGTCGACGGTCGCCTGAGCGGAACAGCCGTTATTATCCGTGACAGTCAGTTCGTACACGCCGCCGTCGGCAACCGTCAGGAACTGGCCAGCGCTTCCGTCCGACCAGGAATAATTCACATAACCGGCGCCGCCGGCGAGCAAGGTGCTATCGCCGGCGCAGAAAGCGGTGGCGCCGGAAATGACCGGCGGTGCGATCTGGTTTTCGACAACGGCTATGCTGGTGCTATCGCTGCAGCCATTGGCGTCCGTTACCGTTAAGCCGTAGGTGCCGGGATTATCGACCACCAGATCGGGAGCGGTGGTCCCGTCGGACCAAAGGTATCCCGCCAGGCCGGGGCCGGCCGAAAGAACGGTAGAATCGCCGGCGCAAAAAGCCGGAACCCCGGAAATAGCCGGAACAGGAAGAGCGTTCTCCGCGATCGTCACTGTAGTATCTCCCGCACAACCGTTGGCGTCGGTGACGGTCAGGCCATATACGCCCGGGTCGGCTACCGATAAGGTCTGGGCGGAAGTCCCATCCGACCACAAATAGGTGGCATAACCGGCCCCGGCGTCGAGCAAAGCAGAGGCTCCGGCGCAAAAGGCCGTCTCCCCGGAAATGACCGGCGACAATTCCGGCACCTCCGCTACCTGCACGGTATCGGCCGCCGTGCAGCCGGCGTCGTTCGTGACGGTAACGGAATACGTTCCCGGCTGATCGATGGTAGCGGTTTGCAGGTCGGCCCCGTTCGACCAGTCGTAAGCGGCAAAACCGGGGCCGGCGTCCAGCACCGTATTTTCGCCGGTACAAAAGCTCAGAATGCCGGAGACGGCCGGCTCCGGGAGCGTATCGAGTAAGACAGATACCGTATCGCTAACCGAGCAGCCGTCCGCATCGGTGGCGGTAACGCTGTACGCGCCCGGGACATCGACGACGAGTTCGCTGCCGGAGCTGCCGTCGGACCAGGTATAGGTGCTGAACCCCGGATCGGCGATCAGCGTGGTGCTGTCGTTTTCACAGAATGAAAGCGCTCCCGCAATAGCCACCGGTGCAGGCGCCAGGACGGAAACCGAAAAAGAAGCGGTTCCCTGGCATCCCAGTTGGTCGGTGACGGTTACTTCGTAAAGGCCGCCGGCATTCGCCGTATAGGTCTGTTCCTGGCTGCCGTCGGACCACAAATAGGTTGCGTACCCGGGCCCGGCGTCGAGCGTCGCGCTTGCTTCCGGGCAGATCGCTGCCGGCCCGGAAATAACCGGCATCAGCTCCGGCTCGGCGCTTACGGCGAGAGCTGCCTCAGCAGAGCAACCGTTGGCGTCGGTGACGGTGACCAGGTATTCGCCGCTCGCCGTCACCGTGATCACCTGCTCCGTTTCGCCGGTGCTCCAGCGGTAGTCGGCGTATCCTTCCCCGGCGTCGAGCGCGGCGCCCGTTGCTTCACAAAACACCGTAGGCCCGTCGATGACGGGTGTCGGCGCAGGGAAGTTGGCGACATTTACGGTATCGGCGCCCACGCAGCCGTTGGCGTCGGCGACGGCTACCGAATAGAGGCCCGGGGCGCTCACCGTAAGTGCGGGCGCGGTGCTGCCGTCCGACCAGAGATAGCTGCTAAAGCCCGGCCCGGCGTCGAGGAGGGTGCTGTCTTCCGGGCAGATCTCCGTCAGCCCGTCAATAGCTACCACGGGATTGGTATTCATGGCAATGGTCGCCTCAGTCGTTCCTTCGCAACCGTTGGCGTCGGTGGCGGTTAAAACGTAAGTTCCCGGAGCATCCACCTCGAGGATGGGGCCGGTAGCGCCGGTTGACCAAAGGTAGCTTTCCAGGGTAGTGTCGGAAGCCATGATGGTCGCGACCGCCCCTTCACAAAAAGCCAGATCACCGGTGAGCGATAGGCTGGGGTTGTCGATAACGGTGAGGTCGTACTCAGCAATGCCCTCACAACCGTTTTCGTCGGTGACGGTAACGGAATACAGGCCGGGGTCGGCGACCAGGATCTCGCGTTGTGTGGAATCATTAGACCAAAGGTAAGTCTCGTAGCCCGCGCCCGCATCCAGCCGGGTCGTCGTATCGGCGCAGATGCTGTTGTCGCCGGAAATGACCGGTTCCGGCGAGGCCAGTTCCTGGACATTCACCGTAGCGGTCCCCGTGCAGCCCTCGGCGTTGACCACCGTCACGGTGAGCGTTCCTTCCGTGGCGGTCCGCGTTTGCGTATCGGCGCCGTCCGACCAGGCATACGATTCGAAAGCAGGTACTATGCTGAGGGTCGCTGCTTCGCCGGGGCAGACCGTGGTATCGCCGGTAACGGCAGGCATGGGTTCCGGGTTCAGAAATACTTCCATACTCGCCGTGCCGATACAACCGGCGCTGTTGACGACGGTGACGTCATAGATGCCCGGCTGGGTGACTGTGATTGACTGCGCCGTGCTATTGTCTGACCAAACGTATTGTTGAAAGCCCGGTGAAGCGGTGAGGGTGGTCGATTCGCCCGGACAAATATTGGGTTCTCCGGTAACCAGGGGTTGCGGATTATCGCCGGCGGCCACGGTAACGCTGGCCACGCCGGTACAACCATCTGCGTTGGTGACGGTAACGCTGTAGGGCCCCGGCGCAGCGACGGTGATCGCCGGGCCCGATTGGTTGGTGCTCCATTGGTAGGAATCGAAACCAGGACTGGCCGTCAGGGTAGTCGTCTGCCCCTGGCAAACGGTCAAGTCGCCCGTAATAACCGGTTGAGGAAGCGGGGCGTCTCCGATAAAGACCGAAGCCGTACCGACGCAGTTGTTGGCGTCGGTGACCGTAACGCTGTACTGTCCGCCCGTGCTGATCTGGATCACCTGCTGTTGGGCGCTGTTGGACCATTGATAGGTGTTGAAACCCGGCCCGGCGTCCAGGGTGATGGTCGTTCCCTGACAAACGAGCGGTCCGCCGGTGATGACCGGTTGCGGCCCTGGCGCCGGGGCCACGTTGAAAGTAGCCGAAGCCTGGCAGCCGAAATTATCGGTAGCCGTCACCTGGTACAAGCCCGGCGCCGTGGCGACGTAGCTGGCTCCGTTGCTGCCCCCCGGCGGCGACCACTGGTAATCGACGTAGCCTCCCGTTGCTTGCAGGTTGGCGAAGCCGTTGGGGCAAACGGCAGCGTCGCCGGTAATGTTGACCACCGGGTCGGGCTGATTGGTCACGGTAACGGAGCCCGTCGACTTACAGCCGTTGGCGTCCGTTACAATGACCGAGTAGACGCCGGCCTGGGTTACCTGGATAGGCGAACCCGACATGCCGTTCGACCATTCGTAGCTGACGAAAGGGCCGTTGACGACTTCCAGAGTAGCCGGATGGCCGGAACAGACGTAATCGGAAGGAATGACCGGCGGTTCCGGAGCGGCGACCGTAACGGTAGTCGAATTGGTCACCACGCAATCGCCATCAAAAACGGTAATGGTATACGTAAAGGCGCCGTTGGCGCCGGGAGGGAAGACCAGAGTCAGGCTTTGCTGGGTAGGATCAACGACGTAGGCCATCCCGCCGTTAGTGGCTGACCAGGAAAAAGAGACCGGCGGGTTCTGCTGGTTGGTGATGATCGCCGGCAGCAGTACGCTGTCATCAGCGCAGGTGCCCAGAGTAGGCGGTACAGACACTTCCACCGTGCACGGCGCGTAGATACAACTGCCGTCGTCGACATCCGCATTCGGATCGTAGTTCGAGGCGGCCGGATCCGTACAACCGCAAACCGAGGCGTTGAGGAAATCGAAGGTGACGTTCTGCGCGACGCCGGCGTCAACAAAAGCGTGATCATCGATGCATACCTCGGCCGTGATATTGCCGGGCGGGCAGCCGGCCCAAAGCGCCGCAAAGCTGTTGATGCCCGGGCTGCCTATCCCGCAGTCGTCATCGGAGGTGATGCCGTAGAGGCCTCCGTTTTCATCGATGCCGTTCTCCGGATCCTGCGTTCCGCTATCTGAAAAAGTGATCAGGACGGGATTCCCGGGGCTTCCGATTTCATTGGAGTTCCCATAAGGGGCGCCGCCGCCGCAGTTCCCGATCTCGCCCGGCCGTTGCATGATATTGAGGGTGTTGCCGCAGGCATTGACGAAGATACTCAGATCCCCCTGGAAGGTGTGCTGCAGCTCCATCGATAAGCTGGTAGGCAGGCCCGTCGTCGCCGGGTCAAAAGTAAAACTGACGCAATAGGCTTCCGAAGGATTGCCGTTAACCGGAGTTTCCTGGTCGGGTAAGTTGATCGTAGGATTGGTGCACTGCCCGGACGATCGTTGAGGAGCGATCAGCAGGAAAATAGCTATCCAAAGAGACGCTTGAAGAAGGCGCAAACGCCAATGACGAGCAGTGATACGCTCGCAACAATTTTTGGGAGTTAAGTAAAAGTTGCAACACATAAAATCATTACTTTAAATCGCATCCGGAATTAAAATACCAGCCTTGTTCTCTACAGTGAGAAAGGATTTACTTAATCGGTCAGAGGGAATAATGGTACGAAAGGGATAGCCTCAGCAGTGGCGCTTTGAAGTGTGGGCGCAGATTAAAGCGTTGTGGAATGCAGTGTAGCTTACTGGTTTAAAGAGGGGCAAGCAAATATAAGACACGAGAAAGCGGTAAGGAAGATGTCATTAAATTCTATAATGCAAATATAAAAATCCTGGCCAAAATTTACCGAAAAAAGCCTAAAAATAAACCGATCTGACCATTCCTAAGCCAGGCCCCGCCTTTGCATTTCTTCGGCCACCAGCCTGTACTCCCGGGTCATATCGCCGGTAACCGAAGTATTTTCCTGAGCGCGCCGGATCAGGTAAGGCACCACTTCTTTCACCGGGCCGTATACCAGGTACTTCGCTACGTTAAACCCGGCTTTGGCGAGATTGAACGTCAGGTTATCGCTCATACCGTAGAGCTGGCAGAAGTTGAGGTGGGGATGGTCGCGCGGGATCCCTTTGCGCGCGATCAGTTCGGCCTGCAGTCGCGCGCTCAGCTGATTGTGGCTGGCGTTGCAGGAAGCGATGTACTCGTAATTATCCACGCAAAAGCGAACGGCCATGTTGTAGGCATCGTCGGTAGCTTCTTTGCTCGGATGGATCGGTGAAGCGTACCCCAGGCGACGGGCACGGGCCCGTTCCTTTTCCATGTAGGCGCCGCGCACCAGTTTGGCCCCCAGCAGGTAGCCGTGGCGACGCGCCTGATTGAAGGAGTCGATGAGGAATTGCAGGCGGTCTTTGCGGTAGAGCTGAAAAGTATTGTACACCACTACTTTTTCCTTGTTGTAGCGGCGCATCATCAGGCTGACAAGGTGATCGATGGCGTTTTGTATCCAGCTCTCTTCGGCGTCGAACATCACGGCGACCCCCTTTTGGGAGGCGACGTGGCAGATGGCGTCAATCCTTTTGACGATGTATTTGTATTCCTTACGCGTCTCTTTGCTGAGCGGTTCGCCGGCGGAGATGGCTTCCAGCAGCCCGAAACGCCCCAGCCCCGTAATTTTGGCGCTGACCACCGGGACGCTGGGGTTGCGGGCGGCAAACTCGATGCCGCGGATGGTCTCGTTCATCGTCTGGTTGAAATCATCCTCGGTGGCCTTGGCCTCCGCTCCGTAGTCGAGGATCGTAAGCACCTGGTGCTCGTAGAGCTTGTCGATCGCCGGCTGGCTTTCCAGCAAGGTGGTCCCGCCGCAAAACTGACGAAAGATAGTGTCCTTGACCATTTTTTCCACAAACGGCAGGCCCAGTCGGGCAACCGTCGTTCCAACGCGGGAGCCGATATCGACCAGCCAACGTTTATTCATCAGCCGGAATAGCGAAGCTGTCTTTTTCAGTTCCTGATCGCTCTTGCCGATAAAAGCAGTTGCAGTATCTGAAAAATCCAGCTCCGGAAGGCTTGTCTTTTCATATACTTCCTTCACAATAGCATGGATTTGTGCTCGTCTTTGATCGACAGGTTCACCCAGGTCTCTCATACTTGGTCAGGTTAAACGGATTTCTCGGATACTGGTTCCAGGGGCGGGGCGGTTAATAAGTGGTTTGCAGGGAAAAATTTAAAGCTTGGGGTTCCAGATCTTCCACGCGGCTTCTGCTTGTAAGTGCAACATTTCCAAGCCGTTGATGGTTCTGGATTTTCGCTTTTCTCCCTCGCTTAAAAATAGGGTTTTTTCAGGATTGTAAACCAAATCGTACAGCAAATGCTCGGGAGAAAGCTGCTCATAAGGCAGATCCGGCCGGGCGCCGGTTTGCGGCGCCATCCCCAGTGGAGTGGTATTGACGATGAGGTGATGCTCTGCCAAAACCGCGGAATCTACCTGGTCATACGTCAGCCGGTCAGGTCCTGGCTTCCGCGAGACCAAGCGGTAAGCGACACCCAGCTTCTGCAGCACGTAGCCAACCGCCTTTGCGGCCCCGCCCGTACCCAGAACCAGCGCTGCCGACGGCCGGGCCCGGTTTTCGTCCAACCACCGCAAGAGCGATCGTTCGAAGCCGATGACGTCGGTATTGAACCCCTCACAGCCCGCCGGCGAAATGCGTATGGTGTTTACGGCGCCGACGGCCGCCGCAGCCGGGTCCAGTCGATCGAGATGCGGAATTACCGTTTCTTTGTGGGGCAGCGTAACATTTAATCCCCGCAAGCTCGGCGTCCCTGCTATCAGTTCGGGGAAAGCGGCGATGGAAGGCAACGGAAATAGCTCATACCGGCAATCGCTTAATCCTTCACGGGCAAATTTTTCGGTAAAATAACGCTTCGAAAAGGAATGCGAGACCGGATAACCGATCAGGCCGAAAATGCGCTCCCGGGGGTTCGACTCAGCCATGCTCCGGTACTTTGCGACCGCGCCGGCCCAGCCATTCGATCAGGAATACGATGGAAAAACCGGCAAGGATCAACAGCAGGACGGCCCCCACCTGGGGGTCTCCTTCGTACTGCCCCGGCATCACGCTCTTTTCCAGGAAGGGCACCCGCTCTCCTTGGCTGTCGATGCGATATTCCAATACATTGCGCCAGGGCCAGATCTTGTTGAGTGAACCGAGCATAAACCCGGTCAGCACCGCGAGGGTCGGATTATGGTAGTGTTTAAAGGTCCAGGAAAGCACCCGGGAAAAAGTAGCCAGCCCTACCAGGCAGCCCAGCGCAAAAACCACCACCACCAGGAGGCTGTCGGGATTGAAGGTCTTCAGCGCTTCTTTTACCGATGGAATAATGAAGGTGTACATGCCCATCAGCAAAAGGATGAAACTGCCCGAAATGCCCGGCAGGATCAGCGCCGAGATCGCGATCGCTCCGGCGATAAAGACAAACCACAAAGCCGGATTGCCCTGCGCAGGAGCAGCGATGGTGATCAGGTAGGCGACCGCCGTGCCGGCCACCAGCCCGATGATTTCGCTTGTTCCCCAGCGACCCACCTGCCGGGCAATGTACACGGCGGAAGCGATGATCAGACCGAAGAAAAAAGCCCAGAGCAGCTCGGGATAGTGCTCCAGCAGATGGGAAACACCGAAAACGCCGGCTACTACGCCGGCGGCCATGCCGCCCAACAAAAAGATCAGAAAAACGCCGTTGAGGTGCGTCCAGGCGCCGTTCACTCCGCCTTCTTTCCAGGCGCCGAGTACAGAAGTGCCCAACACGTTCTTGATGGTGTTGATCAGCTCTTCGTAAATACCGGTGATAAAGGCGATGGTTCCGCCCGATACGCCGGGTATGACTTCGGCGATGCCCATGGCCATTCCTTTGAGGACGAGCGCCAGCTTATTTTTTAGTGTTTCCATGGCCCCAAAAGTAGTATAATTTACCAATTTTTTTAATCTGAAATAATCCGGGTTAATGCCCGTAACCTACCATGCGCCAGGACCGCCAGGTTCCGGGCTTGGCGCCGGAAGAAAGGGCCGTATCATAATCGTTTTTAATCCCGTTCATTCGTGCCCCCGCCCCTTAGCGTCCCCCCCCTGAAAGAGGGCGTCCAGTTCCTCCATCTCTTTGCGGACATCGACGGAAATTTCCAGCTCGCCGAAACGGCGCATGTTCGGTTGTCCGGCATCCACCCAGGCGGTGTACCAACTGCTGCCGATAGACCGGACGGCGTCGCGCATGCGCTTTTCCACCATCCCGTCCAGCCGGCGGTGGTAAGCAGCGGCGTATTCGGTGCACTGGGTGCGGATGGTGCGGCCCAGCCGTTCTTCGTAGCAATACTGCTTGTCTTGCGGGAACGTCCGGCTGAGGTCTTTTTCGATCAATAAAACGCTATCTAGCAACCGGTGGCTGTCGAGCACCACTTTCCAGAAATACGTCTTCGGGTCTTCGATGTACTCCGCTTTTCCGACGAAAAAGTCGTATTCCGCGTCGGCAAAAAGCTCGGGCAGCCGGCTTTCCCAGAAGGCGTGAATCCCCACCTGGTCGGTGAGCTGCCCGTTGTAATTTTCGGTTGTATGCAGGGGCACATGGGCGTCGCCAATGTAATGGCCCATCTCCGTGGAAAGGCGCAGCAGGCGCTGCACGTCGCCTTGCCGGAAAGCTTCGGTCAGCCGGCCTTGCATCTGCAAGAGGTGGTACGGAAGAATACCGTATTCGGAAAAATGATCGACCGCGTAGGCCGACACGCAATCCCACCGGTATTGCCGGCCGGGGTCAAAAACCGCCCGCAGGCGATCGCAATCGACCTGCCAGGTTTCTTCGTAGTACTGCGGCAGGATCTCCTCGATGAAGAAAGAGCGGTAGTTCGCGAGCTGGGCCCATTGCTGAGCGCCCCCGCCTTTCTGGAAGCCGACCAGCGCGCTCGAAGCCCCCCGGCGCCCTCCGGTGCTCAGCGTATCCCATTGCATGGTCAGGGTATCGCCGGCCTGGGTCACCACATGCACCGAGGTATACTTCACCAGGGCGTCCACCCAATCGCGCGGCACTTCCGGGAAAGGGTAAGTTCCCCAGTGATCGATATCGATATAGTGGCGGGGAGCTTCGTGCTTGGTGGCGTAGCGCCGCTTGTCGGGATCGACGGCGTGTTCGGTAACGAACTCCAGGTGTTTTTTGTAAAAAACGATCAGCTCGGGCGGCAGGGTGAATACCGCCAGTCGATTAATGCGGCGATGGCCCCAAAAGCCCCATTCCGGGGCGGCGGCGCCCAGCGTCAGGCAAAGCGCCAGCCCAAAAAAAGCGATCCATTTGCAGGTTTTCATGGTGATCTAAGGTTGGAAAAAGAAATCGTACGCCCACAAGACGCGCTGCAGCACCCGGTGTTGCGTAAGGTAAAAATCTCCTGAAGTGGGCACGTCCGCATAGTAGCGCTCCACGACCAGGCTTTCCGGCCGGAGGTTGCCCGAAGCGTCGACATACCCTTCGGGAGTGATGGGATGCAGGCGCACTTCGGTGCGTTCTCCTTCGCGGGTAGTTACCGTAATGATCGAAAACGGAACGAGCGCCGCAATGGAGTCCCGGCCCTCGAGACCATTTTGGAAAGCTTCGGCGCCGATCCGCTCGAATCCCGCCAGGAAAGCTTCTACTTTTCCGGCTTGGAGAGGCCGGTTGGCAGCCGGGGTCACCTCGTAGAAGGGCGTCACTGTGTAATCGCCGGCATCGTATTCCAGGCGGAAAGACTTGTTCCGCTGTTTGGGGTATTCCACGGCTACGCTTTGGATGGCTTCCGGCTGGAAAGCGAAGATGGTGCGATCGCGCCACTCGTTGCCTTTCAGGCTGTAGCGAAAACGGAGGTTCCCTTCCCAGGCGGGCAGATAGCAAACGTAAGGCTGCTCCGCCTCCGCGATCATCATGTAGGTGCCGCGTTCGTCGGGCGTGGCGCCGCCCACGTAATAGGCGCGGATCAACTCGTCATCGGCGCCGTATACTTCCACCTTGATGCCTTCGGTAGCCAGGCTCTTGACCATCGTCTCCACGGCCGCCACCGGCGGCTTGTATTTGATCTGGACCTGGCCGACGGCTTCCAGCAGGTTGCGCATCGCCGACGGGTTGGCCTGGTATTTATCGTTGTACAACCAATGGTCGCCGTTGCGGACGAGGTTGACCTTTTCGCCCTGGCGGTCGGCCAGAAAGATGCGCTGCACCCCCTTGAGGTCTTTTACGGCAAAACGCCGGTCCGCCCCGGCCAGGGTCGTCTTTTCATCGTCTCCGTCTACGAGGTACCAGGTCGTGAGCCCGCCCAGCAGCAAAAAGGCGATGAGCAATAATATGGTCCTATTCATTTTTCTTCAGGTTTGTGATCAGAAATACTATCCGGCGTAGCGGCGCCGGCGCAGCCAGTTGTAACCGAAGCCGAACAGGCCCAGGAAAGTCAGGGGCGCAAGGATATTCAGCACGCGCCAGCGCGTTTCCTCCTCCTGGGCTTTGACGGTATCCAGCAAGCGCAGGCGCACTTCTTTGCCGCGCGCCTCGATAACGCCCCTTTCGTCGAGCAGGTATTCGAGGGCGTTGGTGATAAAATCTTTATTCGCAAATTGAAATTTCTCAAACTCATTATATCCCAGCGGGCTATACGATTCGTTACGCGGGTTGACCGGGTTTTTGGCGACGTCGCCGTCGGAGACGACGATCATCTTATTTTCCACGCTTTGCGTCAAAAAGTCCAAACCCAATGCTTCCAGCCCGCCCAGCATTTCCCCGGTGACGCGGTTTTCGTACATCGACGGGAAAACGCCCTCCAGCAACATCGCCACCGGCTGATGAGGTTTGTTGAACTTGGCGGGGTCCAGTTTGTAGCGCAAAAACTCGAAATCCAGCGTTACCGGCAGGTATTGCAGCCGCGAATTCTCGGATGACGTCAAGAGTACGGTCTTGCGAACGCCGGTTTTGGTCTGAACGGCGGTATCCAGGGCGCTGGCGTAAAAGAAGTTGACGGCGCCGAGGCTGCGCACCACAGGGTGACGGCTGCGCGGAGTCACCAGCAGGTGGTAGGGATAACGGAACAGATCGAACTGCGGGGCGTTGCCCACGGACCCCACCGCCAGCGGAATGCGGGAACACTGCAGATCGAGCACGAGGTTGGGTTCGATCCGGATGCCGTATTTAAACAGCAGATCGTCCAGGTTGATCTGATAATCGACCGGCGCAAACTGTCGGCGGCCGCGCAGGCTGTCGAGGTTGACATCGATGGCGTCGATCAGCCACAGGATCTTGCCTCCGCGCATCACGTACTGATCGATCTTGAATTTATCTTTTTCGGAAAATGGGAAACGCGGCTTGGCCACCACCAGGGCCGCCGCCTCCTCGCCGATGCTCACCACGCTGTCGAGCACGATGCGGCCCGTATTGTAAAAAGGCTCCAGCGACTCTTCCAGGTCTTCGGTTTCCAGCGGGGTCAGCTCGCCGTGCCCGGCTGTGAACAGGATGGTCGCCTTGCGGTCGTTTTCCAGCTTTTGGATGGCGTTGGCGAATTTGTATTCGAGCAGCCCCACCGAGTTGTTGAGGATCACTTCGGGAGAAACGCCCGGGATTTCATTTTCCAGCAGATTGACGGCAGCCTGACGCCCCTTGTAATAGAAGATGGCGTAGGGGTAGATCAGCCGCTCGGAAGTACCTTCTTTGTCTTTCAGCCGCAGGTTGGTCGGGATCACGCCGATCTTGGCCAGCTCCCGGCGGCGGGCGTTGATCTGCTCGGTGGAGCCTGCGGCGGGATCTTCGAACTCGAATTCGATGAAGCCGGATTCGCTGCGAAAATCCTCCAGCATTTCGCGGCTGGCTTTTTGCAGCCGTTTGAAGCCCGCCGGGAATTCTCCTTCCAATAGAACCCTGACGAAAACCACGTCGTCGAGGTCGGCAAGCAGCTCACGGGTTGGCTTGGTAAGGGTAAACCGGCCTTCCTCGGTCATGTCCAGCTGCGCGTAAAGCGCCCTTCCTCCCAGGCGTGCATTGGCCAGGATGTTGATGAATATCAGGATACCGGCCAGCAGCAGCAGTTGCAGGAGCGATTGCCATTTCCGGTTGATATTTTTTTGCTTTGCCATTTTCTAATCCCATTTCCTGCGCCCCAGCGACACGAGCGTCGCGGCAATAAAAAAGCAGATCAACGAAAAGAAATAGACCACGTCGCGCGTATCGATCACGCCGCGACTGATCGATTCGTAGTGGTAGTCGATGCCGATCATCTGCACCAGGTCGTCGATGCGCCCCACAAAAGTGGGCAGCCGGCTGAAGAAATAAAAGCCCCAGTGGAATAAAAAACAAAGGGTGGTAGCCAGAATAAAAGCTACGATCTGGTTGTCGGTCAGCGAAGAGGCAAAAACGCCGATCGCCACGAAAGCGCCGGCGAGCAACAGCAGTCCCAGATAAGAGCCCGCCACCGCGCCGGCGTCGATGTTGCCCGGCGGCGACCCCAGCTGATATACCGTGTAGTAATAGAGCAAAGTAGGCAGCAGCGCAAAGGCCACCAGCAGGAGCGCCGCGAAATACTTTCCCAGCACGATCTCCAGGTCGCTCAGCGGCCGGGTGGTCAGCAGCTCGATGGTGCCCGATTGCTGCTCCTCGGAAAAGGAACGCATGGTGATCGCGGGGATCAGAAAAGCGAAGATCAGCGGAGCGATCTCAAACAGCTGCCCGAGGCTGGCGTAGTTGTAATTGAGCAGGCTGGTATCGGGAAAAACGAACATGATCAGCCCCATGATCACCAGGAAACCTCCGATGACCAGGTACCCGATCAGGGAGCTGAAAAACGTGTTGACCTCTTTTAGGAATATGCTGTACATCGATGGTTATTTAATCGCTGATGACATAAACCGGGTGGCGATCGACGTAAATGAGCAGGCACTTGA
Organism: uncultured Saprospiraceae bacterium; assembly: GCA_964419545.1. Taxonomy (GTDB): domain Bacteria; phylum Bacteroidota; class Bacteroidia; order Chitinophagales; family Saprospiraceae; genus CAYQQU01. The sequence continues at coordinate 247,823 of CAYQQU010000001.1, read as the reverse complement.
AAAGTTTCTCCTTTTGCTCCTCATCCGGCAGCGCCAATACCGTTTCCACCAGTTGCGCATCGTCGGTAATCCACTCCAGAAAGGCGCCGACCTCAAAAGGAGCGACCTCCCCCGTAGTGAAGTCAAGCATCTGCTCCTGATCGACCGTTTCGCTGCGGTCGACGTAGCCCGAACGGAAAGGCCGCTTGGTCAGCGGGTTGTAGGCCGTCACCTTAACCTGTCGTTTCACTTCGGAGGGATAAGAAAAATAGCAAATCTTTCCGCGCACCCGCAATCCGGCGAAGGTCGGCACCTCTTTATTGGCTTCCTCTTTCGGAATGCGCACGTAGGGGATACCGGCCAGGCAGATCCCCCACAGGCTGTCCGGGTTGATCCTCTCACCGCTCGCCCGCACCCGGATCTTTTCGACCTGGGTGAGGAAAGTTTGGGGATTAGTTGCCAGGAGCGCATCGACCTCTTCCCAGGAATAGGCCGGGCGATTCGCCTGCCATTGCGCCAGCGTGAGGTATACGCCGTCCCGGAATTTGAAGTTTTTGGTGATGAGCACCGAATCTTCCTGTCCGGAGGCTGCCGAGCCGAGCGTCCCGAAAATAGCGATCAAAAAGTAGGTGCGCAGTGTATTCATCGAGCTCCTGATTAAAATCGTCAACGCGTCAGTTGCTGGAAAACGTCCTCTACGCTGAATTCTTCTTTGTGCATTTCCAGCAAAACCAATTGCTGATCCACTGCGAAGCGGAACAGATCGGGGCGGATGTCGGTATCCGCAGCGGCGACGATCTTCCAGCGGTGGCGCCCCAGGTTTTCGACCTGCCGGACGTGCGGCAGGTCGGCGAGCCGCTCCTGCGAGGCCGGGCGGTCGAACGCTACGGTGACGATCGTTTCTCCCGAGATGCGGTTTTGCAGCTTTTCGATGGGGTCGTCGGCGACGATGCGCCCCTTGTTGATGATCAGCACCCGGTCGCATACCGCCTGCACCTCCTGCATGATATGGGTGGAGAAAACGACGGTCTTCCGGTCGCCGAGTTGCCGGATCAACTGCCGGATCTCGGCCAGCTGATTGGGGTCGAGCCCCGAAGTCGGCTCATCGAGGATCAGCACCTCCGGATCGTGCAGCATCGCCTGCGCCAGTCCCACTCTTTGCCGGTAGCCTTTCGACAGGGCCCGCACCGGCTTGTGCTGCTCGCGCTCCAGGCCGGTAACCTGGATCATCTCGTCGATGCGCGCCCTTGCGTTGCCGAGGCGATGCAGACGGGCGACAAACTGCAGGTATTCCCGTACGTACAGGTCGCCGTACAAGGGGTTGTGTTCCGGCAGGTACCCGATGCGGCGGCGCGTCTCCATAGAATCGGCCTCGACCTCATAGCCGCAGACCGTCACCGCTCCCTCCGTGGCGGGGATGAAACCGGTGATAATTTTCATGGTGGTGGTTTTACCCGCGCCGTTGGGGCCCAGGAAGCCCAGCACTTCCCCTGCTTTGGCTTCGAAACTCACCCGGTCGACCGCTCGCTGCTCGCCGTATGTCTTGGTTATTTCTTTTACGATTACCGACATAAAAAAGTTTACGATAAAGAAACGCCTGCAAAGCTACTAAATTTCAATCCCACACCCAACGATTAAGGCCTTCGGGCCTCGCCGGCCGCCGGTCGGCGAATCCAAGCGGTATGCCGACGCATCCGTCCGGGCCGTTCACTCGAAGGCGGTGCGGGCTTTAAAGTTTTGTTAATTCCCTATCTTCCGCAGAAAAAGATGGGACCATCCGTCCGGCGGATCCGCCGACTCGAATTTTTCGCCCTCGACATTCCCCTCCATACGCCCTTTGCGATCGCTACGGAAACGATCACTACAGCTGGTAACATCGCCGTTCGGATCACCACCGACGACGGCCTCTCCGGCTGGGGTGAGTGCAGCCCCTACCAGACGCTCACCGGCGAAACTCAGGCCACCGGGCTGGCAGTGGCCCGGCAACTGGGGGAAGCGCTCCTCGATCTTCCCCATCCCGCCGTCGCCACCGCCGTGCGACGCCTGGAACGAGTGGTGCGAGGGCAACGCGCGGTGAAGAGCGCCATCGATATGGCCCTCCACGACCTGGCGGCGCGCCGGGCGGGCCTGCCGCTATATGCTTTTCTCGGCGGACTAAACGACCGCCAACTGATCACCGACATGACCATCGGCATCGGGACGCCGGAGGCAATGGCGGAAGCGGCCCTGCGCTTCCGGGAAGCGGGCTTCGAAACGCTGAAAATAAAACTCGGAGAAACCGCCGACCGGGACATCGCCAGGCTCCGCGCCATTCGCCGGGCGCTGGGCCCGGGCATCCCGCTGCGCACCGACGCCAATCAGGGATGGGACCCGCTGACGGCGCGCCGCGTCCTGGCCGCCATGCCGGAGCTCGAAGTCGAATACTGTGAACAACCCCTGCCCTACTGGGATGTGGCCGGCGCCGCCGCGCTGCGTCGCAACAGCCCGGTCCCGATCATGGCCGACGAATCGCTTTTCGATCCGCACGACGCCATAAGACTGCTGCAGGCCGACGCCGCCGACGCCTTCAACATCAAGCTCACCAAAGCCGGGGGGCTGCACCACGCCCTGGCCATCGCCGCCATCGCGGAAGCCGCCGGGCTGCCCTGCCAGGTCGGTTGCTTCTCGGAATCGCGGCTGGCCATCACCGCCCTCGCCCACTTCTGTCTGGCCCGGCCGGTGGTGCGCTATTTCGATATGGACAGCCCGCTTATGCTCGCGGAAGATCCCGTAAAGGGCGGTATTACTTTGGCGCAAAACGGCAGGATCACCGTGCCCGACGCCCCGGGCCTGGGCGCTGCGTTCGAGTTCAGCAAACCGGCGGACGTAGTGGTGGGATAAGAACGATGAGAATTGGCAATGTACGTGTGATAAGGATTTGATGCGTTCGGGAATCCGGTTGTTCCCGACCATTTGTCACTGCAATGACAGCGGTTATGCTGAAGTGTTACGAAGGGAACAATTCAGCTGCGGAGTTTGGCGCAATTTTGTACAAGAAAAATTAAGAAATCATGAAAGCCAACACCATCGCACGCATTGCCGCCATCCTGGCCGCGGTTATCTTTTTGCAAACGCTTTTTTTCAAATTCACCGCTCATCCCGACAGCGTATTGCTTTTCAGCACGCTCGGTCTTGAGCCTTTCGGCCGGATCGGGTTGGGCGTTGTGGAACTCATCACCGCCATACTATTGCTCGTGCCCCGAACCACTGCTTTGGGCGGTTTAGTGGGAATGGGCGTCATCAGCGGGGCCCTGCTTTCCCACCTGACGATCCTCGGCGTCAACTTCAATAACGACGGCGGCACGCTCTTCGGGCTGGCCGTAGTCGTCTTCCTCAGCACCGCTGCCGTTACCTTGATCAAAAGGAAAGAGCTGCCCGTGGTCGGTCGCTTTTTTCTGAAAAAAGCCAATACCTAATGGATTGACCTCATTCCGGGAGCTTTTGAAAAAGTCTGAACACGGACTGTTGGTCCGTGTTTTTCTTGTTTTGGTCTACTTTTTTCCAAACGAAAGCAGGATTTGCCCCCTCAACTCTCTGAAAAAATCGATATTTAGCAGCAAAAACAGGGATATGAACCTCCTGAAAACTTTTGCCCTAATCCTGTTCAGCACCCTGGGCCTTGCCGGACAGACCGAACTATCGCTCCCTTACCAGCTGCACACCCTCGACAATGGCCTGACCGTCATCCTCCACGAAGACCATACCGTGCCCATGGTGGCCGTGAACGTTTGGTACCACGTCGGATCGAGTTACGAAAAGCCGGGCCGCACCGGCTTCGCCCACCTTTTTGAGCACATCATGTTCGAAGGTTCCGGCAACGTAGCCGAAGGCGACTTCGACAACCTCCTCGAAGCCGTGGGCGGCTCCAATAACGGCTCTACGACCACCGACCGCACCAATTACTACGAGGTATTGCCTTCTAGCGCTCTCGATGTCGCCCTGTTCCTGGAATCGGACCGCATGGGCTATCTCCTCGACGCTATGTCGCCGGAAAAAGTGGACGGCCAGCGCGACGTGGTCAAGAATGAACGGCGTCAACGCTACGAAAACCAACCCTATGGACTGGCCTGGCAGACCATCGTTGAAAATATTTACCCCGAAAACCACCCCTACCACTGGCCCGTGATCGGATATATGGACGATCTGACGGCGGCTTCTTACGAAGACGTTCGGGAGTTTTTCAATTTCTATTATTCGCCAAATAACGCTTCCCTCGTTATCGCCGGTGACATCGATCCGGCCGAGGCCCTGGAACGGGTCAAATACTGGTTTTCGGAGATCCCGGCAGGCGACCCGGTACAGCGGCCGAATGCTCCGACGCCTCAGCTCAACCAAACCCGCTACGCCACGCTCGAGGACAATGTACAACTGCCGCGCCTGTACCTGACTTACCACAGCCCGGCGCGCTTCGCTCCCGGAGATGCAGCCATGGACATCATCGCCGGGCTGCTCACCGACGGTAAGAACTCGCGGCTTTACCAGAAGCTGGTTTATGAGCTGGGCATCGCTCAAGACGTATACGCTTTCCAGAACAGCCAGGCCCTGGGGTCCTTTTTCGTTATCTTCGCCACCGCACGCCCGGGTCATACCCTCGATGAGCTGCGGGCAGTGATCGACGCCGAGGTCGAAAACCTGCGCAATGCTCCGCCCACCGAACGGGAGCTGCAGCGCGGGGTCAATCAATATGAAACCAGCTACCTGCGACGCTTTCAGACCCTGGGTCAGCGGGCCGACGCCCTCAATAGCTACTATTATTACGCCGGTAATCCGGACTGGGCGAATGAAGACATCAGCCGCTACCGCGCCCTCTCGCCCCCCGATATTTCGGCGATCGCCAAGCGCTATCTGAATCCGCAACAGCGCTTTGTGCTGAGCATCGTTCCGAAAGGTGAACCCAATTTAGCCGTATCGCAAACCACCCGCTAATCATGAAAAAGATCCTGATCCTGTTTTTCACGATCGCTGCCGCAGGCCTGCTTACTGCCCAGCAAGCTGACCGCAGCGCCTATCCCGAAGTCGGAAAACCCGGCGCGCTGGAGTTACCCGAAATACAGTCATTCGTGCTCGATAACGGCCTGCCCGTTTTCCTTGTGGAAAAGCACGACCTGCCCATTGTCCAGTTCAACCTCGTCTTCAACGCCGGCAGTATTTTCGATCCGCCCGGAAAAGAAGGGCTGGCGGCGATGACGGCGGAGCTCATGGACGAAGGCGCCGGTGCACGCAACGCCCTCGAACTGGCCGAAGAAATTGATTTTCTGGGTATATCCCTCAATAGTTTTGCCGGGCGCGAACAACTCGGCGTTCGCTTGTTCTCACCGGTCAGCCGCCTCGACGAGGCCATGCCGCTTTTCGCCGACATCGTCCTGCGCCCGCGCTTCGAAGCCGATGAACTCGAACGCAAGCGCACCGAGTACCTGGTGGACTTGGCCCAGGCCCACGACGAGCCGCAGGCCATCGCTCGTGCGGCTTTCCGACAGCTGGTATTCGGAGAAAATCACCCTTACGGACGTCCCGCCGACGGCGCCGAAAAAAGCCTGAACAGCCTGACCACCGATGAACTCAAGGATTTCCATCGGGAATTCATTACCCCCGCCAACGCCTTTCTGGTCGTCGTAGGCGACATCACCGAAGGCGAGGCCGAGCGACAGCTCAGAAAATACTTCCGCTCCTGGACGGGCGGCAAACGCAAGATGCTGTCTACGCCCGAACCGCCAAGCATCAAAGGTTTCCGGACCTATCTCATCGACAAGCCCGGCGCCGCCCAATCGGTGCTTTATTTCGGCCATCCCGGCGTAAGCCGCACCAATGAAGACGAATATCCGATTACCCTGATGAACACCATCCTTGGCGCCAGCTTCACCTCGCGCCTCAACCAGAATATCCGCGAAGAGCACGGCTATTCCTACGGCGCCGGATCGAGCTTTTACCAGCCCCGCGGCAAGGGCTACTTCATCGCCGCCTCCAGCGTGCAAACGGACGTGACCGCCCCGGCGATCGCCGAATTTCGCAAGGAGCTGGCGGCCATCGACGAAGTGACGGCCGAAGAAGCCGAAAAGGCGCGCAATTACCAGGCTTTCGGCTTTCCCAGTGAGCTGGAACGCATCGAATCGATCGCCGGCAACGTCTCGGACGTCATCTTCTACTCACTGCCCATGGACTACCTCAACCGACACGTCAGCAAATTGCTGGCCGTAATGGAAACCGATATCGAGCGTGCGGCCCGCATCTACATCGACCCCGGGAATATGATCCTGGTGATCGTCGGCGACCGCTCCGCCATCGCCGAAGGAGTGGAGGCGCTCAACCTGGGGGAGATAAAGTATATGAGTATAGAGGACGTGCTGGGCCCTGTTCCGGAAATAGAACGGAATAATTAAAAAATAAGAAGCGGCAGTATTAAGGTTAATCATTCTTCTTTAACGCCTGCTCGTTCAACAACCTATGGAACATCTGCTTTTCGTATGCACCGGCAACTTTTACCGCAGCCGCTTTGCCGAGATCTATTTCAATCACCTTGCCCGCAAGCAGGGGCTGGGGGCCCGCGCCTTCTCGCGGGGACTCGAAGTTTTCAAAAACCACAATGCCGGCAAAGGCCCCCTTTCGATCTTTACGGTCCGCTACCTGGAGGAGCTCGGCATCCCCTTGCCCGAGCCGGCCGTTTTTCCCGTACAACTCGAGGCCGGCGATTTCCGGAAGGCTTCCCAGACCATTCTCATGCACGCCACCGAGCACCAGCCCATGATGCAGCAGTATTTTCCGGAATGGGCCGATCGCGTCACCTACTGGGCTTTCCCGGACGTCGGGGAGCAGGTTTCGCAGGAAGTCCTGCCCAATCTGGCCGGGCAGGTGCAGCAACTGATCGCGTCGATGACCTGATACCGAATCCGGAGCGACAGATGATGTTCGTCATTGCATTTTTCCAGTTTTAAGCTTATCATTCCCACCAAATCGAACCGCCTCGCCTTTCCGAACACTGCCTTTGCCGAACCGAAAAGCTGCTCCTCACGGCCTTCATTAATCGCTTTTTTTCCAAAACCGATAATCATGAAAAAGCAATTTGTATGGATCGCGGCCGTATTGCTCACGGCCCTGGCTTGCCAGAAGAAGGAGCCCATACTGCCCGATCAGCCCCAACCGGAAACGACCCCAGCTCCCCAATCCGAGAACGCTTTCGACAGCCTGCTGAAAGTCGAATTCCGCCACGATAACGGCACTCCTACCTCTCCGGGAGAACGCGCCGCACTCGTGAGTTTTTACCAACAATTGGAATCGACCGGCAACCTAGACTGGCCGGTAAGCGACCCGGCGAGCGACCCTTGTGTGGATAGCTGGACGGGCATCTATTGTGAAGCAGGCCAGGTCATTACGTTTGAGCGAAAACCAGTTGGAAACACTTCCCGATTTCAGCGGAACGGGTAGACTCAGGACACTAGCTGCCCACACAAATAAGCTGACCGGAATTCCCGATTTTAATCATTTGCCTTATCTCGGCAGTTTGATTTTGGGTCAAAACCTGCTCAGTCACGTACCCGACTTTTCTCATCTTGACAGGCTTTGGTTTCTCGATCTTTCCGGCAACCCTCTGACCCGTTTGCCGGCCCTCACCCACCTTCCTAGCATAGAATACGTGGACTTCAGCGATACGCAAATCCAATGTTTCGAGCCTGGCGCTCAGAGCCTCTGCGGGCCTATTTTCGTTTACCTGTTTAATGTCAACACCCTCCCCAATTCATGGTCCGAATTCTGTGCGGACGGAAGCGGCGCCTGCACTTTACCCGGCGCATGGCAGGAACAACCCATCGGCGGGGTAACGAGCTCGGCGGCATACGATTGGAATGATCAAGAGTGGCGCCTTACCACTTCCGGGTACGCGCCGGCGCTCCAAAGTGACGGCGCCGGTTTCGCCTTCCGGGAGCTATGCGGTGACGGCGTGTTGATCGCTCATCTGCAATCGCTCGAAGCGCAGGGCGGCGCACCCGGGTTTGCCGGCCTGATGATCCGCGAAAGCCTTGAAGCCGGCGACCGGCAGGTATCCCTCGTCACGAAACTCGGCAATATGGTTTACCGCCGCGTACGAATGACCCCCGGAGCTGCCCTGGTGCCACAGCAGATCCCGCGCTTCGGCGCTTCCTGGCTGAAGCTGGAACGCAATGGTTCTCAATTTACCGGCTATACATCCTCCAACGGAATGAGCTGGCAGTTGGCTTTCCAGACTACCCTGAATACCGGCGACTGCGTCCTGGCCGGTTTGATGGTAGAAAGCACTTCCGTTAATGCGATTACGCACGCGGTATTCGACCAGGTGACCGTGAGTGGCGGCGAAATGCCTTGACTTAACGCCGCCCCAAAAAAAAAGCCCAACTTACTGATGTACTCAGTTCGTTGGGCTTTATTTACGTAGCTCCGCCAGGACTCGAACCTGGATCTCGGGCTCCGGAAACCCGCATACTATCCCTTGTACTACGGAGCCGGATGCTATCCATAAACCGGCTGAACCCGGCGAGGGTTCCTGCTTTTTCTGCCGGGACGCAAAATTACGAAAGTAAACCCAAATCAAAAAGCTTTTATCGAAAAGGTATGATCCGAAATGCTTCTCCTGCCGGGTAGCGGTCGCGACCGCGCGGCAGTTCCAGAAAAGCATCGGTCCGGGCGAGGTTGGCCAGGTCGCCTGAACCGTGGCCTTGGATCGGATGGGCTATGGTCCGCCCGTCGACCGTATGACGCAGATTGACCTGCACGAAATAGGTCAGATCGGGCCTGAAATCGACCGGCTCGGCCAGAATGGCGTGTGGCGGAGCGGCCTCGGATTGCCCCAGACAGGCCCGCAACCAGGGGTAAAAATAGCGATGCGTACACATAAAGGAAGATACCGGATTGCCCGGCAGGGCAAAAACGACAGCCCCACTCGGCGCTTTGCCGAACCAGAACGGCTTGCCCGGCCGCTGCCGGACGCGGTGGAACAGTTTTTCGACCCCCAGCTCGGCCAGGATTTCCGGAAAATAGTCGAACTTTCCCTTGGAGACGCCGCCGCTCATGATGACGACCTGGTAAGCAGCCAGGATCGGCGCCAGCTTCTCCCGGATCACGTCCCGATCATCGAACAGGTGGGCGGTATCTGCTTCCATACCCCAGCCTTTCAGGGTAGCCAGCAAGCGGTAGACGTTCGATTTGCGGATCTGGTAAGGCGCCGGCTTCGTCGCGACTTCCACCAGTTCGTCGCCGCTGGAAATGATGATCGCCCTTGGAGGGCGGGCTACCTGCAGCCGGGCTTTACCCACCGTGGCTGCTACGCCCAGCTCGGCGGGCGACAGTGCGGCTCCGGCCTCCACCACGACGGCGCCGCGCGAGCGGTCGACGCCCTGCCGGTGTACGTTCTGACCTTGCCGCAATTCCTCCGTCAGCACGGTAGCCGTGCCGTTCTCTACCTTAAGGTCTTCGTAGCGGATCACCGTATCCGCGCCCGCCGGCAACATCGCACCGGTCATGATCTCGATACACTGTTGCGCATCCGCGAGCCGGGCCTGCGGCGCACCGGCCGCGCCGACCCCCGCGATGGGGAACTGCCGCGTTCCCGCCGCAAAAGCCTTATAATCGATGGCGATGCCGTCCATGGTAACCCGGTCGAAAGGCGGAAAATCGCGGTCGGCCACCAGGTCTTCCCGCAATAACCGCCCCAGTGCTTTTTCAAGAGCTACCGATTCCGTGGGCAGAGTAATCGCATGTTCCAATACAATCTGAGTAGCCGCTTCAACGCTGATCATGGCAAAAGGTGATGGTTGTAGGTAAGTGGATGGACAAAAGGTGCAACCAATCGCTTTGGGTTTAGCAACGGTAAAAATGCAAAATTTAGCCCAGAACGGCGAAAGCGGCGCCGAAATTAAACCGGCGCTGCAGAAACCGGTTGAAAATGCGCAAGCGCCGCCTCCAGATTGGCCTGCGCCGGCTTCGACAATCCGCACTGCAACGCCCACTCGCTGCCTTTGATACCCAGCAGCCAGGCCTCCGGTTCGGCGTCGTACAGTTCGGCGCAGAGATAGAGTACCGCTTCCGGCGCCAGGGCATGGGTGCTGAAGGCAAAGTCGGCGGCGGGCTTGCAGGCTTGCAAGGAGAAGGGCGCCGCTTCTTCTCCGCGGTCAGCGTCTACGAACCAGACGCAGTCGTAAAAGCGGATCAGCTCGGCGTCTTCCACCTGCAGTTGGTAGCGGTATTCGATATCGCCTTCAAAATCGGTGAGGGCGTCGGCAAAAGCCCAGCCCAGGCCGTCGTCGCGGCGCCCTACATTGCCGATTGCGATCAGAAGTTGTCGTTTATCCTTTAATTTTTTCATCGGTCACTTTTCCCTGGTGATCAAATACCGTCACCCGCAGGGGCATCTGCCCGAGGGCGTGGGTGGCGCAGCTCAGACAGGGGTCATACGCCCGGATGGCGACTTCCACCTGATTGAGCATAGCGTCGGTTATTTTCGGCCGGCCGGCGAGGTGCGTGCTCGCTACTTCCCTTACGGCCTGGTTCATTGCTTCGTTGTTGTGGGTGGTCGAGACGATGAGGTTGGCCTTGGTCACCATCCCTTTTTCGTCGGCCCGGTAATGGTGGATCAGCGTTCCGCGGGGCGCTTCCACGACCCCGATCCCTTCCGGCCGGCGTTCGCCCTCGCGCAGCAGGTCGTCGCCGAGGATGGTCTCGTCGAGCAGCAGATCGCGCATCAGTTCGGCGCAGTGCAGCACTTCGATCAAGCGCGCCCAGTGGTAGTACAGACTACGGTTGTTGGGCTTTCCGTCGGTGATCGCGGCAAAATGTTTCCGTTCGGCTTCCGCCAGCGGGCTTGGAATATAATCGCAGACGTTGAGGCGCGCCAGGGGCCCCACCCGGTTCCATCCTTTTTCGCGGCCGAGGTGGCGCAGGTAGGGGAATTTGAGGTAGGTCCAGGGTTCTACGCCTTCGGCGAAATATTCTGCGTATTCGGTATCGGGAATATCGTCGAGGGTGCGATTGCCTTCGGCGTCGATGGCCCGCATCCGGCCGTTATAGAGCTCCAGGGCGCCGTCGTCGCGCACCAGGCCGAGGTGCCCGGAAGGATAGACGGCGAAGGAATCGACCAGCGCCCGGTTGTCTTCGTGATACTGGCGCAGGAAGGCGATCACCCCTAGCGTCCACTCGATCATGGTGTCGATGGAAGGAATATCTTTCCCGTCGAGGAAATAATCGCGCTCTTCGCTGGTCAGCGTCTTGTGCGCGCCGCCGGGCACCGCCAGGATGCCGTGGATGCGCTTGCCGGCCAGCGCCTTAATTATCTCTTGCCCGAATTTGCGCATCAGGATCCCCTGCCGGGCCAACTCGCGGTTAGCTTTCACTACGGCCGCCACGTTGCGCTGTGCGGCCGGCGCATCGAAGCCGAACAGCAGGTCGGGCGAAGCCAGGTAGAAGAAATGCAGGGCGTGCGACTGGAAGATCTGCCCGTAGTGCAGCAGTCGCCGCAGCTTGTCGGTGGTAGGCGAAAGGTCTTCCGGGTTGAGGCCGTGCAGCCGGTCGATGGCCTTGGCGGCCGCGAGGTGGTGACTCACCGGGCAGATGCCGCAGAGGCGTTGCACCAGGCCCGGCACTTCCCAGTAGGGATGGCCCTGAATGAAGCGTTCGAAACCCCGAAATTCAACAACATGAAAATGCGATTCGCTGATTTGACCGGCATCGTCGAGGTGTATGGTCACCCTTCCGTGTCCTTCCACGCGCGTTACCGGATCGATGGTTATCTTCTGCGACATAGCCCTTGGTTTTATTTGATGTGCGGGCCGCTTGCGGCCCGGAATATTTCATGTTTACGCCCGCCTGGGTGTCGTTGATCTGAATACCAGGCGCTTATCCTACTCCCCTTCCCCTACCGCTTCCACGCCGGTTACGATGCCGCCTTTGCCGTTGCGCGGATTGAAGTACAGGTTGATGGGGTCTTCGTGGCGAAGGATGTCCACCAGGGGAAGCAACTGGTGCATGGGGTGATACATTTTCACCTCGTATTCCACCGCTCCGCTTTTGCCCTCCTGCGAGCTGACCACGGGCCCCGGCAGTTCTACGCCGTCGGCCAGGAACCAGACGTCGCCGCGCAATTTTCCATCCACGCCGTACAGCAAGACCCGCGCCGGCTGCCGGGTGGCTTGTGAAAAGAAGTACATCCAGTAGCGGCTGATCTGGTACTGCACGTATTCTTTCTCCGACATAGACACTAGTCGTATTTAAATTCTTCCTGCAGCACCGTGTACGGCTCGCCGAAGAGCACGTGCTTGACCACTTTCCAGATGTGGCTGGCGTCCGGCGGGCAGCCAGGCACGTAGTAGTCGATCTTCACCAGTTCGTTGCAGGCGTAGATCCGGTCGAGCATTTGCGGCAGATCTTCGTGGGCCGGGATCACGGTTTTGCCTTTTTCCACGGTAGCCGTGTTTTGATAGGCTTCCTCCAGGCACTCCTGCAGCGGAATAAAATTGCGCATGGCCGGCAATCCACCCCAGATCGCACATTCGCCGACGGCCACCAGTACGTCGCAATTTTTCCGGAAGTCTTCCAGCACTTCGATATTTTCCGAGTTACAGCATCCGCCCTCGATGATGCCGATATCACATCGCTGGTCGAACCGCTTTTTATCGGTGAGCGGTGATTTGTCGATCTCCACGAGGTCGACCAGATCGGCCAGTTCCAGGTCGATGTCCAGCATCGACATATGGCAGCCGAAACAACCGGCCAGGGAGGTGGTAGCGATCGTCTTCTTACGCTGGCTGGCGATGCGTTCCCGTTCGTGGGCCGGCACGCGCAGGATGGGCTCCGGCGTTCCTTTGTCGTACTTGCGTTCTCCGCGCGGTCGCGCCAGGCTCTTGCCCCGCACCAGGATGGCGCCGGTAGGACAGATGTGCATGGCGTTGAGCGCCTCCCGCTCGCTCAGCTTCGCTTCCTGTTCGTAGTCGATGCTTACGGTAGTGGTATTGCCGCGGTTGGAGAACGAAAATACCCGGTGGCCGTCTTCCGTAAAGATTTCCTCGACGCAGCGGCGGCAACGGATACAGCGGTTGTGTTCGATGATGATCCGCTCCGGCCGGTAATCGATGGTCTCGTTGACGAAGAGGTGCGGGAAGCGGGATACCGAAACCCCCAGCTGATAGCCCAGCCCCTGCAGATCGCAATCGCCGCTTTTCTCGCAGGCCGGGCAGAAGTGGTTGCCTTCGGCGAACATCATTTCTATGACGGCTCGCCGCATATCCGCCAGCTGGTCGGTATTGAGGCGCACCTCCATGCCGTCGCGCACCTGGGTGGTGCAGGCGGCTACGGGTCGGCCGTTGACCATCACCGTACAGACGCGGCAGCTGCCCAGGGGTGGGTTGATGTGTTCGTAATAGCACAAGGAGGGCACCGAAAGCCCCACCTCGCGAATCGCTTCTACCAGATTCTGATTGGCGCTCACCAGGAAGGGGCGCTCGTCGATATAGATGGTGATCTTGTCTTTCATTCGCCGTTGGTTTTTGTCATCACCTGGTAATCCGCTACGGCCTTTTCGATGTCGATGCCGAACGATTTACCGCCGGGGTGATTGACCAGATCATTGAAATATTCGGGGAACTTATCCAGGGCGTAGAGCAGCGCGTTGGGCGCCGTCTGTCCGAGCCCGCAGCGGCTGGCCTGCTTCATCATACGGCCCCAGTTGCGCATCTCGACGACGTCTTCGGGAGCGCCGAGGGTATTTTGCAGCTTCTCCAGCTTGCGGCTGAAGATGAAATTGCCGGCCCGGCAGGGCGTGCACATGCCGCAGGATTCATGCTTAAAGAACCCGTTGAAGTTGCGCAGGATCTGCAGAATATCGCGCTGGCTGTTGAAGACCATGATGGAGCCGCCGCAAAGCAAGTCCTCCGTACAAAGGCGCCGGGTGAGTTCCGACTTGCCGATACACTGCCCGGACGGGCCGCTGATCTGCACGAAATAAGGATCCTGCGCGCCGCAAAGCGCCATGAGTTCGCCTACACTCATCCCCCACTCCAGCTCGTAGAGCCCGGGGCGCTTACAATCGCCCGAAATGCTCATGATCTTGGTGCCCGAGCTGGCCTGGGTGCCCAGGCTCCGGAAGTGGTAAGCCCCCAGTTCGAGGATGCGCGCCGCGCCGCAGAAAGTCTCCACGTTATTCACGACGGTGGGCATGCCCAGGTAGCCGCGCTCGACGGGGAAGTAGGTGCGGGTGCGGGGTTCGCCCCGTTTGCCCTCCATCGATTCCAGCAGGGCCGTCTCTTCGCCGCATACGTAAGCGCCGGCGCCGAGCTGAATGCGGATGTTGAATTTGAAAGGCTCCCTGGAGCCGATCTTTTCGCCCAGCCAGCCCGCTTCGCGGGCGTCGTCGATGGCCTTTTGCAGTTTGGAGAACAGCCAGCGGTATTCCGCCCGCAGGTAGATGATGCCTTCCACGGCGCCCACCGCATAGCCGCCGATGATCATCCCTTCGATGAGCAGCCCCGGCATCTGGTTCATCAGCGCCCGGTCTTTAAAAGTGCCCGGCTCCCCTTCGTCGGCGTTACAGACGACGTAGCGCGGGCCCGGGTGGCTGCGGCACAGTTCCCACTTCAGACCGGTAGGGAAGAAAGCGCCGCCGCGGCCGCTCAGGTCGGATATTTTGATCTGCTCCAAGACCTCCTGAGGCGTAAGGCGCAGCAGCTGTTCGAGGCTGCGCCCGAATTTGTAATCCCGGAAAAAGACGGTGCGCTCCGGTTCGGGCGTGTAGCGAATGGGGTCTTCGACCTCATCGCAGAGCTCCGCTACCGGCACGTCGCGCTTCAGGGCGCCGACGATCTGCCGTACGCGGGCAGGCGTCAGGCGCGTGAAGGGCAGGAAGTTAATCAGCGCGGCGGGCTCCTGGTCGCTCAGGCCGATACAGGGCGTATCGAAGAGGCCGAACTTTCCGACCGGGCTCACGCCGCCCATCTTGGCTCCGGTAGCCGCTTCGAAGGCCTGGCGCACCTCCTGGTAGCCGGCCAGCTCCGACATGATGCTGTTGTTGAGGTAAATGGTGTACTTTCCGGCGGGTTGGCTATGGAAAAAATGGTAAAAGGAAGCGACGCCCTCTACCTCCACCGCCGACAGCTGAAACTGGTGGGCGAGACGCTGAACATCATCGTCATTGATGCAGCGATGGTCATCCTGGCAGGCCCACAAGCTGTCCAATAGCTTGGTTCTTTTTAGCTCGCGGATCATATTTTAAGTTTCGGTTATCGATCTGGGGCAGGCGAGCGGCCACATATCGAAAATTCCGGGAACGTCCGATGTGCGGCTTACCGTCTGCCCGCCAACGCATAAGATACCTCGCCTGGATCAAGAAGCATATGATAATTGTCATCGCTTGCTACGATTCTTGAAAAAGTACGGGTGCATAAATCAACCTCGCCGATGATGAAAGTCATTTTCCAGACTAGCAGAACATTAGAATTTTAGGTGAAACTGTATTACTATGATCGAACCAATGACGAACCGCTCCCGGCCGGATTTCGAGAATACGACTATTGCCTTCGCCGAGCGCAGCGACGCCGAACTGGCCCGCGCACACTGGCTGTTTTGGTTGATGAATAAATCCTGGCTAGTGAAAGCAGGCGGCCGGCTCGCCGAGTGGGCGTTGCGGTGGGGACTCCCCGTCGAGGGCCTGGTCAAAAATACCATCTACGGCCAGTTTTGCGGCGGGGAATCCATTGGGGAAGTGCGACTGGTAATCGAACGCCTGGATCGCCACGGCATCAAGACCATTCTGGACTACGGCGTGGAAGGAAAAGAAACCGAAGAAGACTTCAACCGCACGGCCGACTACCTGGCCCAGACCCTGCGCTATGCCGAAGCCGACGCGGCCATCCACATCATCAGCACCAAACTCTCGGGGCTCTTTCGCTTTGAACTGCTCGCCAGGATCAGTGCGGGCGAATCCCTCAGCGCTGCCGAGCGCGACGAATGGGAGCGCGGCCGCCGGCGCGTCGACCGGATCTGCGAAGCAGCTTTCCGCGCCGGCATCGGCCTCCACATCGACGCCGAAGAAAGCTGGATACAAGGCGCCGTCGACCAGATCGCCTGGGATATGTCGGCCCGCTACAATCGCGGCAAAGCCACCGTCATCAACGCCGTACAGCTCTATCGCAAAGACCGGCTGCAATTCCTGCACGACTCTTTCGAGCACGCCCGCGACAACCACTACCTCTGCGCCGTCAAACTGGTGCGCGGCGCCTACATGGAAAAGGAAAGAAGGCGAGCCGCCGAAATGGGCTACCCCTCCCCCATCCACGACACCATCGAAGGGACGCACCGGGCCTATAACGACGGCCTCCGCTTCTGCCTCGACCGCGTCGACGAGCTGTACGTCTGCAACGCTACGCATAACGAGAACAGCGTGCGCCTGCAGGTCCGACTCATGGAAGAACGCAACCTGCCGCCCGATCACCCCCACGTCGCCACGGCCCAGCTCTACGGCATGGGCGACCACCTGAGCTTCAACATGGCGCGCGCCGGATACAATGTCGAAAAGTACCTGCCCTACGGCCCGGTGCGCGAGGTGATCCCTTACCTGCTGCGCCGCACCGAAGAGAATACTTCCGTGGGCGGACAGATGAGCCGGGAGCTGGGGCTGCTGCGCAAAGAAATTAAGCGGAGAAAAAGTTAGCCCGGATTATTCACGGGTTCTTCGTCATGCCGGTTGGCAGGCTTGCGTTCGCACAGGCGCGCAACATGCAGGCGCCTGCATGCTGCAAGCAGGTATCCCCAGATACGGTGAGTGAGCGGGGCAGATTGGCGGCCGGCAATAGATTAATCCAATGAATAATTCGGGTAAGCTCTACCGCCGGCAAAACATCTCTCCCGGCGCCAGTTCCCGCCGTTCACCGTCCGGGCCCTCGTAGCCGATGCGCAGGCTTTCGCCCAGATAATCCTCGAAGTACTCCAGGCGCAAGGGATGCCTGCCTTTGCGAAGGGCTACGTTGCCAGAGCGCAACCGCGCCGAATGCGAACCGTCATTGTCGACGACCAACTCGTCGTGGAGGTACAACTTGGATCCGTCATCGGAATAGGTGTAGAAAGTGTACACGCCATCGGCCGGGACTTCCACCCAGCCCTCGAATACGAAAGCGAAATGGTCTTCCACCGCCGCCAGGTGCTCCACGTCAAAATCCTGGGTTACGCCCTTTTTTACGGGTTCCAGCTTTTCGAAATCCGGGAGCTTCTTAAAGGCGCCCTCGTAGTAGGTATACGCCAGGCCGGGGATGGTCTTTCCGGGATCGACGGGGGCGTAAGGCTCCACTTTGCGGTAGGTCTTTTCGATGACGGCGCTGCGAGCCTTGCCCGTCGCGTCGAAAAGGCGCGCTTTGACGGTCGTGGTCTGCAGCAGCTGAAACGGCCCTTCGTAAACCGACGATGCGAGAGTCGGCTCCCTGCCGTCCAGGGTGTAGCGCACCTGCACGTCCTGGTAATCGTGCGCCAGCGTCACTTCGTGGTCCGCCAGGAATACCGACATTTCGGTAAACCGCAAGTCTTTTACCGCGGCGTCCAGGGGCAGTTCGTAGACGCCGCTGAGAGCAAAAGCGGGCTCCAGCGCCGGAGAATCAAAAGCGGCCGTCCAAGCAAGTTCCAGCGGTTCTATGTCGGTCCGGGAGCGGCCGGGATCTTTGGTCAGCGGAATAACCACCTGGCTGCGCGACCGGGGAGCGATTTCCAGTTCCACCTTGCCGACGCCGGGGTCGATATGGTGATTATGGTAAAAGCGGCCGTTGAAGAAAAGGGGTTTATCGGCCTGGTTCTCAACGTTAAGGTAAGCCAAGCCTGCTTTGTCGTCAACCTCCAGCAACTGGCATTGCATCTCGGCGGCCTGCATCAGCGCCTGGGCCAGAGGCAGGTTTTCTTCGCTGAGCACGTCGTCGGCCAGCATGCCGCCCAGTTCCAGGTTGATCAGCTCGGGGCCGCTTTCGGTCATCGTCACCCAGGTGACGTGGTCGAATTCGCCCAGGCGCGGACCCCGCAGCCGGCTGCCGCCGCCGGTGGTGGCCAGGGTGTAGTAGTTGCGGTTGCGGCGCATCGACTTCATATAGCGGTGTACGTGTCCGGCGACGACCGTGTACGGCCGGTCGGCCAGCGCATTTTCGATCTCGTCGAAGCCGTTGAATTCGCGGTAGCGCCACACCGGATGGTGCATAAACAGCATGGTCCAGCGCACGTCGTCGTTTTCGGCGATCGCTTTTTTGAAATAATCCAGTTGCTCCCGGCTGAACGCCACCCCGTCGCCGTCGTTGGAGTCGAAGGCCAGAAAGAGGACATCGCCGTACCGGAAGTGGTAATACGAACGGCCGTAGCGCTCCAGCCAGGCGTCGCGCATCACCTGGTTGGAAATATCGTGATTGCCCGGCAAGGCGAAAAAGCGCATCTGCAGCTGGGCGAGAATGCTGTCGAACTCCGCCCACTGGGCATCGATCTCCTGCTGGTTTTCGGTATACCCTTCAATGAGGTCGCCGACGCTCATCACGAACTCGGGATGCAGAAGGTTGAGCTTCTCCATAGCTTTGCCGAAGATACCGGCGCGATGCCCCCCGGTACGGTCGGTGACGATGGCGAACTGGAACTGCGATGGATCATTGTGAAAAGGGCGATCCGTCCAGGGCAGTCGACTGGTTTGCAGGTCATTTCGGAAAGCAGGCGCCCCCTCTTGCGCAGCCAGCGGGCGGATCAGTACCAAAGAAGCGAAAACGAACAGGATCAGGCGAATCATACGAACCACTTTTTGGCCCGAATTTAAGACTTCCTTTCCCCTGGAGAAACAACACACAAATTCTTCAGCATTTTTTAAAGTACAGTTTACACCCGGTTTTTACCTTCACCCGAAATCCACCGCCTGTGCGACTCATAAGCTATTATATTCCAATACTTTTATGCTTGCTCCTGGCTGCTTGCCAACCTGAAATACCGCGAGAAGAAGCCGCCACTCCCCTGCTCGAACTTCTTTCTCCAGAGGAAACAGGCGTAACGTTCTCCAATGACCTGCAGGCCACCGAAGCGCTCAACATCATCACTTTCGAATATTTCTACAATGGCGCGGGCGTGGGCGCCGGCGATTTCAACAACGACGGACTAACCGATCTTTTCTTTTCGGCTAATATGACCGAAGCCCGGCTGTACCTGAATCGCGGCGATTTCCAATTTGAAGACGTCACCGACCGGGCCGGTATAGCCACGCAGGGGCGTTGGTCGACAGGTGTCTCCCTGGTGGATATCAACAGCGACGGCCGCCTCGATATTTACTTGTGCTTCGCCGGGCCGTACGGCCCGGCCCAAAGGGCCAATCAACTCTACATCAATGAAAGCGAAGGCGATGAGGTGCGTTTTGTGGAACGGGCCGCCGCCTATGGCCTGGCCGATACCGGTCATACTACGCAGGCTGCCTTTTTTGACTACGACCGCGACGGCGACCTGGATGTTTACCTGCTCACCAACATCACTGAAGAACTGGGCCCCAACGTCATCCGCCCTAAAAAACTACAAGGCGAATCGCCCAATACCGACCGCCTCTACCGCAACGAAGGCGGGCGCTTCACCGACGTTTCGGCCGCGGCCGGCATCCTCGCCGAAGGCTACGGACTGGGCGTGGCAATACAGGATTTTAACCAGGACAACTGGCCCGACATTTACGTCTCCAACGACTATCTGTCGAACGACCTGCTTTACCTCAATAACCAGGACGGTACTTTCACCGACCGCGCCGCCGCCGCTTTTCGCCACACCAGCTACTCGGCCATGGGCAATGACGCGGCCGACTGCAACAACGACGGCCGGCCGGATATCGTGACCCTCGATATGTTGCCGCCGGACAACAAACGGCGCAAGCTGATGATCGGCTCGATCAAATACGACCGTTTTCGATCCGAAATGCTCACCGGGTATTTCCCCCAGTACGTGCGCAACACCCTGCAGTTGCACCAGGGCATTACGCCGGGGGGCGATCCCTATTTCAGCGAGATCGGCCAGCTGGCGGGCGTCCACAGCACCGACTGGAGCTGGAGCGCCCTGTTCGCTGACCTGGACCAGGACGGTCTGCGCGACCTGCTGATCACCAACGGCTATCCGCGCGACATCACGAATATGGATTTCGCTTCCTACAAAATGAATAACCTGCTCCAGGGCCGGTACAACCGGGATCAGCAAGCCTCCCTGCTCGCCGCCATCAACAGCATCGACGGCGCTTACCTCCCCAATTTCGCCTACCGAAACAAAGGCGACCTGACCTTCGAGGACGTCTCCGGTGCATGGGGATTTACCCAGCCTTCCTACTCCACCGGCGCCGCGCTGGCCGACCTCGACAATGACGGCGACCTCGACTACATCGTCAACAACACTCAGGGGCCGGCTTTTATCTATCGCAATCGCGCGGAAGCGTTTACCGATCGCCATTACCTCAAGGTCAAATTAGCGGGCCGCGCCGGCAACCCCGCCGGCTTCGGCGCCACAGTGCGGCTCTACGCCGAGGACCGGCAATGGTTCCAGGAACACAACCCCTACCGCGGTTTTCAGTCGACAGTCGAACCGATACTCCACTTCGGATTAGGCGCCGTAACCACCCTGGATTCCATAACGGTGCGCTGGAACGACGGCCGGGAACAACGCCTGACGCAAGTAGCGACCGATCAGCTGCTGACGCTCCGACAAGCGGACGCGCAGGTCGTTGCGCCTCAACGACTTCCGAGAACTAATGCGCTATTCGCATCAGCAGGCTCCGAAATGGGGCTCGACTATCGCCATTCCGAGGCCCATTATTCCGAATTTAAAGTACAGCCGCTGCTGCCGCATCAGCATACGCAGCTCGGACCAGATATCGCTCTGGGCGACGTCAACGGCGACGGACGCGAAGACTTTTTCATCGGCGGCGCGTTCAAACAATCCGGTCAATTTTTTCTGCAGGACAACAAGGGGCGTTTTTCTGCCCAACCACTCACCGAAGCCGACAAATACGAAGAAGACCTCGGCTGCCATCTCTTCGACGCCGATAAGGACGGCGACCTCGACCTTTACATCGCCAGCGGCGGGAGCGAATTCAAGCCGGGCTCCCAATACTATCAGGACCGCCTGTATCGCAACGACGGGCGCGGTCGTTTTTCGCTTGATCCCACCGCTCTGCCGACGATGCGGGAAAGCACCGCCTGCGTCGTTTCCGCGGACTACGACGGTGACGGCGACCTCGACCTCTTCGTCGGCGGCCGCATCGTTCCTACGAATTACGCCCGGATCCCGCAGAGCTTCCTTTTGGAGAACCGCAACGGTAAATTCGAAGACGTCACCGCAACCGCTTGCCCCGAACTGCAACGAGCCGGCCGGATAGGCGACGCCGCCTGGGCCGACTTCGACGGGGACGGCCGCATCGACCTGGCCGTGGCCGGCGAATGGACGCCCATCACCATCTTTTTTCAGCAGGAGAACGGTTTTCAGCGCCGCACCCTGCCCAATACCACCGGCTGGTGGAACACCCTGACCGCCGCCGACCTCGACGGTGACGGCGACGCGGACCTCGTGGCGGGCAACCTGGGACACAATACCCCTTACCGCACTGCCGGCCCGGTGCGCCTCTACCAGAACGATTTCGACGGCAACGGCCGCACCGACGCAGTGCTGACCTTCAACCTACAGGGCAAGGAAGTACCCGTTCACTTTCGAGACGATATGCTGGGCTGGTTCTATCCGTTGCGCAAAAAATTCCGGGATTACACCACCTATGCCGAAGCCGGCTGGGCCGATATTTTCCCGGCTGCAGCCAACGGGCAGTCACAGCTGGTCGAAGCCGACTGCCTGGAGAGTGTCTGGATTGAAAATGAAGGCGCAGCGTTCTCGGTACATCCCTTACCCATGCCCGCCCAATTCGGGCCCGTCAACAGTTTCCTGATCGCCGATTTTATCGGCGACAGCCGCCCCGACCTGCTGCTGGCCGGCAACGCCTTCGCCACGGAAACGCATACCGGTCGCTACGACGCCCTCAACGGACTCCTCCTGGAAGGCGTCGCCAAAGGGTTTGCGGTTGTAGCCCCACAAAAAAGCGGGTTCTACGCTCCCGGAGACGTCCGATGCCTGGCCCTGCTCACGCTGGCGAACGGCGAGCAGGTGGTGCTGGCCGGCCGGAATGACGATACGCTGCTGGCTTTTCGGCGGTTGAAGAAAGATTGAGGCCTGTTCAGAAAAAGTAAATTACTCCTCCACGACCTCCCACTCGTACGCTTCTCCCAGCGCGTACTTGGCGAACCATTCCAGCTCCACATTGATCTTATACAGCCGGTGTCGCAACTCACTCCAACCGTGGCCCTCGCGCGGCGCCACGTACAGGTGGGTGTCGACGCCCAGACTGCGCAGCGCCCGGTAAAGCTCCACCGACTGGGGCATGGGTACGCGGGGGTCGTTCTCGCCGACGATGACCAGGGTCGGCGTAGTGGCTTTGCTGATGTCTTTCAGCGGAGAGTTGTTCCAGTAATTGTCGATCGGGGCGTCCTCTTCCCAGGGCGAGCCGCCGAACCAGGGGGTGCGGTAGGTGCGGATGTCGCTCTGGGCGTACATCCCGATCCAGTTGACCGCCCCGGCGCCGGAGGAGGCCGCTTTGAAGCGGTCGGTGAAAGTAATGATCTTGTTGGTCATGTGTCCGCCGGCGCTCCAGCCCATCTTCACCATGCGGTCGGGGTCGGCGATGCCTTCTTCGATGAGGTAGTCCACGCCGGCCATGACGTCGAGATGCGCCTGGTTGAAATAACTGCCCACCATATCGCGCAGAAAATCGTCGCCGTAGCCGGTGCTGCCCCGGTAGTTGGGTTGCAGGATGACGTAGCCTTTGCCCGTCAGCACAGCATTGTAGCGGGTGAAGCTCCGCGAAAAGCCCAGGTGATCGGCCGAAGCGGGCCCGCCGTGGGTCTGCACCACCAGCGGATAGCGTTTTCCGGGCTGATAGTCGTGCGGATAGTAAATAAGCCCTTCCACCTCCACGCCGTCTTCGCCTTTCCAGGAGATCACTTCCTGGCGGGGCAGGTGGAATTGTTCCGGAAGGAAATCATAGTGGCGGGTGATCGGCCGCAACTTCCCATCCTCCAGAATACAAAGCTCGCCGGGGTTTTCGATGGTATTCTTTCCCATCACGAACTGGTCGGCTCTGGGCTGATAGTGCCACCAGCCTACCGAATAATCTCCCTCGGTAAGCTGAGTGAGTTTTCCGGAAGCGAGCTCGTACGACCACAGGTGGCTGCGGGTGCCCATATTTACCGAAAGGTAGACGTACCGGCCGTCGCCCGACCATTCGGCCGACCGGACCTCGTAGGGCCAGTCGGCGTCGATCGGCGCCAAGGGTTCTCCGCTGCCGTCGGCAGGCATGAGAAAGAGCTTGTCGTTATAGTAAAAATCAAAATCCGCATTAGCGAAAGCCAGGAAGAAGACCTGACTTCCGTCGGGCGACAAGCGAGGCTGGCTTTCGCCGACCTCATTATCCGTGAGCCGGCGCGCATCGCTGCCGTCCCGGTTCATGATCCACACTTCGCTTTCGCGATAAAAATCGACGAGTGGACTGGGCCCACGCTGAACGACGATTCGCCGGCCGTCTGCCGACAGATCAAAACTCCAGATCGAGTAGTCGCCACCGGTGATCCGGGTGGTGGTCCCGTCCTCGACGGCTACTTTCCACAAATGTTTTTGCTGGAAATTTTCGTCCAGGGCGTACACATCGTCGTCATTTTCCTCGCGCTCTTTTTCTTCCGCCGACAAGGTATCGCTGGCGAGGTAGTACAGGTGTTTAGCGTCGGGCGACCATTGCGGAGAGCCGACGGCCGTCGGGTGCTTGGTAAGGCGCATCCCTTCCCCGCCGTCGGAACGCATCACGTAGAGCTGCCGTTCTTCGTCGTCGTAGCGTTTGGCCAGAAAGCTGATCCACTTTCCATCGGGCGACCAGCGGGGAGCGTCCTCG
Organism: uncultured Saprospiraceae bacterium; assembly: GCA_964419545.1. GTDB lineage: Bacteria > Bacteroidota > Bacteroidia > Chitinophagales > Saprospiraceae > CAYQQU01. The sequence goes on along the minus strand of CAYQQU010000001.1, from coordinate 223,849 downwards.
CCGTCTTTTCCGAAAGTCAGCTGCCGGCCATCATCCCCATCGGTCCCCATCAGCCAGATGTGGCTGATCTGCTTGTTGGCGTCCCAGTCGCTTTCCGACAACTCGTAGATGACTTCGCGACCGTCCGGCGACAGCTGCGGCTCGGAAATGCCGGGCACGTTTAGAAAGTCGATAACGGACATTACTTGCTTCTCATCCTGGGCCGCGCCGAATTGGGCCCAAAACAAAAGGAGAAAAGGGAGGATCAGTTTTTTCATGGCAAATGGATTTTTCGCTATTGGCATTGGTTGTTGGGAAAGATACAAATAGTTAACCATTCCGAAGTCCTGAAACCACCGGTTTGGGGTCACAACTGCGGCCCGATCATATTCTCCGGCGCCAGGATGCGATCCAGTTCAGCCTGGTCCAGCAGCTCTTTTTCCAGTACCAGTTCGTAGACGCTCTTTCCTTCGCTCAAGGCTTCCTTCGACAATTCCGAGCAGGTGGCGTAGCCCAGTACGGGATTCAGCAGCGTGATAATGCTGATACTGTTGCGGACGTAGGCCCGGCATTGTGCTTCATTGACCGTAATGCCGTCGATGCAGCGCCGGCGCAGGGTGTTCATGCCGTTGCGCAGCAGCTTGATGGATTCGAAGAGGGAAGCGGCGATGATGGGCTCGAAGGCGTTGAGCTCGAGTTGGCCGGCTTCGGCGGCGAGGTTCACGGTGAGGTCGTTGCCCATCACCTGAAAAGCGATCTGGTTGACGACTTCCGGGATGACGGGGTTGACTTTGCCGGGCATAATGGAAGAGCCGGGCTGCATGGGCGGCAGGTTGATCTCGTTGAGGCCGGCGCGCGGGCCGGACGACAGCAGCCGCAGGTCGTTGCATATCTTGGACAGTTTGATCGCCAGCCGCTTGACGGCCGAGGAGAACATGATGAAAGCACCCGTATCCTGAGTGGCTTCGATGAGGTTTTTGGATTTTACGACCGGCAGTCCGGTAACCTCCCGCAAGTGTTTTTCCACCAATTCGGCGTAGCGGCGCGGCGTGTTGATGCCGGTGCCGATGGCCGTGCCGCCCATATTGATCTCCAGGAAGAGGGCGGCGTTGTGGTTGAGGCGCTCGATCTCTTCTTCCAGCGTAACGGCGTACGCTTCGAACGTCTGGCCCAGGCTGATGGGCACGGCGTCCTGCAACTGGGTGCGCCCGATCTTGATCACCGGTTCGAACGCCCGGGCTTTGTCGCGCATACTCGCGATGAGGAGGTCCAACTCGCGGAGCAGGTGCGCCTTCATCTTGACCAACGCGATCTTGAGCGCCGTGGGGTATACGTCGTTGGTCGATTGCGACTGGTTGACGTCGTTATTGGGATGGCAAAAATCATACTCGCCCTTTTGGCGCCCCATCAGTTCCAGCGCCCGGTTGGCGATCACCTCATTGGCGTTCATATTGGTGGAAGTTCCGGCGCCGCCCTGGATCAGGTCGACCACAAACTGGTCGTGCAGGGCGCCGTCCATGATCTCGCGGCAGGCCCCGGCGATGGCTTCCATTTTTTCCTCCGCGAGGAGCCCCAGCTCGTGGTTGGCCAGCGCAGCCGCCAGCTTCACTTCGGCCAGGGCGCGGATAAAAGAGGGAAACAATTGCAGGTTGACGCCGCTGATGGCGAAGTTCTCCAGGGCGCGCTGGGTCTGGATGCCGTAGTAAGCGTCGGCCGGTACGGCTTTTTCGCCGAGCAGGTCGTGCTCCAGGCGTTTCTTAGGGTGGTTCATAGGTTAGGGTAATTTATTCCAGGGTTTATGCGATTCAGAGACGATCTCAGTGCTTCACCGGAAGGAGCGAATCATTATGGATTCGTAAATCAATTCAATAAGCCGGCTGTCGCTATTCAGCCCCCGCGCAGCTCGTTGGCGCCCTGCATCGTTTTGGGCGGCAAGCCCGCCGCGCGGGCGACCTTTTCCGCCGTCAACCCGTAGAGGGTGATCATTTCCCCGGGTTGCATCAACCGCCCTTCAAACAGATCGGCATTGTAGATCCAGATCGAATCACGGTCCGCAAAAAAAGAATTTGGTCATTGCCCGTTTACTTTTACCAGTTTCCCGGACCACCTTACTGCTCCTTTTTCGTCCCGGAGGAGCACGAGATACAGCCCGGCCGGCAGCGCGGCGAGGTCGACCCGGCTCGTTTCGGCCGGTAAAGCAGACTCAAAAACCGGCTGTCCTTTGCTGTTGAGCACCCGGAGCCGACGATCCGCGAAAAATTCCGTTTCCACCACAAAACCGTTTTGGAACGGATTGGGATAGACCCGGGCCGTTTCCTGGTGTCGTTCTCGGACGGCGCTCGCCCCTTCCACGTGGAATCCGAAATCGATGGTCATATTCCCGGAAGGGTCGTAGTCGAACCAGTCGTCTTCGCGGTCGCCGTCGTTGAGCGGTTCTCCGTCGGCGGTGAGGGTGATCATGCCGGAGACGATATCCTGATTGGTGAGCCCCCACTGGTTGCCGGGCCGGCCGTTATTATCGAAGTTGATGTCCGTGTTGGGATCGGGCTCAAAAAGCGGGGTAGGCGTCATGCCGTGCAGGGGCTGCCCGGGTTCCCAGTTGTCTACGCTCCAGACGAACACCAGGTAGTTGCCGGGGCCGAGGCCGCTGAAGCTGTAGTAGCCCGCTTCGTCCGTCACCTGCACCCCGCCGAAGCCCTGCCAGTCGGGAATGTTATCGCCGTCACTATCGCGCCAGAGGACGAGGGAGACGCCCGGAATCCCCTCCTCGCCCTCGTCTTCGAGGCCGTTCTGGTTGAGGTCGTGCCATACGCGATTGCCGATCGTATTGGAGCCGAGCACCTGGGGAGCGCCAAATTCATATTCGGCCTGGAAGACCGCATCGTCCATAAAATTTTCGGCGGTGATCTGGTGGGGCGCGTAATTGATATTGCCGGGGGTATCGTCTTCGGGATACCGTATGCAGAAAGGCCGTTTATACAATTCGACCCTGGCCAGCTCTTTGTCGGCCGGAACCACCAGGGAGAAATGGCAGACGTCGGTCCGCCAGATGTGATAACCCCAGGTATAAGGCGCCCGGTCGTAAGAGTGGAAGGGGTTGAGCGCATGCCGCACCGTGCCGTCGGCGTAGGTAAGCTTCAGCACGATATCGCGCGTGTCGTACAGATAAGGAAGGTAGGTCGTGCCCTGCAATGCCGCAAAGGTGGCCGGGTCGGTGGGGTCGATTACCGGCGGCAGATTACCGGTAAATTTTATCGGCTTGTAGACGATATTGGCCTGCGGCTGCGATTCGTGGGCGCTGCCGTATATGAGGTAAACCTCCTGGTCGAGCTGCTCTTCCCCCGGAAGGTCGAACGTCTCTTCCCAGGTCAGTTCCTGCGGTTGCAACGGATCACGGTGGTAAACCCGCTGTCCGTTCTCCAGGGCGACGGCCGGAAAGCCGCTTTGCCGGTTGAACTGATAGTCCTCCATTTCGTCCCGGTAGGTTACCTGTCCGGTTTGCACATCGGCGCCCACCAGGTAGCGGTGGATGGCCAGGGCGGAAAAATCGCCGTAGCCGTCCCAGGGGCCGGGCTCGTCGGTGCGTTGCTCCAGGCAGGCGTTGTTCCTTTGCATACAGTCGCTTCGCTCTTCGCCCAGGTTCCCGTTGTCATTGTACTGGCAGGTGGGATCGACAAACTCGTAGGTATGCTGGATGAAGTTCCAGGCTTCTCCCCGGCCGCCCCCGTCTTCGCCTTCGCCGCCGTAGGGATACAAAAACTCCCATTCGCCGGGATCGGGGTTATCGTAGGGCCCTTCGCCCCAGTGCGGCAAACTGAGGGCGTGGCCCAGCTCGTGAATGAAGACGTCCGTATAGTCAAAGCTTACAAAGGACCTGCCGCCGCCCCAGCCGCCGGGGGCCAGATTCAGGGTATTGCCGAAATAAACGGTAGACAGGTAATCGCCGGTGCTGCGGTGCAGGTTGCCCAGAAAACGAGTAGCGATGGCATTGATATAGCCGTCGCTGAAGATGCCGTTTGCTTCCATCTGGTTTTGGCTGCTCAGGCGCACCAACAGTTCGGTATCGTTATTGGCGATGATCTCCGGAAAAGGCAACGCAGCGGGGAAGACGCCGAAGCGAACGACACTCGCGGGAATGGCCGAGGCCATCTCCTCCAGAAAATCGTCAAAGACCGGCCATTGGTGCGCGGCGCCGTTGTAGTCCAGAACGTCCATATTCACCATCACCAGGTTCATCTCCGTGTACGGCCCGATTTTGAGTGCTTCGGGCGTCAGGGTTCTGCTGTCGTTACCGGCGGTGAGCACGAGCTCGAGGCCGTCCTGCACCCAGCTTTTGGGCAGGGTGACGGAGAAATAGTCCTCAAAGTTGGGGTAGTCCAGGTCGATGGTGCTCGCAAGTTGATCGGGGCCGTCCAGACACAGAACGCCCAAAGATTCGCCGTTTAGCGTTCCTTCCACCTGTACATCCGGCGCCGGTCCTGCTCCCGTCACCGCCAATTGGAGCAGCGCCGGCCGGCGCCCGACGGTAAAGAAAAAAGGGTGACCGACGGCTTGCCGGTGGGTTTGCGCCAGGAACACTTCTTCGATGACAGCAGTATTATTGACAATGCCCGGGCAGTCCCCCTGGTCATCGGGTTCGGCGTAGACATATTCTCTGAAATTGTAGGAAGATGGAAGCGCGGGGTTGGTATTGTCCTGGATAATCCCCAGGGGAAATTGTGCGAACAGGACATGGGCGACGGCCTGAAAGGTGAGGCAAAGGAGTAACCGTTGGAGCATGGGCGTTCTTTTGGGCTAAATTTAACCCGAATTATGTTTTGTGGCGCCGATCGTATCGTTTTATTGTTGATAATTTGATAGTTTTAGCAGAATATCCTGCATGACGCCTAACCGGAAAATCTGGAAAAGATGAAATATATCTGGACCATCCTGATCTTAGGAATCAGCGCCTCCGTCGACGCCCAGCAGACCTACTGCAACCCCATCGATATCGACTATACCTATATGGCGCTGCACGCGCACAAAGGCGTAGGGTATCGCGCCGGCGCCGATCCCGCGGTGATCAACTTTCAGGGGGTATACTATCTGTTCGTGACCCGTTCGCATGGATACTGGCGCTCCGAGGATCTGATCAGCTGGCAATTTATCCGGCCCCGGAGCTGGTATTTCAGCGGCAGCAACGCACCGGGCGCTATCCCTTATGGCGACAGGGTCCTCGCCCTGGGCGATCCCTGGGCGATCCATCCGGTAATTACGACGGATGACCCGCAGGTGGGCGACTGGCAAACCAGTTATGCCGTACTCCCCATGTCGGCCTGGGACCCGGCGCTATTCGTGGACGACGACGGCAAAGTATACCTGTACGAAGAGTCTTCCAACAAATGGCCTATCCGGGGCGTGGAACTGGATCCGGAAAATATGTTTTACCGGTGGGTGAACAAACCGATTTTTTTACCCTGGATCCCGAAAACCACGGCTGGGAGCGATTTGGCCAGAACCACAATCGTCCGGACCTCGCTCCTTACCTGGAAGGCGCCTGGATGACCAAACACGACGGAACCTATTACCTGCAGTACGCTGCACCCGGTACGCAGTGGAACATTTACGCCGATGGGGTGTATACTTCGGACGATCCGCTCGGCCCCTATGAATACGCGCCATACAACCCGATCTCGTATAAGCCCGGCGGTTTTTTGACCGGAGCGGGGCATGGCAGCACGGTACAAGCCAATTCCGGAAACTACTGGCATTTTTCCACTATGCTGGTGTCGGTGAACTACAAATACGAACGCCGCATCGGTATGTTTCCGGCCGGATTTGAGAAAGATGGCCAGATGTTCGTGAATACTGCTTATGGCGACTACCCGCATTACGCACCCGGGGTGACGGTAGATCACCACCAAAACCGCTTTACCGGCTGGATGCTCTTGTCGAAAGATAAAGCAGTGACCGCCAATTCCGTACTGGCCGGCGTGGAACATCAAACCGTAGATCCTTCCAGCGACATGAAGCTGGCGTTGGAGGAACCGGACTACTCTATAGAAAATATTACCGATGAAAACGTACGGACATTCTGGGTGGCGGAAAACAATAGCGACACCCTCTTTTTCCGAATGGACCTGGGATCGGAAATGACGGTGCACGCGCTTCAAATCAATTTTATGGATTTCAATGCTAAGATTTTTGGACGCAAACCGGGGATCAAACAACAGTTCATCATCGAGTCTTCCCGGGACGGTGAAAATTGGAAAACCATAGTCGACCGCTCCCAATCCGAAGAGGACCGGCCCAATTGTTACCATGAACTGGACCGCCCCGAGTCCGTCCGGTATCTTCGATTCCAAAACCGGCATTACCACAACCGGTACCTGGCTATATCGGATTTCCGGGTCTTTGGGAAAGGCCGGGGGGAACCGCCGGCCACACCCGAGCGCTTTGACGTAAAACGACAAACCGACCAACGCAATGCCGATATCCGCTGGCAGGCGGTCGAAGGCGCCACGGGCTACGTGCTCTACTGGGGTATTCGCCCGGACCGATTGAACAATTCCGTGATGGTCTATGATGAAAAGGCGTATGCACTACGCGCTTTAAACGTAGGCCAGGATTATCATTTTGCAATTGAAGCCTTTAACGAAAACGGGATTTCTGAGCGCACGGAAGTGGTAAAAAATTAACATCAAGTGAGTAATGGTAAAAAAAATGTGTGAAAAAGACCGGCCTTCCTTCACCCGCTTCCCCAGGCTTTTCTTTCCGGCTCTGGCGGTGGCCTTCGCCCTGTTACTGTACGCATGTGAAAAAGAGGAAATGGAAGTACCGGACAATACCATCATCAGTTATCAGATTAAGGCTGCGTCCTTCAACATCCGGTTCGACAATCCCGACGACGGCGCCAATAACTGGCACAACCGCAAGGAAGCCGTCGTCTCCTTTTTGCAGTCCGAAAACCTGGATATCATCGGATTACAGGAAGTGCTCGACAACCAATTCAGGTATTTGAAAAACAAGCTGGACGGATACCAGGCCATCGGCGTAGGCAGGGAGGACGGGGTCGCTCGGGGAGAATACGCCCCCGTTTTCTATCGCGACGATATCTTTTCGGTACGCGACAGCGGTACATTCTGGTTGTCTCCTACGCCCGGAGAGCCTTCCGTAGGCTGGGATGCGGTGCTGGAAAGGATCTGTACTTACGCGATCCTGCAAGACCAGCGCAACGGCCGCGAGGTGCATTTTTACAATACGCATTTCGATCACGTCGGAGACGATGCGCGCGTGAACAGCGCCCGGTTGATCACCGACAGCATTGCCGTCAGGAGCGCGGGCCATTGGGTGATCCTGACCGGCGACTTCAATACGGAGCCGAACTCCTTCGCTTACGAGCAAATCGTACAGGCCGGGCTGCAGGATAGCTACCAGGGCAAGGTCCGCCTGGGGCCGGTGGGCACTTTTAACGGTTTTGATCCGAACGGCGCCCACCTGCGCCGCATTGATTTTGTCTTCGTCCGGGGATTTTCGGTAGAATTATATAAAACGAGTAATCTTTTGTACAACGCCAATTTTCTTTCTGACCATTTTCCGGTGATCACCTTACTGGAATACCGGCCCCTGTAGCTCCCGGCGTTTGCAGAACCTAAATGATCAATATGCCTGCTGTCGCGATTGTCCTTTTTGCTGTTCTTTTCCTCACCGGTTGTGGGGAAGACGCTTCCCCCGTTAACCAAAGCCAGGTGGCTTTTGCCGGGGATACGCTTTACATGTCGGCCGATTCGCTGTACACCGCCGAGATCCGGATTCAGATTACGCCTCCTGCGCCGGCCGATGCTACCGTCACGTTGTTGGCCGGAAGCCCCGAGGGCGATTTTTTCACGACCGATCCCCCCACCCGCTTTGCGAAGCTGGTGCTGCCGGTAGACCAAAACGATGCGGAAGCTTCCTTCACCTTTGATCCCGATGCGGACGGTATCGGCGCCGAAGGAAAAGCGCAGGTCGAGTTTGAGATCGTAGCGGTGGGCAACGGCCTGATCACCGATCCCCTGGCCGGCCGGTTTCTCGTCATCGAGATCGAAGACAATACGCCGCCGGCCCGTACGGCGCCTTACGAAGAAGATTTCTCCGGCTGCCTTACCGGTGCTTTTCCTCCGCCGGGCTGGCGGGAAGTCGTGGTAGAACAAAACGAGGAAAATTCCGCCCGTTGGGCCTGCATTACCAGCCCCGGGGCCGGTATCGCCATCAATGCTTTTGTGCCCGGTTCTCCGGATAACACGGGCGCCGAGGTATGGATGCTGTCTCCCGTAATTGACCTGGGCGCCCTGTCCGATCCGGCCCTGCGTTTTTTGGCGGACCGCCGGTTTACCCCACCCGATCCCGACCTGGAAGCCTATGATCTTTTAATCTCCGGCAATTACGACGGAACCAACTTTGAGACGGCGACCTGGGACCGGTTTGCAGCCGGATATGCGGCTTTACAAGCCGACGATCCCGCTACCGACGGCTTCAGTGAAAGCGGCGCGCTCAGCCTGTCGGCTTACACGGGGCAAAGCATTACGTTCGCTTTCGTTTACCGGGCCGGAGCTCCGGCAACTGCGAATGCCACGATCCTGAGGATTGGTAGTTTTTCCGTTCGCTAGGGTAAATTCAAGGTGGGTGTTTATGTCATCCCCCCTATCTGGTAACCTTCTTCCAGCAGTTGTTTCCGAAGATATTCGATATATGCAGGCCCTACTTCGCAGCACCCCCCGACGACAGAAGCGCCATTTTTAACCCAGTCCAATGCATGAGCAGCGTATTTTCCTTCATCCAAATCCGTTCTGGCCGCAAGCAGATCTACCGTTCCGCCCGGTTTCAGGGGGGCAACGGAAGTAAAACCGTTGGCATATCCTCCGTAAGGTATATCCAGAACTTTTAATGCTTCTAAACCGGTGGTAATGGTTTCCGGAAAAGAACAATTGAACATCAGCGCCCCCAGCGAATAACCGGCAATTGCCTCCAGCGCCTCCCCGATGGATTCGCCGGAGCGCAGCTGATCCGGAAACTGATCGGATAACGTAAAACTCAGGCCAACCGTTTTACCGGTTTCGAGTGCGGCCTCAGTTGCCGCTTTCGCTTCCTTTATATTAGAGATGGTTTCGATGAGCAACAAATCAACCGCGGGCGCCTGAATCGCTGCGATTTGCTCATATTCCCGTTTCAGCTCCGAGAAAGAACGCTCATCCGACGTATAGCTTCCTATCAATGGAGGCAGGCAGCCGGCTATCTGTACCGTTTCAGCCATTTCCCCCATTTCATCCCGGGCTTCCGAAGCAATAGCGGTGGCTTGCCATTGTAGCTTCTCAAACCACTCCTTCTCCCCATCCCGCTGCAGGCGGGTGGGGGTGCAAGTATAGCTGTTAATGGTGATCACCCGTGCTCCTGCTCTGATGAAATCCTGATGAACGGCTTTCACGATATCCGGCTGTTCCATCATCACTTTGGCCGACCAAAGCGGATGGGCGGCCTTTCCGGCCCGTCGATATATTTCCTGACCAAGTCCGCCATCCAATAGAGTGATCGTTTTCATAAGCTAAAAAGGTAAATGGATAGTTAGAACTTGGTTCGCGATGTATTTATCAATAGTCAACTGTTTCAACATCCTTTCACTGTTCGCCGCCGAGAGATGCTATCAATTTCATCTCTTCACGGATGGTAAAATCGCATATTCCTCGATAATCTTACTTATTTCGGCAATCAACCGGTCGGTCCAGTCCCCTCCACTTGATGTTAAAAGCACACAACCTGTATTTGTAGTTACATTAAATCTATACTGACTTGCAAAGCCATCCATATCGCCACTGTGCCCGTAGAGGATTCCTCTGTCAAACTCAAACTCCCAAAGTCCCATGCCGTAATAGCTTTCATCATCACCCCTGAAATCTTTTTCCTTTGTCAGATAAAGAGGGCTTTCTAGTTTGTCAGGTTCTTGTTTTCTATAAATTTTAAGCTGCTCGGTCATCAGTTTTGTTAAATCATTGATATTTGAATAAACGCCACTTGCAGGAGTCAACAATCCAGTTTGCCAAGCCTCCGTTTTAATATCTCTTTTGTCCTTTCTGTAAGCAATTGCCTGGGGTTGGAATGGGTAGGTGGATGTCTTTGCCAGTTGGTACTTATCTGTAACATATTTTTTCAGCAATTCTTCATATGTAAGGCCGCCAACTTTTTCTAAAATATAGCCTAAAACAGCATAACCTAAGTTGGAATAATTGTATTGTCCCCATTTTTTGATTTTTATTTTTTCTAGATCTTTTATTAAGTGTGACCGCGTATAAGGCTTTTTCATAGGCTCGCCATCTTTTCGTTTATACGATTTTGAATTTCGCTGAATACCTGAGCGATGCAGTAATAGATCTCTAATTGTAATCGGTTCAAGCTTTTTCTTTTCTTTTTCCAGTAACTCTTCCGGAAGATAAGATGTGATGGACTCGTCTATTTTTAACCTTCCTTCCAATATTAAGGCGTTGGCAATGATGCCGGTAAACGTCTTTGATAGCGAGGCTATTTGAAAGCACGTATGCTCGTCAACTTTTTCAGGCGTTCCTCGCTCTATCACTCCATAACCTTTTTGAAGTGTCATTTCACCACCCTGAATGACACCAATAGCAATTGACGGTATATTTTGGGTTTTCGCAGTATATCTTACCAAAGAATCAATGGAGTTATGAATATGGTCAACACCTGATTGGCTGAGATTTTGGGCGAGTGATTTTGCTGGGCTACATAATAAGATAGATATGATGATTGTAAATATGGCTTTCATATTTTTTGTTTCAACGAAGACGATTAAGCTTGGGGTTTGTTACACCGCAAATGTGGTTTAAACCCGGATTATTCATGGGTTAATAAACCTGACGGCCTTTTTTTGCAGCCCCTCAGGTAAAATACTGCAGCACCGTCCGCACTTCCGCTTCGGCGAAGCGCTCGATGATATCGTCATCCATCAACAAGGTGGCATCTTCGTAATTGTCGAAGAAGAGGTGTTCGACGAGGATGGCGGGCATCACGGTACGCGTGAGCACGTAAAACCGCGCCTCCTTATCGTGGTCCCGGTCGGAGCGGTCGTGGCGGTAGTCGATGCGGTCGCCCAGAAGGGATTTCACATTATCCCAGTGCAGGTCGGCGATGCGGTCAGACTGGGTGACGCCCGGGCTGGTGTATATCTCATATCCCCGGGCGCGCCCCGAACCGGAAGCGTTGGCGTGGTTGGAGATGAACAGCCCGCGTTTGAAGTTGCGGTGGTACCAGTTGGCCATATCGACGCGGTAGGCGAGCTCGGTATCCAGGTATTCGTGACTAACGACGATATAAGGGATGCTCAGCGCCGACAGCTTGCGCGCCACGCGCTGCGTGAGCACCCGGTTCCAGACGCCTTCGTAAAACCAGCCGTCGCCGTGAAATACCCCCCGATCGTGCCGGAATTGTTTACTGGGTGCGGTAACGTAGTTGCCCCGGGCATCCAGGCTGCCGTGACCGGCATCGAGAAAAATGCAGAAGTCGTGGTCCATCCGTTATTAATTTTCACTAAAATAGAAAGTTTACGGAGTGGAAACGAATTGCGGGTCAAATTTCCTGTGTCAAATGATCAGGCCTGCGCTTTGGGCGTGCTGAAATTCATCGGCGGCAGGTTCTGCGGGTCGGGCTCGTCAATCTGTCCGTACTGGGCCTCGTAGCGCCGGATATTGTCGGCCAGGGCCCGCATCAGCCGCTTGGCGTGCGGAGGCGTGAGGATCACCCGCGACTTCACTTTGGCTTTGGGCACATTGGGCACCATGCGGATGAAGTCGAGGATGAATTCGAAATTGGAGTGGGAGATGATGGCCAGATTGGAATAAACGCCTTCCGCTACTTCTTCGGGGAGGTCTATACTGATCTGATTGCCTTTCTTGCTGTCTGCCATGGTGATGATTTTTATGCCTTTTTCTTTTTGGTCGTTTTCTTCGTGGTCTTGCTTTTGTCGTTTTTAGCCGACTTGGCTTTGCTTTTCGTCGCTTTCTTCTTGCCGAAGGCGTCCGGGACTTCCGCCAAAATAAGCGATTTGACGTCTTCCAGCGTATACTCTTTCGCTTCTTCGGCTGTAATGCGTTGGTTGTCCTCTTTACGAGGGAAGTTGATCTTGTGTTTTTTGAACCGGATAAACGGTCCCCAGCGGCCGTTTTCCACCGAAATATTTTCCTCGGGCCACTGGTGGATGTAGCGATTGGCTTCTTTTTCCACTTTTTTCTCGATGAGCTCGTACATCTGTTCGGGCGTAATCGTTTGCGGATTGATCTTGCGGGGAATGTTGACGAACATTCCGTTCCACTTCAGGAACGGCCCGAAACGACCTTTTCCCTGTTGGATCGGCAGGCCTTTGTAAGTACCCACCGGGGCGTCCTCCTTTTGTTTTTGCACGATCAGTTCGCGGGCGCGCTCCATATCGACGGAGAGCGGATCTTCGCCTTTGGCGAGGGAGATGAATTTATCGCCGAACCGCACGTAGGGGCCGTAACGCCCGACGCCGACCACCACCTCTTTGCCTTCGTATTCGCCCAGGGTTTTCGGTAGGGCGAACAGGCGCATGGCCTCGTCGTATTCGATGGTCTCCACCCGCTGACCGGGGCGCAGGTTGGCGTATTTGGGTTTTTCGCCTTCTTCCAGCTCGTCGGGCGCGCCGATTTGCACCACCGGTCCCAGGCGGGTCATCCGCGTTAGCAAAGTGCGCCCCGTTTCGGGATCTTTGCCCAGGATGCGTTCCCGGGTGGGGCGCTCGGCGTTTTCCATGGTGTGTTCCACCGTTTGGTGAAAAGGACCGTAAAAGGATTTGAGCATCTGGGTCCATTCTTCGCTGCCGGTGGCGATATTGTCGAATTGCTTTTCGATCTCGGCCGTGAACTGGTAGTCCATGATCCCCTGAAAATGCTGGTCCAGAAAATCACTGACCGTGATGCCCATCTCGGTGGGAAACAGCCGGTTTTTCACTGCGCCGGTCATTTCCGTCTCCGTCTTCTGGGTGATCCGGCCTCCTTTGAGCATCAGTACTTCGTACTTTCGTTCTTCCCCTTCCCGGGTTTCTTTGACGACGTACCCTCGTCCTTCCTCCATGATCTTACTGATGGTCGGGGCATAGGTGGAGGGGCGTCCGATACCCAGTTCCTCCAGCTTTTTGACCAGCCCGGCTTCCGTGTACCGCGCCGGCGGGCGGGTGAATCGCTGGGTGGCGGTCATGGCGTCGAGTTTCAGCTCTTGCCCCACTTTCAGGGGGGGGAGCATACCCTTTGCTTCTTCCTCGTCCTCGTCGTCGGTCGATTCGAGATAGACTTTGAGAAAGCCGTCGAACTTAAGCACTTCGCCCTCAGCTTTCAGGTAAGCGTCGGGGATGGTGGAGATACCGATCTTTACGGTGGTTTTTTCTAGAATCGCCTCGGCCATCTGGGAGGCGATGGTCCGTTTCCAGATCAGGTCGTACAGACGCTGTTCGTCGCGATTGGCCGATACCGAATGGCGTTCGATATACGTAGGCCGAATGGCTTCGTGTGCTTCCTGTGCGGAATTGGATTTGCTTTTGTAGCGCCGCGTTTGAACGTAGTTGGCGCCGTATTGCTTTTCGATTTCCTGAGCGATGCTCTGCAGCGCCACTTCGCTGAGGTTGATGGAGTCGGTACGCATGTAGGTGATCAGACCTTGTTCGTAAAGTCGCTGAGCGACTGACATGGTGCGGCTGACCGAAAAGTTGAGCTTGCGGCTGGCCTCCTGCTGCAAGGTCGAAGTCGTAAAAGGCGCGGTAGGCTTGCGCTTGATCGGTTTTACCTGAATATCGTCGATCGAGAAACCGGCGGAGGCGCAATTCTCCAGAAAAGCCCGGGCATTGGCCTCGGAATCGAAGCGGGTGGGCGATTCTGCTTTCAGGCTCACCTGCTTACCCTGTTCATTGGTGACGATGAACAAAGCGTTGACCCGAAAAAAGGGCGTCGGCTTAAAATTGATGATCTCGCGCTCCCGCTCGACGATGAGCTTGACGGCGACCGACTGCACCCGGCCGGCCGAGAGCTTGCCCCGGATCTTGCGCCAGAGTATCCCCGAGAGCTCGTAACCGACCAGGCGGTCCAGAACCCGGCGCGCCTGCTGGGCGTTCACCAGGTTGATGTCTACCGTTCGGGGATTCTGGATGGCTTTCTGGATGGCGGGTTTGGTGATTTCCCGGAAAACGATGCGCTTGGTCTGCTGTTCGTCGAGCCCCAGCACCCGGCACAAATGCCAGGAGATCGCTTCCCCTTCGCGGTCTTCGTCCGTCGCCAGCCATACCTCGTCTACCTTCTTCACCCAGTCTTTCAGCTCTTTGACGACTTTCTTTTTGTCGGGAGAAACGACGTACTTCGGCGCAAAATCATTTTCGACGTCCACTGCCCCTTCTTTCTTGTCGAGGTCGCGAACGTGGCCGAAACTAGACTTAACGGTATAATCTTGTCCTAGAATTTTTTCAATCGTTTTCGCTTTGGCAGGCGACTCGACGATCAACAGGTTCTTTGGCATAAGGAATCCAAAATTTTGCACTTCAGGCGGAGGAACAATTTATCCTCCAAAAGTACAAATGTATAAATTTCGGGATTTGTTTGGGGCGATATCAATTTTTTGTGAACACGATTGACCAATTCTCCTATCTATTCGGACACTTTTTACAGCGTTTGCCTTTCTTGTACTTCTTACAGCATTTCTTCTTACCCGATTTCTGTTCGGCCATAGGCAGGGGAAAAGGAAGCACCAGGGAAGCACCGGCAAGGTTACCACGGTTTTTTTTCGAATTCATTTTTCTTGCGAATTTTTAATTAATCTAAATAACGATAAAAACGATGCAAAGATTTTAGTTCTTCCAAAATGGTCAAATGACGAATGGCAGATGCGGATCAATTTTACAATTTTCTTACAAATTGCGGCGCTGCGGATCAATCGGTCAACCCTAGCTTAAAATAAATCCAAATAATTGATAACCAATTAGATAAACCAAATCCTAATCTAATCAGGCCATTCCGGTCAGGGCCTTATTTTTCATAGGCGACTTCGGTGAGGCAGGAGCAATCACTACATTTACAAAACCAAATTTAACCTTTAAAAAAAGCAGCAGGATAAGATATTATTTTAATATCTAAAATAGCCACAGCCAATTATTCCAGTAAAACACTTAAGCCATGAAAAAAACCTTTCACTTACTAACCTTTTTATTGCTGACCACCTGCGCCTGGGCCCAGCGTGGGACGATTACCGGAACGATCACGGACGCCGATACGGGCGAGCCGCTCATCGGCGCCAACGTACTCATCGGAGATACTTATGTGGGAACCGTCAGCGAATACGACGGCACGTACACCCTCGCCGTCAATGCCGGCACGATGACCCTCGACGTAACTTTCGTCGGATACGAAAGCATTTCCAGAGAAGTCACGGTCGGTGAAGGCGAGACGATAACAGAAGACTTTGCCCTGGAAGCCAGCGGCATCTTCGGCAACGAAGTCGTGGTCTCCGGCTCCAAAAGGCCGGAAAAGCTCACCGAGAGCCCTGCCACCATCGAGACGATCTTTGAACGCGAAATCCTGGAATACGCAGGCAACCCCGCCGAACTGATCGCCCGTCAAAAGGGGATCGAATATTTCCGGGCGGGTATCGCTACGCCGGCGTTTAACATCCGGGGCTTCAACTCCAACTTCAACGCCAAAAACCTGCAGGTTACCGACGGACGCTTCTCCACCCTGGTCGCCACCGGCCTGCCTTTCGGTCCGCTCAATACTACCATCAAGGAAGATATTGAACGGGTGGAAGTCATCCTCGGCCCCAACGCTACCTTATATGGCCCGAACGCACATAACGGCCTGCTCAACACCATCACCAAAGACCCGCGCACCTCAGAAGGCACTATGTTTACTGTCAACGGCGGCGTCAGCGGCGACGGCGACCCGCTGTATTCGTTGCGGGCCCGCCACGCGCAAGTGCTCAGCGATAAATTTGCATTCAAAGTGATGGGTGAATACACGGCCGCAACCGAATTCGAATGGTCCGATTCCGTGTTCATCGATCGCCTCGACGCCAAAGGCAACTTGCGGGGCACCCCGGAATATGAAGGCCCCGACGGCATCGCCGAAGGCTACAACGAGCTCGAACTGGACAACGGCGTCGATTTCACCCGCCTGGAAGGCGCCCTGTACTTCACGCCCATTGAAGATTTTGACATCATCCTCAACGGTGGCTATTCCAACAGCAACTACCTCTCCCCCACCAACGTGGGCCGCAACCAGATCATCGACTGGCAGATCTTTTACGGACAATTGCGACTCGATTACAAGAACTTCTTCGTACAAGCCTATTATACCGACAGCCAGACCGACGACACCTACGCGATCGACGAGCGCACCAAAGCCTACTATACCGGTATCGACCTGCTGGGACTGAGCGATGAGGAAGCCCGCGGGGAACAGTCGTTCTCCACCGGCGCCCTGTTCAAAGACGCTTCCAAACGCTGGAACGCCGAAGCCCAGTATTTCAACAACTTCGGCAATCTCGAGGTCATCTTAGGCGCCCAATGGCAGCAAGACCGGGCCAACAGCCAGGGCACTTACCTGCTCGAACGCCAAGCTAACGACTTTTTCCAGGACGGCGATATCGTGGTCAATCAGGTCGGTGGCTACGCCCACCTGACTTACAACTTCCCCAGGGGCTTCAAAGCGCTGGCCGCCGCCCGAATCGACGACCACCAGGTGTACGGGACCAACTTCGTCCCCAAATTCGGCCTGCTGCGTGTGGGCGACCTGGGTACCTGGCGCCTGACCTACGGACAGGGCATCGCCGCACCGACCATCCTCAATATGTTCGGCAGCCTCTTCAACGGCCTCATCCTCGGCAACGCCAACGGCTTTACCGTACTGACCACCGACGCGGAAGGCAACGTTACCGGAACCCGGGAAATAGAACAACAGAAAGTCGAAAAACTGCAGACCTTCGAGCTGGGCTACCGCGGCCAATTGATGCCCGACAAACTCTTCATCGACGCCAACGCTTTCTATAATATCTCGGAAGACTTCCTCAGCCCCCTCACCGTGCTCGGCGTAGCCACCCAGTGGGGAGATGTGCCGATTGACCAGATCCAGTCGGGCTTCGACGCCCTGGGCGGATTGGTAGCTTCTTACGTCAACTTCGGCCAGGTGAACACCTACGGGGTCGACCTCTCGGCTACCTATTATTTCACCCCGCAATTCAGCGTCATCGCCAACTATTCGTATTTCGACTGGTCGGTTGACGAAGACGACCTGGAAAACAACGACTTCAACAATGACGGCGAAGTGAACTTCCTGGATATTCTGGTCAACTCGCCCAACCACAAAGGCGGCCTCGGCCTCAACTACAGCGACTCGAAATACTCGGCAGGCGTGTATGCCCGCTTTGTAGAATCGTTCAACTATTTCTCCAGCTTCCAGATCGCTTCCGAGACGCTGGTGCGGGACGACGGCACGCCCTTCCTCTACCGTGGCCGCCCCATCGTCGAAGACGCCCGCAGCGCCGACACCTACAACTACGGCCCGCTCGGCGGTTTCGTCACGATCGATCTCAACCTGGGATACCGCATCAACGAAATCTTTACGGTGAACATCGCCGCAGTCAACCTCTTCAATCAGGAACTGCGGGAGTTCACAGCCGCCGCCCCGACGCGCGGCATTTACACCGCTGAACTACGCGTCAACTTGCCGGCGATCGGCAGAAAATAATTGACCGTTTTTCGCTGACACCGCTTGCTCCTTCAGGGGCGAGCGGTGTTTTCTTCCGAATCCGATTCTCATTTTTAAACCTTTTATCCCGGATGTTTCCATCATCCGGGTTAACAAGCTTACAGTCGCTTTATGCGTAATGCCGTTCTTCTCGCCGCCGGCGCTTACGCGCCTGAGCGCCTCGTGCCGAATTCATTTTTCAATGAACTGCTGGGTGAAGACGTCGATACCTGGCTGCGCGAAAACGTCGAGATCTACGAGCGCCGCTGGTGTGCGGACGATGAAAGCACCGCCGACCTGTGCCTGGCCGCCGCCCGCACGACCCTGACCCGCGCCGGTGTCGGCCCCGAACAACTCGACCTTATCGTCGTCGCCACGGATACTCCCGAATACGTCTCGCCCTCCACCGCCTCGATCGTACAGCACCGGCTGGGCGCCAAGGGCGCCGGCGCATTCGACATCAATACCGCCTGCGCCGGATTCGTGACCGCACTCGACCTGGGCGCCAAATACATCCGCGCTGACGACCATTACCAGTACGTGCTGGTCATCGGCGCTTACGCGATGAGCAAACACCTCAACCGGCAAGACAAAAAAACGGTGACCCTCTTCGCCGACGGCGCCGGAGCCGTATTGCTCGGCGGCGCCTCCGCTCCCGACCGAGGCGTGCTGGCCACCCAGCTGATCACGCAGGGCCAATACCACGACTGGATGGGCATCTACGCCGGGGGCGCCCGGCAGCCCGTAGACGAAAAAGCACTGGCCGCCCACGACCACCAGTTGAAGTTCGTACGCAAATTTCCCCCCGAACTGAACCCGAATACCTGGACACAAATGACGCGAACCCTCTGCCGGCGCCTCCAATTGTCGCCAACGGAGGTGGATATGTTCTTCATCACCCAGATTAACGTCAACAGCATCCGCGAAACCCTCGACCGGCTCGGCCTTCCCCACAGCCGGGCGCATACCGTCATGCACTATTACGGATATACCGGCTCGGCTTGTATCCCAATGGCCCTCAACGACGCCTGGGAAAAGGAAAAGATCAAAAAAGGCGACCTGCTCATCCTGCTCGGTTCAGGGGGCGGACTGGCCTTCGCCGGCGCAGCGGTTCGCCTTTGATTTTTTTGAAAAACGGCCCGCTTGTCGTATCTTTTGGGGAGAAAAATCGCAAGCCCGAATTCCATTTCATTTCAAACCGAACACGCCCTAACCATGGCAGCACCTTCTACCGACTGGGTCGGAAAATGGACGATTTACAGCCCCGACAGGATCGCGGTGAAAGAATACGAGACCGGCCGGGAGCTTACTTACCACCAACTCAACCGCATGGGCAATCGCCTGGCCCATTACCTGACCGGCGAACTGGGGCTCGGACGCGGCGACCGCATCGCCCTGCTGGCCGAAAACTGCCTGGAATACATCATTCTCTTCACCGCGGCCCAAAAGTCGGGCTGTGTCCTCGTCCCGATGAACTACCGCCTGGCCAGCCCGGAAATCGATTACCTGCTGAAGAACTCGGCCCCCCGCCTCGTCATCAATGAAAAAAAACTGCAAGCCCTGCTGGACGGCGCCCCCGCTTACGCCGGTATCGAACACCGGTGGAGCATAGAAGCCCTGGCGAGCTTCTGCGATCCGGCGACTACAACCGACCGGGATGAAAATTATCCGGCCATCCTGCCGGATGAAGACGATCCCATTTTTATACTCTACACTTCCGGCACCACCGGCTTTCCCAAAGGCGCGCTTTACACCCACAAGATGCTCTTCTGGAACAGCATCAATACCGCGATGAGCCTGATCATCAATACCGAAAGCCGCACCGTCAATTGTATGCCTCCTTTTCATACCGGAGGCTGGAACGTCCTCACTACGCCTTTCCTGCACCACGGGGCCTACACCTGCCTGATGAAAAAATTCGACCCCGCCGCCGTTCTCCGGCTGCTGCAGGAAGAAGAAGTCACCCTGTTCATGGCCGTGCCCACCATGCTGAAGATGATGGCCGACGAGCCGGACTTCGAAGCGGCGGCTTTTCCCCGCCTCTACTACATCATCGTGGGAGGCGAACCCATGCCCATCCCGCTCATCGAAAAATGGCACGAAAAATCAGTACCCATCCGACAGGGCTACGGCATGACGGAAGTAGGGCCCAACCTCACTTCCTTGCATCAGGACGACGCCATCCGCAAAAAAGGCTCCATCGGACGCCCCAACTTCTACGTACAAACCCGTATCGTCGACGGCGCGGGCAGCCTGCTGCCGCCAAACGAAGCCGGCGAGCTCCTCCTGAAAGGCCCCATGGTGACGCCCGGATACTGGCAGAACCCGGAAGCGACCCGCAAGTCGATCATCGACGGCTGGTTCTATACCGGCGATATGGTCAAACGAGACGAAGAGGGATACCTCTACGTGGTAGACCGCATCAAGAACATGTTCATCTCCGGCGGCGAAAACGTCTATCCCGCCGAGGTGGAAAGGATACTGGTTCAACACCCGGAGGTAAGCGAAGCGGCCGTCATCGGCGTCCCCGACGCGAAGTGGGGAGAAGTAGGCCGCGCGTTCATCGTGCTGAACCCCGGCGCGGCCGCCTCCGAGACGGACCTCGTCGAGCACTGCAAACAGCGGCTCGCCAAGTTTAAGGTCCCGAAATACGTGACCTTCCTGGCGGAGCTGCCGAAAAACGATACCGGGAAAATCAACCGCAGCGCCCTGAAATCTTGAGCCATCTTCAGCAGGATTCAGAATGATTTTCTAAATTGGGTTAAAATCATTCTGTGATGAAGAACATCTACGTCGCGGCTACCGGTCAACACGTCGGGAAAACCACCTCCACGCTGGGGATTATCGCCAACCTGCAGGCACAGGGTTTCAAGACCGGCTACTGCAAACCCGTAGGCCAGAAATTCCTCACGGTCAATAACGCCCTGGTAGACAAAGACGCAGTGTTATTTGCCAAAGTGATCGGCTTCGAGATGTGCCCGGAAATCCACAGCCCCGTCATCCTGGCGCGTGGCGTCACCAAAGAATTCATAGAAGACCCGTCCCAATTCGATTTTACCCCCAACATCATCAAAGCATCGGAAGCCCTCGAAAAACAATACGACATCGTGGTATACGAAGGAACGGGCCACCCGGGGGTCGGAAGCGTGGTCAACCTCTCCAACGCCCAGGTAGCCAAGATGCTCGGCTCGGGGGTCATCCTTATCGTCGAAGGCGGCATCGGCAATACCATCGACCGCCTCAACCTCAGCCTCTCTTTGTTCCGCGAAGAAGGCGTGCCCATCATCGGCGCCATCATCAATAAGGTGCTGCCCGACAAAAAGGAGGAAGTGGAGTTTTACCTGCGCCGCCGCCTGCAGGAAATGGGCGTGGCCGTACTGGGGGTGCTGCCCTACGACAAGACGCTGTCTTTTCCCATCATGGAAACCATCAATCAGGCCATCAAGGGCAAAGTCATCCTCAACGCCAATCGCATGAACAACCGGGTGGAAGACATCCTGGCCGGCTCCCTGGTCGATGTCCACGAGTTCAGCTCCTTCCGCAATATCCTGTTGGTGGTCAGTAATAAACGCATCGACGAAGCGGTGGAAAAAATAAAAGCCATCTCCAAACTCAAGGAACTGACCCGTTCTCCCCTTTCGGGCGTGATCGTCACCGGCGACGGGCGCCACGCCCGCTGGTACGACAAAGCCGACCTCAACAACCCTTACTTCCTGGAACACAAGATCCCCGTCATGTCCACCACCCTCGACACCTACGGCTCGGTCGTCAAAATCAGCCGCATCGAGGTGAAAATAAACACCAAAACCCCCTGGAAATCCAAACGCGCCATCGAGCTCATCCGACAACACGTCGACATGGACACCGTCCTGCAACAACTCAGCCTCAACCGGGTTTAAGTTCGTGTAAATTTTACAAAAACCCGGCTTCTGACAACCCTGCCTCAAAAGCCTGAAAATCAACAACCTGACCACTCTTGGCGGATAAAGTCCATAGCCCCGATTCCCAATTGGGGATGGCGGTTGGGGATTTAATTACCGATTTTAGCGAAAAATCCGTCCATGGTCGCCGAAGTCAACTTACTGAAATTTGATAATGCGTCAGAATTATTGCGCGCCATAGCCCATCCCGTTCGGCTGGCCATCATCGAACTGCTCGGCCGGCGCGAAGCGCTCTCCGTTACCGAAATACATGATCAACTGGGGATAGAGCAGGCCACTGCTTCCCATCACCTCAAGATCCTGCGCTACCACCAGGTCGTCGAAGCCAAACGCAAAGGGCGCTTCACCTTCTATTCCCTCACCGGCGAGGATTTCCGGGAAATCCTCGGCATCCTCCAGCGCCTGTCCGGCCGCTCGGCAGCCTAACCCGGATGTTGCAGCCCGAAGAAAAGCAAGTTGTTGGAAAGCTACCGCTAATCTTATTACATTTGTCGTCTCCAAAAATAATACGAAGACCCATGCTGACGGCAATTTCTCCCATCGACGGGCGGTATCAGAATAAAGTCAACGAATTGAGCGATTACTTTTCGGAGTACGCGCTGATCCGCTACCGCGTATTGGTGGAAGTCCATTATTTCCTGGCCCTGGCGGCCCTGCCGCTGCCCCAGTTGAAAGATTTTGGCGAAAACGACCGCAATGAGCTGATCCGCCTCGTCAATCAGTTCGAACTCGCCGAGGCCGAACGCATCAAGCATATCGAACGGGAAACCAACCACGACGTGAAAGCCGTCGAGTACTATCTGAAGGAAAAGTTCACTGCATTGAGCCTCGATCGCTTCCAGGAGTTCATCCATTTCGGCCTGACCTCCCAGGACATCAACAACACGGCCATCCCCCTATCGCTCAAACACGCGGTCGAACAGGTCTATCTGCCGCAGCTTACCCGCCTCGTTGAAAAGATCCGCCACCTCGCTGCTTCCTGGGCGAAGGTCCCCATGCTCGCCCGCACGCACGGGCAACCTGCTTCCCCGACTACTCTGGGGAAGGAATTATCGGTTTTTGTCGCCCGCATCGAAGGGCAGCGCCGGCAACTGGAAACGGTGCCCTACGCCGCAAAATTCGGCGGCGCCACGGGGAATTTCAACGCGCACTACGCCGCCTATCCCGAAATCGACTGGCGGCAGTTCGGCGAGAAGTTCGTCCAGGATATTCTGGGGCTGGTGCGGTCTCATCCGACGACGCAAATCGAACACTACGACAACCTGGCGGCTCTCTTCATGGCGATGAAGCGAATCAACACCATCTTCATCGACCTGTGCCGCGACGTCTGGACGTACATCTCGATGGAGTATTTTAATCAAAAGGTCGTAGCCGGCGAGATCGGCTCTTCGGCCATGCCCCACAAGGTCAACCCCATCGATTTTGAAAACGCGGAAGGCAACCTGGGATTGGCCAACGGTTTATTCACACATCTGGCCGACAAACTACCCGTTTCCCGCCTGCAGCGCGATCTTACCGACAGTACCGTACTGCGCAATATCGGCGTGCCTTTCGCCCATACCCTGATCGCCCTGAAAGCCATGGAAAAAGGGCTGGACAAACTGACCCTGAACGAGGTCAAGCTGCAACGCGACCTGGAAGCCAACTGGCTGGTGGTCGCCGAAGCCATCCAAACCGTCCTGCGCCGCGAGGGATACCCCCGCCCGTACGAGGCGCTGAAGGAGCTGACCCGCGGCAAGTCAAACGTCGGGCGGGAAGAAATCCACGCCTTTGTCGACCAGCTGCAGGTCAGCGATCAGGTGAAAACGGAGCTGAAGCGGATATCGCCCCACAATTACATCGGGAAAGTCTGAGCGCTAGCGAATCACCAGCTTGCGCCGGATCACCTCCGTCCCTACCGCCATTTCCAGCAGGTAAATCCCGGCCGGCGTCGCTCGCCAGTCTAAGGTCAGCAGATCGCCGACGTCGCCCGGACTAAAGAACGATCGTTGCAACAGGCGGCCGGTCTGGTCCCAGAGCCGGGCTTCCCCCCTCTCGTAACGGAGCCCCTCGGGCAGAGAAACGGTCACCAGGCCCGAACTGGGGTTGGGGAATACGGTGATCCCGGTTTCATCCCATTGGTCGCGGGCGATAGCCACCACTTTCGAATATTCGTAGCTGCCGTCGATATCCACCTGCCGGAGCCGGTAATAGAACAAGTTCGAAGGCGGAAGGTCTTCGTCCTGCAGGCGGTAGTGCTGCTCGTGGTCGCCGCCGGCCGCATCCACCCAGGCGACGGTTTCAAAAGAACGCCCGTCGAGCGAACGTTCTACGCTGAAGCCGGCGAAGTTGACTTCCACCTGGGTAATCCAGTGCAGGTTGACCGCTTCATTTTCGTAGCGGGCCGAAAAGTGGACCAGTTCCGCCGGAAAAGCCTGGGCAGTAACGGTGCAGACGCCTGCTCCCAGGTATTTGGAGCGCAGAAAATCATGTAGGTTCTGCAATTCGGGCCCGTTGAGCGCCCGGTCGAAGATCAGGGCGGCCGCGACGTCAATTTCTACGAAGCCCAGATTATTGATTTCTTCGGCAATGACGAGTTTATCATTGGCGGTGTTGTAGGTATGTTTGCCATTGCCGATCTGGGCGCCGTCCCGGTAGTGGAAATACTCGTCATCCCCGAGCACTGCCGATTGCACCAACCAGCCTTGTCCGGTTCCTGGTTCGCCCGATATTTTGTCGTTACCACCACCCCAGCCCTGGATGGTCAGTAAGCCGCTCGAACCGTTGGTGGTAAGGCCGAAGGCCTGGTTGGGAGAACCGTCACCGTGAGACAGGCCGCCAAAAACGCCGGTCGTATTATAGCGGACAACGAAAGCGATCGTACGATCGTCACTCCCCGTTGATAGTCCGGAAATGGCGTCGTTGGCGTTCAGGCGTTCCAGCTTATCGCCCGAGCCGTCGAACTCGATGTAGTTTTCCCCGTTCGGGCTTCCCGGGCTCGTTCCCAGCATAAGTTTCGGATCGCCCGAACCGAATAAGGTGTTCCCGCTTCCCGACTGATCGGCCCACTGGGTGACGTCGCCCGAGGTCACGGTGACGCCGGCATCCGACTCCAGCCATAGGACGAGGCTTCCGGAGGCTGTAACATTACAATCGATGGCGTTGCAATGAGGGATGGAAACGGAAAGAGTCTGGGAGGTACAGTTTGCGTCGTTCGTATCTTCCACGCGTACCGACATGCTGGACGACGAAGTCGGGCTGGTCACCGTAATGGTGCGGGTGACCGAACCGGTGGATACATCGGAAAAATTATCGATGACATTATCAAACTCGTCAAATACCGTGTAATTGCCGCTGCTGTTGGTGACGTCGAACGAAATATCGAATTCGGCGTCGATACCGTTGCAGGCGGGAGTAGTTACGGCAAAATTCGTCAGACAACGCAGGTATTTATTTTGTAGGTAAGATTCCACTGCATCGCGGTCCGTCGCGTTTAAAGCACCGTCGTAGAGCAAAATCGCCGCGACGTCCATGTCCAAGTGCGGGGCATTGTCAATTTCAGCCCCCACGACCATGCGAACGAGATTGGTATTGAAAGGACGAGTACTTGGAACGGGATCGATATCGTCAATCAGCCCCCCGTCTTGGTAATGCCGCAACACTTTGTCGCTCCCGTCGGTGGAAAGAACGGCAGACTGGACGAGCCACCCGATGCCGTTTCCGTTGATGGACGTCTGGTAATCGCTTGCCCAACGCTGCACGGTCAGGTCGCCGTTACCGTTAAGCACCAGGCCGAAAGCCTGGCCCCCATTGTCGTTGCCGTAGGCAGTGCCCCCCCAGCCATCGGATTCGTAGCGCACCACTACGAACATGGTCCGGTCGTCATCGCCGTCAGGAAAGCCATTCAGAGGATCGGTGGCGTGGATGCGTTGCAGCCGGTCGTCGGTCCCGTCGAAAGCAATCGCAGGCTGTCCGTTGGGCGTCAGCCCGCTCACCAGTTGCGGAGCGTCTACTGCGGTCAGGTCGTTTGCCTGCCCCGACTGGTCGGGCCAGGCCGTTACATTCGATCCGGAAGTCGTTACGTTATCGGATTCCAGGCGCAGCACCAACGTCCCGGAAGTTACGGAAGGAAAAGTTTGGGCGCGCAGTTCCCCATTGGAAAGCGCAGCCAGCGTGATCAGGAATGAGAGCAGCGCCAGGGCGCTATTTTTTAGCCTAACATAAAAAGAGCGGTTCTTTCCGGCAAGCCGGAAAGCGGGTAGTGTTTGTGGGTTCATAGTTTTGTTTATTTATACTACTAATCTTCTGTCCTATGCGCTTTCCCGGTATCCTCACCTATTGACCAAGCACCAGGAAAAGCTAAAAACCATCAGTCGGAAAGCAAGGTCCCGGCATTCCTGAACGGACGCCGGTCTTGAAGTCGGTATGCTTTGAAATTATTACGAGGGTAACGAAAAAATCAAATCAGGTCGCCTTAATCCGGATTAATATAATAAAACTAATCAAATTTTATTGATTTATCCTAAATATTTCGGCCAAAAACACCGTGCTGCTCGATATGCCTCCTGCTACGGCTTGAACTGAGGTTCAGGGTTTTCGCTATCCGGCCGGTGCTCCGCCAGCGTTTTGTTTTTCGCGTTCCAGGAATTTGCGGCGAATAATTTCCTGCACTGTGCGGTTCTCGAGTTTGCTTTCCAGCCAGGAAATGATATCGAGATAGAGAAAGGGGCGTTTTTCGAAGGGTTGTTTTTCAAGCAACAGCAGGCGCTCCCGGAGGTCCAGAAATTCCTGGCGCAGCGCGTCGCGCCGCATGCGAGGCATTCGCCGCAGGAAGCGGAATATTTCGAGCTGTACGGCGTGCAGGTCTTCCATCTTGGCCAAGAAGCGGTACACCGATTTCACCTGGTATTCCAGCAACTGTTGATTGCCCAGTTCGAAATGCGCGATCAGGCTCAGTATGCGGGCGAAACACTGAATATCGGCCCGGTAATCGGGGTTTTTCTGGTTGATGATCAAATTCAGGTAGTGGATGGCGTTGTCGTTGTCGCCGCTGCCGAAGTAGAGGCAGGCGATGCGGTAGTAGAAGACCATCACCCGGTGGTTGTCCCAGTTGTGGCGATCCGATTCGATCAGCTTCATCAGGTCGGGCGCCAGCTTCAGCCCTTCGCTGAAGGTGCCCTCCATGAAGTGCCGCTTGATATTGTGGATATAGTAATAAAGGTAGTACAGGCTTTCGATGTTGCGCACCTGCTGGATGGGATATTCCGATTTGAACTGTTCGAGCTGATGCAGCGCTTCCATAAATTGCCGGTGCCGCAAAACGTTGAAAAGGGCGTTGAGCAGGTTGTGCAGCCCTTTCAGATAGAGGGGCGCTTCTACGGTTTTCATGCCGGGATGCGCCTCGAACAGATTGACCCATTTTTGAGCATAGCGATAGGCATAGGGAAATTCCTGCGTGAGGTGGTAGAACCAAATATGCGCCTGACAGTAATACACCTGGCCCATAAAGTCGAGCTGTTCGGGCTTGATCTTCGGTAGGTTTGCCCGGAAAAAACGCCTCACCTCTTCGTAGTCCGCCTCGTTGCGCGCGTAGCCTACCCGCAAGTACAGCCCGTACAGCTGCAGGGCGAGGTTGGAGAATTGATTGGTGCGGGTATACTGCTCGTTGAGTTGCAGGGTTTGGGCCGACAGCTCGTCGGCGCGCCCTTCGATGCTGCGGGTGATGTACTGGCTTTCGATATGCTTTTCGAAATCCAAAACTTCCAGCGCCAGCGCTTTGAAGTTGCCCGCCAGCGCCTTTTCCTTCGTTTTGTCAAGCATATCGAGGGCCGGCCGGTACAGCCCGCGGTTGTAAAGCACCCGGGCGTAATCGATCATCTCGCGCAGTTCGATATCCGGGTTGTGATTGCGGCTCAGCAGGCGCAGGCTGATCAGC
This sequence comes from uncultured Saprospiraceae bacterium, assembly GCA_964419545.1. Taxonomy (GTDB): domain Bacteria; phylum Bacteroidota; class Bacteroidia; order Chitinophagales; family Saprospiraceae; genus CAYQQU01. The sequence goes on along the minus strand of CAYQQU010000001.1, from coordinate 196,256 downwards.
AATTGTTTGTAGAGGTGCGCTTTAAGGTTGGAAAGCTGCCGCTTCTTGACCTCCGGAATTTTGCGCAGGATCTGCTCTTCGTCGTAAACTTTAAACTTGTCGATAAAATCGAACAGTTGCAGAAAGAGAATATCGTCCGAAGCCTGATTGCGCCGCACAAACAGTCGGAAATGCCGCTTTTCTGCCCGGGTAAGCGATTTGATCAAGTTGACGAGGTCGTCGGTCTTTTGTTTGGGCATTGTAATTCTTTTTTTCGCAAAAACCTGGTTTACAATACCTTGAAAAAAGCGGTCAGGGCTACAGATTTGGACTAATAAGGTAATTTGATTTGAAACGGCCCCTTGCGGCCGGCTATATTTGGTATTCCGGCAAACTTACAGTTTTCTTTTCAAAAAACGTTCTTCGGTAGTTTGCGGGCGATGATTCTCCTTCGACGAAACAAACCGCCGGGAAGGACGCAAACAGACACACCCATGGCCGACCAGAAAGTGGATATCTTCGACACGACCCTCAGGGACGGGGAGCAGGTGCCCGGTTGCAAGCTCAACACCGAGCAAAAAGTAGAGATCGCCCTTGCCCTGGAAGGGCTTGGCGTCGATATCATCGAGGCGGGTTTCCCCATTTCCAGCCCGGGCGACTTCCAGTCGGTATCCGCGGTGGCCGCTGCGGTCAAAGAACCGGTGGTCTGCGGCTTGTCCCGCGCCGTGCGCAAGGATATTGAAACGGCGGCCGAAGCCCTGCGCGGCGCCCGGCGCCCCCGCATACACACGGGTATCGGCACTTCCGATCTCCATATTCAATATAAGCTGAAAAGCGATCGCGAAGAAATCTTTGATCGCGCCGTGGCGGCCGTAAAATACGCCAAGCAGTTCGTGGAAGATGTCGAATTCTACGCCGAAGACGCCGGTCGCACCGATAACGAATACCTCGCCCGCATCCTGGAAGCCGTCATCAAAGCCGGCGCCACCGTGCTGAACATCCCGGATACCACCGGCTATTGCCTGCCGGAAGATTACGGCGCCAAAATCCGCTACCTGCGCGAAAACGTCAGCGGTATCCACCGGGCCACCCTGTCCACCCACTGCCATAACGACCTCGGGCTCGCCACCGCCAATTCCATCGCCGGCGTACAGAACGGCGCCCGCCAGATCGAATGTACGATCAACGGCATCGGCGAACGGGCGGGCAATACTTCACTTGAAGAAGTGGTGATGATCCTCCGCCAGCATCCCGACCTGGCGCTGACTACCGGCATCCGTACGCCCCGCATTTATCCGGCCAGCCGCCTGGTCTCCGAGCGCATGGGCATGCCCGTACAACCCAATAAAGCCATCGTCGGCGCCAATGCTTTCGCCCACTCTTCGGGCATCCACCAGGACGGGGTCATCAAAAGAAGGGAAACCTACGAAATCATCAATCCGCTGGAAGTAGGCGTCGACCACTCCAAGATCGTGCTCACCGCGCGCAGCGGGCGGGCCGCCATCGCTTTTCGCGCCAAACAGATCGGTTTTGACCTGACGAAAAACGAGCTGGACCGCGTCTACGAAGCTTTTCTGGTGATGGCCGACGCGCGGCGCGAGGTCGACGACGAAGACTTACGATCCCTGATCGTCAAAAAGCCCTCACGGGCCACGGCCTGATCTGAAACGGCCAAAGCATATAAGCTGATTTAATGGGAAAAACGCTATTCGACAAAATCTGGGACGCACACGTCGTAGCTTCCGTTCAGGGTGGCCGGCAGGTGCTATATATCGACCGGCACTTCATCCACGAAGTAACCAGCCCGCAGGCTTTCGCCGGGCTGGCCGACCGCGGCATCCCGGTTTTTCGCCCCCGGCAAACGATCGCTACGGCCGATCATAACGTACCTACCCGCGATCAACACCTGCCCATCGCCGAGCAATTATCCCGTACCCAGGTGGAAAAGTTGACCGAAAACTGCGAGCGGTTCGGCATCGAGCTATACGGGCTGGGCCATCCGTACCAGGGCATCGTCCACGTCATCGGCCCCGAGCTGGGCGTCACGCAACCGGGGATGACCATCGTCTGCGGCGACAGCCACACCTCGACCCACGGCGCTTTCGGCTGCGTAGCGTTCGGCATCGGCACCAGCCAGGTGGAACAAGTGCTGGCGACGCAGTGCCTGCTCCAGGCCAAGCCCCGACGGATGCGCATTACCGTCGACGGCCGGCTTGCGAATGGCGTGGTGGCCAAAGATATCATCCTGTACATCATTTCCCGGCTGGGCGCGGGCGGCGGCGGCGGCTATTTCGTGGAATACGCGGGGGAGGCCATCCGGTCATTGTCCATGGAAGGACGAATGACCATCTGTAATATGAGCATAGAGATGGGCGCCCGCGGCGGCCTGATCGCTCCGGACGAGGTCACTTTCGACTATATTAAAGGGCGGCCCTTCGCGCCGCAGGGCGAAGCATTCGAACACGCCCTAACCGGTTGGCGGGCGCTGCGTTCCGACCCGGAGGCCGAGTTCGACCGGGAGCACCACTTCCGGGCCGAAGATATCCCGCCGATGATCACCTACGGCACCAACCCCGGTATGGGGATGCCCGTCGACAGCCCGGTGCCGGAACACTCGATAGACAGCAGCCCCGCTTCCTTCAAAAAATCACTGGATTATATGGGGCTGAAAACCGGTGAAGCGCTGATCGGCAAGCCGGTCAACTACGTCTTCATCGGCAGTTGCACCAATTCGCGCATCGAAGACCTGCGGCTGGTCGCGGAATTTGTCAAAGGGAAGCGCAAGGCGGACCACGTCCACGCCATGATCGTTCCCGGCTCCAAGCAAGTGGAAGCCCAGGTGCGCGCCGAAGGGCTGGACGCAATATTCGCGGCGGCCGGTTTCGATTTCCGGGAGCCGGGCTGCTCGGCCTGCCTGGGTATGAACGAAGACAAAGTGCCGCCCGGCGAATACTGCGTATCCACCTCCAACCGCAACTTTGAAGGGCGCCAAGGCCCCGGCGCCCGAACCATCCTGGCCAGCCCGCTCACCGCGGCGGCGACGGCCATTGCCGGAAAAATTGTAGATGCGCGGCGCGCGCCGGCCATAGTGGCGAACCCGCAAACGAGCTGAGTATGGAAAAATTCAATATCGTCCGTTCCACGGCGGTCCCCCTGCCCATCGAGGAGGTGGATACCGACCAGATCATCCCGGCCCGCTTTCTCAAAGCGACCAGCCGCGAAGGGTTCGGGGATAAGCTGTTTCGCGATTGGCGCTTTACCGCCGATGGAAGGCCGCGGGAAGATTTCGTGCTCAACAACCCGCTTTACAGCGGCCAAATACTGGTGACGGGCCGGAATTTCGGGTGCGGCTCCAGCCGTGAGCACGCCGCCTGGGCCCTGGTCGACTACGGATTCCGGGTGGTGATATCGAGCTTTCTGGCGGATATTTTCCGGGGCAACGCCCTGAATAACGGACTGCTGCCGGTGGAGGTGTCTCCGGACTTCCTGCACCAGCTATTCCGCGCGATCGAACAGGAGCCGGATACGCGCTTCATCGTGGATCTGCCCGAACAGAAAATAACGATTCTTCGATCCGGCGCCACGGCCAATTTCGAAATCGACCCCTATAAAAAAATGTGCCTGCTCAACGGTTATGACGATATCGATTATCTGCTCAGCCATAGAGAAGCCATTGAGAAGTTTGAAAAAACGCGTTAAAGCAAACCACTTCAATACTTAATAACACATATCCCATGCAAAAAAAGAGCATGAAGAAAATTGCCGTACTGCCCGGCGACGGCATCGGCCCGGAAGTGACGGAGCAGGCCGTAAAAGTACTGGACGCCATCGCCGACCGGTATGATCACCATTTTGAATATTGTTTCGCCGACGTAGGCGCCGACGCCATCGATAAAACAGGATCGCCCCTGCCGGAATTTACCCTGGAGGCCTGCCTGAACGCAGACGCCATCCTCTTCGGCGCCATCGGCCACCCCCGATACGACAATGACCCCAAGGCCAAAGTACGACCCGAACAGGGACTGCTCCGGTTGCGCCGGGAACTGGCCCTGTTCGCCAATATCCGGCCGGTAAAGGTTTATCCGCGCCTGCTGCACCTCTCGCCGTTGCGGCCCGAACGGGTGGAGGGCGTCGATTTTGTGATCTACCGGGAGCTCACCGGCGGCATTTATTTTGGAGAAAAAGGAAGGCAGGGGGATGAGGCTTACGATCGCTGCACCTATTCCCGGCAAGAGATCGAGCGGATCGCCCGACCGGCATTCGCCAAAGCGGCGCGCCGCAGGGGCAAGCTGACGCTGGTCGACAAAGCCAACGTCCTGGAAACCTCCCGCCTTTGGCGCGAGACGGTGATGGCGCTGTCGGTGGAATACCCGCAGGTGAGCGTCGACTTCATGTACGTCGACAACGCCGCCATGCAATTGATCCAGCACCCGCAGCAATTCGACCTTATTCTGACGTCCAATATGTTCGGCGATATCCTTTCGGACGAGGCGAGCGTTATCGTCGGCTCAATGGGCTTGCTGCCCTCGGCTTCGATCGGGAGCGCCAACGGGTTGTTCGAACCCATCCACGGCTCCTACCCGCAGGCAGCCGGAAAGGATATCGCCAATCCGATGGCGGCAATGCTCTCCGCAGCGATGATGCTCGATTGGTTCGACCTCACGGAAGAGGCCAGGACCGTGCGGGAAGCCGTCCGGCTGGTGCTCGACAAAGGCCTGGGCACCCCGGAGCTGAATCCGCGCATCAGCTGCAGCTGTTCCCAGATCGGCGACATGGTCTCTCACCTCGTCCTGGAGCCCGAAGAGCGTTTTGACCTGAAAGAAGAACAGATCAAAGCCACCGTCTCCACCATCATCTAAGGCTATTTTTTGAGTTCGAAGTATAAACGATTTGAGTTTTAAAGAGCGGCGCCGATGAGCGCCGCTTCTTTTTTGTGAAAACCCTATTTTTACTTCCCAAAAGCACCGCCTTGACTACCGCTCCGCTCGATATATTACAGCAATACTGGGGTTATCCTTCCTTCCGGCCGATGCAGGAGGAAATCATTCAGTCGGTGCTGGCGGGGCGCGACACCCTGGCGCTGCTGCCTACGGGAGGCGGTAAATCCATTTGCTTCCAGGTGCCGGCGCTTGCCCGGGAAGGCATCTGCATCGTGGTTTCGCCCCTCATCGCGCTGATGAAAGACCAGGTGCAGAACCTGCAGCGGCGCAATATTCCTGCAGCGGCGGTATACTCGGGAATGTCCTATACCGCGATCGACCGCATTCTGGACAACTGTGTCTACGGCCAGACCAAGCTGCTTTACCTGTCGCCGGAGCGCCTCACCACCGACCTGGCCCGCGAGCGCATCAGGCGCATGCCGGTAAACCTGCTGGCGGTCGACGAAGCCCATTGCATCTCGCAGTGGGGTTACGATTTCCGGCCTCCTTACCTGCAAATTGCGGAGATACGGGAGCTGCTGCCCGAGGCGCCTGTACTCGCCCTTACGGCAACCGCAACGCCGGAAGTGGTGAACGACATTCAGGACAAGCTCGCTTTTCGCCGAAAGAACGTTTTTCAACAAAGCTTTACCCGTTCCAACCTCGCTTATGTCGTCTTGCAGGAAGAAGGCAAACAAAACAAACTCCTCGATATCGTGCGCAAGGTGCCAGGAACCGGCATCGTATACGTACGCAGCCGGCGGCGCACCAAAGAAATCGCCTATCTGCTCCGCAAAAAAGGCGTATCCGCCGACTACTACCACGCCGGGCTGTCGCCGGAAGAGCGCTCTCGCAAGCAGGAAGCCTGGATCAACGATCAGTACCGCATCATGGTGAGCACCAATGCTTTCGGGATGGGCATCGACAAGCCGGACGTGCGCACCGTCGTCCATATGGAACTGCCCGACAGCCTGGAGGCCTACTTCCAGGAAGCCGGCCGGGCGGGCCGGGACGGGAAGAAAGCCTACGCCGTGCTGCTTTACAATCAGAATGACCGCCGATCCCTGGAACGCAATTTCGAGCTTTCTTTTCCCGGCCTGAGTGAACTGCGACAGGTATACCGCGCCCTCGGCAGCTATTTTCAGCTGGCGGTAGGCGCCGGGGCCGGGCAGAGCTTCGAATTCGACATCATCGATTTTGCCCGCACCTATCAGCTCGATCCGGTAAAGTCGTTCAACTGCCTGAAAATACTCGAACAGGAAGGCTGGCTGGTGATCACCGAAGCCGTTTTCCAACCCTCCACGCTGATGATCAAGGTCAGCAAAGACGAATTGTACGACTATCAGCTGCGCCATCCCAAACTCGACCGCATCCTCAAAAGCATTCTTCGCACCTACCAGGGGGCTTTTACCCAGGCCATCCATCTGCGGGAAAGCCAGCTGGCGCGTTTTCTGAACATCCCGCCGGCAGAACTCCAGCAGGGCCTGGAACTGCTCCACAAAGACGGCATCGTCAGATACCAGCCGCAGACCGACCAGCCCCAGCTCTTTTTTACCCGGGAGCGCGTCGACGCCGGCAACCTCACCATAGACCAGGAAGCGTATAATTTTCGCAAAAACCGACAGCTGGAACGCATCAAAGCCGCTATCGCCTACGCGGAAACGCCCGTGTGCCGCAGCCGGCAATTACTGCACTACTTCGGAGAAAAATCCGAACGTGATTGCGGAATATGTGACATTTGCCTGGAACGCAGCCGGGGAACGCTCACTTCCGAAGATTATGAAAAACTCAAGGAAAAGATCCGCCGGCTGCTCGAACGAGAATCGCTGCGCCTGGAAGAGATCGTAGATTCCTTTGCCCCGAAATACCGGGAAAAAGTATTGCAAACCCTGACTTTTCTCACCGAGGAAGGCTACGTCGAAGAGGCGGGATCGCGCTTCGTGTGGCGCTCCTCGCGCTAGCAGGAACAAAATGACGCATCCTGACAAACCTTAACTTTCGGGGCCGGCTGGTGTTCCTTAATTTTATACTCTCGAACGAACAACAATCCCAAAATGCGAATACTCCTGCTGTTGTCGGGGTTGCTATTTATCGGTATGGCGTCCGCCCAGCAACCGAAAGCCTCGGAAATATACGGGGCGGTCGATTACCCCTCTACTCCCGGAATGATCAAGCGGGGCCATGGCTACAATGCCGACGGAAGTAAGGTGATGCATTCCGATGACCCGATGGCGACGCCTGCCCGCAACATCATTCTAAGTTTTTTCCCTTTGTCTTTTTCCACCGGGTTGCCTCCTACCAATGATGCTTTCATCACGCAACGCGAACAGACGTTTATCCCGCTCGTCCTGCCGGTAACGACGGGCACCACCCTGTACTTTTTAAACGAAGACGAATTTTTTCACAATATCTACTCCCTTACCCCCGGATCGCGCTTCAATATCGGCCGGCGCCCGCCGGGCAGCCCCTACCCGATTACCATTAAGAAAGAAGGGCTCATCAAATTGTCGTGTGACATCCACCCCCACATGGAAGGCTATATCCTCAGTTTGCGCACCCCTTATTTCACCCGGGTCGACGAAAACGGTCGGTACCGGATGCCGAACCTTCCGGCGGGCCGCTACCGGGTCGAGGTTTTTCACCCCCAATTGGAGAAGATGGTCCGCACTGTAGAGGTATCCGGTCAGGAAAAACGGGAATTAAATTTCGACTACAAAAATCGCAAAAATCGATGATCCGGATCAGCTGCTTTTTCATTTTGCTGGGGCTGAGCCAATTACTGCCCGGGCAGATTGCGATGACCTGGAATACCTATATCGACCTCGAGCTGAGCCGGGCCGGCAGCAAGTCGCATTATTTTTACAATGAGATCCATCGCAATCATCACGATTGGCGCTTTGATCTGACCAGGGCCGACCTGATGACCACTCTGCGATTCGGCGACCGCTGGCATATGACGGCCCACGCCATGGTGGAGCGGGAAATGGGGCGGCGGGCCGGCTTGCTGAAAAAGCTGTCGGATTACACCGTTTTGTTGCCTCAGCTGCATCTCGCATACACTTTCGAAAAATGGCCCCTGCGCATTACCGCCGGGCGCCTCATCGATCCCTTCGGAGCGTTTTACCGCCGGCAGCTGTACTGGGACCGGCCCCTGATCAGCACGCCATTGGCTTATTCCTACTACACAGATGTTTCCCCGCGCTTTGGTTTGGTGGACGGCCTCGCGGAAGACGTCGTACTCTTGGTCGACAGCGTCTTCCAATGGGGTACGCCCCTGCTCTACCGCCTGGGATACAAAAACGGCCTCATGGCCACCCTGGGGGAATCTGAAAAACTCAACTGGTCGGTCGCCCTGGTTGACGGCGCGGCCAATCGCCGAAGCCGGTTCCCGGAGCCGTGGCAATGGGGCGTAAGCTCCCGGTTGGGATTCTCTCCGGTTTATTTCGCCAATTTCGAAATATCCTTCAGTCATGGACAATTCCAAGAAGCAGGAACCGCCAATGCCGGGCTGTCCGGAGCCGCCGACCGATTCCGTCAAACCTTACTCGGATTTGACTATAAGCTGGGATTCAGCTATTTTGAGTTTTCCGGCGAATTGATCGGCTCCTGGCACCAGGTCCCGATCTATGATTCGGAAGACGAAATATTCGTCGAACCAGAGGCAAACCTGACCAGCTTCTCCGGTTACCTGGACGCCCGGTTTGAACCGCCGTTCCTCTCCGGTGCTTTTCTGGCATACCGCTTCGACCTGCTTACCTTTGGTGAGTATCCGGACGGGCAAGGCGAACGCCTGAATTGGGATGACGAAGTAACGCGGCACGTTTTTGCCGCCGGGTATAAGCTGCAAGCTTACGCCCTGATCAAAGCCGCCTGGTCGACGCAGCGGGTGGCCAATCGCGACTGGCGGCGCCACCAGCGTACTTTGCGGATTATGTTAACGCTTCATTGGTGAGATATGTATAAGCGTTTTGGGCTTTGGATATTGTTGAGTTGGCCGCTATTCCTGTCCGGACAGGCGGAGGCGACGCTTTTTACCCGCCCCGAGGCTTATCAGCGGGAGTGGGAAAAACAGCTGGCCGCCGACGATCTGGCGGCTCTGGCGGCCGACTGTCGAGAGGTCATCGCCGAAATGCCATCCGAACGAAAGAAAGGATTGGCCCATTATTACCTGGCAGCGGTTCACTTTCGCTCCGATCAGCTGGATTCCGCCCGCACTTCCCTGCTTTCCGCAGCCGCTTATTTCCAAAAGAGCACTTTCGACGAAGGGTACGCCATCGCACATAACAAGCTGGGGCAAATCGATTTTTATCAGCTTAATCTCTCCGCCGCCGCCGGTCACTATCACCGCGCCTTATGGATCGCCCGCAAACGTAATTTATGGCCCCTGGCCTACACCCTTAAGCAAAACCTGGCCGTACTGCACGGCAGCCTCGGCCGCCAGGATTCGGTTACCCAGTGTTTGAAAGAAGCTTTGGAAGTAGCCCGCCGGTTGAACAGCGATGAAAAGACAAAGGCGACCACCAATCAACTTTCCACCCATTACTATTCGAACGGCCAGCTCGATTCCGCGATCACCTATTTTGAACAATTATTGTCCCTGAAAAAGGCAGAACAGGACGCCGCCAGCCAGATCAGCGACCTGGGCACCCTCGGCCGGCTATACCAGGAACGCGGCAACTACCTCAACGCGCAGCAACACTTCATCGATGCGTTGCGCCTGGCGGAAAACCAACGGGATACTTTTTTTATCATGAGCCTTTGTGCGAATATTTCCGGTACTTACGCCGCCCAGCAACTCTACCCCAGCGCCAAAAAATACGCCCGCCGGGCGATGCAGCTGGCCGCCGCCAAAAAAGTCAGGCAAACCGAAGCGCAAAGCCTCAAGACCTTGGCCGCCTGCCTGCAACAGGAAGATTCCACTGAAGCGGCATTGCGCCATTACCGGGCGGCGCTGGCGATCTACCGGCAGCTGAACAACCCGATCAATGCCGCCGACGTCCAGATCGAGCTCAGTAAGTTGTTATACCAGCGAAAGGACGATTACCAGGCCGCCCGTGGGTTGATCAACGAGGCCATCGCCGCCCGGCAAGGCGCCGAAGACCCTATCGGTTTGCTCACAGCTCAACTCGTACTCGGCGAAATAGAACTGCGCGACGGCCAACCCGGACGGGCCGTCCAGCTCCTGCGTCAATGCCTGGCCGACGCTACGGCCATGGACCACCAGAATGCTCGCCGACGAGCCCTGGGCCTGCTGGCGGAAGCTTATGCGCAGCAAGGGAACTACCGTCACGCTTTCGACTATTTCAGAGCGTACAGCTCCCTCAACGACAGTATCGCCTCCATCGAGAAAAGCCGCGCCATCAACGAACTGGAGGTGCTCTACGAAACGGAAAAAAAAGACAAAGCCCTGATCGAACACAAAGCGGAGATCGAGCATAAAGCCAATCGCATCCGGCGGCAGAACTACCAGCAAGCCCTAACCCTCGGCGCCCTCGCCGTTTTCGGCCTGCTGGTCGGTTTCCTTTTCTACGTAAACCGGAAAAACCGGCAGCTCAATCAACAGAAAATCGAAGTACTGAAAAAACAACAGGAGACCCAGCGACTCAAAGCCATCATCCAGGGCGAAGAAAAAGAAAGGCGACGCATCGCCCGCGACCTGCACGACGGCCTCGGCGCGCTGCTGGCCACCACCAAAATGCGGATCAACGCGCTGGAAAACGACGCTCCCCAGATCAAACAGTTGCCCAGCTACTGTAAGGCCGAAGAGCTGATCGACGAGGCTTGCCGCACCATCCGGGAAATCTCTCACAATATGGTGCCGACCGTGCTCAACCAGCACGGCCTGGAATACGCCCTGAACGACCTCTGCCAATCGGTGGCCCACGCCCACAACATCCGGGTCGACTTTCTGCCTTTTGACCTGAATGAAGACCTGGACGTAACCCTCAAAGTCAGCATATATCGCATGGTCCAGGAATTGCTGCGCAATGTCATCAAACACGCCCGGGCTACGGAAGTCATCGTACAACTAACCATGGAAAGCGAACACATCACCCTGATCGTGGAAGACGACGGTCGGGGCTTTGACCCAAGCCGGGTGAACGGACATAACGGCATCGGCCTCGAAAATATTCGCTCTCGTGTCGAGTACCTCGAAGGCAATATGGAAATTGAATCCAACCGGGAAGAAGGCAGTACCTTCACCATCGATCTTCCCCTGCAAACACCAACACTATGATCCGGATCTTACTCGTAGATGATCACCAAATCGTACTGGACGGCCTGCACGCCGTACTACAGACCGAACCCGCAGTTGAAATCGTAGGACAAGCACTGAGCGGATCGGAGGCGGAAGAGACCCTGAAAGGCCGGAAGGTGGACGTCGTGCTCCTCGATATCAACCTCCCCGATCAAAGTGGCTTTCAGATTTGCAAAGCATTCAAGATAAAATACCCCGATCTCAAAATTATCGCGCTTACCATGCACGGAGAATCGGGCTACATCGCGAAGATGATCAAAGTCGGCGTAGACGGCTACGTCCTCAAAAATGCCGGAAAAGAGGAGATCATGCAGGCTGTTAAAGCAGTGATGACAGGGGAACGGTTTTTCAGTAAGGAGGTAACCGAAAACCTCCTCGCCGGCCAACATCAACCGCGGGCCACCAAATCGACCGACTTCATTCAGAAGCTGACCCGGCGCGAAAAAGAGATCCTCAAACTCATCACCGAGGAATACACCACCGACCAGATCGCCGAAAAGCTGTTCATCAGCTCAACTACAGTCATTTCGCACCGCAAGAGCCTCCTGCGCAAACTCAACGCCAAGAATACGGCAGGGCTGGTGAAAGCCGCGTACGAATTTGGGCTGCTGAAATAACCCTCGCCAATCGGAGACCATCCGGTTGATAAAAAACTAATCTTCCTCCACTTCTTAGATCAGAATCTTATTTTCACTCTGTTATGGCGCACATCCTTTGCACGGTGACCAACGACCTGGTCTACGACCAGCGGATGATCCGGATATGCCGCTCGCTGGCCCGGGCCGGCTACCGGGTGGAACTGGTGGGGCGGGAACGACCTGGCTCTCCTGCCTTGCCCCAAATGCCGTTTCAACAGACGCGCCTGCGCTGTTTCTTCGAAAAAGGAAAATTATTCTACCTGGAATACAACCTGCGCCTTTTCGGGTACCTCCTCTCCCACCCTTTTGACGTCGTTTGCTCGGTCGACTTAGATACCCTGCTGCCCGGTTATCTGGTGAGCCGCATCCGACGTAAAAAGATCGTCTACGACGCGCACGAATATTTCACGGAAGTACCGGAAGTAGTGGACCGCCCCCTGGTGAAAGGCATTTGGTCGCTGCTGGCCCGGTGGATCATCCCCCGCCTTACTTACGCTTATACCGTAGGGGCTGCCCTGGCCGATGCTTTAACCAAACGCTACGGCGCCCCCTTTGCCGTGATCCGCAACCTGCCGGCAGCTCGCTCAGAGACGGCCGAGCCGGACCCCGGACGACCGCCCGTCGTGCTCTACCAGGGCTACCTGAACGAAGGACGGGGCCTGGAAACCGCGATCGGGGCCATGCGCCGACTCACCGAAGCCGAATTGTGGCTGGCCGGAGAGGGCGACCTGTCGCAAAAACTGCGCGCGCTGGCGGAACAACTGGGCGTAACCGACCGGGTGCGCTTTCTCGGAGCCCTCGCACCGGACGAGATGCGACAGGTCACCCTCTGCGCCGCTATCGGCATCAACCTGCTGGAAAACCGCGGGCTGAGCTATTACTACTCGCTGGCCAACAAAGCGTTGGAATACGTCCAGGCCGGATTGCCTTCCATTCAGATGGATTTTCCGGAATACCGGCGCCTCCAGGACGCCTGCGGCATTTTCCACCTTCTATCCGAGCTTTCCGAAAACGAACTGGTGCAAGCGGTGGAACGTTTGCTTTCCGATACGGGTTATTATCAGCAAATACGTCAAAATTGTCTGGACCATCGCAATGACCTGACCTGGGATAAAGAAGAACAGGTATTGCTGGATTTTTATCGCCGCGTAACCCATCCGATTAGTTGAAAAAATATGCCCGCTATGTCTGACCAAAAAACGGTCCCTGAGGAAGCGAGTGTCACGGAATTTCTGGACGCCGTCGAAAACGAACAAAAACGACAGGATTGTTACGATCTGCTTGCGATCATGCAGGAAATCACCGGCGCCAAGCCCAGGATGTGGGGGGCGACCATCGTCGGATTCAGCCAATACCACTATCGCTACGCCAGCGGCCAGGAGGGCGACTGGTTTCTGACCGGCTTTTCGCCCCGAAAACAAAGCCTTTCGGTCTATATCACGTCCGGCTTCGATCGCTATGAGGCACTGATGGACCGACTCGGAAAGTTCAAAACCGGAAAATCCTGTTTATACCTGAAAAAACTGGCCGATGTCGACCGGGAAGTCCTGAAGGAACTCATTACCAATTCGGTCGAATATATGTCCGGGCAATATCCGGATACAGAAGATCACCGTTAACCCGGATTATTCATTCCTCCACTTTACGGCATCAGCATCAGCTTTTCAGCATATCGCTTTCCCTTTTCGGTTTCCAGCACCACCTGGTAGACGCCCGCCGGTAAAGTGGAAACGTCAATCGTTTCGTCGCCCACGTCTTTTCTCACCAAAAGCGGCCTGCCCCGACCGTCCAGTATCCATAAATAACGTATCGGCTCACCGACCGGCGGCCAGGAGAAGTAGGTTCTGGCCGGGTTCGGAAACAGGTAAAGGGGCCGGTAGCCCTTCTCCCGATCTATGCTCGTCATACCCGTACAGGGCGTATAGTCGTTGGGAAAAGCCGCCGCCGGATAGAACCGGCCGCCCCAGATGCGCTGTTCTCCCTGACCGGCAACGGGGTAATCAATGTATACGGGCGTGGTGACCCCGGCCGCCACCAGGCCTTCCGCCGTGAAGGCAAGCTGTACGTTTCCAGCTTCCGCCAAACAAAACTCCTTTTGGGCGGGATTGGAGCCCCACTGGTAAGGCGGGAAGACCAGCTCATCCTCCCAGTGGTTACTGATAAACGATCCCTGCTGACAAACGGAGGCGGCAAAAAGACCGGTATTCCAGGAAAGGGTCACCGGCTGGTGTTTCGCCCAGACGAAAAAATAAATCCGGCTGCTGCGATAACAACTATCGCTTCCACTGGCAAAAAACCATTCCGCCGGGCTGATGATCTTTTTGGACAACTTTTCAGGCGCTACAAACAAGGCGGCCCTTACTTCAAAGGTGGGGTCAAAAGGCGTATCGATCGCCGTTTCCCCGAATGCGGGGTCCAGGTTCTCCGTAGCCAGCGTATCGTAACCGACCAAGATGGAATCCCGGTTGCCGACGGCGTCTTCGAAGTAGATGGTCGCCTCAAATTGCGCGTTTTGCTGAGCAAGGCCGCGGTGGCCGCCAAAAACGAGCAGGAAAAGAATCGTTGCAATCCGTCGCATGCCTTTAGTTTTTTATGAGGGTTTGAGTGATCAGCCTGCCGTTGAAATTGGCGACAATGGAGTAAAGGCCGGCGGGCAGGCTGCCCAACTGGAGCACATCCTGATAACTCCCCGGCGCAACATCCGCCTGTAAACGGATCGCTTGTGCGTCTTCCTGGTTCAGCAAAGAGACGAACCACAATTCCAGGTCGCCCGCCTCCTGAACGTCGTAACCGACCGTCAGGTAGCTGGTCATGGGATTGGGGTAAATGGACTTAAAGGAAAATGGCGCTTCATCCCCGGTTTGCTCTTCAGAACAGGCTATCTCCGGCAACCAGAAGGTGATCTCGTCGGTTGCTTCATCGCCGCAGACATTGGTTACGGTGAGCCGCACGCGATACTCCTTGCCGGGTTCAAACCCGTTATTGTATTCAAAAGGAGGACGATAAGACCGACCGATGCAGAAGGTGGATGCCGGACCGGGCACGAAACCGGTATGGTGCATAGGGATCAGCTCGCTTTCCGCGACTTCGTAAAACTCGGCCCGGAAATAATCGTCGTGGACACTGGCTTCGAAATGCAGACAGAACAAACAGTCCTCCTGTTCCCCTTCATCAGGCAGCAATCCGATATTCGCCGCCGGAGGCGGGCAGTCCGAGCCGATTTCCTCAATGTAGGAACAAGCATCCGGGGTGCTGAGGTAAGACAGGGCCCGCAGCGCCTGCCCCTGGGTAAAAGCCCCGCAACATTCCGCATAGGTGGTGTAGGCCATTACGTTGTTGTTGATGTTAGACCAGTCGCAGCAGGGATGTTCCGTACACGGCTCCTCCACCGAGCAAGGATCGGAAATATCGACCACGCCGTCGCCGTCGAAGTCGATACTGGGGGGCGCGGGAATATTCAAATCGTGAAAAAAGAGCCAGCACTGGTTGGCGCCGTCTTCGTTGAAATTTGTCGCCGGGAAAAAATCCGAAACATCGCCATCGCAATTGACGTCGTAGATCCAACTGATGGGCGGCGTATCCTCCACAAAATCGAAGCCCCAGGAATGAAAAAGATTGAGGCAATGCCCGAATTCGTGGTTGAACAAAGCGGTGGAATGCAGCTCTTCGGTAGCAAAGGCATTGCCCCCGAAAGCGGAAGCGGCGCCGGAAGCAACGTGGTTGTCTACCAGATAGACATTGTAATGCGTGGCCGGCGCCACCCCGAAATTGGGCTGGAAATAATTGTTGAGATGGAACGGCTCGCCGGAGGTAGCCTTGGCTTCGGAGTCACAATGCACCGACACGCCGGTGAGCAGATACCGGTAAGGGATACAGGCAGCCTCTTCCGACTCCGGTACGCCCCATTCGACCTGATTCCACTGCGGATTATTGTCGGCCAGCGCGGCATTGGCCGCAAGCACGAGCGCTTCTGCTTTAACGTACGCCTGATCGCCGGAAAGATCAGCCTGGTTCAGCGGATCGATAGTGCCGCTACAGTCGTCTTCCAGGAAAAAGTGCAGTTGCGTACGCAGCCATACGGGCGTACAATTTTCGGCAACGTAATCTACATCGAAACAAAAGTTCCGCCCTCCGGCCGAGACCGGATCCTCCCCGTGCGGTGGCGGGAAATCATTGCTGCAACGCCAGGGCGCCGCCGGGCTTTGTGCAAAACAAAAAGAGGACATCAGCAAGAGCCATACGCTCATTGACAAAAGATCAGGTTTCATAAAGTTGACATTTGGTTGTGTTGGGAAAAGCGTACCTAAATCTTTTGCGAGCACGGTAGTTGACCTCCAAATTAGGCCATTACCTATTTAAAAACAAAAGGCGCGGCTTATTTTGGAAAACCTTAAAGGACTTCGAGTAATTTTAAGAAATCATTTACATCCCGGGGCTCCTCCTCAATCGAAGGCAAAGGTGAAGTTCACCCCGCCCGAAACCCAGCGCCCCGGCATCGGCACCAGGTTCGTTTCCGTGTAGCTGGTATTCAGCAAATTGGAAGCCGACAAAAACACCTCGTAATTCGCCCTTCGATACATCAGTTTGGTGTCAAACAGGAAATAGTCGTCCAGGCTCACCCGGCTGACATACCGGAAGGTGAGGTTGTGGACGAAGTATCGCCCGAGGCGGTAGTCGAGCCCGGCCACCACCTGGTGGTCGAGGTTTTCCAGCACGTAGCGCGACAGTGTGGCCTCGTTTTCCTCGATCCGGGCGTCGAGGTAGGTATACGCGATGCGCAACCGTTGTATGCCGGCGGCCGGCCGGCCGGTCCAGGCGGGAAAAAACACTTCGGCCGAAAAGTCCACCCCGCGGGCGATCAGTTCGTTGAGATTGACCGGCATCCACTGCAGCGTATCGGCGGCCCGCGTCCAGTCGATCAGGTCGTAGCCGTCGCGCTGAAAATAGCTGATCTGGAGGTTCAGACCGGCCTGCGTCCACTTGGCGCCGGCCTCGTAGGAGATCGCCTCCTCGGGTCTGAGGTCGGGATTGCCGCGATTGACGGGGTCTTCGTAATACAGATCGGTAAAGGTAGGGATGCGATAAGTGTACCCCATATTACCGTACAGCTTCAACTGGTCGTTGAGGCGAACGCCCAGGTCGACGCCCGGGAACCAGCGCGTGCCGAAGTCGGAAAAGTGGTTGAACGAAAAACCCGGCGTCAGGTCGAGGAGCCCGTCCCAGAACTGAAACCGGTGTTCAACGAAAAAGCTCAATACATCGCGCTCGCGGTCGCCCAGATTGGTGCTGCGCAGATCGAGCCGCGTCGCTTCCGCCCCGAGGCCGGTAGCGCCCCAACGGTTGTTGTGGCTGGCGTTGACTTCCAGGCTGAGCACGTTGCTGATGTGTAAATTGCGGTAGAGCGACGGATTGCGGCGCACGAATACGTATTCATCCTGGTTGCGCCGCCAGGAAAGGCGCGGCTTTATCTGCCAGCGGTCTTGCCGGTACCGGTATTGCAGGCTGACCAGGCTGGTCTGGACCGCTTCGTATTGGTCGGTAGCCGCCGGGCTGGCGTAGAAGCCGTTAGCGCCGAATTCCCGCTCGGTATGACCGGCCAGGACATTCAGTTCGTGCGGGCCTTCCCCGAAGGTGCTTTGGTAGAAAAAGTTGGTGATATCGTAATCCGTATTGTACCGGTAGCCTTCCGAAAAATCCTTCGCTACGGAAAAGTACTGGCGGAAGGCGCCTTTGGGAAGAGACACCGCCACGCGGGCGCCGCCGAGGTTGTTATCCCCGGCTTGCAGCCCGGCTTTGACGTAACCCGAATCCGGGTTTTTGGTTACAATGTTAATGGCGCCGGCGAAAGCGTTCATCCCGAAAACGCGGGCGCCCGGTCCTTTCAGCACCTCGATCCGTTGAATATTATTGACGTCGATGGGTAGGTTCATCAGGTGGTGGCCGGTTTGCGGATCGTTGAGCTTGACGCCGTTGATCATCACCAGCGTCTGGTCGAAGGTGCCGCCCCGGATGCTGACGTCGGCCTGGACGCCGTGAACGCCCCGCTGGCGCACGTCGACACCGGCTACGTAGGTAAGCAGTTCATTGACGCTGCGCACGGGCAGGTTGCGCACTTGGTCGCTGGTCAGTACATTGACGGTGCGCGATACTTCCGAAAAAGGGATCTCCAGCCGGTTTTCGCGCAGGATCACGTCCGGCAGATCGTAAGCAGTCAGCGAATCGGTTTGAGAAAAAGCGGTCAAGCCCGCCAGCAGGAGGAAAAACGTTTGAATACTTTTCATGTTGGGCCCAATTAAATTGGCCGCAAAGTTAAGGACAAATCCGGCAATGACCAATTAGCGAGATCATTTTCAGGACAGGGAGTCCGGTGCACGCCATATATGGCCCCGGATTTTCTCATCGCTCTTCCTTCAGCATTAACCAAAGCTTGTACAGGTCCAGGCACCTCAGGTCGGGATGGGCCGACCGGAGATTTTTCAGAATGACCGGCCGAAGCGCACCGAGCAGGGTGCGCGCCAGGCTTCCGAGCCGGTATTTTCGCAACCTTCCTTCGGTGCGCAACAGCCGCGTTTCGATCGACAAATTTTCGCGCTTCAGCCATTGGAGGTTAGCGATGGCTCTTTCCGTTTTTTCCAGGAAGACGTCCGCTGTTTCCAACCCCAGGTGCTCCAGCGGATTGTCGAGATGCTGTACGGGGATGCCCCGGTTTTGCAACTCCAGGCCGAATAAGGTGTCTTCGTGACCGTATTGCACCAGCCGCTCATCAAAGGGAATGGCGCGGGCAATGTGGCGGGGCGCCACGAAATTATTGGTCATAAACCCGTGGTGAGGCTTTTGTTGTCGTTTGCTGGCCGGCGCCTGTTCGCGGGCGCGCCCGAACCGCCAGTGGAGCAATAGCGCGGGATCGGCGGGTTTTTCCGAACGGTAGACCCTGCCGCCGTACAGCAGGCGGTCGGGACGCAGGTGGCTCCGGTAAACGGCAATGTAATCGTCGCGCACCACTCCCGAATCGCAATCCATAAACAGCAGATAATCGTAACGCGCCGCCGCCGACAACCGGTTGCGGATGCCGGAACGCCCCAGGTTTTCGGGCATCTCCTCATAACGCACCTGCGGCAGGGTCCTCAGTTCGCGGTTCATCGCCCGAAAGCCGGCCCGGGAGCCGTCATCAAAACAAAGGATCTCGAAAGCAATAGCCGCCGCCCGGCACTGCGCCGACAGGTCGGCCACCAATGGCCGAACGTCGTAGTTGTATACGGGGATTAAAATGGATAACATGCTTTACGGCTTCAATCGCGCACCAAAATAAGCTTTTCGACAGTCCGATGAATCACTGCCTGCCCTGCTGCGGTACGATTCCCGCTTTTCCCCTGCCGTTTCCCGGCAGAATGTTTAC
The DNA here is from genome assembly GCA_964419545.1 of uncultured Saprospiraceae bacterium. GTDB lineage: Bacteria > Bacteroidota > Bacteroidia > Chitinophagales > Saprospiraceae > CAYQQU01. Next base: position 177,065 of record CAYQQU010000001.1, on the reverse strand, counting down.
TTTTGCCATCGAACATCTTTCGCTTTCATAATAAACTGAAAGTTTCGAAAATACGTTTCTTTCCTTGAAAACAGTTTCGATTATGCAAGGCACCAGCAACCTCAGCGCTCTGATAGATGATCCGACCCTCGACGGCCGACTGCGCACCATTGCCGAACAGGTGATCGCCGGGCAGCGCGTCACCCCCGAAGACGGGCTTTACCTCTACGAAGCGGCCGATCTCGGCTACCTCGGCGCCCTGGCCAATCACATTCGCGAGAAGCGGCACGGCGACGCCACCTATTTCAATCGCAACTTCCATCTCGAACCGACCAATGTCTGCATCTATACTTGTTCCTTCTGTTCGTACTCCCGCCTGATCAAAAAGCGGGATGAGGGCTGGGAATACACCATGGACGAAATGCTGGACATCATTCGCGGTTATGACGACCAGCCGGTAACGGAAGTGCATATCGTCGGCGGGGTCCTTCCACAGTACGACCTCGCTTTCTACACCGAGTTGTTCCGCAAAATAAAAGCCCACCGCCCCGAGCTGCACGTCAAGGCGCTCACGCCGGTGGAATACCACTACATCTTCAAGAAAGCGAAAGTAAGCTACGAAGAAGGCATGCGCCAGATCAAAGCATCGGGCGTCGATTCCCTGCCGGGCGGCGGCGCCGAGATCTTCCATCCGGAGATCCGCGATCAGATCGCAGGCGGCAAATGTTCCGGCGAAGAATGGCTGCGCATCCACGAGATCTGGCACCAACTGGGCATGCGCTCCAACGCCACCATGCTCTACGGCCATATCGAGCGGTACGAACACCGCGTGCATCACCTGGAAGAACTGAGAAAGCTGCAGGATAAGACCGGCGGATTCCAGACCTTCATTCCCCTGAAGTTCCGCAACCAGGGCAACGAGATGTCGCACGTGCCGGAAAGCACCGTGGTGCAAGACTTGCGCAACTACGCCATCGGCCGTATCTATCTCGACAATTTCGACCACGTAAAAGCATACTGGCCGATGATCGGCCGCGACGTCGCCCAGTTGTCGCTGGCCTTCGGCGTGGACGACATCGACGGCACCATCGACGACACGACCAAAATCTACACCATGGCCGGTTCCGAAGAGCAGACGCCGGCGATGAACACCCGCGAACTGGTCAACCTGATCCGCCGCGTCGGCCGCCGCCCCATCGAACGCGATACCTTGTATAACATCATCCAGGACTATACCGACCACGTCTTCGAAGAGGACCGGCAATTCCGGGGTTACGTCTCCCTACCGGTGGTCAATAAAAACTAATCCCGGCCAATGGATAAAACCATCTACCTCTATCGCCACGGAGAAACCGAATACAACCGGCGGGGCGTCGTCCAGGGCGGAGGCGTCGATTCCAGCCTCAACGCAAAGGGAAAGCGCCAGGCGCAGGCGTTCTTCGAAACCTACCGGCACGTCGGCTTCTGCGTGCTCCTCACTTCCGCGCTGCGGCGCACCCACGAGACCATCGCGCCTTTCCTGCAGCTCGGCATCCCCTGGGAGCAGCACCCCGATATCAATGAGATCAACTGGGGCAAACACGAAGGCAAACCCAGCACCCCGGCCATGAAGAAGCAGTACAAAACAGTAATTGAAGAATGGTCTGCCGGCCGCTACCACGCCCGGCTCGAAGCAGGTGAAAGCGCCGAAGAACTGACGGCCCGCTGCCGCCGCTTCGTTGAGCACCTCCGAGCGCGCGAAGAAGAGCGCATCCTCATCTGCAGCCACGGGCGCGCCATGCGCTGCCTGGTGTGTTGCCTGAAAGAACAACCGCCCAGTGCGATGAACCAATACCACCACGCCAATACCGGGCTGTACCGTCTGCAGCAAAAAGATGGGGTATTCCTTTTTAAAATCGAGAACGACACCAGCCACCTCAACGGGCTGGCGCGAAATAAAAAGTAGACTTGGAAAAATACAACGTCACCGCCGTCAGCTATCTGAACACCAAACCGCTCTTGTACGGCATTTTCAAGAGCGAGGTCAGCCGGCGCATTCACCTGCAGTTGGATATCCCGTCGGCTTGCGCCCGCAAGCTGAAAACGGGCGAGGTCGACCTCGGGCTGGTGCCGGTAGCTGTTATTCCCGAACTCGCCACCCCCCGCATCGTCTCCGATTTTTGCATCGGCACGGTCGGGGAAGTGCGCACTGTCGCCATTTTTTCGGAAAAGCCGATCGAGCAGCTGCGGCGCATTTTCCTGGACTACCATTCGCGCACATCGGTGGAACTGACCAAACTGCTGCTGCGCGACCACTGGCGCCTGTCGCCCGAACTGACGCCCGCCCAACCCGGATTTGAATCCGCGATCGGTGGAAATACCGGCGGCTTGGTCATCGGCGACCGCACCATCGAGCTGGCCGAACGCTTTCCTTTTGTCTACGACCTGGGTAGCGCCTGGATGCAACACACCGGGCTGCCCTTCGTTTTCGCCGCCTGGGTCAGCAACCGCGCCCTGCCCGACGATTTTATCCAGGCCTTCAACCAGGCCCTGCAGCGCGGCCTCGATGAGATCCCGCAGCTGATGTACCTCCTGCCTACCCCGCAGCCCGGCTTCGACCTGCAAACTTATTTCACCCGCCACATCAGCTACGAGCTCGACGAAAAGAAAAAAATAGCCCTCCGCCGTTTCCTGAACGCATTCAGCTCCCGCCCCCTGCCAACCCTGGCGGCCAGCCTGGCCGTAGGATGAGCCGGCCGGATTAAAAGCGCCGGCTGAACTTTAGTTTTATGTTGCTGTTTCCTTTTTAAGTATTTTTGGTCTTTTATGAAGAGAATACCGCACAGCGTCTTTTTTCTGTTTGCTTTATTCATACTTCCCGCTTGCCTGGGAAAAAATCAGCACAATATGTCCGATCGAAATCTGGATGCGCGCATCGATAATTTACCGCCGGATCAACTCGAAATCGCCACCCTCGGCGGCGGCTGCTTCTGGTGCGTGGAGGCCGTCTTTCAGGAAGTGGAAGGCGTGCATGCCGTAGTCTCCGGCTATTCCGGCGGCACGGCCGAAACCGCCGATTATAAAACGGTTTGCTCCGGCGCCACCGACCACGCTGAGGTCGTACAGGTGAAATTCAACCCGCAGATCATCAGCTACTCCGACGTATTGGAGATCTTCTGGAGCACCCACGACCCTACCACCCTCAACCGGCAGGGCAACGATGTGGGCCCGCAGTACCGCTCGGTGATCTTCTACCATAGCGATGAGCAGAAAGCCATCGCCGAACAATCCAAAGCCGAGATCGCACCGAAAATCTGGGACGATCCCATCGTCACGGAAATCAGCCCGTTTAAAGGCTTCTACCAGGCGGAAGAATACCACCAAAACTACTATTCCAACGTCGGCAATCGCAATCCTTACTGCACTTTCGTCATCACCCCCAAAGTGAAGAAGTTCCGCAAGATGTTTTCGGATAAGCTGAAAAAGGAAGAAACGAACAGGTGAGAGTGGGTCTTCTGGCCTATGGCTGCTAAAGCGGCGGGTCCGGTCCCGCTTGAAAGCGGGGTTACTGTCACCGCTAAAGCGGCGGGTCCGGTCCCGCTTGAAAGCGGGGTTACTGTCGCCGGCCTCAATGGGAAACCTTTGCTGAGGAGCAGGAGCAGCCTCATTTTGCAAGTACACAGTCCACTTCTTCCGTTCTACTGTTCTTCCGTTCTACTGTTCTTCCATTCTACTGTTCTTCCGTGCCGCCGTCGCCGCTAAAGCGGCAGGTCCGGTCCCGCTTAAAAGCGGGGCTACGGGCGCCGGCCTCAATGGGAAACCTTTGCTGAGGAGCAGGAGCAGCCTCATTTTGCAAGTACACAGTCCACTTCTTCCGTTCTACTGTTCTTCCGTTCTACTGTTCTTCCGTGCCGCCGTCGCCGCTAAAGCGGCGGGTCCGGTCCCGCTTAAAAGCGGGGCTACCGTCGCCGGCCTCAAAGGGAAATCTTTGCTCAGGAGCAGGAGCAGCCTCATTTTGCAAGTACACAGTCCACTTCTTCCGTTCTGCTGTTCTTCCGTTCTACTGTTCTTCCGTGCCGCCGTCGCCGCTAAAGCGGCGGGTCCGGTCCCGCTTGAAAGCGGGGCTACTGTCGCCGCTAAAGCGGCGGGTCCGGTCCCGCTTGAAAGCGGGGCTACTGTCGCCGCTAAAGCGGCGGGTCCGGTCCCGCTTGAAAGCAGGGCTACTGTCGCCGCTAAAGCGGCGGGTCCGGTCCCGCTTAAAAGCGGGGTTACGGGCGCCGGCCTCAAAGGGAAATCTTTGCTCAGGAGCAGGATCAGCCTCATTTTGTAAGTCCACCCGTCTTTCATTCCTTTCCCACTTTCCAATGCCATTCATCATCTTTCCCCATTGATAAAAATCATTTTGCGATTTTCGAGCTGCTTTTGGGCGGTATATACCAATTTACATATCTTCATGGATGGAACAGAAGTGATTTCCAGCCACCCAAACCGGTGGTTCAATATCTGAGGAACGGAAGTCAGTGATGGGTCCTGTCGGGGTTCCGACCTGCGACCTCCCGCTTCCGGCTTCTTACAAATCCTTCCCACGATATGAAATTAGGAATCTTAAAAGAGCAAAACGATCAGCGCGTGGCCATTACGCCGGCGACGGTTCCCAAGCTTCGGGACCTGGGCCTGGAGCTCCTGGTAGAACAAGGGGCCGGCGATACCGCCCAGTTCAGCGACGCGGAATACGTCGAACAGGAAGCCCGGGTCGTGAGCCGGGCCGACCTGCTGAGCCAGGCCGATATGGTGCTCAGCATCCTGCCGCCCGACGACGCGGAGCTGGAAAAACTGAAAGAAGACACGGTTGTCATTTCTCAGTTTGCTCCATTCGCCGACGCGGAAGTCACCGGCAAGTTGCAAAAGATGAAATTGCGGGCTTTCAGCCTGGATATGATCCCCCGCACCACGCTGGCGCAATCCATGGACGTGCTGTCTTCCATGGCCTCCATCGCCGGCTACCGGGCGGTCATCGAAGCGGCGCGCCACCTGCCGCGCTACTTTCCTATGATGATCACCGCGGCCGGCAGCATCCGCCCCGCCAAGCTGCTCATCCTCGGCGCCGGCGTGGCCGGGCTGCAGGCTATCGCTACGGCGCGTCGCCTCGGCGCTGCCGTCGAAGCTTTCGACACCCGGCAGGCCGCAAAAGAAGAGGTGGAATCGCTGGGCGCTAAATTCGTCGAAGTGGAAGGCGCCAAAGACGATACCGCCGCCGGCGGCTACGCCGTGGAACAGTCCGAAGAATTCCTGCAGCGCCAGCGGGCGGAAGTGCAATCGCGGGCCATGAAAGCCGACGTCATCATCACCACCGCCCAGGTGCGCGGCCGCAAAGCCCCCCTGCTCGTCCCGAAAGAGACGGTAGAGAAAATGAAGCGCGGCTCTGTCGTGATCGACCTCGCTGCCTCCACGGGCGGCAACTGCGAAATGACGCAGGATAAAAAGGTGATCGTCCACCAGGGCGTCACCATCGTCGGCGACTCCAACCTGGCCGCTCTCATGCCGCAGGACGCCAGCACGCTCTACGGGAACAACGTGTTGAATTTCCTCAAAACCTTTGTCAAGGAAGGGCAGCTGAACATCGATCTCGACAACGAAATTATCGCCGGGGCGCTTATTACCACGCCGCAAACCGAACCGAGTTCATAAAAAGTTAACGTCACCATGGAAACCGTATATCAGTTTTTCAACGAGTACCTTTTGCTCATCTACCTGCTGATCTTCACGATCATTCTGGGCTTCGAGGTGATCTCCAAAGTGCCGACGGTGCTCCACACGCCACTCATGTCGGGGGCCAACGCCATCAGCGGCGTGGTCATCATCGGAGCCATCATCCTCATTCGCCTTTCCGAACCCGACGATTACCTGTCGCTCAGCCTCGGCCTGCTGGGCGTAGCGCTCGGGATGACGAACGTGGTGGGCGGCTTCGCCGTGACCGACCGCATGCTCGAAATGTTTAAAAAGAAGAAAAAGTAACCCAACATGGCATTAGCATTTTTTATCAATCTCGGATTTTTGATCGGTGCGGTCGCCTTCGTTTGGGGATTGCGCTTATTGAGTTCGCCGGATACCGCGCGCCGGGGCAATATCCTCGCCGGCATCGGCATGGTGGTGGCCATCATCTCCGTACTGGTCGCTCCGGGCGACCTCATCGGCGTCGCAGCCGATGAAAAAGTGTCCAATAACTACGGCTGGATCCTCGGCGGCATGGCCATCGGCGGCATCGCCGGTTTCACCTCCGCCCGCCGCGTCAAGATGACCGCCATGCCCCAGATGGTCTCCATCTTCAACGGGCTGGGCGGCGCCTGCGCCGTGGTGCTGGCTTTCGCCGAACTCCTCAAGCACTACCAGGCAGCGCCGCTGGCCGCCAGTGAACTCGGCATCGTCCTGCTCGCCCTGCTGATCGGCGGCATCTCCTTTACAGGTAGTATGCTGGCTTTCGCCAAACTCGAAGGCCTCATCTGGGACAATACGCTGACCCTGCCCGGACATCAGATCATCAACATCGTATTGCTGGTCGTCACCCTGGGCGCAGGCGTTTCCCTGATGGTCCTCGGGCCCGGCTCCACCGGATTTATCGCGATGATCGCCTTTTTGGTCCTTACCCTGATCTACGGTTTTTCCTTCGTCATCCCCATCGGCGGGGCCGACATGCCGGTGGTCATCTCGCTGCTCAACTCCTTTACCGGGCTCTCCGCAGCAGTTACCGGCCTGGTGTACGACTCCAACTTCATGCTGGTGGGCGGTATCCTCGTCGGCGCGGCCGGCACCATCCTCACCGTGCTGATGTGCGACGCCATGAACCGCTCGCTGCTCAACGTCTTGATCGGCGGCTTCGGCGGCGGCGGCGCCTCCAAAGGAGCTACCGGCGACCAGGTGGTCAAAGAAGCAGGCATCAACGATACGGCGATCCAACTCTACTACTCCGGTTCGGTGATGTTCGTACCCGGTTACGGGCTCGCCGTCGCCCAGGCGCAAAAGGTGGTTAAAGAACTCGACGACCTGCTGGCCAAGAACGGCGTCGACGTCACCTACGCCATCCACCCGGTGGCCGGCCGCATGCCCGGGCACATGAACGTGCTGCTGGCCGAAGCGGATGTGCCCTACCCCAAACTGCTCGACCTCGACGACGCCAACGACGCCCTGCCCAATACCGACGTGGTGATCATCGTCGGCGCCAACGACGTCGTCAACCCGGCCGCCGAAGACGACCCCGGCAGCCCCATCTACGGCATGCCGATCCTCCAGGTGTGGAAAGCTAAACACACGATCGTCCTCAAGCGAAGCATGAGCGTGGGCTACGCCGGCATCCAAAACCAATTGTTCTTCCACGACAATAATAAAATGCTCTTCGGCGACGCTAAAGATTCGCTGAGCAAACTGGTTACGGAGGTCAAAAGCCTTTGATTCCAATGCCTCGGAAAAAACCGGTTGGCCGTAAGATGACCAACCGTTTTTTTTATTATCGATTTTTTACATTCCTTGATCGCAAAAAATTGAACTCTTACTCAATTTGTTGTTAACTTGTTAGAAAAAAATAACGCATCATGTTCAATTTTATAATTATCCCCATTGTGCTCGGACTGCTCATCGTCTTTTCGGGCATCTTTACGGTGAGACAACAAACGACGGCCATCGTCGAGCGATTCGGCCGCTTCCACAGCATCAAATCGCCGGGGCTGCAGTTTAAAATCCCTTTCCTGGACCGCATCGCCGGCCGCCTGAACCTTAAAATCCAGCAACTGGACGTTCTGGTGGAAACCAAAACCAAAGACAACGTTTTCGTCAAACTGAAAGTATCGGTGCAGTTCCACGTCCTCGAAAATAAAATGTACGAGGCCTTCTACAAGCTGCAAAGCTCTACCGAACAGATCACTTCTTACGTCTTCGACACGGTCCGCGCCGAAGTACCCAAGATGATCCTCGACGACGTCTTTGAACGCAAGGACGACATCGCCAACGCCATCCGCCGCGAACTGGAAGAAGCCATGAACGAATACGGCTACGGCATCGTCAAAGCCCTGGTTACCGATATCGATCCCGACCTGGCCGTCAAAAGCGCCATGAACCGCATCAACGCCGCCGAACGCGAAAAGAAAGCCGCCGAATACGAAGCCGACGCCGACCGCATCCGGATCGTGGCGAAAGCCAAAGCGGAAGCGGAAAGCAAACGCCTCCAGGGCCAGGGTATCGCCGACCAACGCCGCGAGATCGCCAAAGGCCTGGAGGAATCAGTCGACATCCTCAATAGCGTGGGCATCAATTCCCAGGAGGCTTCCGCCCTCATCGTCGTGACGCAGCACTACGATACCCTGCAATCTATGGGCGAAAACAGCAACAGCAACCTCATCATGCTGCCCAACGCACCCAACGCCGGCGCCGATATGCTGTCGCAAATGACCGCCTCTTTCGTCGCTTCTCAACAACTCGGCGAAGAAATGAAAAAGAAAAACGAAGGCGCCCTGGATATCGGCAAGCAAAAGGAAAAAGTCAGAATCCCCAGAGAACGGGATTACGACCGCTACGATGAGTAGGGGTTGGGGTTGGAGGTTGGTCTTTGGTCTTTAGCACCAAAGACTAAAGACCAAAGACTAAACACCAAAGACTAACTCACCTCAATATAGATACGTTCCCTTTTTTCGTGAATAGCTCGCCGTTCAGACAACGCACTTCCAGATAGTAGCCAAAAGCGTCGGGCGTCAGCTTTTTGCCCCGAAAAGTTCCGTCCCAGCCTTCGTCCGGCGAACGCGTTTCGAATACCTTCTCGCCCCAGCGATCGTAAATAATCCAATACAGCTCATCAATACTGTTGCCGCGCACGAACAGGCGATCGTTGCGGCCGTCGCCGTTCGGCGTAAATGCATTGGGCACGTAAATGAAAGGCTCGCGGCACTCCAGACTCAGCACCACCACCGTTACTTCCGTTTCATTGGTGCAGCCGTTTTCGTCCCGCACCACCACGGTATAAGTCGTCGTTTCCGCGGGCGTGGCAACGGGATCGAAAATATCGGTCTGGGTAAGACTGGCGGCGGGACGCCAGCTATACTGATACGCCTCATCGAAAGTAGCGGTAAGCTGCACATTGCCCGTTTCAAATAAAGTATCCGGATCGGCAAAGGCTTCGACCGGGGGGCGGAAATCTAAAACACTAACCGCAATGCTGGTATCCAGGGAACAACCAAACATATTTTGAATATTGACGCTAAAAGTCTGATCTCCGATTGGCTGCACCAGTGGCTGACCGGTTGTACCGCCGGCCAAAATGCCAGTTTGTGGCGCCCAATCGTAACTCAAAATATCCGTTCCCAGGTTTTCCACGCTCAATCGCACCGTATCGTCAATGCAAATACTTTCCGAACCGTCCACCGCCACCCGGATCTCGTAGCTGCTGATCTCAACGCTATCCACCTGTTCACAACCAAAAACATCGGTTCCTCTCAAATAATAAACGCTGGGCCGGCCGGGCGTCACCCTCACTTGGGATTCACTGCTGAAGGGATCGCTGAAATCCGGATCTTCCGCCCATACCAGGTCGATACCCGGGCTGAACGAGGCCGCTATCTCAATACTTTCTGTGCAAATCGTGGTATCTTCCGGCAATGCCAATTCAAAGGCAGGAGCGGGAATAGCCGTCACCTGCCGCGTCACCTGGCAATCGCCGGCGGCGTCGGTGATCAGGGCAGTGTAAATGGTGGGCGCGAAGGGGCCGGCCAGCGGATTCGGCGCCGTCGGGTCATCCAGCGCCTCGACGGGCGTCCAGCTGTAAGTATATTCGGGATTGAAATCGGGATTGAGCGCCACCGGCTCGCCGGGGCAGGCGCCCACCGTATCGGGCAGGGTCGTTTCGATGAGGGGGATCTCCACCAGCCGGTTCAGCGTATCCCGGCAGCCGTCCGCCGAGCTGATGACCAGGGTCACGGGAATAGCTTGACTCTCGAAGAGCGTCAGGGTCGGATTGGGCTCATCGGCAGCGCCCAGCGCCCCGAATTGCCATTCCCAGCCGGTGATGCTGCTTTGGTTGTTCTGCGAAAGGTCGGTAAACTGGATGACCGCCGTATCTGTGCAGGTCTGGTAAGCCCAGTCGAAAGCAGGCTGGATGGCCGGTTCGCTGACCACCACGGTTCGGAATAGGGTGTCCGGGCAGGGAATGCTTGCGTCGAGGGTGATCATTACCTCGTACGCGCCCGGTCCGGGATATTCATAGCTGACCGCCCCGCCCTGCCCGCGCGCGTCCGGGTTTTCCGGATCTCCGAAATGCCAGACGAAAAAAGGCGCGTTGACGCCCGCGCCGGTGAAATTGACCTGGTAACCGCCGCATTGCACTTCGCTGAAAAGTTCGGGCCCGAAATCGCTGTCCACCACGGTGAGGCTGAGCGAGTCGGTGCGTTCGCAGCCGAATTGGTTGACGGACGCCAGCACATAGGTGTATACGCCCGGCTCGGGAATGCTGACCACCGCCAACTGGCTGGCGGCGCCGACTAAAATAAAATCCTCGGGCGACCACTGGAAGCTGACGGTATCGGTAAAGTCTTCGCGCACGGCGATCAGGTTTACCGTATCTCCATCGCAGATGGGCCCGGCCGGCAGCAAGTCGATATTCACCCCGTTGCCGGTGATGGTGAGGCTGTCGTAGACCAGGCAGCCGAAGCTGTCGCGCGCCAGCACGAAATAGGTGGTCTCCCCGTACGGCTCCACCAATACCGAATCACCGGTAGCGAAAGGCGTCGCCTGGTTGTCTTCGGTGTACCAGTCGAACGTCTCGCCGGTATTGGATTCCGCCGTCAGCCACACTGCGGGCTCGCAGGTAGTGGTATCCGGCGGCAGGGTGACGTCGAGCGGCTCCGGCACGAAGACGGTGACGGCCTCCTCCAATTGGCAGAGCCCCGCCGCATCGGTGATCGTAACGGTGTAGACGGTCGTTTCCAGCGGACTGGCCAGCGGGTTGCCCGCCAGGGGATCGTCGAGGGTGGCCGCAGGCGACCAGTTGTAGCTGTAGCCGGGATCGAACACCGGGTTCAGCGGCGTGGCGTTGCCGATGCAGTTGACCAGCGCTTCTTCCGGAAAATCTTCTTCGATCAGGCTGACCGGAAAACTTTGTTCCAATTCCTTGACGCAGCCGTTGCTCGCCCGCACGGTGAGCGATAAGGTGTATACCGCGCTGCTGCCCACCGTAAATACCGGATTTTGTTCGTTGGAGGTCAACCCCGCCGGCTGTAGCTCCCAGGTCCACTCCGCGGGTTCGAAAAGCGTATCGACGGTCAGATCGGCCAGCTCGATCGTCAGCGAATCGGAGCAATCGACGAAGGTGTATTGGAAATCCGGGAACAGGGAATTGGGCTGCAGGATGATCTCCCGGGTGAAAGTATCGGCGCAGGGCGTGCCCGGCTCGGCGATGAGCATCACTTCGTACTGCCCGGTATCCGAAAAAGTGTAGACCGGCTCAAAAGCCGTCGAGCTCGCTCCGGGATTGCCGGGGTCATTAAATCGCCACTGGAAGTTCTGAGCGCCGTCGCTCTCATTATCAAAGGCTACCGCGAGGCTTTCACACTGGATGTCAGGCGCAAAAAAAGCGGAGTTTGCCTGCCCGCACAACCCGACATTATACTGGAAGTCGCGCCGCGTAGTGGAGATGAGCTCCCCGTTGCGGTATTCTTCCACACAGATCCCCACCACGAATTGCCCGATGGTATTCGGCGTTCCCGTCAGCAGTCCGGTTTGCGGATCGATCGCCAGCGGCGGATCGCCGGGCGTACCGTTGAGCATATTGTCGGTATTGTAAGGCGGGTCCGCCCAATTGACCGTTTCGTAGGGCGGATTGTTGGGCGGCTGCGGCCGGGGAATATCCGGCGTGGCGCCGAGCAATGGGTCGCAGAGGCGGTAGACGATGGAGTCGCCGTCGATATCGGTGGCCGACTGGTCAAAAAAGATGGGCTCGTTGACGCAGATGTAGATGGGGGGCCAGGTCTGAAATTTCGGATTGCTATTGCATTCCAGCAGGGCCGTCTCCGAGATGGTCACCCCGTAGGTCGCACCCGACGCCAGCGGATCGATGATATTCAGGATGGTCTGGTTGCGGCAGCAGCGCTGATACGCCAGTTGGTATCCGCCGGGAATCGGCGGCAGCTCTACGACGGTCTCGTAGGTGGTCGTATGCACGCACACGTCGGGCGGCACAACGAAACACTCGCTCTGCAATATCGGGTCGAGCGTATCGTTACCCATCAGCGGCACGAGCACCTGAAAGAGCAGCTCGTTATCGGCGTTAAACACCCCGATGGAAGCCGGATCGTCGAACCACGCCTGCGGGTTGCCGTAAAAACAATCGCGGAAGATAGTCAGCGAGATCTCGTACTGGTCGTCGCCCAGGCAGGTGTAGTTCATCTCGCCGCCCACAATATGCGTGGCGCGCAGCGGCGACGCGGCGGCGAGGATCGAGAACAGAATAAACAACAGGATTTTGCTCTTCAAAGCGCGGCGTTTTTTCTTTTCGGGAAAATAGAAAAAATCAGGGAGATGACCGAGTCAAAAGAAGGGCGGAGACGGGTGGGCGGCAATTTGGGGCGGGGCGGGGCCCGGGTGAAGATGAAGAACGGAAGAAGTTTTACGCCGCTGGTCGCCGGCCGAAAACTTGGAACCCAGACCCTGCAGTTTACCGGCAACTTCGGGCGCAGCTCGAAGCTGCGGCCGAAGCTGAAAAGGCCACGACCTTCCCTGCCGGTACCAGCCGCGACCTTTTACGAGGTATTTGCCCATGCGGGCAGGATAAATCTCGCGCCTGCTCTGAGCACGCTCCCGCCACCCTTCGGGTGACGAAACTCCGGCCAAAGCGAGCAGCCGCCGGGCTAAACGAAAACCAATATTGTTGTTCTCGTTGTTCGGATTGTTCCTGTTCCGATTCGAAGCGCGGCAGTTGTTAGGGTTGTTGTTCCAGGACCCGCCACGAACCACTCGGATGCACAAACAGATTTACCCCTTGCCTTCGAAGATACCAAAAAATCCGGTATTCCAGCCGCTGACTTGCCCCAAAACGCACGTGCCCCAACCAACTGTTCAGGCCGGCTTCCAATTCCTGAGGCGTTAACAACCCTGCCCGGCGTTCTTTCATCAGTCGCCTCAGGTACCGCTCATAGCGATGCGCCTTCGCTTTATTTACCTGGCGATGTTGCGGATAAACCCGAAATCCCAAAAACGGGACCCCGTGCCTGACCTGGTGGATTTGGGTCTTGTTCGGATGCGGTAAGAGCCTGAGTTTGGCCAGATAATCCGTAATTTCCTTTTTTACCCGGTGCAGCCGGGCTTTGTCTTCGGCAAAAATCACAAAATCGTCAACGTAACGGATATAGCCTTTTATCCTCAACGTCTCCTTGATAAAGTGGTCAAAACCGTTCAGGTATACGTTTGCCCAGAACTGACTGGTCAAATTACCGATCGGCAACCCTCGCCGCCGCTCTTGTGGCGTAAACAACGTATCGCCCGGGAAGTAAACCACGTGCTCTTCCTGGGCATTGGAAGCATCAATGATCATGTCGACCAGCCATAGGGTGTCCCGGCAGATGACCTTCCTGCGAATCGCCTCCTTCAAAATGGCGTGATCAATGCTCGGAAAGAATTTCCGGATATCGCACTTCAGCACATACGGATAGCGACGTGCAAAGTGCTGATACCGCTCGATGGCCCGGTGGGTCCCTTTGCCTTTTCGATTGGCGTAACTATTGAAAATAAACGTTTTTTCAAAGATCGGCTCGATGACGTTGCACAAAGCATGATGCACTACCCGGTCCCGAAACGGCGCCGCACTGATCATCCGCTCTTTAGGATCATAGACGTAAAACGTGCGGTAGGCGCCGGGAACATAGCTTTTTTCTTGCAATAGCCGCTCCAACCGCAGCAGCTCGTACTCCTGCCGAAACAAAAAGCGGGATACTTCCGTCTTGCTCTGCTTTCCCTGCTTGGCTTTTTCGACGGCAAGCAGTAAATTTTCGAATGTTTTGACCTGCTCAAACAGGTGATTATACGTTTTCAACTTAAATGAATTACCATGGCTGAACTAAAGGAAAACATCATCGCCAAAGGTTTTGACTTATTAAAATACACTATTCCAATCTTAAACCAATTGCCGCGCCACCAAAAATTTACCCTCGGCGACCGCATCCAAAACCTCGAATCCAACCTCCTCGACCACCTCGTCGCCGCCTTCTACTCCACCGGCCCGGCCAAACGCCGCCATGTCGAAAACGCCAACATCACCCTGGAACAACTGCGCCTTTACATCCGCCTGGGCTACGAGCTGGACTACTTCCCGCACACCCAGTATAAAGAATTTGCCCGGCGCACCACTGAGCTGGGCCGCATGATCGGAGGGTGGCTGAAAAAGCTGCCACGGGCTAATTGAGGGCGCAACTTGAAGTTGCACCCTCAGTTCCTCCGCCCCGGAGCCATGGACCGCCACATCGAGTGGCGATCCATGGCTAAAAACCCAAAGCACAAAGACCAAGGACCCAAGTTACGGGCGCCGGGCTAAACGAAAACCAATATCGCCGTCCCCGTCGATCGGATCGTACCTGAACCGAACCGAAGCGCGGCAGCCGCCAGGGTAGTTGTACCAGGACCCGCCACGAACCACTCGCACCCCGCCTTTAATAGCACCTTTCGGGTTGCGAGCGTTGCCAGGCTGTTCGTAATAATTTGCATCATACCAATCCCAACACCATTCCCAAACATTACCGCTCATATCGTAAAGGCCTAATCGATTCGGCGGAAAACTACCGACCGGTACGGTTTGCCCTCGGTATTCCCCGACTACCGAATAATCCCTTTTGTAAGTTTCGCTGCCATTAAAGTTCATCTCCTTCGGATCGGCGATATCCCGCCCATTCCCGAAACGCACCGTATCTCCGCGCTGGCGGGCGGCGTACTCCCACTCGGCTTCGGTGGGCAGGCGGTAGCCGTCGGCGTTCCAGTCGGGGGTGACGATCCATTTTATCCTATTGCCGCTATTTTCATTATTCGGGTCGGTCCGCGTCGAGTCGATGGCGTATACCGGGCGGTAGCCGTGTTGTACGCTCAGCCAGTTGCAGTACAATGCCGCGTCGTACCAGTTCACGTTAATAGCCGGCCGGCGGTCGCGGCCCCAGCCGGGGTCGCTGCGCTTGTTCCGGCCGGTAGAATCGCAGAAAAGATCGTACTCCGCCCAGGTCACCTCGTAAGCGCCCAGGTAGAAGCGGTCCAGGGTGACGGGATGTACGGGTGTTTGATTATCGTATTCTCCATCCCCCATCACGTCGCCCATCTGGAAGGCGCCGTCTTCGATCAGCACCATAGCGGGACGGGGCACGTTAGAGGGGGGCGGGCAGCCGGCTTCGGCGCGGGGGCCGTACTGGTCGGGGCAGTCGTCGAGGAAGTCGGGCGTTTCGTCCCGGTCGCGGTCGGGGCAGCCGTACAGGGCGGCGGGGCCCGGTCGGTCCGGGCAGGCGTCGCTGCGGTCGGGTACGCCGTCCTGGTCGGTATCGCGGTCGGCGAGCAGGGCGCTCCAGCCGGCGGGCGGGGCCGCGGCTTGCGCTGGTCGCCACTCCTGGCGGTGGGGTATGGAATAGGTATCTGCAATGCCGCCGCCGGCGTCAATCAGTTGGAGAAGCAACGAATCGGTGCGGCCGGCGGCCGGAGCTTGCAGGGCGAGCTGCACTTCCCGGCGTCCCGGCCGGGCCGGCTCCCGGAGGACGGCCAAGGTATCCGGCGCGGGACCGGCGGCAATGGCGACGACCGACAGGGTGAGGCGCTCGTATTCATCCGTATTGTAGTAATAGCGCGCAGTCAGCGGCAGGCCGCCGGCTTCCCGGGCGCGGGCGGCTTCGTATTCGATGAGTAGATCCCTCAGCCGGTTCCAGTTATCAGCGATCTTTCTTTCTCCATATTTCAAATAGGTCAGTAATGCCCGCAGGGAAGTCAGATAGCGGGCTTTCTCTACTTGCTCAGCCGCCAGAGATACTTCGGAAGCTTCCGTTCGGGCGGCTTGGTTTATAGCCACCACTTGCGCTTTGCTCAAAAGAGTAGCCAGCTTGCGTTGTCCGGCCAGGTATTGCCGAAGCGTGTTTTCCGTCCCTTCCGGCAAGTCCGGTGCTTGGGTAAAAGAGTCGATGGCGGCATGGTAGGCGGCTAAGGTCTCGAGTAGAACGGGCTGGGAATAATTGCGGAATTCTTCGTTATTAATTACCCTGTTGTGTTCGCGGATGAGCTGCTCATAATCATCCGCCACCTTGGTTACCAACTGTTCCAGTGCTTGCTCCAGTGCGGCCAGGTCGTTTGTTTTTCCTCCTTCGTCCACTTCCAGGCCAAGTATCCGGGTAGGGCTAAGGTCCCCCAGGAGGGTCAACAAATTGGGGTACAATTGTAAGGTATCGAAATACGCGCTGTCGGACGCGGCCATCAGCGTCTGGTATTCCCCGATCGCCGTGTCGCGTCCTTCGGTGAAATACTGCACCACGCCGAGGGCGTGGCGGGCGTCGAAAAAGAGCGAATCTCCGGTCAGGGCGTTGCGCAACCGATAGCGGGTGGAATCGAAGGCGGCATCGAGGCCCGACTCGTAGTCGCCCGTGGCGGTGAAGACGTGATGGCGCATGATGCCGGCGGCAAAATGGAGGCGGCGCCAGTTCTGCCGGGCCAGGGCGTAATCGGGCCGCAGGGCCAGGGCCCGTTCCAGCCAGGTCTCCGCCGGAGACAGTAAATTGTCGAAGCGGCGCAGCGAATCGCGGTTTAGGCGCTCGGCGACCACCATGGGTTGCAGTTCCCGTTGGTAAGCTTCTACTGCCCGGTTGTTGTACCACACGGCGCTGTCCGGCGGCGACTGAGCGACCATCCAGGCCGCCGTTTCGTTCCAGCGCTCCAGGCGGTCGCTGCGGTTCATTCGCAGCGCCCCGAACACGATACCCGCGAAGGCCAGCAGGGCGATGGCCGCCAGGGCGGCGCGGCGGCGCAATTTACGGCGGTATTCGGCCAGGCGCTTTTCCGCTTCGGCGCTGCGCAGGTAGGTGGTCAGGTCGGGCGCTTTTCCCGGGCGGCCGGTGCGGGCCCAGTAGCGCTTCAGGCTGAGGTCGAGTTCGGCGCGTTGCGCGCGGTCCAGGGCGCCGGTCGCCAG
Source organism: uncultured Saprospiraceae bacterium (assembly GCA_964419545.1). Taxonomy (GTDB): domain Bacteria; phylum Bacteroidota; class Bacteroidia; order Chitinophagales; family Saprospiraceae; genus CAYQQU01. The sequence goes on along the minus strand of CAYQQU010000001.1, from coordinate 159,937 downwards.
CAGGTAGCGGATGGCCGCCCGGTGGTCTTCGGCTTCCGGATCGATGGCGAAATCCTGGATCGCCAGGTTGGTCTGCAGTTCCTGGTTGGCGTGGCTATGCGCTGCGTCGGCCGCCGCGGCGCGCAACTGTTCGCGTACGGCGCGGCGGGCGGTCAGTTCGTTTTCGGGTGCGAGTTGCCCGAGCATTTCGCGGCGCAGGCGCGGGTGCAGGCGGCCTTCCTGCAGCCAGGGCAGGCGGCTGAGGCGCAGCAGGCGGTCGTAGGTCACCGCTACGCCCAGCGCTTCGCCGATGCTCAGGGTAAGCTCCCAGCTGGGCGCAGGATAAACGGCCAGGGCGCCGAGCCAGCGCAGCAGCTCGGGGTCGTCGGCCAGGTATTCGGCCTGGTCGGCCCAGGAACGCGTGGTAGCCGGTGGCAACCGATCAGCGCGCAGCGTCTCCTGCTGGTCGCGCCAGGCGTCGAAGGTGGCGGGCAGGTCTTCTTCTTCGAGGCCTTCCTCGATGAAGTTGGCGGCGCCGGCCAACCCGGGCAGGTCGGCGGGGAAGACGACGAACAAGCGGGCCAGGGCGCGCTCGCGGTAGTTCCAGCTCGCCGGCGGCCGCGGCGTGAGCAGCAGGCGGCGGCGCCAGCGGCCCAGGGCGGCGGCGTCTGCTGCGCGGACGGCAGTTGACTCGGCCAGCGGCGCCAGCAGCCCGCTCCCGTCGCCGAACACCAGCAGGCGGTGGTCGCCGTAGCGGCGGTGCAGCAGCTCGGGCGTCAGGCCCTGCGGGTGCTCGCGGTTCCAGGCGCGGTGCAGGGTGCGGCGGAAGTAGAAGATCTCGGCGTGGACGTCCTGCTCGCGCAGTTGCTGCGCCAGGTAGGTGAACAAGCGCGCCTGGTGGCTGTTGGCCGACTGCTCGTCGATGAGGAGCAGGTAGTCTACGGGGCGCGTGCGGTAGCGATAGTGCAGAGCGGGAAAGCCGCCGCCGCCCACGGTCGCCTCGAGGGTAGCCGGCACGTCGACTTCCTGCCGCAGCCCTTCCTGGCGCAGGCGCAGCATATCGGCCAGGCGCAGCTGCTCGCGCGCTACCCGGATGGTCCGGTCCTGGTTGGGGAAAGGGATAAAGTAGGGCGCTTTATCGGGGCCCGCAAAGCGAGGATCGGCCGGCGGCGGCGCCTGCGGGCGGTCGGTTGGCGGCGTGTTTCGCAACCGCCACCAGCGCCGGAGAGGCCAGAGCGCCGGCAGGGCCAGCAGCCCGAGCAGCAGCCAGAACCAGCCGGAGAAATAAAATACCTGCTGCTCCTCGTCGCGTACCAGCGGGTGGGGTTTTAATAAAACCTGTGCGTCGCCGATGCTTATAGTTTCGCGTACTGTCTTTTCGCAGTAGCGGCCGGCGGCATCCGTCGCACCTACGGTTAAACGCAGCACGTAGTCGCCGTTCCGGGCGTAGGTATGCGTCGCCGCGGCCCCGGTCGCTGCACCGCCGTCGCCGAAATCCCAGCGCAGCGCGTAGTCGCCCCCCGGTTCCGTTACCGCGGTGAAGGTCGCCGGTTCGCCGACCCGGATATTGCCGGAAAGATCCAGGCTTACCGCCGGTAATGCCGCGCAGTTGATCGCGATGGGCCCGGCGGAGGCTACGGTAGCCGCTCCGGTGCGCCGGTTGGTGACGGTCAGCTCCAGCACTTTATTGGTGTCGCTGAACACGCTGTCCAGCGGATAGCTCAGCTCATAACTGCCGGTATCCAGCCCGCGCCGGGCGCCGCCGTTCTCATCCTGCCAGGCCCAGCTATACCGAAACACGGCCGTATCGTTATCCGCTTCCGCCAGGTTGCGGTAGCGCAGGGTGTCGCCCAACCGCAGCGGAGCGGGCGGCGCCAGGCGGGCGGTGGGATGGCGCTCGGCGGGCGGCGTCTCCCGATCGGCCGGGGCAGCCGCTCCCGACCGGGTGAGCCACCACCCGCCCAGGGTGAGCAAGGCCAGGGCGAGCAAGGCCCGGAATACGCGGGCGCCGTCATCGCGTACGGTGGTTTCATGGTGCAGGGCTTGCCAGTCGGGCGCCTGCCGGATCTCGGCGTAGTATTTTTCGAAAATATCGTAAAACAACGCCTGCTCCGCCGCGCTGCGCGCCAGCAGGGGCGCCAGCACGTACTTCAGTCCTTCCGGTCGCTCCACGTACTCGCGCCCGTGGGCATGCAAGGCTCGCTGCACCCGCAGGCGATCGGCCGGGCTGATGCGGAAACCGGCGAGCTCCAGGCGGCGCAACAGGCCGGCGAGCGGAAGGGCGGTATGTGGGTAGGAAGGAATGGTGCTTTTTTGGTTGTTTAACGGTACATAAATGATTCGAGCGTTTTGGGTTAGAGCGGTTTCTGGCTTCAGCGCCCGTGCAACCCCCGCAACCGGCCTTTATCCCCCTTCACCGAACAGCTTTCTCACCGCTTCCAGGTCTTCGCGCGTTTTGACGAGCACCGAGAGGTTGAACTTGAGCTGTTCGGCGCGTTCTTCCGGCGCCCGGTGCAGGATGCCGTCGGCTTCGAGGAGGCGCAGCCAGGCGATCAGCTCGGCGGTGGCCGGCGGTTTGCGGATGGCGCGTTCCCGGATCATGCGGAAGCGCGCCACCAGGTCTTGCAGGAGTACTTCGGCCTGACCCAGTTCGCCGTCGAGTTGGCTGCGCACGATACGCAGCAACTGGTCATCGTCGGGAAAAGGAATATGGTGGAAGACGCAGCGCCGCAGGAAAGCTTCCGGCAGGTTTTTTTCCGAATTGGAGGTCATCACCAGCAGGATGCGCTGGCCGTTATCCGCTTTGATGGGGTAATTCTCCTCCTTGATAAAGAACTCCAGGTTTTCTACCTCGTTGAGGATATCGTTGGGAAAATCGCGGGGCGCTTTGTCGATCTCGTCGATGAGCACCACCGAGCTGCGGGGCGCTTCCGGCAGCTCGGTGCGGAAGCGGGTGGTGTCCATTACCCGGGGGTTGGTCGACGCGATGGCCAGCCCCAGGGCCTGCAGCTCGATAAAGTCGGCGGTGCGCGCCCTATCGGTGGATGCTTCGCGTTTGATGTTCGCCGCCTGGAAATGCCCGAGGGCGTCGTAGGCGTAGAACAGGTCGCGCGCCGAGCTGGTCGTCTTGGTATCGAACCGCAGCGGCCGGGGCAGAAAATGGTACTCGCTATTGTCCTTGGCCAGCTCGTGGGCCACCTTGTAAGCGAGCAGCGTCTTGCCGGTGCCGGGCTCGCCGGTGAGCAGCAGGGGCTGGTCGAGCGCCATGGCGGTGCGCACGGCCTGGCGCAGCCCTTCGGTGAGGAAGTACTGCTCGGGATTGAAGTCATTGGTTATCTTGCGGATGGGTTTCATACGTTCCGTTTTATCGGGGCGAAATTCAGCGCCGCCCCTCGATGATATCCACTAATTTTTCTTGTACATCGCACATGTAAAACAGGCGTTGCCGGTCGGCGCCGAAATGCTTTTCCAGCAACTGACGGCGTCGCATCCGGTTGGGTTCGATGACATCGTATTTTTCAAACCAGGCGCCGACATCGCGGTAGGTCACCATATCCAGTTCGGGCAGCGCAGTGATGTGTTCGCTCTGGCGCACGGCCTCCCGCACTTCCTGCCGGGCCTGCTCGTCGCCTTCTTCGTATTCCAGCCCGAAAAAGAAGAGGAAGCGGGGCGAATGGGGGGGTAATTCGCAGGCGCAAAATTCATTGATCAGCCAGCGCACCACCAGGGGGATGAGCTTGGCGTCCCAGTGGTAGGCGCTGATGCTCAGGTAGATGCAGACGTAGTCTTCGGGCCCGAAATCCTGTAGCAGGCTGTTGTTCTGCAACACCTGCGCCAGGCGGCACGACAGGAGCGGCTCGCGCGTATCGGCCGGCACGCCCAGAGCGGGGAACAGATGTTTCAGCAGCCCGATCTTGTAGGAGTCCGGGTCGGGATACCGATCGAGGGGCACGGGTACGGGCAGGCAGCGGCGCACCGGCGCGGGCTGGTTATCGGCGGCGATAAAATCGGCCAGTCGCCCTTCCTTGTCATAGGCCAGTCGCTGAAACAGACTCTTATGCTCGTGCCAATCGAGGCCGTAGATGTAGTAAAACTGGATCTTCTCGGCAGCCTTTTGGCGTTGATCCTGGTAAAAAGCCCCTACCTGCTCGCTGCGGTCGCAGGTGAAAGCGTGGTGGGTCTGCAGGGCGGGAGCGGCGCCTTTATTCGCTCCGGCCTGATCTTTGGCTTTATTGAGGAGTTGAAGGGTAGCGTCCCTTATGACGGCGCGTTTGACTTGCAATTGGTCGAATGTAATTTGAAACCGCATCGAGGCTTTCTCCAGCTCGTTCAATTGGGTCAGTTGACGCTCTGCATCCGGGTACAGATCGGTCGCGTGCTGCTCGGTCCACGCCAACAGCTTTTCCAGGCCGCTTTTGAGGTCGCCGCCGCGAATGAACTGCCGAATATCGTCTAACCCTTCCAAAGTAAGTTTCCCTGTTTTTGCCTAAAATTATTTTAATTCTGGCATAATGGCATAGAAAAATAATTTTCACCAACTATTCCTTAACCCGCCTCGCGCATAAAGACCTCCCTGAAAACAGGCCTCGACGACGCCGGATACGTGCTGAAAACCGGAATAACGCTGAAGCCATTCGCGGAACGCTGCGGCGTCAAGCACTGCGTTCTCCAATGGCCGGACGCCGTTCGCATAGGCGTCGATACCGATAAGCAGGAGAAAATTCTTGCCTGAAGTGAAAATACCTGCGTTTTCATTTTGGTGTACATCCGCGCGGAGGGCCAACATGCGGCTAAGGGGCGCTTTTTCCATCTGCAACTGATTAGTGACTGGGAAAGATAAAAAAATTCTGGGCAAGTTGGGAAAGGGCGGCTGGTTGGAGCAGGACAATCGCATTTAATTTATGGTTCTCGAAAAAGTAGGAAAAATCCTCGTTTTTACCTCGATCCTAAAGGAAGAACGAGGATTTTTCCTTCCGTTCCATGTGAGTTTATTGGCAATGGGGCGGTAGCATCTTTTAAATGCGGTTGCCCTGCTGGTTGGAGTTTCCGGACTTCGGCGGCGTATCCTTCTTGCCACCGGCGACTTCGGGCGCAGCTCGAAGCTGCGGCCGAAGTCGCGAAGCTGGGCCGCTCGTTCATTCAGCTTTCGGTTATATTAAAAACCACCGTCCGCACCCGCCGGCCCGATTGCCCGTCGGGCAGCACGTCCTCCAGCAGCAGGTGTTGTGCGGCCGGCAGCTCGAACACCTCCGGCAGCGTGCGGATGCTGCCCGCCGGCACGCCCTGGGCGAGGAACTGCGCCATCAGGTCCGCCCGGTCGAAATCCCGGAAATGGGGCGCCAGTCGCTCGCGCAGGTCCGTGCGGTTGCGCACGCGGGCGGCGTTGTCGGCAAAAGCAGGCTCTTCGGCGAGCGCCGGGGCGCCCAGGCAGGCGCACAGGCGCTGAAATTGCCGTTCGGTGCCGGCGGCTACCACCACCGGCTTTTCATCGCGGGTCAGGAAAATATCGCCATAAGGCGCGATGTTGGGATGCATGGCGCCCATGCGCTGCGGGACGTGGCCGGCCATCAGCCAGTTGGTGGCCTGGTTGGCCAGCGAGCTGATCGCCGCATCGAACAACGAGGCCGACACCAGGCTGCCGGCGCCGGTGCGCTCGCGGTGCAATAGCGCCAGGAGGATGCCTTCTTTCAGCTGGTGCGCCGCCAGGAGGTCGATCAGCGCTACGGGCATGCGGACGGGCGCCCCTTCCGGTTCGCCGGTCATGTACAGGAACCCGGCTTCGGCTTGCAAAACGACGTCAAAAGCGGGGCGCTCCTCCCCTGCCCCGAAGGCGTGGAGCTGGGCGTAGATGAGGCGAGGGTTCCGGCGGCGCAGGCCGGCGTAATCCATGCCGAGCGCTTCCGCAGAACGCGTCTTGAAGTTGCTGATCACCACGTCGGCGGTATCGATCAGCGCCAGTACTTCGCGGCGGTCTTCCGGAGCTTTGAGGTCGAGCAGGCGCACGTTTTTTCCCCAGTTGACGCTGCAGTAGTAGGCGGAAAGCGGAGCATCGGCCGCTTCGCCGGGTACTTTCCAGCGGCGGGTGACGTCGCCGCCGGTGCTTTTGTTCTCGATCTTGATGACTTCGGCGCCCAATTCGGCGAAAAACATGCCTACGGCGGGCCCGGCCAGCACGCTGGCCAGCTCGACGACCCGCAAATCCCGGAAGAAGGTGTTTTGGTTCATTCTGAGGAAAACCTATTTTTGGGTAAAATTGCCTATGAAAATTCTCTCCGCCGACCAGGTACGCGAACTCGACGCTTATACGATCGCCAACGAGCCCATCGCCTCCGTCGATCTCATGGAAAGGGCCGCTACGACTTTCGTATACTGGTTTACCGAACGCTTCGCCGACGTCGACCGCAATATCCACATCTTCTGCGGCTCCGGCAATAACGGCGGCGACGGACTGGCGGCAGCGCGCCTGCTCAACCAACGCTTCTACAACGTCACCGTTCACCTGTGCCGCATCGGCAGCGCCCTCTCCCCGGATGCGGAAACCAACCTCCGGCGCCTGGCGGCGCGCCGCGACCTGACCGTAGAGGAAACCAAGGCCGACGACGCTTTTCCCCTGCTGGAAAGCGGCAGCATCATCATCGACGCCCTCTTCGGTTCCGGGCTCAACCGCCCCGTGGCGGGCTACTGGAGCGAACTGCTCCGGCACCTGAACAAACTGCCGGTAACGCGGGTAGCTATCGACGTACCGTCGGGGCTCTACGCCGACCGCCATAGCGAAGGTACGCAGTTTGCGGCCCATTTCACATTCAGTTTTCAACTGCCCAAGCTGGCTTTTTTCTTCGCCGAAAACCATCCGGCCGTCGGCGAATGGACCATCGGCGATATCGGGCTGCACTCCTGGTTTATCGAACAAACGAAAACCGCCAATTTCTACCTCGACAAAAAAATGGCCGCGCCGCTGGTGCGCCGGCGCGGCCGCTTTGATCACAAAGGCAACTTCGGACACGCCCTGCTCGTAGTCGGCAGCTACGGCAAGGTCGGCGCCGCCATCCTGGCCGCCCGCGCCTGCCTGCGCAGCGGCGCCGGACTGGTAACCATCCACGCGCCGCGCTGCGCGTACGAAATCCTGCAGATCGCCCTGCCCGAAGCGATGGTCAGCATCGACCGCCACAAATTCTGCCTGTCGCAAATCCCCGACCTGCAAGCCTACCGGGCCGTCGGGGCGGGCTGCGGACTAGGCGTCGGCGCCACCACCCGCGAAGCCCTGCTGGAATTGCTGGTGGAAAGCGAAAGCCCCCTGGTGCTCGACGCCGATGCGCTCAACCTGATCAGCCAGACACCCGGCGCTATTGATCAGGTCCCACCCGGCAGTATCCTGACGCCGCATCCCCGCGAGTTTGCGCGCCTGTTCGGCGAAGCCCCCAACGATTTCGCCCGCTACGAAAAACTGAAGGCGGCCGCCCGGCAACGGCAATTGTACATCGTCCTCAAAGGCGGCTGCACCATCATCGCCGGCCCGAACGGCGATTGCTTTTTCAACAATACCGGCAACCCCGGCATGGCGACGGCCGGCAGCGGCGACGTGCTCACCGGCATCCTCACCGGCCTGCTCGCCCAGGGCTATTCGGCGCTTTCCGCCTGCAAACTGGGCGTCTATCTGCACGGACTGGCGGGCGACCTGGCCGCGGCGGAATGCGACCAGGAAGCACTGCTCGCCGGCGACCTCATCGATTTTCTGGGCCGGGCTTTTCACCAACTAAAAACACCAACCTGAATGTCGAAAGTCGTACTGATCACCGGCGTTTCTTCCGGACTGGGCCAGGCCATCGCCGAATACCTGCACCAGCGCAATTACCGCGTCTACGGCACCAGCCGCCGCCCGGAACGGCTGCAAACGCCCTATACCGTCCTGGCGCTGGACCTCAACGATCCGCAATCGGTGGAAGCCGCCGTGGGTGATCTGATACAACGCGAAGGACGCATCGACATCCTCATCAATAATGCCGGCATCGGGCTGGTGGCGCCTTTAGAACATACGGACATGGCCAACGTCAGGCAATTGTTCGACACCAATGTCGACGGGGTCATCCGCATCTGCCAGGCGGTATTTCCCCATATGCGGCAGGCCGGCGGCGGCCGCATCGTCAACATCAGTTCGATCGGCGCAGCGCTGGGGTTGCCCTACCGCAGCCTGTACTGCGCCAGCAAAGCCGCACTCGACGTGCTGACGGCTTCCCTGCGCATGGAGATGCGGCCGTACGGCATCCAACTGTGCAGCATTCAGGCCGGAGATATCAGCACCCCCATCGCCAGCCACCATTTGCAACAGGCCTTGCCGGACGGCAACGTCTATCAGGCGAGCTACGAGCGCGTCTACGCCAACGCTAAAGAAGAAGTCGAACACGGCATGCCGGCGGCGGCGGTCGCCCGGCAGCTGGAGCAACTGCTGCGGGCCCGCCGGCTGCGGCGCGTTTACCGGATCGGGAAACCGTTGCAGAAACTGGCGGTAACAGCACAGCGACTGTTGCCCGACGGCTGGTTCGACCAGATTATCATGCAATTTTCAAAAATGTAACCCATGAAAAAAGTCGTAGTACTCACCGGCGCCGGCATCAGCGCCGAAAGCGGAATCAAGACCTTCCGGGACGCCGGCGGGTTGTGGGAAGGGTACGATGTCATGGAAGTCGCCTCCCCCGACGGCTGGCAACGCGACCCCGCACTGGTGCTGGATTTTTACAACCAGCGCCGTCGACAGCTGAAGGCCGTACAGCCCAATCCGGGGCATACCGCCCTGGTGGAACTCGAAACCCATTACGAAGTGAGCGTCGTGACCCAAAACATCGACGACTTGCACGAACGGGCCGGCAGCTCCCGGATCATTCACCTGCACGGCGAGCTGCTCAAGGCGCGCAGCACCAAAGACGAAAACCTGATTCTCGAATGGCGGGAGGATATCCTGGTGGGCCAGACCTGCGAGCTGGGCAGCCAGCTGCGCCCGCATATCGTATGGTTCGGCGAGATGGTGCCCATGCTGGAGGTCGCCGCTCAGGAGACCTCGACGGCCGACATCGTCATCATCGTCGGCACTTCCATGCAGGTGTATCCGGCGGCCGGACTGGTAGGCTTTGCGCCGGCCGACGCCGCGATCTACTACGTCGACCCCAGACCCTCGATCAACCTGGAACTGGGCATCCGCGAGAACCTGAAGGTGATCCCGGAAAATGCGAGCACCGGGGTGCGAAGGGTGGTCGACGAACTGATCGGGATGATTAAGGAAGCCTAGCCGCCCTCAACGCGGCTTGTAAATGATCGAGATCCCCCCGAGCCAGTACCAGTCGTTCTTCTCGGGATTGGCCGATTTGCTGATGCCGTCAAAATAATCGGTAAAAGAGGTGCGCGGCCCCAGTTCAAAGGCCATGAGCCATTCGCGGTCGAGGATCGCTTTGAAGCCGACGTGCATCGGAAAAACGAAGTGGACTTTGGAATAGCCGGCGCGCACGTCCTGCTCGATGGGATCGAATGCGCCGATGCTGACTCCCTGCGGAAAGACAGGACGCGGGGTGGTGAACGCCAGACCGACCCCGCCGCCGAAATAGGGAGAAAAGCCGCGGAAAAACTTCATGCCGCTGCGAACCGCCCGCTCCTGGCCGAAGGGTTCGACCTCGATCATTCCCGTCAGCTCCACCAACGAGGTATTGAAAGAAAAACCGCGACCGCTATAAGCGCCGCCCGAGCCGCTATCGTCCCCTTTGAAGGACGTAATGATAAAATTGCCCCGGGTGGCGAGCACCGGCGTAAAATAATATCGACCGCTCAGTCCAATGCCGTAAGTGATATCTTCTTCGCTGACGCCCTGGTTGGATAAATCTCCTCGGTAGAGCGCGCCGTGAATGGTCAGTCCCACTTCCCAGTATTCGTCGATGTGTTGTGCGCTGATGTTGGAAAGGGACAAAACAAGCGCAGGGATAATCAGGTACAATTGCCGCATCGTCTTAATTTTTCCAATTTTGGGATTATTCAGACGAGCAGCCCGACCGGATTTACATAGCTTGCTTTTCAATCTTTACTTAAACCGGTGGCGCAACCCGCCTGATGATTTGTTATTGATGATTTTCACGCGATTTTTTCATGTATAGGCGACACGATTGCTTGCCTCTGCAAACAAAGGGGTAAAAAGTTTTACGAAATTAATGAAAAAAGATACAATCGGAGGCCGTCTTAACATTATTCCTTATCCTGGAGGAATAGCTCGAATTCGACGCGCCGGTTTTTTCGCCTTCCTTCCGGGCGGGTATTATCGCCTATCGGCCGCGTTTCGCCGAAACCGTTGTGTTCCATCGCCTCCTTTGAGATACCCTTTTCCACGAGGTAGTGGAAACAAGCCTCGGCCCGTTGTTCGGACAAGGCCTGATTGTCCGAGGCTTTCCCGACGCTGTCGGTATGTCCGGCAATACGCAGGGAATAGTCGGGATAGCGCTTCATCAGTTCCACGATGCGGTCCAGCACCTTGTACGATTCCTCTTTGAGCACGGCCTGGCCGGTATTGAACTGCACCTCTTCCCGGGCTTCTTTCAGGATGGCCTTATCGGCTTCGGCCAGCGGCGGGCAGCCGTCGTCGGTCGATTCTCCGGGCGTTTCCGGACAGCGATCTTCGTTATCCGGCAAGCCGTCGCCGTCGGTGTCCGGGCAACCGGCCATGGCCTCCGTACCGGCTTTCTCGGGGCACTTGTCCAGCTCGTCCTCGACGCCGTCCTTGTCGGTATCCACAAAAGGACAGCCGTTCCTCTCCGCCAGGCCGGCTACTTCCGGGCAGTCGTCTTCCCGGTCGATGATCCCGTCGAAATCGGTATCCGGGCAGCCGTTCCATTCTTCGAAGCCCGGATCTTCGGGACAATCGTCTTCGGCATCCGCGATACAATCGCCGTCGGTATCGGGACATCCATTGGTATCGGGCGAGCCGGCTATTTTGGGGCAATCGTCCAGCAAATCGATGATTTCGTCGCCGTCGAGGTCAGGGCACCCGCTCAGGCGCGGCAGGCCGTAATTATCCGGGCACAGGTCTTCCAGGTCTTCCACTCCGTCCGCATCCCGGTCCGGGCACCCGCGGGCCGAGGCCACGCCGGCTACCTGCGGGCAGGCGTCTTCTTTATCGGCGAAGCCGTCCCTGTCGCTGTCTTTCGGCCCAAAGCGCCGGGCAAAAGAAAGACCGCCGAAAACATACCAATCGTTGGTGTCCGACCTGCCGGTATGGCTGATGCCGTCGACAAAATCGGAGAAGGTGGTGCGCGTCCCCAGTTCGACGCCCATAACGACCTTAGCGCTCAAATCGATGCGCACGCCCGCACCCAGCGGGATGACCGGCCGGTATAAAGGGAAGTCGGCCGAGCGGTCGGCCTCGATATCTTCCTGGTAATAATCGCGGGAAGTGCGCGAAAAATCGGGCCTCGCTTCGATCCGGCTCAGCCCGCCGCCGGCGAACAGATAGGGCGAAACGATGGGCCGGAAAGTGCGCGCCTGCGGATATCTCTTTTTTCCGAAAGGCTCCCATTCCAGTTGCAGCGCGACTTCCATGACCTCGGTATCGAACCGCAGATTCCTCTCTCTGAGAATAAAATCGCTGGATGAAAGCTGATCTGTGCCCGAAAACTGCCCGTACCACAGGCCGCCGCGCAAGCCCCACTGTTTACCCAGGGCATAACGGGTGAAAATACCGGCAGCGGGGCCGATCTCATCCCATTGCGGGATCAGTTCGGTGGTCAGGTCGCCCTGGTAACGGGCGCCTCCCAGTTGTATGCCCGTTTCCCAGCGTCGTTGCTGACCGTGAAGAGAAAGAACTAAACACAGGGACCATAATAAGATAGATAGCGTTCTCATTTTGTGAGTGTCATTATTTCTTTTGCTGAAAACACCGCGATCGGACCGGACGCAACGAGCGCCGCCGGCCAACCGGGGTAATCGCCGCCTCCCGGTGACTTTTTTTGATGAAGGGGGTAATCCCGCCGCTCCGCCGCGCACGCAGGCGCAAACTTTATCAACGGCAACCTGAGCTACAAGCCCGGAACTGCTCTGGGTCGACCTTCCGGGCCGGCCTCGGAGCCTACCTCCCTGAAAAAAGAAATAATTTGGCATGCCGGTGAAACCCGACACTGAGGAGTAGAACGTCTAATAGCTTGGCTTACAATTTATTAGTCGGTGTAGTATTCTCTCTGAGCGCAAAATAGGGGTGTTGAAAACACACGAAAGTGCAAGCTATCAAAAAAAACTGTCTTATCAATGTTTTGGCCGGTTAAAGCAGATTATTAACGCAAAAGAAAAGGCCGGCCTTCACGATGAAAGGACCGGCCCAAAATAAGATCTAGAGAAAAGTTTCCAAAAATTAATTCTTCGCCCTGCCCGGATCGCGGAAAACGCAAAGGGGGGCCGCCGCACCGTGAAACCGGCAACGGCAGGAAAACAGGGCTAAGGTATACTGTTGGGTAATTTGGCGGTTGTACGACCGGAGCCTTATCGATTTTTCGAAGCCCGGACGCCTTTGGGGAACAAAAGGAATTGACGCAAAAACAAGCTTTTCGTCGGAGCCCGTACGAACTCACCAGCCGGGATGCGAGCGCCCTTTACGGGAACGCTCGCCGGCCGAAATAACCAATAACAAAATTGCTGCTTGCATTAGCGACAAAATATGCTCGACGATGGCGGTAATCCATCGTTTTAAATCAAAAAAAGAAAGTGCCGGAAGTTTTTTAAAGTAGTGTTAAGTAGAGGGAACAATTCCTAACCTAGCAGCTGAGGCCAGTTCTTCTTTTTGTTGCAGAGATTAAAATTCCCGGTCACTTTCTGTGTGCAAAATAGGAATAACGGCAGGTGCAGGCTAAGACAAAAATCCGATTTCACTCCGCCTCTCCCGTTTCCATTTTTTGCTTAAAAAATACCCAACCAGCTGACAACCAGCTGCAAGAGACAACCGAATCCGCCCGAAAGCGGACCGTTCCGGTTGTCCGGTCTGATGCCGGCGGCCAAATGGCCGTACAGTAAAAAAAATTAAGGGAAATCAGGAGGCAGTTTTTTCATCTGTCTCCCTGGAGGGGAAGCGTACGATCGCTCAAAAGCGCTGCTGCGTCAGAGCGTGTTTGGAAGCAGTCATCGGAGCTGAAAACCCAGCTTTTGGAACTCCCTTATGGTATCTTTTCGACGGTAGTGCTGCCGAGAAATTCCTTCCGGGAGAATCCAAAATCTGAGTTTTTGGCTCGAAGACCAAACCCGCAATGGGTTCCTACAAAAAACTACTACTCAGGAAGCGCTCATGGCCCGGTAATATCGACTACGATAATTCCGGCCAGCAGCCATTCGGTGTTCTTTGTGACGCGTTGTTGATGACAGTGTTTCATTTTTCAGAACTTTAAGTAGGGAAAATTATTAATTGCAACTTTATTGTTATCGCCTGATCAGCGCTGCCGCTGGCGATAGATCTTGGATTCCAGCGCCGCCACGGCCAGCTTCCACAGGTCTTCGTAAGGGATGATCTCCACTTCGTGCGGCTGATTGGCGATCTCCAACGGCACCTCCCGCAGTCGCTCCAGGAATTTTTCCGCCTTGCGTTCGATCGCCACCCGGTGGAAATTGCCTTCGGGGATCAGCAGCAGCATCTTGATAAAACAATTGCTGCGAAACAGGCTGTCCTGCCGCAAATACCGCGAACAATACTTTTCAATGGCTTCGATCTTGTCGATGGCCTTGTTGTAATCCCGTTTGATGATGGTGAACAGGATCTGCACCACCAGTATGGGGATGTTCATGCCCCGTTTATCCTGGGAATAGATCGGATGGGAGTTCATGAAACGCCCGAGTTTGAACTTGTTGAAGCGATCGTCATCCTCCGCGGGCGTCACTTTTTTCAATTCCACCATCAGATGAATATAAGCCCGGAAAATATTCCACATTTCGCGGACGTTGGCCGGCAGGTAGTTGAAGCGGTTGTGGGCCAGCGTCTGGGTCAGCACCTCATAAGCCTGCTGGAAATATCCGGTATGCATGGCCAGGATGAAATACAGTTCCTGGTATTTGAACCAGTTGAAGGAGCCCTCTTCGAGCAGGGCCAGGCATTTTTCCGCAATGACCTTTCCCTCCGGATACTGCCGCAGCTGGATGTGGCAAACCAGCATCTGATAATAGGCGATTTGCTGCGGCGTATCGGCCTGGTAAGGTTTGTCGTCGAAAAAGGTCAGCATCCGGCTGCACACCTTCACTACTTTTTCATACTGGTTGAGGGAGGAATGGATCATCAGCTCGATCATGAAGCCGCATAAGTGAAGGCGGTACGAATCGTACTGCGCCAGGTCGTCGCGGATGCGGTCGTAATACTCGACCGCCTTCTGATGGACGACCTCGCGGTCCGATTTGCGGTTGACGTAATTGACGATCAGTTCCGTATACAGCTCTTCGGCCAGGTCCTCGCGGTCGCAGATCGCTTTGTGTTGTTTGTAGATCTCGTTGAACTGGCGGTATTTTTTATAATCGCCTTCGCGGGAGCCGAAGTGGAGGCGCAGCGTTTTGGTCAGATCCACCACCAGCTCGGTAAACTCATATTTTTTGGCGTATTTCAGTACTTTTTGGGCGACCGATACGGCGGAATGCCGGGCGTTCTTTCCCAGCATGATCTTGACGGAAGCCCAATCTTTGTAGCATTCGTAGTACGCCCGCTGGCGATCGTTATAAGAAGGCTGCTTGACATCGATAAAGAAAAGCGTATTGACCAAGCGGTTTTTCAGGCTGGCTTTCAGTTTCTGGTAAGCGGAATTCTGCTTGTCGGATTGGTAGAAATACTCGGCGGCCTCCTCGTCCGAATTGAACCGGCCTTTGACGATGCCGTCGTAAAACTCAGCCAGCTTGGAAGTACTGTCCTCCCAGTTGTTGACCAGCTCGATATTATCCACCCGGTTGTTACTTACTACGAAAGCCAATTCCTGCAGTGATATCATAGCATTGTGTTTGTCGTAAAAGAATTAACTCCTACTCTCCAATTATTGGGCCAAACTTCCGGCCGCAATAGCGGGAGCCATGAAAAACGGTTCTGATACCAGGGTATACAGACCGATCTTTCGTCTTTCAGCGATTTTTGATGGAGGTTTCCGTTGTTTTAATCGACCGCACAGCATAATGCCGTACCGCGCAACGGTTTTTGGGAAACATTTGAGGGTTGGTGCGATCCCGTAAGGTCGCTTTCTTTCAATGAGATCAAGTGCAGGTGAATGCGTTTGAGGGTTGGGACTTGGGCAAGTTCAGTGGAAAGCAAAGAATGCTTTTCCGGATAGTTTTGTTCTTTAGGGCGAAATATATACTATTTTTCAATTAAATCCAACCCCCCGCGGCAATAATCTTCGACGGTCATCGTCCCCCTTACGACCTGGCGAGGGGTTCAAAAAGCGACCAGATCGAATCGTAGGGCAGCTCTGCGGTGATCACCACCGGTTCTTTTTTCACGGGGTGAACAAAAGCGAGCTCCCGGCAATGCAGATAAATGGCGCCGTTGGGGTTGGGTTTCGAAAATCCGTATTTCACATCCCCGCGGATGGGGCATCCGAGGTGCGCCAGTTGCACCCGGATCTGGTGAGGCCGTCCGGTATGCGGATGCACGCGCAGGAGGTAGTTTTTGCCGATCTCGCCGATCAGCTCGTAATCGAGCACGGATTTTTTGGCGGATTTGCTGCGGGCCCGGCGGTGCGCGTGCGCCACGTTGCGGTCCCGGTCTTTATCGATGTAGTGCACCAACTGCCCGGCAAGGGGCTCCGGGCGTTCCGCGGTTATGGCCCAGTAGGTCTTTTTTACCTGACCCTCCCGGAACAACTGGTTCATGCGGGACAGCCCTTTGCTGGTGCGGGCGAAGAGCAACGCCCCGCTGACCGGGCGGTCGAGCCGGTGAATGACGCCCAGGAAAACGGCTCCGGGTTTGCCGTACCGCACTTTGATGTATTCCTTGACGAATTCACTGAGGGGCTTATCGCCCGATTCGTCTCCCTGAACCAACCATCCGGCGGGCTTGTTCACCGCTATTAAATGGTTATCCTCGAAAATTACCTGAACGTCCATACTTACAAACATAAGCAAAATGGAATTATCGATCGGCTTTTCCCCCTGCCCCAACGACACCTTTATTTTCGATGCGCTGATCCACCAAAAGATCGATACGGAAGGGCTGACCTTCCGCCCGGTGATCGAGGACGTAGAAGCGCTGAACCGGGTCGCCTTCGCCGGTGAACTCGACATCACCAAGCTGAGCTACCACGCCTACGCTCACCTCCTGGACCAATACCTCCTGCTGGAGGCCGGAAGCGCCCTCGGCAACAACTGCGGCCCGCTGCTGATCGGCCGCCATCCCACGCCCCAGGTCCCATTGGATGAAGCCAGCGTCGCCATACCCGGGCGCTACACCACCGCCAACTTTCTGCTCAGCCTGGCCTATCCGGCACTCACCGATAAACGAGAAATGGTTTTCTCCGAGATCGAAGACGCCGTGCTCGACCAGCGGGTCGACTTCGGACTGATCATCCACGAAAACCGCTTCACCTACGCCGAGCGGGGATTGTATCAGATTACCGACCTGGGCGCTTTCTGGGAACAACGCACCGGCCTGCCCATTCCGCTGGGGGGCATCGTCATCCGGCGCAACCTGCCCCCGGCGCTCCGGAAAAAAGTAAACCGCGTATTGCGCCGCAGCGTAGCTTTCGCCCGAGACCAACCGGAAGCAACGCGCGATTTCGTTGCCGCCCACGCCCAGGCGATGGACGAAAAGGTGATGTACCAACACATCGAACTCTACGTCACCCCTTATACCCTGGAACTCGGAAAAAACGGACGGGCCGCCATCCAAAAAATGTTCGATACCGCCTGGAACCTGGGGATCATCCCTCCCAGCAACCAGCCCCTATTCATCGAGCTGACGGAGGCGGAATAGACTTAATTTTTGGCATGGTTATTGTAGCTTATTAATCAGATTAGGTTGAAATGTAAAGCTTGTTTTTTCCAAGGCCGGCTGGTGCTGAAGACGATCAGGACCAGCCGGTTTTTTTTGGTTGGGGTCAAAGCGACTATCGCACAAATTGTTAATTTAGCCGCGCTTATCAAATCTAAACAGCTCTAACCATGGTTATCGGAGTACCAAAAGAAATCAAGCAAAACGAAAACCGGGTCGCCCTCACCCCGGCCGGCGCCCTCGAATTGACGAAACGGGGCCATTCCGTTTACGTGCAAAGTACGGCGGGCGACGGCAGCGGTTTTTCGGACGACACCTACGTCGAAGCCGGCGCCAAAATACTGCCTACCATCGAGGAGGTTTACGCGACGGCCGATATGATCATCAAGGTCAAGGAACCGATTGAAAAAGAATACGACCTGATCAAACCCGATCAGCTGGTCTTCACTTATTTCCACTTTGCTTCTTATGAGCCGCTCACCCAGGCCATGATCAAAAGCCAGGCCGTATGCCTCGCTTACGAAACGGTGGAATTGCCGGACCGCAGCCTGCCGCTGCTCACGCCCATGTCGGAAGTGGCGGGCCGGATGGCTATCCAGGAAGGGGCCAAATACCTGGAAAAACACCAAAACGGTCGCGGCGTCCTCCTGGGCGGGGTGCCCGGCGTCTCTCCGGGCAACGTCCTCATCCTCGGCGGAGGCATCGTCGGCACCCAGGCCGCCAAGATGGCCGCCGGACTGGGAGCGCGCGTCACCATCCTCGACGTCAACCTGCCGCGCCTGCGCCAACTCGCCGATATTATGCCGGCCAACGTAACCACCTTGTTTTCCAATGAATACAATATCCGGCAGCTCATCCCCGACGCGGATCTCATCGTGGGCGCCGTCCTCATCGCCGGCGCCAAAGCGCCCAAGCTGATCACCCGCGATATGCTCAGGGAAATGCAGCCCGGCACCGTGCTCGTCGATGTGGCGGTAGACCAGGGCGGCTGCATCGAGACCTGCCATCCGACGACCCACGAGGACCCGACCTACGTCATCGACGGCGTGGTGCACTATTGCGTAGCGAATATGCCGGGCGCCGTGCCTTACACGTCGACCATCGCACTGACCAACGCCACCCTCCCCTACGCGCTTCAACTGGCGGATAAAGGCTGGGCCAAAGCCTGCAAAGACGACGAACCCCTGAAAAAAGGCCTGAACGTCGTGAAAGGAAAAGTGGTCTACCAGGGGGTCGCCGAAGCGTTCAACCTGCCGTATACCCCGGTAGACGCCGTTTTGGTATAACGCAATTAGCGCACCTTGCGCAGGCTGCCGCCTTCCTCCGTCACGATGAAGGCGTCGGGAAAGCCCAGGGAGCGCGCGGCGGAAAGCGCTCGCTGGGCGTCCGACATGGTGTCGTATCCGGCGAGCAATTTGATGGTCAGATTACCTTTTCGGCGATCTTCGATGACCCCGTAATCGCTCACCCGGCTGCCGTCGAAATAAGCCGGATCGCTATAGGCGCCCAACTGGATCATGTACCGCCCCAAAGCGCCGGTGGCGGGTTCCGTAAATTCGCCGGTGGCTTCCGTCCCGCCTTTACGCTGCATGCTGCCGCCCGACTCGGCCACGATAAATGCATCGGGAAATCCTCTGCGCTTTACTGTATTCAGCGCATTTTGCGCCTCCTGGCGCGAAGCGAACACGCCTAGCCTGATCTTGTAAAAACTGCCTTCCGGTTTGGCGTAAACAGTGCCGAGGCTGTTCAGGTTATCATAGCCCGTCAGGTCGGGCTGTCCGACGGCCGCCAGTTGTACGGCGTACCCCGAGCTTATGGTGGAAGGGGTCTCGCCGGGCGGGTTTTCCCTCTGCCCGAAACCCGGCGCTATTTCATCGCCAAGACTCATATCCACGGGCGCCATCGACACTTCCCGGAGCATGGCCTGATTGCCGGTAACATTGGGCCGTACGGTTTGATTAATATCCCGGTAGCCGGGGCGCGAATAGCGCACGACATAAGTGGCCTCCGGACTGAGGGCCAGCGTGTAGCCGCCCCTGGCGTCGGTAGTCGCTTCGGAGCGCCCGCCGGTCTCCTGATTGACGGCTGTGACCAGGACGCCGTCCAGCGGCCGCCCGTTGCTGTAGTCGATAACCTGGCCGTAATACTCTTCGCCCAGGCGGTTGAGGGCTATTTCATAGGTGCGGTTTTGCCGGAGCCCGGCCGTCGAGACCCGCATCCCTTTGCTGCGATAACCATCGGCGCTGACCACCAGATCGCAAGTCAGCCCCTCCACAACCTGAAAACTGTAGATCCCGCTGCGGTCCGTCCGGTAACGGCCTTCGCCGCAGGATGTAAAATCGACGATCGCATTGGGAATGGGGTCGCCGTCGGAAGCATTAGTCACCCGGATTTCCACATTATCGGCCGATTTGAAAACCCGGTAGATATCCGGGGTATTTTCCGGGCCGTAAGGGCGGTTGGAGGTCAGGTAACCGAGGTTGCGAAAAGTATCGTAGATGAAATCGTAATCGTCATAAGAAGAGTTGACCCCTTCCCCCAGGTGGACAATGCGGGAAAAACCGCTGCCGCTGCGCTCGGCGCGAAAAACATCGTACCCGCCCAGCCCGTGATGCCAATCGGAAGAAAAGAAAAGCATATTGCCGTCGAAGTACGGTGAAATTTCATCGCCCGGCGTATTGACGATGGGGCCGAGGTTTTCGGGCGCGCTCCAGGCAGTCTCCGTCCGGTAAGAAACGTAAATATCGTAGCCTCCGATGCCGCCGGGCTGGTCGGACGCGAAATACAACGCATTGCCGTTCGGAGAAAAGGCGGGAAAACCAACGGAGTACCGGTCTTCATCGTCCATGGCGAAACGGGGATCGTTGAAGGGAAACTCGCGCTCGCCCCGCCAGTCGCCGCCGTTCGACAATTCGGCGAGAAAGATGCGGAGGGCCATCCCGCTGGTGCCCAGGGGCCGCGTGCCGGAAACGAAATTATTGCTCATATAGGCCACCATGTCCCGGTCGAGCGCAAAAGAAGCAGGCCCCTCGCTGTAGGTTGGATCCTGATCTATGCGGTAAGGGGCGATGCTACCCAGGAAGCCGTCGTTGCCGATACTTGCGATGTACATCTGATTGTCGGGCCGGTCGGCAATCCGCACGCGCGGCGAGAGGAGGTCGATCCGCGAAGAGGAAAAGACGACCCGGTCGCCCAGGAAGGTTGCTCCGAATTCCGATGCCGGCGTGTTGATCCGTTCGTTGACCACCTGATAAGGCGGCTCCTTGCCCTCCAGATCCCGGGCAAAATCACAAGTCTCTGCGTAGTGTTCCCCTATCGCACGATTGCTCCGCGCGTATTGCTCGAAGTAGTACTTCGCTTCGCGGTAGCGCTGCAGGGCTTTGAGCACCTTGCCGTAGTTCAGAAGGTGAATCGGGTCCAGCCTTCTGGCTCTGATGGCTTCCCGGTAATATTCCGCCGCCTTTTCCATCTCGTTGATATGCCGGTAACAATCGGCGAGGTTGCCCATTGCTGCTAAATCATTCGGCCTCTCCCGTAAATGAGCCTGATAAGACTCGATGGCGCGGTTGAAGGCGCGCAGTTCGTATTCTTTGTTGGCTTTCTGCAGGCTGCTCTGGCCCGAGAGACCGGTCCCCAGAACAACAACTAAACTGATCGCCAGGAGGATTGGTCTGCCAGGATATTGCACCATGAATTTTATTTTTAACGCTCAAGTTAAGCGTATCCGCGGAAAAATCAAAACCTGTTAGAATTCCAGCAAATAAGTGATAGGCGCGGCTGTCTGTCGCATTTTTGTCACCCCTTTATTTTTTCACGGGAAAATGAGCAGACCGGTTAACGCTTCCTCCTTGTTTTTGTTTCTTCGAAAATACCTAGGTGGAAGTAATGAACAGTAAATGGCTTTTTCTGCTGGTTGTATTTGTTTCCCTCCGCCTGCCGGCCGGCGCCCAGCTGCTGGAACACCGCCGGGGAGAAATCCTCGTACAGCTGAAACCGGCGTCGGATACCACCGCCCTGCTGAGATCGAAGGGCGGCCTCTCCTCTTTTCCTTCTTTCCGGCGCTGGCTGCCCAGCCCCGCTCCCGCTCTCGGCATCCACCGGCTGCAATTGGATCCGCAAATCGGGAACGAGCA
The DNA here is from genome assembly GCA_964419545.1 of uncultured Saprospiraceae bacterium. Taxonomy (GTDB): domain Bacteria; phylum Bacteroidota; class Bacteroidia; order Chitinophagales; family Saprospiraceae; genus CAYQQU01. The sequence goes on along the minus strand of CAYQQU010000001.1, from coordinate 138,862 downwards.
GGAAGTGCTGCACCGGCTGCGCCGCCACCCCCTGGTGAGGGCCGCCCAGTTCAACCATTGGGTGGAACAGCGCGAGATCACACCCAACGACCCACTATTCTGGCAGCAATGGCCCTGGCAATCCCCGGCCGGCGGATACGGCGGCATCGGCGTCTCGCAGTCCTGGCACATCACTACGGGAGGCGCCAGCGCCTGGCAGGACACCATCGTTGTCGCGCTGATCGACAACGGGGTGGATACAACGCATCCCGACCTCGCGCCCAACCTCTGGCGCAACCACCAGGAAATACCCGGCAATTTGCTGGATGACGACGCCAACGGCTACGTCGACGACTACCGCGGCTGGAACGTCCAGGCGCAAAGCGACTACCTCCCGCCCTCCGCCCACGGCACCCGCGTGGCCGGCCTGCTGGGCGCCCGCGGCGACAACAACCTCGGCGTCACCGGCCTCAACTGGCAGGTGAAAGTCCTGCCCGTCGTCACCGGCCAGGGACTCGAATCGGACATCATCGCGGCTTACGCCTACGCCCTGGAGCAAAGAAAACGCTACAACGAATCGCAGGGAGCAGCCGGTGCTTTCATCGTCGCTACCAATACCTCCTGGGGCGTCGACGGCCTGTCGCCGACGGAAGCGCCCCTCTGGTGCGCCGTCTACGACAGCCTCGGAACGGCCGGCATCCTCAATGTCGCCGCCACCGCCAACCAAAACTGGAATGTCGACCTGGTCGGCGATATGCCGACCGGATGCCAAAGCGAATACCTGATCGCCGTGACGGCTACCAATCAGCAGGACCAACGGACCTTTGCCGCCTACGGCCCCGAGAGTATCGACCTGGCTGCTCCGGGCGCTCAGTTGCTGACGACCTCGCCGGGCGGGGCTTACCTGCCGGCTTCCGGTACTTCTTTCGCCACTCCCCTGGTTGCCGGCGCTATCGCCCTGCTCTACGCCGCGCCCTGCCCGCGCCTCTCCGGCCTGGCCCATAACGATCCCGGGGCCGCCGCCCTGCTCGCCCGTACGCTCCTGATGGCCGGCGTCGACCCGATCGACAACCTGACCGGAGAAGTGGCCTCGGACGGACGCCTCAATGTATTCAACAGCCTGCTTGCCCTCACCGCGCAGTGCCTGGATTGCCCTACGCCCCTCGACCTGACCGCCTCACCGCTGAACGAAAACGACTTTTCCATCAACTGGCACTGGAGCGATGAGCCGGATACCGTAGTGCTCCGCTGGCGAGCGGTCGGCGAGGCTACCTGGCAATACGAAACCACGCACCATACTTTTTTGGAGCTCTGCAACCTGACGCCTTGTACCAGCTACGAATTTCAGCTGCGCACCATCTGCTCCGGGCCCGAAGGCTTCCTCTTCAGTCCTGTCCGCTGTTTCCGGACAGCCGGCTGCTGCCCCCATCCGGATGACGCCCAACTCACGCCGCTCGGAGCCCTGGCCTTCCAACTCGACTGGGCAACCACGCCGGGCGCCTATTACCGGGTGGTGCTGGAGGGAGGAGGTCAACAATTCCAGTTCGACAGCCTCTCCCAGAGTGGGCTGATCCTGGAAGATCTGCTGCCCTGTACGCCTTACCAGTACCGCATTTCAACTTTGTGCGCCGATCAGTCGATCGCACCGGCGCCCGCAGCCTTTTTCCAGACTTCCGGTTGCGGAGCCTGCCACGACCATGCCTACTGCACAGCGATCGGCGGCGCAACCGGCCAGGAGTGGATCGAACGCGTCGTACTCGGCGAGCTGGATCACACCAGCGGCCCCAACCAGGGATACGGCAATTTTACGGGCCTGGAGGATGCCGCCCTCGTCCCGGGAGCCGTCTATCCGATCCAACTACAGCCCGGTTTTGGGGGTTATCCTTTTCCGGAATACTTCAGGGTGTGGATCGACTTCAACCAGGACGGCAATTTTACCGGTCCGGAAGAAAAGGTGTTCGACCCCGGTTTTGCTTTTACGGAAACGGTTTTCGGCCAGATCGCCATCCCGGACGACGCCCAGCCGGGAGAAACGCGCATGCGGGTGGTGATGCGGTGGACGGGATCGAACGGAACGCCACCGGGGGCCTGTCCGGGGCATTTTTCTTTCGGTGAAGTGGAAGACTACTGCCTGCGGATCACCTCCGCGCCGCCGGAAACCTGTCCGCCGCCGCAACTGGCCATCCAAACTGCGCAGACCGGAAGCATCACGATTTCCTGGACGACCGCCCCGGGCGCGGAGTGGAGCGAAATCCGGTACCGGGCCCTCCACGACACCAGCTGGAACTACCTGTCTGCTTCTGCAGAGAACGAGCTGGCGCTGAATAACCTGACGCCCTGCACCTTCTACCTTTTCGAAGCCCGTACTTTTTGTGACCAGCGCCCGGGTAAGTTCTCCGAATACCAGTGGATTCGCGCTTCCTGTATCCAAACCGCCGCTGAAAACAACTCCGAGAACTGGCGGATCGAAGTAGGCCCCGTACCCGCAGCAGACCAGGTCTGGCTTTCTCTGGACATCCCCGCCGCCGGCCGCTGCACCAGCTTGCTGTACGGCAGCGACGGCCGGCGCTTAGTGGAACGCAGGCACGGCCTATTGCCCCCCGGAAAACACCGGATCGCCTACCCCCTGCCGGAAGACCTTCCGTCCGGTATTTATTTCCTGCAACTTCAACTGAACCAACGGACCGCAGTGCGCCGGATCATTATACCGTGATCCGGGTTAATTTTTTGGCGGAAGTGTGTATTTTTGAAACCATTGCGGGTTTGGTCTTTAACCCGGACTGAGCTTAACCCGGATTATTCATGGGTTAATGAAGTTTTTTGTAACGAAATATGACCCACAAAGCGTAGTTTGCAGGTTAATCAATGAATCCGCAATGGTTTCTTCAAGAAAAAACCGCCTATGCTTCGCCTTGCTTGTTTACTTTGCCTGACCGCAATCTTCACCGCCGCTACCTGCAACCGGGTTCCGAAAGAAGACATTGCTTGTATTGACGAAAGCAAGATCGACCCGGACGCCGTTTGTATCGAGATCTACGAACCGGTCTGCGGCTGCGACGGCAAGACCTATCCCAACGATTGCTACGCCAGGATCGCCGGTCTGACCAGCTGGACAAAAGGAGAATGCCCCTGTATCGACCCGGAGAAAATCGCCCCCGACCGGGCCTGCGCCAAGGTTTTTATGCCGGTCTGCGGTTGTGACGGCAAAACCTACAGCAACGCCTGTGAGGCTGAAAAAGCCGGCCTGACCAGCTGGAAGGATGGTAAATGCAAACAATAATTGCTTACGAGCATGTTTGGAGCTTGCTTCTATTGCAAATCAACAGGTTAGGAACCTGTCGTCAAGATAAAATGCTCATTTACCCCGGTAAACGCACATTTTATCTTTTAGTTAACCTGTTGATTTTCAAAACGAACCCGCCCCAAACATGCTCGTAGCCGGATCAAAGAAAGATATCCAGGATCACCATACCGCCGAAAATCAGGCTGGCCACACCGTTGGTGGTGAAAAAAGCCAGATTGACCTTACTCAGATCATCGGGTTTGACGAGGGTATGCTGGTAGTACAACAGCAGCAGGAAAATACAGGCCGCCGCCCATTGCAGCCACCCGAAAGCCGGATATTGCCGGCTGAGCAGATAAGCGGCAGTGAGGATCAGCAAGGCGCTCCCGACGTGAAGCAGGCTGGAAAGCAGAAGCGCCCGGGGCCGGCCCAACCTGACCGGTACGGAACTGAGGTTGAGCGAACGATCGAATTCGACGTCCTGCAACGCGTAAATGATGTCAAAACCCGCAACCCACAGCAATACGGCGCCGGAATAAACGACCGGGATCAGATCGAAGTGACCGGTAACGGCAATGTACGCCCCTACCGGCGCCAGGGAAAGGCCCAGCCCCAGAACGAAGTGGCAGAGGTAGGTAAATCGTTTGGTGTAGCTGTACCCTAGAATGACGAACAAGGCGACCGGCGACAAATAAAAGCATAATGGATTGATGAACCAGGTCGCCAGAATAAACAAGGCGCTATTGAGCCCTACGAAAAACAAGGCCGCCCGGGGGGTGATCACGCCGGCCGGAAGCTCCCGGCCGGCCGTCCTCGGGTTTTGCCCGTCGATATCCCGGTCGATGTAGCGGTTGAACGCCATCGCCGCCGAGCGGGCCAGCACCATACACAACACGACCAGCAAGAAAATCCGCCAGCTGAATCCTGCGCCGGATTGCAGCGTACCCAGAAAAAAGCCAAGCAAGGCGAAGGGCAGGGCGAAGATGGTATGGCTGAACTTAATTAGGGATAAATAATTTTTCATCTGCTGATTGGATCTGAAAGCCGTCGTCAAAATAAAAATGCCTGCGCGGTAAAGGTTTACCCCACAGGCATTTTTTTTTTGTTGAACGCCGAAAATTACTGCGTAACGGTCGGCTGTTGCGCACCTTCTCCCGGCAGCACTTCCCCTTTCAGATAGAGGAACGTCTGCGGCGGATTGGTATTGGCGGTGATGGTCACCTTCTGGTTGCGCTTTCCTTTCTTGTTCTTGGAATTGAACTCTACTACGATTTCGCCTTCCTCACCCGGAGCGATCGGCTCGCGCGGCCACTTCGGAACGGTGCAGCCGCAGCTGCCCTGCGCGTTGCTGAGGATCAGCGGCTCGTCGCCGGAGTTCTTGAACTTGTAAACGTGCGATACTTTCTCGCCGTCGGTGACCGTGCCGAAGTCAAACTCCGTTTCCGAGAATTCCATAACGGTGGTCGGGCCGGCCGGAGCCGTGGCTTGCTGAGCGGTCTGCTGAGCGGCCTGCGGCTGAGCAGCTTGCGGCTGAACAGCCTCGTTTTCAACGCTCTCGCGAGCTTCTTCGCGAACGTCGCTGCTTCCGCTCTGACAGCTGGCCAGGAAACCGACAAGAAGGGTGGCCAAAAAGGCTACTTTGGCAGTCTTGAACATAACTCAATTCTGTTTTAGGTTACACAAATCGGATGTGAAATAATTACCGCTACAAAGGTAGCTTTCTCGTTTTTCCTGCGCGTTAATGAGTTGGCAATATTTGTTAATGAGCTGTTAATGGCTCGGCGACTTTCCTTTTAGGAATCTGGTAAACGCCTCGAGATCGAGATGGTTCAAACACTGCGCCGCGGTAAGCCCGCCTTTGCGCGCCGCACAGACGCCGTAGTAGATGTCGTGCACGCCTGCCTGGCTGTGGGCGTCCGGATTGACGGCTATCCATACGCCTTTTTCCAGGGCGTAAGGTATCCAGCTCCAGTCGAGATCCAGGCGATAAGGGTTGGCGTTGAGTTCGATGGCGACCCCGTGCTCGGCGCAGGCGTCGATGACGCGGCGATGATCCACCGGGTAGCCTTCGCGCGATAGTAAAAGACGGCCGGTAGGGTGGCCCAGAATATGGGTGTATGGGTTTTCCACGGCCCGGATCAGTCGCCGGGTCGCCTTTTCTTCGTCCATGCGCAGGCTGCTGTGCACCGAAGCAATGACGATGTCGAACTGCGCCAGAATGTCCTCCTCATAATCGAGCGAACCGTCGGCGAGAATATCGCTTTCGATACCTTTAAAAATGCGAAAGGGAGCCAGTTCCTGATTCAAGCGGTCGATCTCTTCCCATTGTTCGTACAGCCTTTCGGGTTTTAGCCCGTTGGCGTAAAATGCCGACTGCGAGTGATCGGTCATGGTGAGGTAAGCGTAGCCCTGATCGCGGCAGTACTCGGCCATTTCGCGTACGCTGTGCAGCCCGTCGCTGAAGGTGGAATGCGCATGCACCACCCCGCGGATATCGGCCGGAGCGATGAGCTCGGGCAGCTGATCCTCCCGGGCCCGTTCGAGCGCCCAGGTTTGCTCCCGCAGTTCCGGTTCGATGAACGGCAGGCCGGCGCGGTCGAAAATAGCTTTTTCGGCTGCGGCCGCTTGCGCCAATGCATCGGGAAAAGCCTCCGCAAATGCCGACAGGAAAGCCTCGCTGCCGGTGCGCCGAAACCAATGCCGCCCCCAGTCGTCGGGGGAGCAGACGTAAATCCGGAACGGCAGTTCGCCCGTCGTCTGCCCGAAGTACGCCAGGCCGTTCGCTTCTTCCCCTTCCACCTGCAGGATACTATGCGCCCAGTGTTCCGGCAGCGGCTGTTCGCGTCCGACGAGGAGCTCGATCCGGTCCAGCACTACGCAACGCCGGCGCAGGTCGCCGGTGAATTCGACGCGCGCCTCCGGCAGCCGTTCCTGAAGGGCCGCACGAACGGCCTTGGCTTCTGCTTCCAGGGTCGCGTAATGGAACCGGTGCCGCGACCGAAGGTAATACTCCAGCTTTTTGCGGAGGTCCTCCTGCGTTTTGGAGCCGAAGCCCTTCAGTTCGATCAGCCGGTTTTCATTGACTGCGTACAGCAGCTCGCCTATGGTTTCTACCCCCAGGTCTTTCCAGACGGTCAGTACTTTTTTGGGACCGAAGCCCGGGATGCGCAACATCTCCTGGACGCCTTCGGGCGTTTGTTCGCGATAGCGCTCCAGGGTCGCCATCTTCCCCGAATCCACCAGTTCGCGGATCTTGGCGGCGATGGCTTTCCCGACGCCTTTGATCTGGGCGATCTGGGCGTCCTCCATTTCCGCGAGCGGCTCGTCGAGTTTGCGCAAAGTGACGTAAGCATTCTGGTAAGAACGGATTTTGAACTTGTTCTCCCCGTGCAGCTCCATGATGTTGCCGAGGTACTGAAAGGTTTTGGCGATCTCTTTATTGGTCATCGTAAATGGCTTAACAAATGAAAAAGCGAATAACCTCAACCGGCGCCCGCTACCCCTTCCCTGCGAACGGCTAATTGCGACAAATGCGCCAGCAACCCTTGCAAATGGGCAGGCTCGGTAAACGGATTGGTCAGGGTAACGCGCAGCCACGTCTGACCGTTCAGACGCGTCTGCACCAGATAAAATTGCCCGTTTTCCAGGGCCGCCTGTCGAATGCGGGCGTTGTGTTCGTCCCGTTGTCGGGCGTCGTGCGCCGCGTTCCGGTAACGGAAACAAACGATGTTGCATTGCGGAGCGGCCGCCAGTTCGAAATCGGGATGGGCCGCAACCAATTCCCCGAAAACCTTGCCCAGGTCGTTGACGCGAGTGACGTAGGCGTCAAACAACTCCAGACCGTACGTTCGGATCAGCGTATACACCTTCACTCCCATCATGAGCTTGGTGCACTCGAAGGTGCGCTTCGCCAGGTTGTACCATTCCTCCTCCCGTTCTTTTTTCCAAAGGTAATCGGCTTGCTGGCTGAAGGTGTGAAAAGCGTGCCGGCCATCTCGAAAAATGAGGGCGGTGGCGATGGCCGGGGTCATGAGCATTTTGTGGAAATCCATCGCCACGGAATCCGCCCGGTCCAGGCCGGCTACCAAATGCCGGTAGCGGTCCGAAAAAACCGCGGCCGCCCCGTGCGCCCCGTCGATGTGGAACCACAAATCATGACGGCTGCAGAAATCGGCGATGGCCGACAGGTCGTCAAAGGCGCCCGTGGCGGTGGTGCAGGCGCTGCCTACCACGGCGATCACCTGCCGGCCGGCGGAACGCGCACGGGCGAGTCCTGCCTCCAGCTGATCGGTGCGCATGCGAAACTGATCGTCGACGGGTATTTTTACGATCCCATCTTCCCCCCAGCCCATGATGCGGACGGCGCGATCCACGCAATAATGCGCCTGTTCGGAAACCAGCAGGGCCAGCTGAGCGCCGCCACCCTCCCGCCAGACAGGCGGCGATACCTTTAGGCTGCGAGCGCAGAGCAGGGCGGTCAGATTGGCCAGGGTGCCGCCCGAAGTGAGCAGGCCGTCGGCCGCGTCGGGCATTCCCATCGCCCGGGCTACCTTTTTAACTACCACCCGTTCAATGGCGGTGGCCGGGGCGCCCATTTCATAGACCCCCATGCCGTTATTCAGAAAATCGCCGAGCAGACCGGCCAGGGCCGCCGCCGGTGCAGTGGGGCTCAGCTGATGACCCATGTACTGGGGCCGGTGAATTTTCACTGATCCGTCGAGCACTTCGGCGAAAAAAGCGGACAACGAAGCGTCACCGGCCGTCTTGCCACCGGCGGCCCAGTGATCGTACTGCTCCGCCGGGGGCCGCCAGGCTATGGCCGGAGCGCCGGGTTCAGTGCGCGCAGCTGCGAGGTAGTCGGCCAGTAAGTCGACCAGCTGATGGCCTTCTTTCCGAAATTGTTCCGGATCGTAGGCGCGATCGAGTAGAGAGGTGTCCATAAATAACATAATTTTTTGAAGCTCCATCGGGACCGGGGGCGGTCAAAGCTAAGCACAAAAGCAATAACTCCGGCCGTTCAGGAACGATATTTCAACAACCGCCGGTAAGTGGCCGCCAGCGTTTCCTGGGAATAGCCCCAACGGTACATATTGAATACGAGCCAGTTGGCGAACTGCACCCGCACGTAGCCGTTTTGCTGGTATTTCCGAGCGGAAACGATCGCGTCCTTGGGAATTATCCGGAACGGCGCCTTCGACCGGGCGCGGGTGATCAGATCGAACTCTTCCATAATGATGTAATCGCTGCGGTAGCCGCCCAGTTCATCAAAAAGGCGGCGCGTGATGAAAAGCGTCTGATCGCCGCCCCGGCACCACAGCCGGTCAAAACGCGTAAAGAAGGCATTGATCCGCAATAGCGCCGGACCGCCGTCAAACCGAAAGCGATAGCATCCGATAGGATAGCCCATTTGCACCGATTCGAAGAGGTCTGCCGCAAAAGAAGCCGGCGGTATGGTATCGGCATGAATAAAATACAGTATCTCGCCGCGGGCGACGGACGCTCCGTAATTCATCTGGCGGGCCCGGCCCCGCTGCGGGCAATGCAATACCCGGGCGCCCGACAGCCGGGCCCGCGCAACGGTTTCGTCCGTACTCCCACCGTCCACTACGATCACCTCCACCGTCTCGGGCCCGGTATGGCGGCGACAATGAACGACCAGATCGGTAATATGTTCCGCTTCATTCAGGACCGGAATAATTACACTAATTTTCATAGACAATTTTTAACGTTCTACCCACAAGAAAAAAGAGGCCCGGATTGTTACTTTTCTTCCCGCCCGGCATTATGGCAATAACAGGCTTTAACCCAATCATTTTTTTGCCTTTGACCATGAAGTGGGCAGGAATCCCAAAAATGTGTATCTTTTGATGTTTTCCAATGTAATGACCATTAGCACCCTGGCAAAAAAAGGACGAATGAGCCTGACAAGAAAGACGGTTTCCACCGAGCGAATGCAAGAGGAATGGCTGGAGATACAGGCTGCCCAGCAAAATCCCGCCCATTTTCGATCGCTGTATAACCGGTACTACGAGCCTATCTTCCGTTTCATCTTTCGCCGCACCGCTGCAGAAGAACTTACGGCGGATCTGTGCTCTCAGGTTTTCCTGAAAGCTATGCAAAACCTGAAGGATTACACTTTTCAGGGGGTGCCCTTTTCCGCCTGGCTGTACCGCATCGCCAGCAATGAAATTTCGCAGTACTACCGGCAACAGCAAAAAAACCGGGTGGTGAGCATCGACGAAGTCAACCTTTCCGGTATGCTCGATGAGATGGAGGAGCCGCCGGACGACGGGCTGCGCGATCTGCTCGTCGGCGCCCTCGACGAACTGAAAGAACGCGACATTCAGCTGATTGAAATGCGCTTCTTCGAACAACGCCCTTTTAAAGAGATCGCCGAGATCATGGATATTACCGAAAGCAACGCCAAAGTGAGGACCTACCGCATCCTGGAACGATTGAAGAAAAAGATTCACCGGTAAAGGCCCAACGCTGCCGGGCCGATTACCGCCGAGTGAAAAAAGTAAAATATGGGTAAGAATTACCACATTCAATTTAATCCGGAAGAGCCATCCCGCGAAAAAATCCAGCAACACCAGGATTTTGACGCGCTTCTTTCGGCTTACGAAAAGGACAAAGCCCCCGCGCCCCGCGCCCGTATCCGGGTTTTGCGCCGCTACACCTATCCGGCGGCCGCCGCAACGGTCGCTGCCGTACTGGCTTTCTTCTTCTTCCGCCCCGACCCCGCGGCTGACAACTACCGGGCAACCGCCGACGCGTTCTTCGCCGGGCAGGCGCACGTCAATCCCCCTATTGAGAGCATTGCCCCCGACTACGCCTCTTTTGCCGTCGACGCCAGCCAGGGCGGAGTGTACGAATACCAAAGCGGTTCCCGCCTCGTCGTCCCCCGGGCGGCTTTTGTCAACGACCGCGGCCGCGCCGTAACCGGAGAAGTCAATATTCACTACCGGGAAATGCACGATTTTGTCGATTTTTTCCTCGGCGGCATTCCCATGGTCTACGACTCTGCCGGCGTGCGCTATAATCTCGAATCGGCCGGCATGATCGAAATTTACGCCGAACAGGACGGCCAAAAAGTGCGCATGGCTCCCGGTAAATCGATCGACGTGGAGCTCGTCTCCGTCATTGACGTTCCCAATATTAACGTACCGCCGCGGTACAATATCTACCGCCTGGACACCGCGGCCCGCAATTGGGTGTACACCAACGTAGACCGCATCCAGATCATCGAAGACGAAGTGCTCGAACAAGGCGACCCCCGCTATCCCTTCAAACGGGAATTGGCCGCCGCTATCGCCGAGATCGACGCCGGCATCGAGGCTGAACTCGCCGCTTTCGAACGACGCGACCCGCCCCCGGCAAAACCCACCGCTCCTAAACCGGCCGACGGGGAAGCACCCACCCTGGAACTGGACCCCGGCGAGTTCGACGACGAGCAGGTCGTATATTCCGGCGGCGCCCGCGCCGCGATCCGACAACTCCGAAGCCTCGCCGGGAACATCATCTGGCAGGTTTCTCCCGAAAGCCCGCCCTACGACGAACGCGCCTTCAACGTACAATGGCAGGAAATCCGGTTTCACCGCGTCGACGACTGGACTTACGAGCTGCAATTGGTCCACAGCGACAATACCGTCGAGCTAATCATCAACCCGGTACTCACCGACGGCGCGCTGGACGCCGCCATGGAAAGCTACGAACGGGCGCTGGCCCAATACCAAAATGACCTGGAAGCATGGGAATCCCGCCGCGAAGCTTACCGCCGGCAGTTGCTGACCCAAACCGCGCCGCAACGCGAAGCGGCCCGCCGTCGCTATAACGAGCAGATCGAAGGATTAAATCTAGACCCCAACGCCGCTACCGCATACGTCAACCGGCGTAAAGTTATTAATCGATTTAAGGCCAATAGCTTCGGTATCTGGAACTGCGACCGCCCCATTCCGCCTTCTATGGCAAAACTCCGGGCCCGCTTCGTCGATGAGGAGGGCCGGTCGTTCAAGAACGGGATCGCCTTCCTCGCCGACCGCAGCCAAAACACGATCTATCGCTTCCTGGTGACCGAGGAAACACCGATCCATTTCAACACCAACTCCGACAACCTGCTTTGGATCGTAGATGAGCAGGACAACATCGCTGTCTTCCGGCCGGAGGCGTTTAAACAAATCCGCCAAACCGACGGTCAATACACTTTCCAAATGGAACGCATCGACCGGAAAGTGGAAACCGAAGCCGACGTACGGGAAGTCCTGCAGTTCAATTGATTCTACCTTGGCCGTCAAGCAGGCTATTAAAGGAAAGCTGCTGCTATCCCACTTCAGCCCAAAGTACTTGCTGAGCCAGGATTATTCATGAATTCATCCGGGCTCAGCCGGTCTATTCTTCGAAAATTTTCACCACCCTCTCGCCGGGTTTGGCGTATCCCCGGTACATACCCGCCGAGTTGAACGGCATGGCGACGTTGCCGTATTGATCCAGTGCGATCAGGCCGCCTGAACCGCCCGCTTCTTTCAGAACGCCGTGGATGATCGCATCACCGGCTTCGGCCAGGGAAAGCCCCTTGTACTCCATGAGGGCGACCATATCGTGGGCCACGGCGTAGCGGATGAAAAACTCGCCGTGCCCGGTGCAGGAGACGCCGCAGGAGCGGTTGCTGGCGTAAGTGCCGGCGCCGATCACAGGTACGTCACCGAAGCGGTTGTAGCGCTTGTTGGTCATCCCGCCGGTAGAGGTGCCGGCTACGATATCCCCGTTTTTATCCAGCGCCACGCAACCCACGGTGCCGAATTTGTAATCGCCGGGAGACTCGCTGTCGGCCTGTCCGGTCTGTCCGTTCTCTTTCTCCAACGCCCGCTCTAAAGACCGCCGGCGCCGCTCGGTATGAAAATATTCGGGCGCCACCATTTCCAGTCCCTGCTCCCGGGCGAAACGCTCGGCGCCTTCGCCGGTCAGCAACACGTGTTCCGATCTTTCCAGGACGGCCCGGGCGGCGGTGATCGGGTTTTTGACCGTCGTCACCCCGCCGACGGCCCCGGCATTGCGATTGGCGCCTTCCATGATGGAGGCATCCAGCTCATTTTTGCCTTCATTGGTAAAAACGGCGCCCTTCCCGGCGTTGAACAGCGGAGAATCTTCGAGGTGCATAATGGTCTGTACGACCGCATCCATGCCGGCGCCGCCTTCTTGCAGGATCGCCTCGCCGATATCCAGGGCGGCGTTGAGCGTCGCCAGGTATTCGGCCTCCTGCTCGGGCGTCATACTTTCGCGGCGTATCGTACCGGCGCCGCCGTGGATGACGATGGCGTATTCCGCCTTCGATCTCGTTTTTTCCATCTTCTCGGTGGTTTGCTGCTGGTTGGACGCCTGCGTATTTTCGCAGGCGGTAAGGGCGAAGAAAAGAGATCCCAGCAAAGCGATCCCCGGCAATAAGACTCGTTTCATACTTTTTTTCCCATCAAGATATAAAACGGTCGAACCAAAACCAATGGTTCGACCGTTTTACAGCCCAGAGCTATTCGCTAGCGAATCAAAGTCGTACTGCCCGACAAGCGCTCCGAAGAACCGTCGGGATAAGTGACTTCCATCTGCCAGATATAGACGCCGCCTTCTACGCCGGAGCCGCGGAAGCTGCCGTCCCAACCGGCCATTTCGTCGTTCACATCGAAATCGCTCGCTTCGAAGAGCAGCTCTCCCCAGCGATCAAAGACCCGAAACATGTCAATGCGTACGCCGGCCTCGCCGTGCACCAGCAACCGGTCGTTGGCGCCGTCGCCATTGGGCGTGAAGCCGGTAGGCACAAAGACGCGCCGCTCCTTACTGACGAAAATGGTGATGATCTCCTCTCCGGTACAGCCGTTGGCGTCGGTGGCTTCCACCCGAAAGCTGGTTTGTTCCAGCACGCTGATCAGTGGATCGAAACAATCTTCACAACTCATTCGCAGGGAGTCGTAAGGGCTCCATAGATAACTAAACGGCCGGACACCGCCACTGACGATCGCTTCTACGGTTGTGGTATCGCCGTACTTTATCGTCAGGTCGGGACCGAGATCTACGACGATCGGCTGGGGTTCCATCACTTCCACCCCGCTTACCGACCATTCACAGCCCTTGACGTCCCTTATCTGAATATTGTAAAAGCCGGGCTCCAGGCCGATAAACACGGGGCTGCTGGTAAATGGTCCGCCGTCGATACTGTATTGATAAAAAGGCGTCCCCCCCGTCGGCAAGACAGTTATCCGGCCGTCGCGGAACCCATAACAGGAAACCGTATCTGCCTGGATCTCAGCCTCCAGAGGCGCTTCGGGCTGCGGAACCACTACTTGTCGTTCCAGCTCGCAGCCGTTGTCATCCGTCAGCACTACCGTATAATCACCGGCAGGGAGGTCGGTCCGTTCAGGCTGAGCGCCCCCGTCGGGCCACTGCAAGGAATAGTTGCCGACCCCGCCACGAGGTAACGCTACTACTCCTCCCGTGGCTTCGCCATAGCAATCTACCGGCGTAACCTCAAAGTTCAGTTCCAGGGGTGGTGGTTCGTTGATCGCTACCGACAGACCGGCGGTACAGCCGTTTTCATCTGTAACCGTCACCTCGTAACTGTCGGCCGGCAGGCCGGCGAGGTCTTCTTCCTGCTCTCCGTTACTCCAGATGTAGGAAAAAGGCGGTACGCCCCCCGTAACTTCCAATGCTATCGCCCCCTGCGGCAAGCCGGCGCAGCGCAAGTGTTCGGGGGTCGCACTCAGCACCAGCGGCTCCGGCTGACTGATGGCGACGCTATCGATGGCGAAACAACCACTCTGATCGGTGACGGTTACCGTGTAAAGACCTGCCGTGAGGCCGGCGGGGGTTTCCGTATCCGGGATCGACGAGTCGCTCCAACTGTAGGTATAGGCGCCGGAGCCGCCGACAGCGGCAACCGCGACAGCGCCATCGTTGCCGTCGTAGCAACTCACGTCTTCGCTGGTCAGTTCCAGCGCAATGGCTTGTACACCGCCTACCTGTGCCGACTCGACGAAGGTGCAACCGTTGGCGTCGGTGACGGTAACCGTTACCGGACCAACCAACAGGCCTTCTGCGGTGGCCTCGGATTGTCCTGCCGGATCGCTCCAGGAATACGTATAAGGCGACGTACCGCCGGTGGGGGCGGCCGTTGCGGTGCCGTCGGGAAGATCGTCACAGGAAACCAGCGTAGTCGAGAGGCTAGCCGACAATGGGGCGGGCTCGCCCAGCGAAAACGCCACGGTGGTCGTACAACCATTGTCGTCCGTGACGTCTACCTGATGGAATCCGGCAGCCAGTCCATCTGCACTCGGCGTATTTTGGCTGTTGCTCCAATCGTAACTGTAAGGCGCCGTTCCCCCTTCCACGGATACGGAGGCCGCACCGTCCGCACTGCCGTTGCATAGTGGATCGGTAGTGGAGACGGTCGCCACCAGCTCTGCGTTCTCTTCAATGTTGGTAGTGGCGACCACTTCGCAGCCGTTGGCGTCGGTGACCGTCACGCTGACTTGTCCCGCCGAAAGTCCGGCGGCAGTGGCCCCCAGGTCGTTATTATCCCATTGATAAGTAAATCCGCCGGCCCCGCCGGAAGGAACTGCAGTTGCGGTGCCATCAGCGCCGCCATTACAGCTGACTACCGTGCTGGAGAGGGTAACTTCGATAGGCGGCGCGTCGGGCACTTCCACTTCAACAGTAGTGCTGCAACCGTTGCCGTCGGTGATGATAACGGAAAAAGCGCCCGGCAACAGGTCATCACGACTGGGACTGTCCTGTGGGACGGGCTGATCGCTCCACTGAAAAGCGTAGGTAGGCGTGCCGCCGCTGACGGTCAGCGTAGCGCTTCCGTCCGTTCCCTGGTTGCAGGAAGGCGCAGCGGTATCGACGCTGAACGAAAGGGAGTCGGGCTGACCGATGGTAACCGAGGCTGTGTCAACACAAAGCGCTTCGTCGGTGACTATAACGTAATATGGACCGGCGGCCAGGTTCTCTGCCTGCGGCCCCGTCTGGCTATCACTCCAGGTGTAGGTATAACTGCCGGTCCCGCCACTGGCCGTCGCTGTCGCAGCCCCATCGGCAAGTTCGTAACACGAAGCATCTATCCCGCTGGCATCCAGCTCAATAGGCGGAGCCTCCTCCACCGTGGTAGCACCGGTGGCCTGACAGCCGTTGGCGTCGATCACCGTAACGCCGTACGCGCCGCCGCTCAGGTTGAATGCCGTATCCTGCACCTGACCGCCGGCATCCCAGAGGTAAGCATAGGGTGCGACGCCGCCGGCGGGCGCTACCGTAGCGAAACCGTCGGCCGCGCCGTTACAGCTCACCGGCTGGTTATCCAGGGTAAGCACCAGCGAATCCGGCTGCGGGATCATCAGGTTGGAAAAAGCCTGGCAGCCATTGGCGTCGGTAACCGTTACTTCCGCCAGGCCGGGGGTCAGTGCAAGCGCTACCGAGTCGGCTTCGCCGCTATTCCAGGCATACGCGTAAGGCGGTGTTCCGCCGCTGACCAGTACCGTTGCGGCGCCGTCGGCCAGGCCGTAGCAACTGGTGGGAGCCAGCAACAGGCTGTCAACCACCAAAGCATCAGCCTCTTCCACGATGACGGATAAGGAGCCCGGACAGTCGTTTGCGTCTACCACTACCGCGGTATAGGTGTCGGGCGGCAATCCGTCAAATACACCGGTTGTGTTAGTGACGCCGGCGACAGTGAAGGAATAAGGCGGCGCCCCTCCGGTAGCCGATAGCGTAATCGAACCGTCTGCGATACCCACGCAGCTCGCGCTGGTGGAGGTACCGCTGAGGGAAGGCGGCGTACAATCGGGCGTCTGGCAGGTAGCCTGGCCGATTTCACTGCCGCAGCCGCCCAGCGGACGCACCTCGATCGTAACCGATTGGTTGAGGGAAAGCCCGGTAACGGTATGGCTGACGGCGCCGTTGGACGGTATCCAGCCCCCGCCGTCGACCTGTACCTCATAGCCTGCAGCGCCGGGAACGGCATCCCAGTTGAAGGTGATGCTGTTCTCAGTGATGGCCCCGCAACTGATCACCGGCGAAGCCAGGGGCTCCTCGACAACTATAGTGATCGTGTCGGAAACCGAACAACCGTAAGTGTCGTTGGCCGTGAGGATGTAGGTAGTCGTCTCCGTAGGGGCCGCCACGGGATCGGGACAATCCGTACAACTCAGCCCGGTAGCGGGCGTCCAGCTGTAGGCGATTTCGTAGGTGGGATTAAAAGTGATCGTCCAGCTGAAAAGCGTGCCGGTAACGTTGAAGGCGTCGTCCAGAACTTGCAGCCGCCAGGTGCCGTTAGACGGAAACGCCCCGTCCCAAAGGTCCGACCAGATCCCTTCCGGCAGCCATTCGCCGGTAAAAGGCACCGCATCCGGGCCGGCCTGCGGTCCCGGAAAGTTGATCGGCGTAGTGGCGTCTACCGTAAAGCAGGTATTCAGGTAATAATCCAGCCCCAGGTTATTGCCGCCGTTGCCGCCGTTATCGGTAGACAACTCCAGGAACTGCCCCCCGGGGGAGATCAGGAAAATATCGAGGTCGTCGATCCAGCGGTGCTCCAGGCTGTCGATACAGACCGATTGGATAACTTCAGGCCCCAGCACATCGGGAATGACCCCGGAAACATCAATATCTGAAAAAAACGGTTGATTGTCCGTAGAGATGAACAGTGGATCGTCATTAGTAAAAGAAGGCGGCGGCGGCGTAGTGATGGGCACCGCTCCCGCAAGCTGTACCGAGTCGCCGGGGCAGATGGTCAGGTCCGGGCCCAGATCGGGCGGTACGAGCGGGTTCTCCCGCAGAATAATTTCAAAAGTATCGCGGTTACAAGGATCGGTTTGTACGTCGATCAGCAAGGTTTCTTCTCCTTCGGTCACCATATCTTCGAACGCGACCACCGGAATGGTCACGGCGCTGTCGCCGGCGGGAATAAACAGATCGTCCGGAATGAAATCATAATCTACCCCGTTGGTCGCAGTGCCGGAAATATTGTAGTCGATGGCGTAATCGGATTCCACCGGTTCGGGCAAAAAGAAAGTGATAAAGCCGGGGTCGCAGCCCTCCGCCAGCGAACCGTCGACGCTCACCGTGTTGATGTCCACCTTCAGCGCACCGGTGCCGAAGCTCTTGGCTTCCAGAAAAACCCCAGAGTCGTAGGCCGTATCCCCCACGTCGGCGATCAGCAGCTTGATAGTGTAGACGTTACAGGGTTGTACGATGGCCTCCGCGGTAAATACGTCGGTGATGCCGTCGTAAACGGGCATGACGTTGGCGTTGTTGTTGTCGTTGTAGAACCCGGAGTAGTCGAGCGATCCGTTGGGCGGCGAACAATTGCCCACCGTACCGCCGGCGCTGCCGGGAACGCCGGGATTGACGTTATTGATGGTTACCGGCAGGTCGGTTCCGGGAATCAACGCGATATTTTCGCCGCCGTTCTCGTAAGGCCCGTTGATGCCCGGACCGCTGATGAAGAAGCCGAAAACGTCGTTGTACTGCGTACAGGCGAACTCCGGATATTCTTCAGAAGCGAATGCGTAACGAAAGCGCAGCGTATCGGCGATCGGAATAAAGGTGATGGTATATTTGGTGACGTTGTTGACCGTATTGCTGGCAATGGCGTTGAGATCGGGGTCGCTGGCCGTACTGTTGTTATTCTCGCTGGCGAAATTGGCCCCGATGGCGTCCACGCCGTAATCGGGAACGCTGGTCACCGCGAGACCGGTAGTAAGCACAATGCCGCGCTCCAGACCGATCTCATCTTCCCCGAACCGGAAGAGTCCTACCGCATCGTCGGAGCCTTCGTAATCAACACTCAACACTTCCACCCCTTCGCCCAGAAAGATGTTGGTGATCAGGTTCTCGGGGGTAATGGGCGGATCGTTCGTTACCAGCAGCGGCTGGGCCTGTAGCGCACCGAAAGTAAAAATCAACAGAACCGAAGCGATTCCTCTAAATGTAAAGCACCATGACAATCTCATAAAAACAGACATTTTGACGGGCAATTCTGGCAAAATATACGCGAAAAAATCGACCTCAAGGTCAACTGGAGACTCGAACCGCGCTTATTCCGGGGATTGTGCAAAGTTAATACGCCGCAGCCATTCATGAAGAAAAAATTATACCCGGACGACAAACAGGCAACAATAACTTTCTAAAACAGATGCTTGCCCGGGCATTTGTGCTGCCTTGATCAGCAAATAAAGGCCGGGGAGGAAAACGATAATTCTCCGACAAACGTCCACGCAACAAACCTTTTCATCTAAAAAAAGTTAAGAATTGATGTAAGTGCTCTACTTTTAAGTATTCGGAAAAGCCCGGTTAACTTCTTTTGAAGTTGGCTTTTCCCATGAACGTAGAACGACATTTAAACGAAAATCCACGACGCAAGCTATTTCAAAATGGGACAATTTTTCAAATTCTTATTCGCCTCCTGTCTGGGTGTATTCCTGGCGATGATCTTACTGGCCGGTTTGGGCGCCGCCGTCATTTTCGGCATCGCTCAATCGGCGGATCAGCCGAAATCGGTTGCTCCCAACAGCGTGCTGCGCCTCACCCTCAGCGACCCTATTCCGGAAAAAACCAATAACCTGGAGCTTTCCCCCTTCGATCTGAAAAAACAAAAGATCCTGGGCCTGCGGGAAATGGTGCTCACCCTCGAGCAGGCGGCCGAAGACGACAATATCAAAGGCATTCTGCTCGACCTCAACCTCTCCAGTTCGGGCATCGTTTCCATCTCGATACTGCGCGACGCCATGCTCGCTTTTCGCGAAAGCGGCAAGTTTATCATCGCCTATGGCGATTACTTTACGCAGGACACCTATTATCTGGCCACCGCCGCCGACAAGATCTATCTCAACCCCGTCGGGCGCATGGACTTCCGGGGTTTTGCCGCGATCATTCCTTTCTTCAAAGACATGCTCGACCGCATCGGCGCCAAAGCAGAAGTTTTCTACGCCGGAAAGTTCAAGAGCGCCACAGAACCCTATCGCCGCAACGATATGTCGGACGAAAACCGCCGGCAAATCCGCGCCTACCTGGATGAGATCTACGGCGACTTTATCGGCGATATCGCCGAGGCGCGCGGCCTGACCGATACGGCGGTATACCGCATCGCCGATGAATACCTCGCCATGCTGCCTGAAGACGCCCTGCACTACGGGCTGGTCGACGAACTGGCGCACCGCGACGCCGCCCTCACCGAAGTGCGCGATCGCCTGGGCCTTAAAGAGGATGAAAAAATCCTCAGCCACACCCTCGTTTCTTACAATCGCAGCAACCCGCCTTCGGTCGATTATCGCACCAAAGACAAAATCGCCATCCTCTTCGCCGAAGGCGCTATCCAGATGGGTAAAGGCGAAAACGGATCGATCGGCGACCAGCGCTATATCGAGATGATCCGCGAAATCCGGCGCAGCGAACAGATCAAAGCCATCGTCCTGCGGGTCAATTCACCGGGCGGCAACGCCCTGGCTTCGGAAAATATCTGGGCCGAACTCATGCGCTGCAAAGAGGAAGGCAAGCCGATCGTCGTCTCCATGGGCGACCTCGCTGCTTCGGGCGGCTATTACATATCCATGGCCGGCGACTCGATCTTTGCCGATCCCAATACGCTCACCGGTTCCATCGGCGTGTTCAGCATCTTCCCCAACCTTTCGGAACTCTCCAATGAAAAACTGGGCATCCACTGGGATACCGTGCGCACCGGCCGGTTCAGCACCGCCTTGACGCCGTTTTTCCCCTTCTCCGAGGAGGAACGCCAGATCATGCAACGCAGCACCGATCGCTTCTACCAGACTTTTCTCATGCGGGTAGCCGAAGGACGGAATCTGCCGCAGGATTCGGTGGACGCCATCGCACAAGGGCGCGTGTGGACCGGTCAGCAGGCGCAGAAAGTGGGCCTGGTGGATCGCCTGGCCGGACTGGAGACCGCTATCGACGCCGCTGCCGGGCTGGCCGGCCTGGAAAAATACCGCATCACTGAGTTTCCCCGCACCAAAGAACCGCTGCAGCAGTTCCTGGAGGAATTCACCGAAACGGAAAGCCTCGCCACCCTGGGCCACGACTGGCTGCTGCGCAGAGAACTCGGAGACTGGTATCCCTACTACCAGAACCTGAGGGAACTGCGTGCGACTCAGGGCATGCAAGCCCGGCTGCCGTTTTACCTCCAAATGCGCTAACTCGCTTTTGTGCCGGGGGCTATGCCACTATCTGCCATCTTACCGGCCGGCAAGCCGGAAAAATGGATTGCCTGGCTGATCCTGACGGCCGGCGCTGCGCTGCGTCTGGTGGTTTGGCTGCAAAATCGATCCCTGTTTATCGACGAAGCTAACCTGGCCCGCAATATCGCGGAAAAGCCCCTGCCCGATCTGCTCGCCGGGGCGCTGGCGTACGATCAGTACGCGCCGCCCCTTTTCCTGGCGCTGGTTAAACTGTGCTATTTCCTGTTCGGAGGCGCCGAGCCGGCGCTGCGGTTGGCGCCTTTGCTGAGTGGCCTGCTGAGCCTTTATCTGTTGCTGCGTATCGGCAGGGTTTGGCTGGGTAACTATTGGTGGACCGCCTTCCTTTTATGGATGCTCGCTTTTTCGCCCGAAATGCTGCGTTACGGCACTGCGCTGAAACAGTATGCTTCGGACGTTGCGGTCGCCCTTCTTCTGCTGTGGGCCGCCCACCGCCATCCGCCCGGTACAGATACCCGCAACAAAGTGCACTGGAGCCTTTTCGGGGCGCTTTCGCTCTGGCTGTCCATGCCGGCCGTTTTTATCCTGACCGGGGTGGGATTATTCGGATTAAAGCGCAACGGATGGCGCAAGACCCTGCCGATCGGACTGACCTGGTTTTTGAGCTTTGCCGCTTATTACTGGCTGATCCTGCGCTCGGATCTCAGCCGGCCGGAACTGTTCGATTATCACCGGGAATATTTCCTGCCGGTCTCTTTCGCTTCGGCTGACGATTGGCGAAAGCTGGGTTTGATCTTGTGGTCCATCCTCCGAACCGCTTTCGGCCACACAGTTCTGGCGTTGATCACCGGCGGCGGCCTGATCGTCGCCGGCCTGGTCCATTTCTTTCGCCGGGAAAAAAGCTGGTTGTGGCTCCTAACGCCGCCCCTGCTGACCTGTGGGCTGGCTTCCGCGCTTTCCTTTTATTCCCTGATGCCGCGACTGACGCTTTTTTTCATTCCCATCCTCTGGCTCACGGCGGCTTTCGGCGCCCGCAGCCTTTGGCGCAGCAGCAACCGGGTTGTGCAATTTTTAACAGTTGTGCTGATCTTGTTGTTACTGCCTCTCCAGCAGGGATACCGGTACTTTGCAGAGCCCTACGAGATAGAAGCGCTCAAGCCGGTGATGAACCGGCTGCTGGAAAAGCAGGCAACCGGCGACCAAATCTACGTTCACCACGAGGCCGTTCCTGCGTTAAGTTATTACCGGGAGCATCATCCCCACTGGAAGGAGGCCAGGTTTGTTCCGATTTACCTGGCCAGGTGGTCGGATCGGCCGGAAACGCAACTGGCGAAACTGTCCGGCGACGAAACGCTCTGGCTGGTGTTTTCGCATCTGCTGTCGGACGAAAGCCGCCGGCAACGCGACCAGCTGCTGGAAGAAATGCAACGGGAGGCGAAAATCGTGTATCGTTACCGGGCAACCGGTGCGGAGCTTTACGGCCTTCGGAAACTTTAAAACGCCAGCAGGTCTTCAATGTGGCGGGTCATTACTTTCAGGGTGTTGGGATCGGTGATCTCACCCTGTGGGTCGATTAATTTGGAGATGCGGGAAATGGGCAGTTTATTAGGCATAACGATCGTCCCGACGTGGTTCAGAATGCCGGTGAGGTGGTCCATACCCCGCAAGTTGCCCGCCCGGCCGGATGCGATGCCGACCAATGCTGCTTTTTTACCGTCGAAGGTAGCTTTGTATTGACGAACGGAACAAGCGTCGATCAGCAGTTTGAGCACGCCGGGAAAGCTGCCGTTGTACTCCGGCGTAACGTACAAGAACTTGCCGGCCGGCAGCAGGTATTCATCCTGTACCTGCACCAGGCTCGCGTGTTGCGCGCCCTCCTCGTACATGAGCGGATGGAACCAGTCGTGGGGAATCGCCTCCAGAGCCAGCAGTTTTACTTCCTCATCGGTTCGTGCGGCCAGCAGGTCCTGGAATTTTTTGGCGAAGGTAAGGCATTCGCTTTCGCTGCGATTGGTGCCGGAAACAATGGTGATCATATAGAAAACAACTTGTAAGTCAGCCGGAAAGATGCAAAGATGTAATGATATAAAAAAGAACGGGATCCGCTGACGAATGGGAGAACAACGCGGGATATGATTGGTTCAAAAAGGAGGCCGGGCGGCTCAAAACAACTATATTTGGAAACAAACTCCACAAAAATATGCAGTTAACGTACTACGGACATTCCACTTTCGGGCTGGAAATGAAAGGTAAGAACATCCTCATCGACCCTTTCATCACCCCCAACGAAAAAGCCGGCGCCATCGATGTCGATACGCTGGCTGCCGATTACCTGCTGATCTCCCACGGCCACCAGGATCACGTGGCCGACGCCGAAGCCATCGCAAAGCGCACCGGCGCCAGGGTGGTTTCCAATTTTGAGATCGTCAGCTGGTTCGGCGCCAAAGGCATCGACGGCCACCCCATGAACCACGGCGGCAAATGGGTTTTCGACTTCGGCACGGTAAAATACGTCAATGCGGTGCATTCCAGTGTCCTGCCCGACGGCGCCTACGGCGGCAACCCGGGCGGCTTCGTCATCTGGAACGACGAAAAGTGTTTTTACTTTGCCGGCGACACGGCGCTGACCATGGACATGAAGCTGATCCCGCAGACCTGCCCCAAGCTCGATTTCGCCATTTTACCGATCGGCGATAACTTTACCATGAACTACGAAGAGGCGGTGATGGCTGCCGACTTTATTGAGTGCGACCGGGTGATCGGCTGTCATTTTGACACCTTCCCGTATATCGAGATTGACCATGCCGCGGCAAAAAAAGCTTTCTCGGATAAAGGAAAAGAACTAACTTTGTTGTCCATCGGAGAAAGCACAAAACTGTAGTTTCTCCCTGGGCAAGGTGCGCGAAAGTCCTTTCCTGATTCCCGGAAGAACACCTCTTTTTGAGAAGGATCTTTATCCGCCGCCATTCTTTTTTGATCCATCGGCCGGGTCGAACGCCCGGCTGTTAACCGCCGCGGTTGTGGGTTGGCGCCCGGCAACCGTCCAAAATTTTTGTTTTTATGGGAAAAGTTGTTGCTATTGCCAATCAGAAGGGAGGAGTAGGAAAAACAACGACGGCAATTAACCTGGGAGCCAGCCTGGCCATTCTCGAAAAGAAGACGCTGATCATCGATGCCGACCCCCAGGCCAACGCCTCGTCGGGAGTCGGCATCCTTCCCGATGACGTCGACGTGACTACTTTCAATTGCATGGTTGACGATACGCCGGCCGAAGAGGCCATCTACGAAACCGAAACGCCCAACCTCCACCTCATGCCTTCGAGCATCGAGCTGGTAGGGGCCGAATTTCGGCTCGTCAACGAATTCAAACGCGAGTTTCGCATTCAGCAGATCGTCGAACAGGTGCGCGACCAATACGACTACGTCTTGATCGACTGCCTGCCTTCGCTCGGCCTGATCACCGTCAACGCCCTGACGGCCGCCGATACCGTTCTCATCCCCGTACAGTGTGAATTTTTTGCACTGGAAGGGCTGACCAAACTGCAGGACACCATCCGCCGCGTAAAGACCCAGCTGAACCCGAACCTGGAAATTGAAGGCATCCTGCTTTCCATGTACGACAGCCGCCTGCGCCTGGCCAATGTAGTGGTCGATAAGGTGCGCCAGATCTTCGGCGATAAGGTGTTCGAGACCATCGTGCACCGCAACTCCAAAATCGGCGAAGCGCCCAACTTCCGCATGCCGGTGGTAATGATGAACGCCACCAGCAAAGGCAGCACCAACTTCCTGAATCTGGCCCGCGAATTCCTCAAAAACAACAACGACGTAATCCAGGCGCCGACGAAAGTGGCCAACTGATCCGGTTGAATTCCCGGCCCTCCAAAAGCCCCTTGCCCTTACTGAACCCATCGCGGGTCTGGTGAGAGCAAGGGGCTTCCGCGCCTTTAGCCCGGCGATCACTGCGCACCAATAGGCTGCCGGTCGCTCACCCCGCCGGGGCGCAAGTACAACAATGTTTCAAACCGAGCGTCGCCGTCCTCACGAGCCGCTTATTTTTCAGGCTAAGAGATGCTATGCTAGCATCTCTTAATCTTCCTTACCCCGGATTATTCATGGGTTGCCTCACTTCCGTTGCGCCGCTTTTTCGAAAAACCGTACCTTTGTAGACCTGAATTTCCACTGAACCCGCAATGGGCTCACGACCAATCTGTATCGAAAATGGCTAAAAAACCCGGAAAACGCTCTTCCTCCCGGAGTCAGCTGGCTTCCAGCCTGGATATGCTCATTCCGTCGAATAAGATCGAGGAAGAGATCGAGAAGGATCCTGAAAACGCAGTACAAAAGTTTACGACTTCGGTGGCGATGATCCCGCTCGACATTATCGAGGTCAACCCCCATCAGCCGCGCGTCGACTTCGATGCCGAAGCACTGCAGGAACTCGCCGATTCCATAACCACCTACGGGCTCATTCAACCCATTACCGTCCGGCGCCTCAGCCCGAAACAATACCAGCTCATTTCGGGAGAACGCCGCATGCGCGCCTCCAAAATGGCCGGCCTGGAAGAAGTGCCCGCCTACATCCGGATGGCCGACGACCAGGCGATGCTGGAAATGGCCCTGGTCGAAAATATCCAGCGCGAGAACCTCAACGCTATCGAGATCGCCCAAACCTACCACCGCCTCAAGGAAGAATGCTCCCTGACGGACGAAGGCCTCGCCGACCGGGTCGGTAAAAAGCGATCGACGATCACCAACCACCTGCGCCTCCTGAAATTGCCGCCCGACATCCAGAAAGCGATCAAGGAAAGGCAGATCAGCATGGGCCACGCCCGCGCCCTCGCCGGCGTGTATGACGTGGCCGTCCGCAATTCTTTTTTTCAGGAAACCCTCAACAAAGGCCTTTCGGTGCGCGCCCTGGAAAAACTGATCAATGACTTTGCACAGGAGGGCAAGAAAAAACGCGAAGACAAAAATAAAAATACCGCTCTGCCCGACGATTACCGCAAAGTGGAGCAGAGCTTCCGCTCTTTCTTCGGCACCGGTAAGCTGCAGGTGAAACTCCGGGAAAACGGCAAAGGCCAAATCGTCATCCCTTTCAATTCGGTCGACGAGCTGAATGCGTTTATCGAACGGATCGAAGATTAAACGCTAATAAAATGCAAATGGCGCGAAGCCGGATCACAAATATCCGCCGTTAAGCGTTGAGACGTATATGAAGGCACATCTGATCTTTTCGCTGCTGCTGCTATGTATCGCCTGCCCTGACCGGGCGTTGCTGGCTCAGGAAGCCGACTCGCTCGCGCTTGCCCGAAGCGAAAGCGATACGATCGCGACGGATACAGCGAAGGCGGTCGAAAAGCCGGGCTTTTTCAACTTCAAAGCCGATTATCCCAACCCGAAAAAAGCGGTGATCCTCTCCCTGGTCGTTCCGGGCGCGGGTCAGCTCTACAACAAGCGGTTCTGGAAGCTGCCCCTGGTGTACGGCGCGCTGGGCGGCATCATCCTCGTGGTCGATTTTAACCAAAGTCGCTACCGCCGTTTTCGCGACGCCCTCAACCTGAAGCGCGAAGATATGGAGCACGAATTCACCGGTACACAGCTCGACGATATCGCTACCCTGCGCAACTTACGCGACGTATACGACAAGCGTACCCAAACGGCTTACATTTTCACCGTGATCGTCTACGGCCTGCAGGCGATGGAGGCCTTCGTCGACGCCCACCTCAAAGGCTTTGACGTGGAAGACGATCTGGGTTTTCGCATCAAACCGACTTTCGACCCGGTGATCAGCCCGACCGGCGTGTCGCCGGGAATGGGGATTGGACTAACCGTTCCGCTCTATTCGCGCACGCCGGCAAACGAGCGCTTACCCGGAAGGCTGCCTTAACCCAGATTATTCATGGGTTAAAAAAGTGCTTTTCCATACTGCCGGGCGCCGATCGTCGTTATGAGATTGTATTCTATTTCATCATCCTTATTTCCGGCAGGCCTGTTCCTGCCTTTTTCATTGGGTGCGATGCGCAACAGTTATTTCCTGCTCTTCTTACTTCCTTTACTAACGATCGACCTCCAGGCGCAATCGGGCTTCGAATGGGGGGTCAGCGCCTACCCCAACGTTTCCCACCGCCGCCTCCTGGCCCGGCAAGCCATCTCCGAAGCGGAGGAACGAGAGCTGGAGGAACGGGAAACGGCCCGGATCTCCCTGAGCGCCGGAGGCTTCATCGGCTGGCGCGGCGAACGGGGCGGCTTTCGCGCCGGGCTGAACTTTATGGACACCGGCTACCGGACGGTGCGGGAACCCTTTCCCGCCGGCGCGCCCAACCCGGAAGAAGCGTCGGAACAGCGAATCGTGTTTCGCAATTTCAACCTGGAAATTCCCCTGGAGATCCACTTTCTGCACACCCTCTCCCGGCGCGACGCCTTCGGGTTTATGATGGGCTTGAGCGCGAGCTTCAACCTCGCCAACCGCGAGGAGACCATCCTCTATTTCGGCGATACCAGCACCCGGAGCGGGGAGTCGCCGGCCGAACCGGATTTCCGGCTGTTCAACTACGGCTTCATCAGCGGCCTTTCTTACGACCGCCGCATTAGCCCCGCCATGGCCTGGTTCGTACAGCCGCACTTCCAGTTTTGGTTCCAGGGGATTTTGCCGGACGACGCCAACCTCAACCGCAACCTCTATTCCCTGGGGATCAAAACGGGCGTCCGTTTTGCCGAGGCCGTGGAGTAAAAGGAATTGACCCCGGAATACATGCCGCCAGTTGCGCCCATCTGAACAATCTGCCCGGAACCGACATTCCAAAATATGGACGTGATGCCGTCAACGGCTCCGAAAAAAAGTTCGGACCGGAATTTATCCTACACTTTCAAACCACAAACTAAACCGCACTAAATGGAATACCGCAGACTCGGCAAATCCGGCCTCCAGGTGAGCGCCTTATCCCTGGGATCATGGCTGACTTTTGGAAAACAGATCGAAGACCGTACTGCCGAACGGCTTATGGCTATTGCTTATGAGCACGGGGTCAACTTTTTCGATAACGCCGAAATCTACGCCCGGGGCCAATCGGAGGTCGTCATGGGCGACATTCTCAAAAAAATGAACTGGGAGCGCAGCACTTATCTCGTTTCCAGCAAAGCCTTCTTCGGCGACGGGGGCCAGCAGCCCAACCAAACGGGGCTCAACCGCAAGCACCTCTTCGAAGCCTGCCACGCCGCCCTGCGCCGGCTGCAGGTCGACTACCTCGACCTGTTCTTCTGCCACCGCCCGGATAAAAATACGCCCATCGAAGAGACCGTCTGGGCCATGAATCACCTCATCCAGCAAGGCAAAGTCCTCTACTGGGGCACTTCCGAATGGTCGGCCCAGGAGATCATGGAAGCCCATATGGTCGCCGCCCGCCTCAATCTCATCGGTCCCGTGATGGAACAGCCGCAATACAATATGTTTCACCGCGACAAGATGGAAGTGGAGTTCAGCCAGATCTTCAAAACCGTAGGCCTCGGTACGACGATCTGGTCGCCGCTGGCTTCCGGCGTGCTCACCCCTAAATACATCGACAAATTTCCGGAAGGCACCCGGCTCAGCATCGAAGGCCTGGAATGGCTAAAGGAGCGCTCGCTGACGCCCGAGCGACTGGAAAAAGTCCGGGAGCTCAACAAGGTCGCCCGTGACCTGGACACCAGCCTGCCCAAACTGGCCGTGGCCTGGTGCCTGAAGAACCCCAACGTCAGCACCGTCATTCTGGGGGCTTCGAAAACCGAACAACTGGAAGAGAACCTTACGGCCATTGAGGTGACCGGAAAAATAACCGAAGCAGTGAACGAACGCATCGAGGCTATTTTGGATAATAAACCGGCGGCGCCGCCCTTTTAGCCCGGATCATTCGTGTGGCATAAACCGGGTTAAGCGCCAGGGCGCTGTTGCCAGGCCCGGCCGCTAACCCGGATTTTCCCGTTAGGCGTCAGGAATCAGGCGTCTACCGTCGCCGGCATCTCCACCGGAACGATCCAGTTGTGGATATCCTTGGCCAGCCCGGCGCGCAGGTCGTCGATGTAAGCTTTGGCAAAAGTCGATACTTCCCGCTCTTCCACCGGGGGCAGTTCCATGACCAGGTCTCCGTACGCAATTTTGGAGACGTGGGCGACCACGGCGGCGGTACCGCTGCCGAAGACTTCCTGTAGTTTGCCTTCGCGGTGCGCCGTCACCACTTCGTCGATGGTGAGAGGCCGTACGGCGACCTCATGGCCTTTTTCCCGCAACACCGTAATGATGCTGTCGCGCGTCACCCCGTGCAGGATCGCGCCGTCCGTCTCCGGCGTCACCACTTTCCCGTCGATCACGAAGAAAATATTCATGGTGCCCACTTCCTGGATGTACTTAAAATCATGTCCGTCCAGCCACATTACCTGATCGAAGCCGGCCTGGTTGGCCAGTTTGGTAGGCAGGAGGGCGCCGCCGTAATTGCCGCCGGCTTTGGCTTCCCCGGTGCCGCCTTTGACGGCGCGCACGAAGGTGGTTTCGGCGCGCAGACTAACGGGTTTGGGATAATAAGGCCCGACGGGTCCGGTAAAAATGATAAATTTGTAAGTCTCGGAGGGTTTGACGCCGATGAACTGATCGGTGGCGAACATCAGCGGGCGAATGTAGAGGGCGCTGCCCTTCTGGGGAGGGATCCAGTCCTGATCAATAGCGACCAGCAGATTGAGGGCTTCCAGGAACAAGTCCTCCGGCAATTCCGGCATGCACAGCCGACGCGCCGAGTTGTTGAACCGGCGGGCGTGCATTTCCGGCCGAAAGAACAAAGGCTGCCCCGCTTCACTTTTCGAAGCTTTCATGCCTTCGAAGATCGACTGTCCATAGTGCAGCCCCATGGCCGCCGGGTGAATTTCAAAAGGAGCAAATGGAACGACCCGCAGATCCGTCCACTCCCCCTCGCGATAGTCGGCCACGAACATGTGATCGGAAAAAACCCGACCGAATGGAATGTCGTCAAAGTTGACCTGGGAGAGACGGGAATCCTGGCTTTTGGTAATACCTATTTTATATTTCATACGAATCAGAATTTTTACAAAAATAATTAATTTTATCAAAATTTTATTTCAAAACAACAATAAAACCTTATGTATTATTTCATTCCAATTTTTTGAGGTTAACAAAAATTAAATTTTGGATTCCAACTTTTTCAATTTCAAGATATTTTCCGTTCCGGCAGCCGGTGCGGTCTTACCAAAAACAAGCGGGCGCAATCAGCGAGGCATCCTCGTCGTTTATCAAAATCCGGAAGGCCAGCCGGCCGGAGAACTGGAGGAATTCCTCGCAAAGGTATTGGGAGCAGCTAAGATTGACTTGGCGGAAGACGCTTTATCCATAAAAATAACATCCGCCGACCGCATAAGTTTGTCTTTGCTGCGCCGGCGCACCAAAGTACAATACCTCATCAGCTTCGGCGTGCCGCCTCAACGGTTGGGCCTGCATATGAAGCTGCAAAAATACCGGCCCGTGGTGCACAACCACGTGAGCTATCTATTTTCGGACGATCTGCAGCTGATCTACGAAGAGCGGCAGCAGGGCGGTAAAGCCCACGCGGCCCGGCTTTGGCAGGCGCTGCAACAATTGTTTATCCCGACATGAAAAAAATCGTATTCGCCACCGGCAACGCCAACAAGGTAAAAGAAGCCAACCGCCTCCTCGCCGGCGCCTACCCCGTCGTCAGCCTCGCCGATATCGGCTGCCGGGAAGAACTGCCCGAAACGCAGGACACCATCGAGGGCAACGCCCTGCAGAAAGCCCGCTACGTACGCGACCACTACGGAGCAGACTGTTTTGCGGAAGATACCGGACTGGAGGTCGACGCCCTCGACGGAGCGCCCGGCGTCTATTCGGCCCGCTATGCCGGCCCTGAGCGCGACAGCGACGCCAACATCGACCGGCTGCTGCGCGAGCTGGATGGGAAAACGGACCGCCGCGCCCGCTTCCGCACCGTGATCGCGCTGCTGCTCGACGGTCGTGAAATGACGTTCGAGGGAATCGTGGAAGGTCATATCACCGAAAAACGACAAGGCGCCGGCGGGTTCGGCTACGATCCCGTATTTATCCCCGAGGGCCGCCAGCGTTCGTTCGCCGAAATGAACGCCGACGAAAAAAACGCCATCAGCCACCGGGGGCGCGCCGTCCGAAAACTGATGGATTTTTTGCGGGAAAACCTCGGATAAACCGCTTTTTGCGGTTCTTCGCGCTTTTTATTCCCGTTTCATCCCAACAATCCGTATATTGTAAGGCGCTGAAAAAGAAGGATTGACTAGAACAGCAGGATATGAATACCGAAACCTTCACGGCTTACCTCAAAGACGCCTCCCGCTTGTACCAGCTATCCTACCAGGAGCTGAAGAGCCTGGTGCTGGAACATCCCTATTGCACCAACCTGCATTACCTGCTCTTGCTCAAGAGCAAGCTGGAGAACCATCGCGACTTCGAGGTCAACCTGGAACGAGCGGCCACCTACACTTTCGACCGCACCTTCCTCTACCACTTGTTACGGCGCAGTGAAACGGGCGCCCCGGTCACCGACTCGACCTTCCAACTGACGGAAGATTACCTGGAGCTCAAAGACCTGTCCCAACTGGAAAAGCTGCCGGCGCAACCGGCAGAAGAACCGGAAGCGACGCCGGCCGCCCGGCAGGACCTGAACCTGACCTTCGACCTCGTCGAAGAGGAGGCGGATGCCCTGAACGAACTGCTCACGGAGAGTAAGATCCCCCTGCCGCCGACCGACCCGCCGCCGACCCCCGCGCCGAAAGCGTTTCGGCCTTCCCGGGAGCTCGTTGCGGCGGTAGCCGATGCCGTGAAGGTCATCCACCAGATCCAGTGGCCCGCCCCGGCCAAGTCAGTGGACGGACCGGCGCCGCTGCCCAAACGCGCCTTCCACAGTTGGTCGGCCGATTCGGCGAGCGCCAAACGCGCCCGGCTGGACGAACTCCTTAAACGCCGGCCCAACCGCCCGGCGCGGGAACATCGCCAAATGCCGCCGGAATCGCCCGACCTCCATCAGATGGCCCGGCAAAGCATCGCCGAAAGCGAAGAGATCGCTTCCGAGACCCTCGCCAAGCTACTGGAAAAACAGGGCCTGATCGATAAAGCCATCGATATGTACGAACGGTTAAAGTTGTTATTTCCCGAAAAAAGCGCTTATTTTGCGGAGCAAATTAAGAATCTAAAAAAGATCGCATAAAATGCCTACTACACTGACCGTATTGATCGCCCTGATCGGCGTGCTGCTCATGGGCGCCGTACTGATCCAAAATCCCAAGGGCGGAGGGGTGGATGCTACTTTCGGCGGCTCACAGGCCAACCAGATGTTCGGCGCCGCCAAATCGACGGATTTTATCGAAAAGGTGACCTGGTACCTGGCCATCGCCATCTTCGTTCTCTGCATCATCACCACCCTCCTGGTCGGCGGCGGCGGCGGCGCAGAAGAGCAGCTCCTCTCTCAGTAATCCTGCGCTGCATTGCTGTGCACACTTGGGGCATTCCGGATAACTGCGGATGCCCCGGCCATGTCGCCATCTTCCCGTTTTTGAAGCCACGCTTCATCCTCTCTTCATTTTCTTCTCTACCACCCAGTATCTCTTAACAGCCAAAAACCAGTCTTAACCTTGCCAAATTGGCAAGTTAGCCCCTTCCAGGCGGGTTCTAAACCACTTTTTCTACCCGATAAGGCGCTAAACTGCAATATTGGCAGTAAAAACCACATTGGCACGCCATGTGCTAGAGGAAGGTTGTTTCGGCGCGTCATGCAAAAATGGCGCAGGCTTTATCATCATTGTTTCATCAAATAAAATTGTAAAAACCGACGAGCTATGAAGCCCATCAACGACAGAGTAGTGATCAAACCGGCTGCCGCGGAAGAAAAAACCCAAGGCGGTATCATCATCCCCGATACGGCCAAGGAAAAGCCCCAGAAAGGGGAAGTCATCGCCGTAGGCCCCGGTAAAGAGGGCAACCTGATGACCGTACAGATCGGCGATACGGTTCTCTACGGCAAGTACGCAGGTCAGGAATTTAATTTCAACGGGGAAGATTACCTGATCATGCGCGAAGACGACATCCTCGTCGTACTTTAACCCCCCTTCCAAACCCTTTCTTTATTTCCAAAACAAAAACCTAAAAACAGATAACAACATGGCTAAAGAAATTAGCTTTGATAGAGACGCAAGAGAAAAATTGAGAACCGGGGTCGACGCCCTGGCTAACGCCGTAAAGGCCACGCTCGGCCCGAAAGGCCGCAACGTCGTGCTCCAGAAGAGCTTCGGCGCGCCGCAGATCACTAAAGACGGCGTTACGGTCGCCAAGGAAATCGAACTGGAAGATCCCGTAGAAAATATGGGCGCCCAGATGGTGAAGGAAGTCGCTTCCAAAACCGCCGACATCGCCGGCGACGGCACCACTACCGCCACCATTCTGGCCCAGGCCATGATCAACGCCGGCCTGAAGAACGTGACCGCCGGCGCCAACCCGATGGACCTCAAGCGGGGCATCGACCGGGCCACTAAAGCAGTCATCGAGCACCTCCGGGAACAATCGGAAGTGATCGGCGACGATTTCGAGAAGATCAAGCAGGTCGGCGCCATCTCCGCCAATAACGACGAAGAGATCGGCAGCCTCATCGCCGACGCCATGAAGCGCGTCTCCAAAGACGGTGTCATCACCGTGGAAGAAGCCAAAGGCACCGACACCTACGTCGACGAAGTGCTCGGCATGCAGTTCGACCGCGGCTACCTCTCGCCCTACTTCGTTACCGACGCCGAAAATATGATCACGGAGTACGAAAGCCCGTACATCCTGATCCATGACAAGAAGATCTCCAACATGCAGGACATCGTGCCGATCCTGGAAAAAGTCGTCCAGGCCGGCCGCCCGCTCCTGATCATTGCCGAAGATATCGAAAGCCAGGCTCTCGGCGTACTGGTGGTCAACCGCCTGCGCGCCCAGCTGAAGGTCGTCGCCGTAAAGGCGCCCGGCTTCGGCGACCGCCGCAAAGCAATGCTGGAAGATATCGCCATCCTCACCGGCGGCACCGTCATCAGCGAAGAGAAAGGCTACAAGCTGGAAAATACCGGCCTGGAACACCTGGGCGCGGCCGAGAAGCTGACCGTCGACAAGGACAATACGACCCTCGTCAACGGCGCGGGCACCGAGGAGATGATCCAGGCCCGCATCAACCAGATCAAGCAGCAGATCGAAACGACCACTTCCGACTACGACCGCGAGAAGCTGCAGGAGCGCCTCGCCAAGCTGTCGGGCGGCGTGGCCGTCCTCTACGTAGGCGCCCCCACCGAAGTGGAAATGAAAGAAAAGAAAGACCGCGTCGATGACGCCCTGCACGCTACCCGCGCCGCCGTGGAAGAAGGCATCGTAGCCGGTGGCGGCGTTGCCCTGGTTCGCGCCATCTCGGCCATCAAAAACCTGAAGGGGGAGAACGAAGACGAAACCATCGGCATCCAGATCGTGCGTAAAGCACTGGAAGCGCCCCTGCGCATCATCGCCGACAACGCCGGCATGGAAGGCTCTATCGTCCTGCAACGCGTGATGAACAGCCGCGGCAGCACGGGCTACAACGCCCGCTACGACCGCTTCGAAGACCTGAAGAAAGCCGGGGTCATCGACCCGACCAAGGTGACGCGCATCGCCCTGGAAAACGCTTCTTCGATCGCCGGCATGGTGCTCACCACGGAGGTCGTCGTCAACGACAAGCCGGAACCGGAACCCGCAGGCGGCGGAATGCCGGGCGGCGGCATGCCGGGTGGCATGGGCGGCATGATGTAAGCTTGACGAAAAGTCCAGGCTCGAAATTGAAACCGAGCCTTTAAAAAGCATTACCCGCTATAAACAGGAAGGGACGCGGCTGAAAAGTCGCGTCCTTTTTTTGTGGACTACAACGTTTTTAGCCCGGATGATTCATGGGTTCTTCGTCATGACGGTTGCCAGGCTTGCGTTCGCACAGAAGGGCGACACGCAGGCGCCTGCATGCAGCAGGCAGGTATCCCCAGATACGGGTGAGTGAGCGGGGCAGCATGGCGGCCGGTTTGGCTTCGCAATTGATGAATCCATCAATCATCCGGGTTAGGATCCGGGCAAGCCCGGAAAAACCGCCCCGGCCAGCGCCAGCGCTTCCCGGAAAGCGGCGAGGTCGAGACCGGTGTCGACCTGCCGATCTTCGAAGTAGAAGTACATGCTTTCCATAGGCATGTTGCCGGTGAGGTCATCCTTGGCCATGGGGCAGCCGCCGTAGCCGCGCATGGCGCCGTCGAAGCGCCGGCAGCCATTCTCGTAGGCCGCTTCGATCTTTTCCTGCCAGCGGTGCGGCTGGGTGTGAAAATGAGCGCCGAATTCCAGAGACGGATAGGCCGGGATCAGGTTGCCGAACAGGTAGCGAATACTTTCCGGACTGGCCACGCCGATGGTGTCCGAAAGCTGAAAGATGCGGATGCCCATGCCCACCAGTCGATCGACCCAGCGCTGCACGATCTCCACGTTCCAGGGGTCGCCGTAGGGATTGCCGAACCCCATGGAGACATACAGCACCAGCTGTTTGTTGTTCGCCTGGCAGATCTCCTGAATTGAAGCCACCCGCTCCAGCGATTCTTCGATGGTGGCGTTGGTGTTGCGCAACTGAAAAGTCTCGGAGATGGAAAAAGGATACCCGAGATAGGCAATTTCCTCAAACTGGGCGGCGTCGTTGGCGCCCCGCCGGTTGGCGACGATGGCCAGCAGCCGGCTGCTCGTCTGCGACAGGTCGAGGCGGGAAAGCACCTCAGCGGTGTCCCGCATCTGCGGGATAGCTTTTGGGGAAACAAAACTGCCGAAATCGATGGTGTGAAACCCGACCCGCAGCAACTGATTGAGATAGGTTGCTTTTTTATCGGTCGGAATAAATTCCTTGATCCCCTGCATGGCGTCACGCGGGCATTCGATGAGCTTAAGCATAGGTGTACTTGGTTCGAAGCATAAACGTCGGTTCCCGGTCCTTGCCCGGACCGGAAACCGGGACCGGAAAAACGCATCCGGGCCGAAAGTAAAAATAAAGGAAAAAAGTAACTATTTGCGGATTTGTCTGGGTTCGGACCCCGTGGGGAAAATGCAAAAAGAACGTAAAAGAACCGCTCCATTCCTTACTTTCGCGCCGATAAACCGACTGCCGGTTCAATTGTTTTCAGACAAAAACGATATGACAAAATACAAAGGACTATTTACCCTGCTCGGCTTCCTGCTTGCCGGCGCCGGCTTCCTGGCCATCGTGCTGAGTATGATCGGTCTTAAACTCTCTTTCCTGGTGTGGATCGACCGGCCAGGCCCGCTCATCGGCTTCATCATCCGGCTGGTCATGATCCTGGCGGGCGTGATCATCATTTACCTCGCCCAAACCGACTTCTCCGGCGAAAAGGGAACGGGCGAGTATTAGCCCGGATCATTCCTGCTGCTATCGATCCCCCCCAAAAAAAATGGCGGCGCCCACAATCGGATCACCGCCACTTAGCATCAGCAAGTTTATGGATAGCAATAACGAAAAAAGCCTTATCGCTTGTTATATCAAAACTAAGCATTCTCCACAGGCTGCGCCAGGCTATTTATCCACAACTTGTTAAAAAATAATATGGATTGCTCATTTTCAGTGACTTAACACAGCAAACAAGTTTTCCACAATGTGGAAAACTTCAGATTGGTGTGGATAGCAAGTGGATAACCCTCTTCAGAACAAGCGTTTGCTCTGGAAATACCAGGCGAGCAGCAGGCTGAGAATGATGGAAATAACGATGATGAAATACACAGAAAAGGAATGCTCGTCGAACGGCAGCGGAACGTTCATGCCATAGAAGCTGGCGATGAGGGTGGGCACCATCAGGATGATGGTGATGAGCGTGAGCCGGCGGATGGTGATGTTCAGGTTGTTGGAAATGATCGACCCGTAGGCGTCCATCGTGCCGTTGAGGATGTTGGTGTAGACGTTCGACATCTCCAGCGCCTGGCTGTTGTCGATAATGATATCTTCGAACAGGTCCGACTTGTCTTCGTCCGCCCGGATGTGCAGAAAATCTGTCCGCTTCATCTTCATCAGCAACAGCTCATTGGCGCTCAGTGAGTTTACAAAATACACCAGGCTCTTTTCGATACTCAGCAGCTGTTTGAGCTCGCGGTTGCGGCTAGAATCGTAAAGCTCCTGTTCGATGAGGTTGCGTTTGAGGTTGAGCTTCTTCAGGCAGGTGAGAAAGCGGTAAACGTTTTGCTCAAAAATTTGCAGAATAAACAGGGCCTCGTCGGAAGGGTCGAAGTTTTTGACTTTGTCGTCCAGAAAAAGCTGCAGCACCGGGTTCTCGTAAGAGGTGATCGTCACCATATGCTCAATGGTGAGGATGATGCCGATGGGCACGGTGACGTATATGGCGTCGTTCTCTTCCTCCGTCTGATTGAGTACGGGCGTATTGACCACAATGAGGCGAACGTCTTCCTCGCGTTCGTAGCGCGACCGCTCGTCGATGTCGAGCGAGTCGGTCAGGAAGTCGAGCGGGATGTCAAACTGCAGCGCTATCTCCTCCAACTCTTCGTGGCTGAACGGCGGCACGATATTCACCCAGCATCCCACTTCCGGCTTTTCCAGCTCGCGCAACCGGCCTTCTTTTCGGGTGTAATAGCGGATCATAAAGCCTGGTTATAAGATAACGATTACGGCGCCGTTCGCCGGGAACGCCACAAACATACGACTTATGTCTTTGCCGGACAACTGGGCGAAAAGGACGGCTTCAGTAGTTGCGCAGGTCTTCGATATAAGGCTGGTAAGCGGGGAGGTCCGCGAACGTGGCGGCTCCCCAGCGGGGAGCGTATCCGTTTTGGATGCGAAAAAAATCGGACACGATATCGGCCTGCTGCTCGTAATTGAAATCCAGCAGCGTCTTTCCGCGCCGCCGGTATTCCCGCAGTCGCGGAACGCCGCCGTAATCATACCCTCTGCCGTCGTACTGCGCTCCGAGCGCGCGCGGGATGTACACCAGCCCCAGATGCTGATACTGCCAGGCGTGCACCAGCTCGTGGATCAGCAGGTGGTTGGACATCGGACCCCAGCTGTTGATCGTGAATCCGCTGACGTAGCAAAAGCGCCGTTGCCGCGGCCCCAGGAAGGCGCGCTCATCGATACAAACGCGTTCCAGACGCAGGCTCTCGCCGAATACGCCGCGCGCCACTTCCTTCTCCCAGGCGTGCAGCGGACGAGTGTTGAACTTCAGACAATCGGCGACCGTCTCGTAAACCTCCCCCGCACCAAGGCAATCGAGAATATAAAACAGGCATTCCACCCACCACCGCCCCGCCGATCGATATACTTTAAACCGGAGCCCCCTTTGAAAAGTGCGGTGGCCCAGCGCCCGCAGCCCGTTCTCCAGGTGGGCGAAGAAACGCAATAACCGACGCGGCAGCCAACGCACCAGGTCGAATAGACGCAGTCCGGCCATCCAGAGCTTAAACCAACCTAAACGAGTTGCCCAACGCCAACGGGGCACCGCATTCGCGTTCATGATCAATGGTATTCGCAAGTCTTAAATCGCAGTAATTGGGACTATCGAAAGCAGGTGAGATTCGGGGCGTACAGCCTCTCAGGCAGGTTTGAAAGATAACATCTTTTACCGACTTCACGAAATATTTGCCGCCTCTTGTATTTTTTGAAACGGAGGCGGTAACAAGCTCTGACTCTTTACTTAAACCGGATCGCCTTCACCGGGCTGATCCGCGTTACCAGATAGGAAGGAATGATCAGAAACACCAGGGTAACCAGCAAGGTGCCCAGATTGAGCAGCAGGATCACCCAGAAATTGAGCGCCACGGGCGCCGTGGATAGGTAGTAATTGGCTTCGTCCAACCGGATCAGCTCAAACTGATCCTGCAGCGCGCACAGACCGATGCCGACCACGTTGCCCCAGAACAAGCCGACGGCGATGATGTAGGCGGCGTGATAGAGGAAGATTTTGCGGATGGTCCAGTTGCTGCTGCCCAGGGCTTTCAGGACGCCGATCATATTGGTGCGCTCCAGGATCAGGATGAGCAGCGCCGTGATCATATTAATGACGGCAACGATAAGCATCAGCGTCAGGATCACCGTTTCGTTGATGTTTTGCAGGTCCAGCCATTCGAAAATCTCGGGCAGCTTTTCGCGGATGGTCTCCGCATAGAGATCGCTGGGCAGGCGGTCGAAATAGATGTACTCGGTAATCACCTCCAGGTCGGCAATATCGTCGATAAACACTTCGAAGCCGCTGACCTGGTTTTCCGACCATCCCAGCAGGCGCTGAACCTGACCGATATCCACCAGCGCGAAGATCTTGTCATATTCTTCCAGCCCCGTACGGTAGATGCCGCAAACCGTAAAGCGGCGTTTCAGCTGCTCCCCCTGCTGTACGAAATGGACCTGGAACGAATCGCCCACGCCCACCCGCAGGCGGTCGGCGGTCTGCTGAGAAATGAGAATGTCGCGGGATAGCGACGAATCGGGATAAGCGATAGGCTTACCTTCCCTGATGTAGCGCTCCATGAACGCCCAGTCGAAATCCGTCCCTACTCCTTTCAGGATGATGCCTTCGATCTCTTCTTTTGCTTTGATAATGCCGGGCTTGATGGCGAAGGTTTGAATGTGGCGCACCCCGCCGCGCGTCTGTTTCGGTTGGTTCCATTCTACGCCCGGCAGGTTCCGCGGCTCGAGGTAGCGCACCTGCTCCAGCGTGTCGAGATGGGGATAGAAGGGCTGATTTTTGTCTACCGGATACAGTTCGAGAAAAGAGCGGCTGATATCGGTATCAGAAATGTGGATGTGGCCCCAGAAACCGAAAATCTTGGTGCTGATCTCCTGTTTGAAGCCGGCGATCAG
This sequence comes from uncultured Saprospiraceae bacterium, assembly GCA_964419545.1. GTDB lineage: Bacteria > Bacteroidota > Bacteroidia > Chitinophagales > Saprospiraceae > CAYQQU01. The sequence continues at coordinate 99,503 of CAYQQU010000001.1, read as the reverse complement.
GGAAACGGCCACGATCATCACCGCCACGCTTAATGCTACCGCCACCTGCGCGATGCGAATGATGAGCCGGGAAAAAGATAGGTGGCCGGCCTGGGCGACCCGTCGGGCGATGAAGGATTCGAAGTTCATATCGATGCCCGCAAAGATACTTTTTTTGAACTTTTTACGGTGCTTTGGCGGTTCGTTAACAGGGCAATCGCATTTAAAAGATGTTACCTCTCAATTGCCATAAAATTTACATGGAACGGAAGGAAAAATCCTCGTTCTTCCTTTAGGATCGAGGTAAAAACGAGGATTTTTCCTACTTTTTCGAGATCCAAAATTAAATGCGATTGCCCTGGGTTCGTAAACCGACGAACAAAAGTATTGGCCAAAAATTCTATTTTTGCCGCACATCAGAAACGCTCAATTTCAGTCATGGATTTTTTGGAAGAACTCAGTTGGCGGGGCATCCTGCAAGATAAAACGCCGGGCCTGGAAGCAGCGCTCAGCGCCCGGCGAATCAGGGGTTATATCGGCTTCGACCCGACGGCCGCCTCCCTGACCATCGGCAATTACGTGCCGATCATGCTCCTCAAATTGTTCCAGCAAAGCGGCCACCAACCCATCGTGCTGCTCGGCGGCGCCACCGGCCGTATCGGCGACCCCTCGGGCAAGGACAAGGAACGCGAGCTGAAGACTTACGAAGAACTCGACGCCAATGTCGAGCGCTTCCGCCGTCAGTTCCACCACCTGCTGAATTGCGAATCGGGCGACAACCCGGCCATCATCGTCAACAACCTGGATTTCTACCGCGACATGAACGTGCTGGACTTCCTGCGCGACGTCGGGAAAACGCTGACGGTCAACTACATGATGTCCAAAGAATCGGTCGCCAAAAGGCTAGAAACGGGGATCTCCTTCACCGAGTTCAGCTACCAGCTGCTCCAGGCCTACGATTTCCAGGTGCTGTTCCAACAGCACGATTGTATCCTGCAGATGGGCGGCTCCGACCAGTGGGGCAACATCACTTCGGGTACCGAGTTCATCCGGCGCAACCTGGGAGGTAAAGCCTATGCTGTGACGGCTCCTCTGCTGACCAAGGCCGACGGCTCCAAATTCGGCAAATCGACCGAGGGCAACATCTGGCTCGATCCCGATATGACCTCGCCTTACAAGTTTTACCAATTCTGGATCAACGCCGCCGACGCCGACCTGCCGAAGTACATCCGTTACTTCACCCTGAAATCGCGCGAGGAAGTAGAGGCCATGGAAGCCGAACACGCCGACAATCCACAGGCGCTGAAAGCTTTACTGGCCGAGGAACTCACGCGCCGCATCCATTCGGACGCTGCTTTCGACTCCGTGCTGAAAGTCACCGAACTGCTGTTTAACCGCAAAGCCGGTAAAGACCAGTTGCTGGCCCTCGCCGCCGGCGACCTGCAGACCGTGGCGGAAGAAATACCCAGTTTTAAGGTCGACCGCAACACCCTGGCCGGCCACCCCAATGTCGTGGACTTCCTCGTGGAGGCCACACAGATCGTCGGCTCCAAAGGGGACGCCCGGCGCGCGATAAAAAACAACGCCATCAGCATCAATAAAGACAAGGTTACTTCACACGAACAGACCATCAGCCCCGAAACCCTGCTGCACGGCCGGTACCTCATGGTGGAAAACGGCAAAAAGAACAAATTTATGGTGGAAGTGACGCCCTGACCCGGCCGCCGGATGCGACCGAATGCAAAACCAGGCCTATGACCCATAAAGAATACATCGAGAACTGGTATGCGCACCGCGACCAATACCGCGCGGCCTACACGCGGGGCGAACGGTCTTACATCCCCAACCTCCTGCCCGAAACCGCTCTGGGCTTTACGCTGCAGGAGGTGATGGAACTGCTCGGCGAGCGCCTCGGTGAAGCCGCCCTGCGGCAGGCCCTCGATCCGGCTCAGCATATTTCCGGGCCACAGGCCGGCGCTTCCGACTCCAGCTGGCTCCAGCGCTCCAACATGGTGGGTGTCAACGTGCGCACCATCGGCAGCTTCTGGCGGCTCCTGCCCTACGCACTCACCCTGCCGGCCTGCCACGATTCCATCCACCTGCTGCCCGTATGGGAACCGGGCGTGGTGGCCAGCCTCTACGGCATGGCCGGCTGGGAGATCAACCCGGAATTCTACGCGCCGGAGATGGCCGCTGCATTTCCGGAATTGAATACGCCGGCCCGACAACTGAAGGCCGTCGTCAATATACTGCACGCCCTCGGCCGAAGCGTAGGCATGGACGTCATTCCACATACCGATCGCTTCTCGGAAATCGTACTGGCCAATCCTCATTTTTTCGAGTGGCTCCGGCGGCGCGGCGAGGTCATCGTCGACCACCGGGCCAACCTCCATTTGGCTGTGCAGGACGCTGTCCTCGAATTTTTGGCCAAAAACGGCAGCGCTGTTTCCGGAGAAGACTGGCCCGACGAGCCGGAATTATTTTTCTCGTCCGAGTTCACCGAAGCGCAGCGGCGCACAATCCTGTTCGGTCCACCCGCCGATTATTCCGGCCGCAACCGGAGGCGCGGTCAGCTGCTCGGCTACCTCTACCAGTTTGGCTACGAACCAGCGCCGGCCACCATGGCGCCGCCCTACCGCGGGCTGGAAGTCGACCCCGACCCCGAAACGGAAACCCGCGACGAAGCGGGCCGGTCGTGGCGGGAGTACCGCATCACCCAACCGCGGGAAATGTCCCGCGTATTCGGTCCGCTTACCCGCTACAAGCTCTACGAACGCCTGGACGACAATCGCAATTGGCAGATCGACTTCGACCGGCCCCGACGGGAAGTCTGGGCCTACCTGTGCGCCAAATACGCCGAGGTACAGGCCGCCTTCGGCTTTGATTTTATGCGGGGCGACATGTCCCACGTGCAAATGCGCCCCGAAGGCGTTCCCTTTCTGCCGGGCGAATACTACGACATTCACGGCGCCATCAAACGCCACATTCGAAAGCAGGCCCCCTGGTTCGGCTATTTCGCCGAGTCTTTTCTGGCCGGCCCTGACTACATGGCTTATGGCGAAGAGGTAGACCACCTCGAACATTCCGAAGCCGATACGACCCTGGGCGACCTGCAGTCGATGGTCGTGGGCAGCGACCGATTCCTCCGGCATTTCCGGTGGTACCTCGATCTGCAAACCACCCGGCAGGTGAAGCCTTGTTTTACCATCATGACCGCCGATAAAGACGATCCGCGCTTCGACCAATTCTACCTCGCCGGCAATGAAGCGCGCCTCTTCATCGGGCTTTTTGCTACCGATCTGCCCAGTTACCTGGCGCTGGGCTTCGAAACGCGCGACCCTCATCCCATGCCCGCCCCCAACGAGCATTACACCAAGCTTTTCGTATTCAATATCGGGGAAGGCCCCAAAGCGACGCGCGGCCCCTACGTTTGGGGTAAAAACGGACCACTCTTTTTTCGCCTGAGCCGCATTCGGCAACTGGCCGAAGAATTGTTGCCGGCCATCCGGCGCCAAAACACCCGCTGGCTGCTGTTGCCCGACCCCACCGGCGCCCGCCATGTCATCGCCTGGACCCAGCGCGAAGACCCGCGCTATCTTTTCCTGGCCAACCTCCACCCTACCCGCGTGATCCGCAACCTCAAAACGCCCGCTATTGACGAACGCCCGGGCGCGCTGCTCCACTCGACCCACGCTGAAGATGAAGCAGATCGTAAAACCCTGCTCAATAACGGCAAACACTACCAGTTAGATCGTATCTTGCCGGGTGAATGCCTGGCCTATGCATTGCGAACGCCTGGCGAATAACGGCCCCCCGTATGGATAATTTATTCCCCAGATCCCTCGTCCTGCCTTCCGGTGAGCAGCTCCTTATCCGGCAAGCAGAACGCCTCGATGCAGCCGCGATGATCGAATACGTCCGCTGCGTCGCCGGTGAGACCGAATTCCTGTCTTTCGGGCGGGAAGAATGGCGGAAAACCGTAGCGGAAGAAGAAGCGATTATCCAAAAACACGCCGACGCTCCCAATCAGCTCTTTCTCCTCGCCCTGATCGAGGCAGAGATCGTCGGCATGCTGAACGTCACCGGCAGTCCCAAAAAACGCCTGCAACACAACGGCGAATTCGGCCTCACCGTAAAAAAAGCTTTTTGGGGGAAAGGGATCGGCCGGGCGCTGATGGACAGCCTACTGGATTGGGCGCGCGCCAACCCCATCATCCGCAAGATCAACCTGATGGTGATGGTGGAAAACGAACGCGCCGTCCGGATGTATCGCCGGTACGGCTTCGAAGTGGAAGGACGCATCCGCCGCGACCTGAACCTCAACGGCCGCTTTCATGACGGCTACTGGATGGGACTACTCATTGACTGACCGCTCGGGAATACAGCGAAATCGACAAAACCCAGTAAACGATATGCAAAAAATATTTTTCAGCCTCGGACTCGTTCTCAGCCTCCTGATACTGGGCTGCAGCCCGACGACGGAGCTCCAGGTGCTGCAACCCGCGGATATCAGTCTGCCCGACGACATCAGCACCATCGTCACCATCGACCGGGCCAAACCCGCCAAAGGCTTCAACAACGTACTCGAAGGACTGGTAACCGGCGAAAATATCGGCCAGGATCGCCGGGGACGCCAACAGGCTATTGCCGGACTGATCAACGCACTCACGCGAACACCGCGGTTTACCGTCAAATCGTCGGGCATCGAACGCACCGGCAGCCGGGCCGGCGACAACTTCGCCCCCCTGCTGAGCTGGGAGACGGTCGACAGCATCTGCCGGGCCTACGACGCCCAGGCGCTGCTCGCCATCGAGCTCTACGACTCGGACAACTTCGTAAGCACCCAGCGACAAACCCGCAAACGCAAGGATGACGAAGGGAACGAATTTAAGGAAGTCTACTACGACGCCGCGATGGAAATCGACGTCCGCATCGGCTGGCGGCTTTACGCTCCCGCTGCCCGGGTGTTGCTCGACGAGTTTACGGTGCGCGCCGACCAGCGGGTGACCGATTCCGGCGATACCGAAGACCAGGCCAAACGCAACCTGCCCGACCAGGAACGCATCACCTCGGAAGTGAGCTTCCTGGCAGGCGAACGCTACGGCATGCGCATCGCTCCCGTCTGGATAACGGTACAGCGCGAATGGTTTCAGAAAGGCAAAGGCGTCTACAAAGAGAATATGGAAATCGCCGCCCGCTACGCCAAAGCCGGGCAATGGGACCGCGCTACCGAGATCTGGCGCGCCCTGACCGGCCCCGATACGGACGCCAAGACGGCCGGCCGCGCCGCCTTCAATCTGGCCGTCGCCGCCGAAAGGCAGGGTATGCTGGAAACCGCCCTGGACTGGGCCCGGCGCGCCTATACCACATTTGGCCTGAACAAAGGACGCCAATACGCTACGACGCTCCAGGGCCGCATCGACGACCGGCGCCGTTTGGAGGACCAGCTCGACCGGCCCAAGCCGTAGCGTACGGCCAACCTTGGCCAACGCTTCTTCTGGAATTAAATTTAATCGTTATGCCTATGCAAACCCTTCCTTATTACCAGGTGGACGCCTTCGCCGACCGGCTCTTTGCCGGAAACCCGGCCGGTGTCTGTCCGCTCCCGTCCTGGCTGCCCGACGCTGTACTGCAGGCGATCGCTGCGGAAAACAACCTTTCGGAGACGGCTTTCCTGGTCCCCGACGGCGACGATTTTCAGCTGCGCTGGTTTACGCCCGTGGCTGAAGTCGACCTCTGCGGCCACGCCACCCTCGCTACCGCCCACGTGTTGTGGCGGGAAATGGGCCGCCAACCGACGCCCATCACTTTTCATACCCGCAGCGGACGATTGGCCGTAAAACAGTCGGAAGCGCTGTACTGGCTCGATTTCCCGACGGATAAGCTGGAGCCGGCAGCACTTCCGGCCGCTTTGGAGAAAGCCATTGCCGCCGAAATTACCGCCAGCTTTCAGGGCCGCGAGGATTACCTCATCGTTCTGAAGCAGGAGGAAGCCGTTGCCGAACTGAAGCCCGCGCCGGAACAAATGGCCCGGGCCGGCGGACGAGGCGTTATCGTCACCGCGCCGGGAAAATCCGTCGATTTCGTCTCGCGCTGCTTCTTTCCCAATGTCGGCATCGCGGAAGATCCCGTCACGGGCTCCGCCCACACCACCCTTACGCCCTACTGGGCCGAACAATTGCAGAAAACCGAAATGACCGCCCGCCAGATCTCAAAACGGGGCGGAACGGTGCATTGCCGATTGCAGGGCGAACGCGTGGAGCTGGGCGGAAAAGCAGTGACGTACCTGCGCGGTGAGATAGTGGTGGAAGGCGCTTGACGCCCTTTACCGGAAAGTATGCTCCGGATTAAAGTCAACCCGGAAGCCAAACAAAAAGGCTGAACCTGCAAGCGGTCCAGCCTTTCCCGCGGACACCTTTACGTCCGTCGGTTCTCCGGGGTGGTGGCGGGCCTTATGGGGGCTCGTTTTTAACGATTTCGGCTAATCGCGATACACTACCGCCATAGCGGCCCTCGGTTTTAGGAGGAATGTTCATGAGACTGTGGGATTAAATAATTTGTTGAATCAATAACTGCCTATAAATATAGGCTTAAAATGACGAGATACAAAGGGGAAAAACAAAATTCCAAAAAAAGCCTCGTAAAGGTTGAATATTCAGACCCTTACGAGGCGATAATCAAAACGTCGTTAATGCCAATCAACTGCCTAAGTTGAGTATTTCCAAAGGTGCTGCTCCGCCGGCACGGGTTGGTTTTGGTTATCTGCCAGGTACCACTATCGGTCGGACTGAGGCAGGCAGACGGCTTTGTGAGAGATTCCAGGTTGCGGTCCGGTCTCGCCTGCCTTTTCCGGCGAAGCAGCTTTGAATTTGCGCCTTCAAATGGATTTTTTTCTTACTGCCTCTAAATTAGTACAATTCAACCCACGATAAATAGGCCTTTTCGGGACATAAATGGACCATTTTACCGGTTGCGCTTTTTTTTACTATTCGCTTTTGTTTATGATTTGAAAAAATGAAAAGAAAATTTTAACTGAGTAAAAAACAACTCCAGAAAACGCCCAGAATGTTTTTCCAGAACATTGACTTGTTTTAAGCAAAAAAATTCAATACTTTTGCTTTTGTAAGCGCTTCCCGAACAAAAGCACCGGCGCCATGAAAAAGCAAGCCGCTCATCGCAAATACAATTTTCCCGATGCCGACCTGTACCTTCAGTGCATGGAACGCATCCGTTACGCCCACCGCGACCTCGCCCATTTCGAAAGATACGGGTACGGGGTCGACCGGCTGAAAGGCTTCCAGGCGCAGTGCGAAAAATTCCGGGCCCTCCCGGATGACGACGAGCTGGTGGGCGACCAAATGCTGACTACCGAAAAGAAATACAAAGCCGCGGAGAACCTCAAGACGGCCATTCGCAGCCTCATGACCCGCGTAGCCATGAAATACGGCAATCGCAGCGGCCGCTACCGCAAATTCGGCACGGCCAAGATGGGGGATATGACCGACGCGCAGCTGCTCTTCTGCGGCAGACGCGTGGTGCGGGTGGCCCGCCAGCAAATCGACTTTATCGCCGACGTAGGGGTCAACGAAAACGTGCTGCGCCGCATCACCGAAGCGACTCAGAACTTCGAAACGGCGCTCAACATCCAACAGGATAAAGTAGCCGACCGGGACATCGCCGTGGAAAGGCGCATCGAACAAGGCAACAAACTCTACGATGAGCTCGTCACCCTTTGTAATATCGGTAAAGACATCTGGGCGGAAATCGATCCGGTCAAATACGAAAACTATTGCCTCTACGAAAGCAATAACGAACAGAAAAAAGCGGCCAAAGCCAAAGCGCCGCAAGAAAAGCCCTGATCATCCCTCATCCCACTGCCGGATGATCTCATAAAGGGCGATCGCCAGCGCGGTGCTGACGTTGATCGAACTTTTCTTTCCAAACATCGGTATCTTGATAATCCGGTCGACCAAAGCCAGGGAGGCCTGGCTTACCCCTTCGCTTTCTGCTCCCGCTACCAGCGCTATTTTGGAAAAAACGCGGAAATCCACTGTCCGGATATCCTCGCTGGCGTTCGTTATTTCCAGAGCGATCAGTATATAACCTTCCGCCTTTAGCCTCCGCAGGGCCTCCGCCGGCTCCGCGTAATAGGTAAAAGGAACCGTTTTTTCCGTAGCCCGCGCGGCGCGCGCCAATTTGCGGTTGGGCGGCGCAGTCGTCTTTCCCGTCAAATACAAACTGGCGGCGCCCAGCGCGTCGGCAAGCCGGAAGGCGGCGCCGGTGTTGCGGGGGTCGCGGAAATTCTCGCACACCAGCACCAGGGGGAAAATATGCCCCGAACGCGGGGTTTCTTCGTGCGATAGCTGTCGTATGGCCAAACCTAATCGTTGATTTTGATCACTTTGCGGTGAATCGCCTCGCCTTGGTTTTCCAAAGTCAAGATATACCATCCGGGGGGAATTGCCGAAATATCCAGGCCTTTTGCCCCGACGCCCGCTGCTTTCCACCAGGATTGCAACAGCCGGCCGGACTGATCCCGCAACGCCAACCGGCCCGGGGCCAGAGCGCAGCGCACCTCCAGCCGATCAAAGGCTGGGGTCGGGAATACGCGGAATAAAACATCGCTGCGCTCCCCTACTCCACTTTCTCCGGCATTGCAGTATCCGTTGGGGTCCGTCAATTGGATCGAGGCCGTGCAGATCAGGTCGGAACCGTCAGGAGCAACAATGCGGACGGTAAAGGAATTAATGCCCAGATCATCGCAATCAAGCGTTGGAACACGCGGGCTGACCAGAATGACGTCAAAACCACAATCGGAAGGGACGCCGTCATCATTCAACAACGTATCCAAATCGATCCAGACCGAACCACCGGGCTCCAGGGCCAGCACGACGTCCCTGCAGCCGATGTCCTCAATATCGCAATTACCGCCGGCGCCCGCATCGGAACAAAAGCCGGGATCGGGCAAGCTGAAAGGGAGCTGACAACCGGGGTCGTACGCGTCCGTCAGCAGCAGGGACAAGTCCCCGTTACCCGCCGTGCCGGGCAGGGTGACAAAAGAAGCCGCCGTGCCGTATTGGCCGGTCTGAGTAGTCAGCCCCGCTCCACTGACCTGGTAACTGCTCCCGGTACCCGCCCCGACGGGCGACAAGTTAAAGGAGAGATAATCATCGCCAGGATCGCCGGGCGTGCCGTTATCTTCACAGGCTACCTCACTGAGCCCGGCGTCGGTTAAGGAACAACCTGCGGCGGTAGAACAAGTCCCGGGATCGGGAAGGGTGATATTCAACCAGCAATTATCGTCTTCGGAATCGACAATGGAGAGGAACACCTCTCCTGCGCCGGCGCTCCCCGGCGGCCCCGTAAAGGCCGTAGGGACTCCGTAGGCTGCAGCTGCGGGATCGAATCCGGGTGGCAGCACCCAATAGTCAGCGCTCAGGTTATCACCGGTCGGATTCAGCTCAAAAGTAATGCGGTCGTCGTCCGGGAATCCGGGCGTGCCGTTATCCTGGCAGCTGATATTGTTTGCTCCGGCGCTGGACAGTCCGCAAGCCTCGCCATCGCCACTGCAAACGCCCGGATCGGGCACCGCGAGTTCGAGTGTGCAGCCGGAATCGGCCCCGTCGATCAGCGTCAGGGTCAGCGACCCCTGGCCGGCCGTTCCCGGGGAAGCCCAAAAGGTTTTGGTCTCTCCGTAGATCCCCGTCGTGCTAGACAGGCGGTCGCCGGAAATAAAATAGCTTTCGGCAATACCGGCGCCGGTCACCTGCAGCTGAAAGGTAATGCGATCATCGGAAGGATCGTCGGGCGTGCCGTTATCGTCACATGCTACATTGCTCAGTCCGGCATCGAGAATAGAACAATCACCCCCGCTGCAACTGCCGGGATCGGGCAGCGCAAAAGACAACTGGCAATTATTGCCGGCGCCATCGGAGATCGTTAGCGTCAGATCGCCGCCCCCCGCCGTACCGGCCTGCGTATGGAAAAGCTGAGGGGCGCCGTAATTCCCGGTTACCGGCGCTATGCCCGATCCGCTTACTGTGTAGGAGCTGCTCAGCGCATCGCCCTGCGGGTCGAGGGTAAAAGAGATAAAATCATCGGACGCCACACCGGGAGTGCCGTTATCTTCGCAGCTCACATTTGCCAGGCCGGCGGTGGTGATCGCGCAGTTGGGGCACGGAAAACCGGCGCCATCAGCCGTTAAGATCGTCCCTCCGCCTAGCGGATCGAGCCAGTCGCGCAGCCGGCGGCGGCTGTCGGCGGCGCCGTTATTGTCCCAGGAATAGGCCAGCCGGCCGTAATCGCCTTCGTCATTGGCCGGATCGTCGCAATTGGGTTGGCCCCCCAGGAAGCCGCCGAACAATTGCCCGATCACCCGTTTTTCGTTATTGAAAAGCGGCGAACCGGAAGATCCGCCTTCTGTAACGCTCCACCCATTGGGGGTCGGGTCCCAGTAAACACGCCAGTACCGATCACTGACCACCGCGGGCGGGACGGTGCTATGGGTAGCGATCTTTTTGGCGTCGCCGCCCGGATGGTGTATTCCGACGCCGCCGTTACCCGGGTCGCCGGATGCATCAAATCCCGCAAAGTAGACATCGTAAAAATCGCCGGGATTGGTCGTCAATTCCAACAGCGCAAAATCGGAAGAAGCCGCGGCGTTTGCGACCTCCGGATTAGCGACGACTGTAGCCCCGACGGTCGTTTCGTTGGGCGCCGGACCGCTGTTCTCGCAGCCGGGCCGTTCGTAATTCCAGTAAAAGACGAAATTGGGTGCATTGGGATTGGTAACCGCATCGTAATTGTAATCGATACAATGATCGGCAGTAAGGAAATAAGGCGTACAATCGTTTGCGGTATTATTGATCAGTGCGCCGGTGCAGCCGTAGACGCCGTCCATCACGATGCGCGCAACGCTTCTTTTTTCCTGCTGCCAGTTATCGCCTTCCGGTGAGCAGTTGACGTTGACCTGGCAGCTGCCGGCGTCGCCCAATCCTTCCGCGACACCGAAGGGGCGATATCCGTACGATACCTGGGCGACGGCGAGGCGGCTGCGGCCGCGCGCCTCCAGGGGTTCGTAGACCTCCAGCACCACGGCTTCATCGTAGATCAACGCGGTCGCAAACCGGCGGGAAGCCCGGTTATTTTGATGGCTGAAGGCCCCCAATACCTGGGTCCGGTCCGGATCGTAAAGAAAAAAGCGAGCGCCGGGCGGGAGGTAGAAATCGTCGTACAGCAGGTTGACGGAGAGGGCGCCCGGACAGCGGATCTGCAAGCGCCACAAGCGCGCGCCGCCGGGTAGTTCCGTCCAACGTCCCTCCCCTTCGAGATCAAAGGATACGGCATAAGGGTAGGCGAAACGATAAGGCAAATTGGCGGCGTCGTTGAGCAGATCTTCCGCCAGCAAGCGGTCGACCGGCGGCCGGGGCGTAACCTGCTCCGGAACAGAGCTGGCTAAATCGAGGGCAAAGCTCGGGGGCGCGCCCCCCAGGCTGATCTGGGCAAAAGCGGCCGGCAGGGCCAATACAATCGAGCTGACGAGCAGCAGCCCGAGACGGACGAATGGTACGCAGTACATGACTCACTCTTTTTTCCGCCTGGTCTGACGAGAGACAGGCGATACAACCAGGGCAAAATCAAGAACGATCCGAATAGCCGCACGAAGCAGGCTTTCAGACCGATGCTAATTACTTTCGGACGAATGCGGAAAAAGCGCAGGATTCGATCGGCTGTAAAGAAAACTCAAATACCTTGCCAACAGCCGCCATCGAATAAACACGCGGTTTAACAGGCAGAAATGAAGATAAAGGGGAAAATACAACTACCTGCGCCGGGGTAGTTTTGCGGCGCAAGCAAAATGCGCGCCATCAGGCGTAAATATAATTTTTTTACCCAATTGAAAGAACTAAAAGAGCGAATCCTTCTTTCTGTTGTTGTTCTTCCTGCGGATACGAGGGTGGTTCCATTCTTCGCGCTGCGCAAACTCAACGATGCGACGCATGAACGTCATCATGGATAAAAATACGAGGTAGCCGAAAGTAAGCACGAAGAAGATCCAGCGATAAGAGCCGGCTTCGTTGATGGTCATCGAAGAAAAGAGGTATGCCGTCAGGCCGGAAATCACCGCGAGCCCGATGAAGCTGTAGATCGAACGCCCCCAGTAACGTTTGACATCCTTGGTGGAAAGGGCGAAGATACTGTTGAACATCGCAAAGAAAAGCAGGAAGGAAGCGACCGCCAGCCAGGGGAAGCGATCCGGCACCACCAGGATGCCCGTGATTTTAACTAATTTGGCCCCGAGAATGACGACCAGGGCGGCTCCGAAGGTGAGCAGCGCCTGGAGGATGGGATTATAGGCCCGTTCGAAAAAAGATGATTCTGTGGTACTCATACGTTACTTAATGCGACACTTGTTCAAAAGTTTACCGATCCGACTAAAATAACGCAAATGTTCAGCAAGATACGATTGACCTTCATTTTTTTGTGCTTTTTTTTCGCATCCGGCGCCAGAGCCTACGGCCAGCCGCCCTCCCTGGAGATCTGGCAGATCCAGGGCGCCGGCGGCGGTACGCCCTACGTCAACGAAATAGTGACCACCCCGCAGAACGTCGTTACCGCCGTGAGCGCCGATCGCTTTTTTATTCAAACCCCGGCCGGACGCAGCGATGACGACCCCGCCACTTCCGATGGGATCATGGTGCTCACCGCCAGTCCTTCCTTCCTGAACGTAGGGCAGGTGGTGACCGTCACGGGCAAGGTCATCGAAGCGGAAGCTACGACAGCTTTCAGCAGCTCCGGCCTCACCGTAGTGGAGGAAGACGAGCCATTGCCGCTGCCGGCGCCCGTCGTCCTCAGTGCGCAATTCCCTTCCGGATCGGCTTCCCTGCCGGCCGACCTGGAGCAAATAGAAAGCATGTACGTCAGCCTGGACGCCATAGTGGGCGCGCCTTCCGACAATGACGAACTGGCCGCCTTATACCTCACCGACAACCGGCCGTTCCGCGAACCGGGCATCGCTTTCCCCGGGCAGCCGGGCCTCCCGGTCTGGGACGGCAATCCGGAGGTCTTCTGGTTTGATCCCAACGGCCTGGGCCAGCCCAACAACCGCTTTCTCAACGCCGGAATGACCGTCAATGCCGGCGGCGTAATCATCCAGACCGAGAGCCGCTACCTGCTCCTGCCTACCGAGTACACCGCCGCCGGCGATCCCGTCTTCCAGGCCGTTCGATCCAGAAACCCCGGCGAGATCACGGTAGGAACGCTGAACGTACTGCGCCTCTCCACCGATAACTTCGATTACGTCAAGCAACTCGAAAAACTGGCGGCCTACATCGTCGGCGCCATGGGTGCGCCGGATATCCTGGCCCTGCAGGAAGTCTATGATCTCAACGCGCTGGAGGACCTCAACTTCTACATCCAGCAGGAGGATCCGGCCGTGGATTACGCCCTGCACCTGCTGCCGGGTTTCGACGAGATCAACCTCGCTTTTCTAACGCGGGAGACGGTGCAGGACATCTCGGTCAGCCAACTGGGACGGCTGGAGTTTTTCAGCCAGGGCGGGCACCTGCACGACCGGCCGCCTCTGTTGCTGGAAGCCAACATCGCCACCACTCCGCCCACTCCGGTCCGGGTGCTCAACCTCCACCTGCGTTCCCTGATCGGCATCGAGGGCAGCAATGCGAGCTTTGTGCGCAACAAAAGGCACGAGCAGTCCATTTCAGTAGCCAATATGGTGCAGCAGCTGCAGGGCGGCGATCTCATCGTACTCGGCGACTACAACGCCTACCCTTTCACCGACGGCTACGTCGACGTGTATAACCAGATCAAAGGCGGCGCTTCGGGCGGCGCCCAGCTGCCGGTCACCAATGTCGTCAATCCTCCCCTTCTTGATCAAAGCGAACTGCTGCCGGCGCAGGAGCGGTATTCTTTCGTATTTGAAGGCAACGCCTCGCTGATCGATCACTGTCTGACCAGTGAGCTGACGGGCTTCACCGTAACCGATTACGCTTTCGCCCGCGCCAATTGCGACAATGCCCTGGCCTATGCCGATAATGCATTCCTGCCGTACCGGGCCTCCGATCACGACGGCTCGGTGCTATTCCTACAACCGGACAATCCGCTGCTCACTTCGACAAGCGCAGCTGCTGCGCCGGAACCGACTGCGTTGCAGTTCCCGAACCCTTTTCAACCGGAGAAGGATTTCATACGGCTGGCTCGCTCCGGCGGTGACGGCGGTACGCTTCAGTTGTACGACATTTCGGGGGCAATGGTCTGGCGACAGCCGGTAAATGCGACCGACCGCTACCGCTTACCCACGGCGCTACCCGCCGGCTTGTACCTGCTGGAATGGCGAAAAGGCCTCCACCGGCACAGCCGGCGGCTGGTGATCCCGTGATGGTCAATTGACGGCTATAGGGTTTAGCCCGAGGAGCAGAAGCTACTTCCTGCCGATAAACACCATGTACTCCCAAACGCCTCCGTAAGCCGGCTTTACCACGTCGTAGATGGGTTCGTACTGTTCGCGCAGCACGGGGGTCAGGTGACTGTCCATGCGGACGTGGTGATTGGCCATGTGGCTTTTGAACCATGAAAAGCGCGAATCGTGAAAGTCGGTGACCGCAATGACCCCTCCTTTGGGCAGGTCTTCATAAGCTTTGTCGAGCAGGGTGCGCCATTGCGGGTTGATCATGGTCAGGGCGTAAGAGAACAAAATGACGTCGACCTTCCCGGTAAACGCGTCGCTCCCCGGTTCGTAAAGCTGTGCGGCCAGTGAGACCCGATCACCGAACGGACGCAATGAACGGCGGGCGATGCGCAACATATCCTGCGACAGGTCCAGCCCGGTCAGTTCAGCATTGGGAAACCGGCGAGCCAGCCGCCGCAGGTTGTAGCCGGTGCCGCAGCCGATTTCCAGCAGGCGGAACGCTTCGTTGCGTTCGAAGGGCAGGCGCCTGGGAATGGTTAAGCGGCCGAAGAGGAACGTCCAGCGCGTCAGATCATATATCTTGGATTGCAGCTGGTAATACGTCTGGATATTATCCCGCTGCTCGGTTTCCGTTTTGCTGTACTTGGCGGTAATGCGATCACTCATCGGTATGGTTTTGCTGATGGGATACGTAAAGATAACGGCTGTCTCGGGAGCTCAGCGAACCGTTCCCAGGTAGACGCTGGCGTAGGTGCCGACGCGGTCGCGCCGGTGCGTTTCCGCTGCTTTCGGGTTATTGAAGTCGACAGCCTCGCGTACAAAATCCGGGAAGAAATCCACTTTTTCCGCTGCGGAGCGCAGCAGTATCTTGGTCCCCGGCCGGCTGTTTTTCAGGATGAGCCGCCATTCTTCTTCCAGCGCGGGTACGTCGTTGGCGGCGAGCCAGTCCTGATGATCCAGCAACACGTAATGCGAATAGGGCCCGGGGTGCTCCCGCAGGAAATTGCTGATGGTCGTTGTGGTGGTCGAAATGCGATCGATGCGTTCGCAGAGGAAATCGAAATGCTCCGGCCGCAGATAATTCGGGCAGATATCGTGCTCGTATTTCCCGCGGAAGTAAACCTGATAGAAGTAATTGTCGCGCAGGGGCAGCTCGGTAAATACTTTTCGGAAGCACTCCTGGATATAGCCGAGGGTGCCGTTATCGTATTTTTCGGTCACCATCTTTTGCTGACTCCGGGGCACGCCCACCAGGCTCATCGTCAGGTGGCGGTTGAGCACCCACTGGATCAGTTTGTTGAGCACTTTCGGCTCGATGGCGTAATAGATGGCGGCTTGTTCTTCGAGGGTTTCCGCTTCGAACATGCGGCGCGCCTGGTGGTAGAGCTTGCGGCGGGTGCGCAGGTATTGCTTCGACAGCCAGGCAAACGTACCCGAGGTGCTGTAGTGATAAAAAGAGCGCCGCAGGCCTTTGCCGTTGAAGAAGTGCAGGTTCTTTTCCCAGTACTGGCGGGCGTATTCCGGCAGGTGCTTCTGCAACTGATCGCGGAACAGATCGTCAGCCTGGGGGTGGACGCCGTCGCCGAACAGTTTGAACAAGTCTTCGAAAGAAGATTTGGCGAAAGCCGCCTGCTTGAGTTGCAGGAGGGCGTTCTGGCGCGGATTGACGTCCACGCAATTGACTTTTGCCGGATCATCGAGCAGATAATCGAGTGCGTTGCAGCCGGCGCTGGTGATCATCACAACTTCACTGTCGGCATCCAGCGCCATGAGTTCGCGATCACATCGGGGGTCTTCCCAGCAGGTGTTATAGACCAGGTTGCTGCCATGCATCTTCCTGAACACCCAATCCCGGGCTTTTTCAAATTGCTTCACGGTCATTCGTCTTGATTTGGATTTACCGTTCAAATATTTTACCGCTTACTGATCATACTCAAATACACAAAGGTAATAAAAACCTCACTCAAAAAGTCTCCGACTGCAGGCGGCGGTAAATATCGACCTGAGCGCGCACGGGCGGATCGATGGGGAGGCGGCCGCGAAAGGGGTTGCTTTGGGTGGCGTTGATGATGCGGGCTTTGGTATTGTCGCGCCATTGCAGGTCGATGATAGCGCGCAGCTCCCGGAAGAGGTCGGGATCGTAGATGGGCATGGCCACTTCCACGCGCCGGTAGAGGTTGCGGCTCATCCAGTCGGCCGAAGCCAGGTACATTTCTTCCTGGCCGTCGTTGCCGAAGAGGTACACCCGGGCGTGTTCCAGAAAGCGATCGACGATGCTGATGACTTCGATATTTTCACTCAGCCCGGCGATTCCGGGCGCCAGGCAGCAGATCCCGCGGATGATCATCTTTACGTCCACCCCTGCCTGGCCGGCCTCGTAGAGTTTTTGCACCATGCCGGGGTCTTCCAGGCTGTTCATCTTCAGGATCATGTAGGCCGGTTTTCCCGCTTTTGCGTTGGCGATTTCCCGGTCGATCATCGCCTCGAAGCGCTGGCGCAGCGTAAAGGGCGCTACCAGGAGGTGCTTGCAATTGGGAATCATGATCCGGCGCCCCAGGAGGTCGAACACCTGGGCGACCTCGTTCGTCAGCCGCGGATCGGCGGTCAGCAATGCGTGATCGCAGTACAGCCGGGCCGTCTTTTCGTTGAAATTGCCCGTACCCAGGTATCCGTAATGGCGCACGCCCTCTTGTTCCCGGCGGCTGATCAGCAGCAGCTTGGTGTGGACCTTAATGCCCGGATAACTGTATACGACCTTTGCGCCCTGCTGCGCCATCTCGGCGCCCCAGAATAAATTGGAGGCTTCGTCGAAACGGGCTTTGGCTTCGATAAACGCGAAGACCTCCTTACCCTGCCGCAAGGCGTGCAGCAGGCCCTGAACGACGGCCGACTTGGCAGCCACCCGGTAAAGGGTGATGCTGATGCGCTCCACCTGCGGATCGTCGGCCGCTTCCCAGATCAGGCGCGGCACGTAATCGTATTTCTGATACGGAAAATGTAAGATGTGGTCGCGCTCCCGGATCAGTGGCAACAAGCGTTCGGCATGCTCCAGATCCGGATGCGGCAGGGGCGGCAGGGGCTCGTCGTGCAGAGAAGGTTCGCCGGTGGGATCGGGAAAAGAGAAAAAATCGTTGAAATTATGGTAGCGGGCGCCGGGAATCAGGTCGTTCTTGGTGAGATCGAATAGGTCTTTGATGCGGCGTCGCAATTCGTCGGGCATGCTGCTGTCGTAAAGAAAGCGGGTCGGCAGCCCGATATTGCGTTCCTCCAGGCCCTTTTTTATTTTTTCCATCAGGTCCCCTGAGTATTCATCCTCGATATACATCTCCGCGTCGCGCGATAGTTTTACGGCGTAAGCGCCGCCGATATCGCGTTTGAGCAACTCCTCGAGCTGAAAACGGATACAGTCGTCGAGAAAGGTCAGATAATGATTTCCTTTCCTCCGGGGCAGCTCGATGAAACGAGGCAGTTCGTCGGAAGGGATGTTGACGACAGCCAGGTCATCACTAGCGGTAAAGGTGACGATGAAATAAAGGCCTTTGTTGTTGAGAAAGGGCGGGTCTTCCTGTTCTTCTCCGATCCAAACCGGGTTAAGCAGCGGATAAACTTTTTCGAAAAAGTATTTCTTGGCGAATCTTTTCTGCTCTTCGTCAAACTCGGTTTCGTTGATTATGCTCACCCCGTTCTCTTCCAGGGCCGGGAGGATAGATTCCCGGAAGATGCGGCCGAACATTTCCTGTTGCTGGTGCACGATGCTGCGAATGAGGCGCAACTCTTTCTTGGGTTTGATGTCGAGGGCTTTGCGCGTCTTTTTCTTCAGTTCTTTGAAGCTGCGCAGGGAAGCGACCCGCACGCGGAAAAATTCGTCCAGGTTGGAACTGTAAATCGCCAGGAATTTGATGCGTTCGTACAACGGCACGTTCACATCGGCGGCTTCCTGCAGCACCCGGTGATTGAAAGAAAGCCAGCTGACATCTCTTTTGATATAATCGGTAAATTCCATATCCGTGCTTTGAACGGTGAAAATAACGCGCCTGGCGGGTAAAGAAAAATTTTTCCGGGATACGCGGGCGGCTGATGCCTTTCGCTGATACCAAGCTTTTGCTATTGCACTCGCAGCATCCGTAAAAAAGTTTACCGATTCGAAACCATTATTTTGATTATTTGTTACTCTTGTGTTAATTTAATATTAAATAATTGAGTTGGTTTCAGGAATACCAACTCCTGAGCGATGTCCGGTTTCTTACGGGAGCGCGAGAACAGATTTTTATTTCTACCTTAGTATAATGGAATGTCAAATTCCAGGTTAATCCCCCCCACATTACAAACAAAAGGTGGTCCGAGCACTCGGGTCACCTTTTTTCTTTTGCAGCTAATAATGGTTGTGGATCAATAGACGGCGGGCTTTTCAACTAATCCGATCAGTTCCATACCGATGAATCGGAGCATATTTTTCTTGACCAGTTCTCTTACTTCCCGGAAAACGGCGAGCTTTTTCTCATAACCTCCCTCCGCTTTTGCCGGGTCAGGTACGCTGAAATGCAGCACCCGGTCGGCCTGGATATCATCAGGCAACAGATTCTGTACTTCATCACAGACGGTTATCAGGTAGTCGAAGTGGATATCCCGGAATACCCGGTAGTGCTTGGCTTCACTGCCCGAGATGTCGATATTGTCTTCCGACATCACAGTTACCGCGTAAGGGTTTAACCCTTCGGCAATTACCCCTGCGCTGTAGAACAGCGCCCGGTCGCTGGCGAAAAAGTTGAGATAACCTTCCGCCATCTGGCTGCGACAGGAGTTCCCTGTACAGAGAACGAGAATTTTTTTCATAAAGGTTGCCTTCTCTCTTAATGTAAAGTTAACATTAAATCCCTGAAAACTCCAAAAGGTTTTTTCTTCGGAAAGGATTTTGTCGAGGAACGGGTCAATCAGGCAGGGTTGACCAAAATTACCGTTGAGGAAGAGCCAAGTTCTTTTTCACGTAATTAAGATTTACAATCAAATCTTTACGTAATTCGGAAATGGTAAAAAGATAGACCGGACCCAAACGGCCGAATGGGTAATCTTTTCGGAAAAAAATTGGAACCCGTTCCTGCGGGCAAGCGAGAAAACGATCCCCGCAGAACCGATCAGCGGAAAGTAGGGCAGCCGATGCCGCGCCCGCCGTTCCAGCCGCGGTTACCGCCATTGAGGAAGAAAGAAAGGGTGACGTTCCCCAGGTAATACCAGTCGTCAAACCTACCGCCCCGGCTGTAAACCTGGTCGAAGTCCTCGAGGCTGGTGATGCGGGGCTCGGAAAGCTGTGCGGCGCGGGTGCCCGAGTTTTCCAGCACGTCCCGGTAGCGCACCCGCTGGCTGCTGATATCGTCGAGGAAGTCTGTGAAGGTTTTGCGGCCTCCGAACTCAAACCCGAGGACAACGTTCCTCTTTACGGCTACTTTCAGGCCGAGGCCGAGCGGGATGCTGAAGTTGGTCAGCTCATAGGGCGCCTCGTAGCCCGGAGCGCCCTGGGCTTCGGTGCGCAGCGGCTGCAGCGCCACCCAGCCATTGTCGAAAAACCCTTCTGGATTGAATCGGAAAATACCGCCGCCGCCGAAAACGTAAGGCGCCAGCTGCACCCCTTTGGCCGAGCCGATCCGGAAGAGGTTCAGCTCCAGGGTCAGGGCCGCTTCGGTAATGTTGGAGCGGAATTGCAGGCCCCGGTCAACATTACTGCCGCCGTTGGCGTCGGCCCCGCTTACTTGTGCAAAGCTGACGCCCAGGCGGGCGGAAAAGGTCTTGTTGAAGTTGAGGCGTCCGAAGAATCCAAAGGCTGGATTGAGCTCCTGGAAATAGATCCCGAATTCTCTGGGCGCCAGGTCGCCGCTATACAAAGACACCCCGCCGGTAACGCCGAGTTCTCCTTTTTGTGCGTACAGAGAGGCTGTACTTAGCGCCAAAACCAAAAGAAAAGCCTTTTTCCACTCCATTGACCGAGGATTTATTCTGTCATAAAACGATTTCTCGTTTGCAATATATTTCATTTCGGGGTAATTTTTTCCGCTCGACAAGCATCATCATAACCAAATCAGGCGATTGCCTGTTATTAAAGCGTATTTTTGCCAACAAAAGCGAAACTTTATGGGAATGCGCCGCCGCCGGGATAAGGGCGAAGAAGAAAAAAACCGCAAAATCACCCGGGAACAGCTCAAACAGTCCTTGCGGGTATTCCGTTACGTCCTTCCCTATAAATGGGCCTTTATCCTGAGCATGGTCTTTCTCTCGGGAAGCAGCCTCGTCTTTCTGGGGGTGATGCGAATACCCGGCGAAGTTTTCAATATCATTTCCGGCCAGTCGGAATTCGCCATCACGCTCAACCAGCTTTTCCTTTTCCTGGTCGCCCTGCTTTTCATCCAGGGCATCTTCTCTTACTTGCGCCTGCGGCTGTCGGCCTACGTCAGCGAAAAGAGTATGGCCCTGCTGCGCAAAGACTTGTATCAGAAGATGATCACCCTGGGCATTCCGTTTCTGGAACAACGGCGGGTAGGCGAACTCACCAGCCGCATCACCAACGACGTCACCCAGGTGCAAAACGTGGTGTCCATCACCCTAGCGGAATTCGTTCGCCAGATCATCATTCTGGTAGGCGGCATCGGCTTCATCATTTTCAGTATGCCCCGCCTGGCGCTGACCATGCTGGCTACTTTTCCGATTGTGGTGCTGCTGGCGATGTTTTTCGGCCGTTACATCCGACGCTTGATGAAAGAACGGCAGGACCAGCTCGCCCAGACCAACGTGGTGGTGGAAGAAACCATGCAGACGATCCAGACCGTAAAGGCCTACACCAATGAATGGTTCGAACTCGATCGTTACCGAAATAAACTTCAGGAAGCGGTGCGCCTGTCGTTGCGGGCCGCCCACATGCGGGGCCTTTTTTCCGCCTTTATCATTTTTGTGATGTTCGGCGCCTTGTTCTTTATC
Source organism: uncultured Saprospiraceae bacterium (assembly GCA_964419545.1). Lineage (GTDB taxonomy): Bacteria > Bacteroidota > Bacteroidia > Chitinophagales > Saprospiraceae > CAYQQU01. The sequence goes on along the minus strand of CAYQQU010000001.1, from coordinate 78,136 downwards.
ATGTGGCGGGCCGCGCTGATGGTGCAAAGCGGCGCTATGGCCAGCGGCGAACTGGTGAATTTTGTCGTCTTTACCGGCATCATCGGAGCGGCGATCGCCAGCCTCGGCAGCTTCTACACCGAAATCGTAGCCGCCGTCGGCGCCACGGAACGCATTCAGGAGATCCTGCAGGAGGAGCCGGAAACGGGGCTGGAGCAGCCGGCGCCGGTGCGCGGCGACCGCTTCCGCGGTGAAATCGCCTACCGCAATGTCCGCTTCTCCTACCCTACCCGCCAGGATATCGAAGTGCTCAAAGGCATCGAGTTGCGCATTGCGGCCGGTCAGAAAATCGCCCTCGTCGGCCCCAGCGGCGCCGGCAAATCGACGATCGTCCAGCTCTTGCTCCAGTTTTACCGGGTCAGCGGGGGCGCCATCGAAGTGGACGGCCGCAACATCTACGAATACGACCTGGTGCGCTATCGCCAGAACATCGGTATCGTACCGCAGGAAGTCATCCTCTTCGGCGGCACCATCCGGGAGAATATCCTCTACGGCAAACCGGAAGCGACCGAGGCGGAAATCATCGAAGCCGCCCGGCAGTCGAACGCCTGGGAGTTTATTTCTTCATTCCCCGAAGGCCTCGATACAGTGGTCGGCGAGCGGGGCGTTAAGCTTTCGGGCGGGCAACGGCAACGCATCGCCATCGCCCGCGCCATTCTGAAAAACCCGAGTATCCTGTTGTTGGACGAAGCTACTTCCTCGCTCGACGCCGAATCGGAGAAGCTGGTCCAGGAAGCGCTCAACAAACTCATGGTGGGCCGCACTTCGATCATCATCGCCCACCGGCTGGCCACCATCCGCGACGTCGATTGCATCTACGTCATCGAACAGGGCCAAATCGTGGAACAAGGCACGCACGAAGAATTATCCACCATCGAAAACGGCGCTTACAATGCATTGGCCAAACTCCAGTTCGAACCCATCGGGTAACGGCGCACGCACCTGGCGCTATTACCTCCCTTACGTCGCGGCCACGCTTGGCCTGATCGGGCTGATCGTGTTGTACGTATTCGAGTTTCGCTGGTTTAACCGGACGCTCGAAGGCGGCAAGCTGGCCCGAAACGCTGCTATCCTGGGGGCCCTGATCGGCGCCGCCCTGGGGTATCGCTGGCGCCGGCAGGCGGGCGACCTAACGGAGAAAGTGCAGCTCTACGTCTTCTTCATCTTCCTCTTTGCGCTTTTCGCCCCGCTTTTCGCCAGCCTCAGCAACCGGCTGCTCAGCTTCCGGCCGCCGGCCGCTACGCAGGTCGAATTTTTTGACGAAACCGCTTTTTACGCCAGCGCTTACGGCCTGATCGAGGGCGAAAAGCCTGAGCCGACCGGTTATCACCTTTTCTTTTACCTCGACGATCAACTGTTTCGCATCCGCAACGATGCGGCGGCTTTTCCCGACGCCGAGCCCGGCCACTCCATCCAACTCCCGGTCCGCACCGGGCTCTGGGGATTTCGGTACGTGCCGCCCTTAGATTAAGCTCGATATGGCTGTTCAAATTTTCCATAATTATCCGCTCACGGCGCACAACACCTTCGGTCTGCCGGCGCCGGCCCGGCGCTTTGCCACCGTGCGCACAGCAGGCGAGCTGCAGCAATTGCTGGCGCAGGAACCGCCTCCCTATTTCGTGCTGGGCGGCGGCAGCAATATTCTGTTGAGCCGACCACTCGAAGCATTGGTCATCCACAACGCCATCTCCGAAAAGTCCATTCTGGCCGAAGCGGAAGACTACGCCCTGGTGGCCGCCGGCGGTGGAGAGAACTGGCACGATTTTGTAAGCTTCTGCCTGGACGAAGACCTGGGCGGGCTCGAAAACCTGTCGCTCATCCCGGGCACGGTCGGCGCCGCCCCCATTCAGAATATCGGCGCCTACGGGGTGGAATTGCAGGAAGTATTCGATCACCTGGAAGCTATCGAACTCGCCACCGGTGAAAAGCGACGATTTGAGGCCGGGGACTGCCGGTTCGGTTATCGCAACAGCATTTTCAAGCAAGAATTGAAGGGACAATACTGTATCACCCGCGTGATCTTTCGGCTGACGCGGCGCCGGCACCGGCTGCGCATCGACTACGGCGCCTTGCGCAATACGCTGGCCGAGATGGGCGCCTCCTCACCTGGCATCCGGCAGGTCAGCGAAGCTGTCATCAGGATACGGCGCGCCAAGCTCCCCGACCCCGCCCGGCTGGGCAATGCCGGTAGTTTTTTCAAGAATCCGGAAATAGAAAAGGAAGTCCTGACGCGTTTGCAGACCCGGTTTCCGGAAATCGTTCACTACCCCCTGCCCAACGGCCGGGTAAAGGTGCCCGCGGGATGGCTGATCGAACAATGCGGCTGGAAAGGCAAACGGATCGGAGCAGTGGGCGCCTACGACAAACAGGCTCTGGTGCTGGTGAACTACGGCGGCGCCACCGGAAAAGAATTGTTGGGGCTCGCGCGGGCCATTCAGGATTCGGTCTGGGAAAAGTTCGGCATCGAGCTGGAAACCGAAGTCAACATCATTTAGTCGTCCTTACTGCCCTTCCTCCAGGGCGGCGTCTTTGCGGTCGTATTTTTTAACTTTCTTCCGGCCCTTGAAAGGAACGTAGCGGTAGGGCCTCTCCTGCAGGTCGTTGAACAGAGAATCCGCCCGGGTGGTCATATCGTTGAGATTGCGGTAGAGCGCTTCGTCCTGTAACAGTTTCCCCAGGGTGCCTTCCCCGGCATTGAGGCGGTCTACCGTTTGGGTGACGCCGGCCATCGCCAGGTCGGCCGAGGCGAGGGTAGCCTGCAGGCCGGCCACGGTGGCGTTAACCTCTTCCAGCGTCTGCTTGAGGTCTACGGCGCCGAGCTGGGTCGTGAACGCTTCCGTCCCGGCGAGGATATTATCGATTTTTTCGCGGTTTTTCTCCAAGTTGCCGGTGATGGCCTCCAGGTTTTCGAAAGTGCCGTTGATGTTATCGGAAGAACTGGCCAGCAGGCCGTTCAGGCGGGCGGTGGTGGTGGTCAGGTTGCTGAGCACTACTTCCAGTTCCTGGACGGAGCGGCCCAGGGGCGTCTCGCTCTCGTAGCCGAGCTGTGAGTTGAGCAGCTCTTCCAGGCTTTGCTGGATAGGATCGATATATTCTTCCATATCTTCCGGCGTACCGACCATGGAGCCCAGCAGGTCGCGGTATTCCCCTTTGAGGGTGGCCCCCTTATCCAGGCAATCGTCGCCGGAACAAGGGCGGTCGTATTCCAGTTTTATGGCTTTTCCTCCCATGAACCCGGTAGAGACCAGTACCGCCCGGGTATCTTTCGGGAGGCGCACTCCGGGTTCGATATCCAGAATGACTTCCACGTTCTGGGCGTCATCGGGCAGCAGCCGCAGGTTGGCCACGCTCCCTACTTCGATCCCGTTGATGTAGACGTTGGTGCCGACCTGCATGCGATCGACCCTCGGATAATAGACTTTGTAGATATTGGATTTGAGCAGGACGTTCTTACCCATGATGAACTTATAGCCCCAGTAAGACAGCGCGATAGCGACAATAGCCAGAATACCGACTTTAACTTCGTTTGACATGGCGATTTTTTTGCGGAGCAAAGGTAAAATTAATGCCCGAAAACCCTAACACCTGGAGTATCCAAAGAGTTGAAGGAGGTCGTATTTAGCCCGGATTACCCATGAATAATCCGGGCTAGTATAGCCCGAGTTCGCGGCGGGCCTGGTCCATATTGATGCGCCGGCCGTTTTTATACGCCACGATAAAAGCGTCCGGGAAACCGCGTTCGCGCAGCTCGCTCCGGGCGATCGAGGCTTCTTCCAGCGAAGCGAAATTGCGGGCCTGGTACTTGAACATGTCTTCTTCCTGAACTACTTCCACCAGATAGCCCAGATTCTGCCACCGCCCGTGAGCAGTGTCAAATTCTCGGGGAGAAGCCGCCAGCTGCACGGCAAAACGGATAGCGGCCACGTCGTTTTCGCGGGTTGCAGGCAGCGGGCTTTCCCTGTCTGGGGATCGCGCCGCCCCGTAGCGATCGGGAGGAGTAATCTCATCGCCGTAGCGCAGGGGGATGATGCGTCGTTCGCCGGCGTTCGCGGGCTGCGTTCCGCTTTTTGACCGGGCGTCGTCCGGTGGGGCGGGCCCGGCGCTTGGCTGCGGGATGAGTACCGAAGAACCGTTTGCCGGCGTTTTTATCGTCATTCCGTCGGTCTCGCGGCCGGGTGCAGTGACCCGGGCGGCGGGTGCAGCGACTTTCGGCGGTGCTTCCGCTTCCGTGTAGCTCACTTCCTTCACCTGCTCCTTTTCGATGGCGGCGACGGGCGGCGTTTCCGGTTCTATCCCTTCCATTTCGCGCCGGTATTCCGAAAAGGCGTTGGCCAGCGCGCCCGCGATGGCCGTCTGCCCGGCATCCGTAAATAAAAAAGCTTCCTCGCTGCGATTGCTCAGGAAGCCTGCCTCGACGAGTACGCTGGGCATCGTCGTTTCTTTGAGCACCACGAAGCCCGCCTGTTTTACGCCCCGGCTGCGGCGCTTGGCGTCGGTCCGGATCTTTTCTTCCACTTTTTCAGCAAAAAGGATGCTTTGTTCCAGGAATGCATTCTGGAACATACTGAGGATGATATGGCCTTCGGGCGAGTTGGGGTCGTAGTCGTAGTTTTTTTCGTAATCCGCTTCCAGCAGGATCGCGTCGTTTTCCCGCTTGGCAACTTCCAGGTTGTGGCGGGCGGTATGCAGCCCCATGACGTAGGTTTCCGAGCCGTGGACGTCGGACCGCTTAGGTATATAGTTGCAGTGTATGGAAATAAAAAGGTCGGCCTGATTGCGGTTGGCGATGGCGGCGCGTTCGTGGAGCGGGATAAAAACGTCTTCGTCGCGGGTCATCACCACCTTCACGTCCGGATGGCGCGCGCTCAGCAGCCGGGCCAGCTTTTGGCCGACGGCGAGCGCGATGTGTTTTTCCTGCGATTGGTGCCCCAGGCAGCCCGGATCGTGGCCGCCGTGACCGGGGTCGATCACTACGGTTTTAATCCGAAAGTGCTGTTTTGCAATTGGGCGATCTTTGATAACTTTGCCCCTCGCTTCGGCCGGGGAGTGCCGCGAGGAATCGGGAAAGGATAATGAAATGTTAAACCCCCAAACGGCTTGAGGCAAAATCAATATTAAGATCGTTTGCAGTACGAATTTAGCTTTCTTCATAGCTAGGATATGTCGCTTAGGGTAATAATGGATAACCTTTTGTCAAAATTGATCTTGCTCCCGCCAGGAAGAAAGGCAATTTTGTGTAAGATCCACCCGGCAGTGCAAAATAACAGAATAAATCCCTTGCAAGCAAAACAAGTTTTCATATTTTCCCTGCTGCTGCTGAGCCATTTACCCTTGTACGCCCAGGTGACCAACCCGGCCGACACCATCATCGTTCCGCCCTTCGACAGCCTGGCGACGCCGCCCTCCCTTCCGCTCGACACCCTGGGACCGCTGGCCTCCGGTGGGATCACCTACTCCAAAGACTCCCTGGACGCTCCGGTCGATTACACTGCCGTCGATTCCATGATTTACGATATCGCCGACAAAAAGATCCACCTCTACGGCGACGCCAAAGTGAATTATACCACTATTTCCCTGGAGGCGGACCACATTATCTTCGACTGGGAAACCAATATCGTGACCGCCACCGGCATGCCCGACAGCACGGGGCGCATGGCGGGCCTGCCGGTTTTTCAGGACGGCGAACAGAATTTTACCGCCGACAGCATGCGCTACAACTTCCAGACTCGCAAAGGCATCGTCTACGAAGTAACCACCCAGCAAAACGACGTGATCGTGCGGGGAGAACGCTCGAAATTTATCGTAGCCGACCAGAAAGACACTACGGCACAGGACTACGTCTACAGCCGGGGCGCGATCTTCACCACCTGTAATCACCCCGACCCGCACTACGGCATTCGCAGCCGGAAGCAAAAGGTAGTCCCCAATAAACTGGTGGTCATCGGCCCTTCCAACCTGGAGATCATGGGCGTACCCACCCCCCTGTGGCTGCCGTTCGGCTTTTTTCCGATCTCCTCGGGCCGACAGACCGGGCTGATGTTTCCGCGTGACTATGAATATTCAGACCAGTGGGGGTTCGGATTGCGCGACGTCGGTTGGTTCTTCCCGCTGGGCGAACACTTCAACCTGACGCTCACGGGCAACATCTACCTCAAAGGCACCTGGGGGGTCAACGCCCGTTCTCAGTACCGCAAACGCTACAAATACAACGGCAGCTTCGACCTCGGCTTTGACTCGCGGCGCAGCGAGGACAACGAAGGCAATATCTCCCGCCCCAAATCTTTCGTCTTCCGCTGGTCGCACCGCCAGGACCGCAACGCACACCCCACCAATACTTTCGGCGGCTCGATCAATATCCAGACCAACAACTACCAAAGCCGGGTCAATAACGACGCCCAGAGCGTTCTGCAAAACCAGCTCAATTCCAACCTCTCCTTCAATAAAATATGGCTTGGCAAACCTTACAGCTTCACCGCCAGCTTCAGCCACAGCCAGAACTCGGCGACCCGCAACGTGACGGTCAACTTCCCCCAACTGCAGTTCGTCACCCAGGCCATCTACCCCTTCAAAAGAAAAGAGCGCACCGGCCCCGAACGCTGGTACGAATCCATCGTGCTGCGCTACCAGAGTGAAGTCCGCAACCGTTTTCAGGCGACCGACACCACGCTTTTCACCCAGCGGACGCTAGACGAAGCCCAGTTCGGCGTACGCCAGCAGGCCAACCTGGGCACCTCCTTCAAAGTGCTCAAATACTTCAACCTCAACCCCGGTATCAACTACGAAGAGGTGTGGTACCTGAGATCAATAGAAAAAACGTTTGACCCGACATTGGTGATCGAAAACGATACGTTCGTCGATCCCGACGACCCGACACTCATCTCCGTCGTGCCCGACACCGTCGGCTACGGCGCTGTCGATACCGATACCCTCACCGGCTTCCGGTCGTTTCGCCAGTACAACGCCAGCCTTAGCCTCAACACCCAGATCTTCGGCACCATGCGCTTCCGCAAAGGCTGGCTGCGGGGGCTTCGGCACGTCATCAAGCCGAGCTTATCGTTCAGCTTTTCGCCCAACTACCTGAATCCCGACCTGGGATACTACCGATTTGTACAGACCGACACCCGATTTCCCGACGACCCCCAACGGTACTCCATTTTCGACGGCGGCATCTACGGGGCGCCGCCGGCCAGCGGCCGACGCATGGCGCTGAGTTACTCCCTCAACAACATATTTGAGGCGAAGTATTTTTCGCGCAAAGACAGCACCGATAAAAAATTCAAGCTCTTTGACAACATCGTCGTTTCCGGCAACTACAACTTCGTGGCCGACTCCCTGAAATGGAGCCAGGTCAACGTCTCCGGCACCACCCGGTTCTTTAAGGGGGTTACCACCCTGTCTTTGCGCGCCGTTTTTGATCCGTATATACAAAACGAGAACGGCCGGCGCGTCAACGTTACGCAGTGGAGCCGCAACGGCCGGCTCCTGCGCTTCGACAACGCCAACGCCCGCTTCGCCAGCAACCTGACAGTAGGAAAAATCCGCGCCCTGTTCCAGGGAGAAACCGAAGAAGTGGTGGAAGACCTCAGCGCGCCGCGCCCCGACCGCAATGAACCCGAACCGGAGGATTTCCTAAGCCTTTTCGAGAATTTCCGCATCAGCCACAACCTGACGCTCAGCTGGGAAGACCTGCCCGACGGGCGCGACACCTTCAAGATCAATACCCACTCCATCAACGTGGTGGGCAACATCAAGCTCACCGACAAATGGGACATCACCATCGGCAGCTTCGGCTACGATTTCGTGCGCAAAGGCTTCACCTACCCTTCCGTCGGATTCAATCGCGACCTGCACTGCTGGCAAATGGGCATGACCTGGCAGCCCACCCGGGGCACTTACGCCTTCTACATCCAGGTGAAACCCGGTACGCTGGACTTCCTGCGCATTCCCTACGAACGCAACAACGCGGACGCCATCAGGGCTTTTCAATGACGAAAAAAGCGAGCCCCCCAATCCGGCGGCTCGCTTGGCTAATGAAAATTTGCTATTCCTTAATGCCTTAACTTCACCACGCGTTTGTTCACAATTTGCCCTTCCATATGCACCTGCAGCCAATACAGGCCGGCCGGTAAATCCGCCAGCGATAGCTGACCACTTCCATCTAAGGACGGCGACACCACTTCTCTTCCCTTTCCGTCGATCAGCACCAGCCGGTCGGGCCGCACATCCTGCGGCAGCTCGACGGTCAATTGCGTAGAAAATGGATTGGGGAAAACGCGCACCGGGCGGCTGGGCGCTTCAACGGCGCTATCGGTTTTCGAGATGACCTCAAAGGTTTCTTCCGGCGTCCGCAACGGAATGAGATCACCGTCGATGCGGATCGCCTTGGGTTTTTCGATGTAAATGACCGACTCGGCCATGCCGGCTATGTCGTCGATGATCCCGCCGATCATGCACAGGGCGCCCGATCCGGAAACGGACTCGCCGTCGATACGGGTCAGAGCCACCTCGATGCGTCCGTCGGCGGCAAACGAACGGTCAATGGTCAGGGCATTGACGTTGGACAGACCGAACCAGGAACCGGTATAGCTGATGTATACGCTATTGGGCGCGATGATCTCCGGATCGAAAACGATCGTAAATGCAATGCCGTAAAGGTCTTCCACCGGCTGATTGGGCGTCCCCACCACCACCGGCGCTTCGAAATCGGCGCCCCCCGGGATGGGGTCTACGCCGGGAAAATCGATCTTGATGGGAGGATCGTCGGGCGAAGCGACGGGAGGAATGTACGGCTCTACCGCGCCGTGGGTCAGTCCGTAGTTTTGCTCGATCGCAGCACGGTCGAGGGCATCGACTTCCCCGTCTCCGTTGCAATCGCCGTGAGCGTAATTGACGCCGTTGGGAAAAGTGGACGACCAGGCTTCGGCGGGCATTCCGTCCCAGACGATGTTCGCATTGGCGCGCGCCGGACCGGTGGCCCCGTAAGCCAGTCCCAGGTGGAGTAGGTCGAAATGGCGGGCGATGTTGTCGCTGTCGGTATCGCCGGGCCAGACGATCTGATCCCCATCGCAGTCGGGCGTGGCGATGACCACCGTCTTGCAGCAGTCGGGCTGATCGTTGATGCATACTTTGATTTCCGTCTCGGCGGAATTCGACACGGGAATGCCGTCGATGATCAGCGGCAACTCGGCCAGCACGAAAAAGTCGAATAGCTGACCGTTCACGAACAGGTCGAAGAAATCGTTGCCCGGAAAGGCGTATTCAAAGTTGAGATAAAGCTCGTAGGTGTTGTCTTCGAGGTTGCAATCCAGCGGATCGGCCGCCAAACCGAAGATCTCGCATTCTTCAGGCGTACAGTCGATGGGCCCGATCTCCTGGTAGGCATAGCAGGCTGGATTGGCGATATCCAGCGCCAGGATATCGTAAACTTCGTCGGGGTCGCCCGGGAACGGCCCCAGGGTGACGAAGGTTTCATCGTAACTGAAAGGACCGAAAATCTCCCCGTCCACGAAAACGTAATAGCCCAGGGGGCCGGGATGGAGGGCCGTCACTTCCACTTCGATCAGGAAGTCGCCGTCTTCGCAGTCGTAAGGTTCGACCACCAGGCTGGTGATGGTGCAGTTGTCGTCACAAAAAACCGGAGGCAGCTCTCCGTCAATCGCGCAGCCGCCGGTTTCGTCCTCTACCATAAAATGGGTAGGGTGCTGCCCGTCGCCGAAGAAAGGCCCCAATTGAATAGGCAGCTCTTCGTAGGCGTAAACTTCAAAACCCGAATTTTCAATGAATAACTTAAAGGTGTCTCCGAGTTCGTCGCCCTCCAGGTCAAGAGTAACGTAAAAGAACCCGTCTGCATCGCACTCGCCCGGCTCCAACACCAGGGCGTCGAACGAGCAACCGAAACAATCGACTTCGTAAGGGATTTCGAGGCAACAGTTATCGTCTGCGGCATCACAGATCATCAATTCTCCGGCAAGCGGAAAATTGGGCCCGAAGGTAGCGGTGTATGGCAGCTCCTCGTAAGAAATGGGTTCATTGACGTTGCCCATAGGCGTAAAGTAGAAGCCGTCGCCGGCGCCCTGGAACGAAAAGTCGAAAGTCAGGCTGAAAGAACCGTCGTTGGCGCACGCCACTTCCAGGATCTCGCCATCGCTCAGCACGCAATCATCCCCCGGGCAGTCAACGGGGCCGAATTCGGTAGAGATCTGGCAGTCGGGATGCGCCACATCTTTTACGAGAAGGCTGTATGCTGTATTGGCTGCCGGAAGCGGCCCAATGGTAACAAACGGCTCTTCGTAGTCGAAGGGACCGAACACCTCATCGCCGATGAATACCTGAAAACCTTCCTCACCCGTATTTTCACTCTCGAAAGCCAGGTCGATAAAGAACTCGCCGTCCGCACAATCGTAAGGCTCGACGATAAGGTCGTAGAGCTCGCAGTCGGTACCGGGCTGGAAGGTGGAGAAACAGAAATTGTCAACGGCAAATTCCTGCCCGCCCAGGGTCAAAGATTCCAACGGGCCGGTCAGGCAGGCGGTTCCGAACTGTATAAAATCAGAGCTCGAAGGTTCCAGGTCCAGGCTGAAGGTGATGCCGGGCGCCAGTTCAAAAGGGACTTCCGTAAGCACATTGACCACCTCCACGGTTTCGCCGTTGACAGCGATGTTTTCTTCGCCTCCGCCGTCGAAAAAGTCGAAACAAAGGCTCACCACCTGCCCCTCCAGGTCACTGAAATCGAAGTTCAGGTTGATGTTGCTGACGAATAAGTGATTGCCCTCCGCCAGGTCAAAATTGTCGAAACTGTTATCGGTCACCTCGATGCCCCAAAATCCGGCGCTGCCGTCGAAGTAGTAGAACGAGTCGAGCGTAACCGGCACGCCTGCTTCCACGAATGCCGTATCGCCGGCCGCAAAACCAGTGTCCGCGCCGAATGCTTCCCCGACCTCCAGAGCTGAGAAGGTAATACAGCTGTCGGGATCACAGTCGATCAGCTCCACTTGCGCTGTAGCGCAACAACCCGGCTGATCGTCGGCGCAGACTTTTACGGTCTCCAGGTCATTTACGGGAAAATCATCCAATAATAGCGGCAGGTCGTCATAACTGAAAGCTCCAAAGAAGTCGTTGTCAAGATATAGCTCAAAGCCCTGATTATTAATGTTTTGGTGATCGAAATCAACGTACAGGTAAGGCGCATTTTGAATGCCGCATTCGTTGATGTAGGCCGCCAGGTTGGTCAACTCACAGTCGGAATCGCAATCGACCGGCCCGAATTCCTTGCCGATCCGGCAATCCGGATTTTCCAGATCGATGATCTCCAGTTCGTACACCGTGTCGCCGTCGCCGGTGAAGGGACCTATTTCGGGAAAGGGCTCGTCGTAGCTGAAATTGCCGTAATTCTGGCCGTTGCCCTGTATGGTGTACCCTTCGTTGCCGACCTGGTCGAAGGCGAAGGAGAGGTCGACGTAAAAAATGCCGTTGGGCGTACAGGGTTGGGGTTGAACCACCAGCTCGTCGAGCGAACATTCGGCCGTTGCCGTAATCACGCAAAGGTTGTCCAGTCCGAACTCCTGACCGCCGATGGTCAGTTTTTCAAGGGGCCCGGAAATGCAAAATTTCCCGGCGTTGGGGACATTGGCTTCGGGTAGGAACGAAAGGGCGAAGCCCGGCAAGGCGTCCGGGTCGATCTCCGCGAGCTCGGCGACCGGCAGGGCAGGCTGGTCGTTGACCCCTAAATTTTCTACGCCGCCGCCGTCGAAAAACTCAAAACAAACCTCGGTGACGGGCGCGTCGAGTGCGGTAAAATCCAGCACCATGCTGAGGTTGCCCATAAAGACCGACTGCCCTGCCAGCGGCTCGGTGTCGCCGAAGATCGCATCGTCGATATGCAAATCCATAAACCCTTCGTCGCCGTTGAGGTATAATATCGGCGCCAGGGCAACCGGAATGTTTCCTAATTCAAACGCCACATCGCCCGGCATCAGGCCGGTGGAGGCGCCGTAGGTTCCGCTCAGCTCCGGGGCCTCGAAATCGTAGCAGGTGACGCCCTGCGCGAATAAGAACGGCCCCCCTAAAAGAAAAAGTAACGTGGATATCAGTCTGTTCATGCCTTCGGGATTTTTGATGCTTTCACGATCTAAAAATGCTAGGATTATTGGCGGCAAAAAAGTATTTTTCTGTCGGTTTTTTGGATTTTTTCCGGAATCAAAGCGGCTTTATTTTTTGCAAAAAACTTATTTTCAATTTTTTAACACCTCCTAAGCCACAATCTTTTTTGAGAAAAATGCACCAAAATCGCCTCCTGGATCACCTGCGCCGGCTGACCCGCCGTGAGATGACCCGCTTCCGGGCTTTCGTTTTTTCGCCCTACTTCAACAAACACGAGGGGGTTCGCGTCCTGGTCGATCACCTGAACCGTTATTACCCGCATTTTGATGCTGCCGCCCTTGACCGCCGGCGGCTGTTTCAGGTCTGTTTTCCCGGGGAGGCTTACGATTACGCCCGGCTGGCCGTGCTTTTCACCTACGCGATGCGTTTGCTCGAACAGTTTTTTGCCCAGGAAGGCCTGGCCGGCAATCCCGGTGCTCAGCCGCTCGTCTTGTTGCGGGCGTTGCGGCACCGGCGCTTCGACCGCACCTACGAAAGGGTGCTGAAAAAAAGCCTGAGCGAACTCGAAAAGCAGCCGCTTCGCAACGCCGCCTTTTTACAGCAGCGGTTTCAGCTGGCCGACGAAGCCGACGCCTATTATACCCTCGCCGCCGAAAAGAACCAGGGGGCGCACCTGCACGACAAGGAGCAATACCTCGACTATTTTTACCTGGCCGAAAAACTGCGCGACGCCTGCGAACTGATGGTCAGGCGCCGGATCGTCAAACTGGATCATCATAACGACCTCCTCGATGCCGTACTGCGGGAAGTCGACCAACGCCCCGAACACTACCGGCAGGTGCCCGCCGTAGCCATGTACCACCAATTGTACCGGCTCATCACCCGGGGCCGGCCGGAAGATTACGAAGCAGTCCGCGCTACCCTGCACGATTATGCCAGCTGCTTTGACCTTTCCGAGCGCAAGGTGCTTTACAATTATCTGCAGAATTTTTGTATCCAGGAAATCAACCGGGGGCGAGCGGCTTATCTGCGGGAGGTCTTTCACCTCTATCAGGCGCAGCTCACCGGCGGCCTGCTCATTGAAGAAGGGGTGCTCTCGGAATGGCACTACAAGAACATCGTCACCACCGGCATCCGCCTCAGCGAGATGGAATGGGTGCACACCTTTATCGAACAATACAGAACGCACCTGCATCCCGGCGTGCGCGAAAATGCCTACCGCTTCAACCTCGCCAACCTGCACCATGCCCGCGGCGAATACGATAAAGTTCTGGAACTGCTCACCCGCGTCGAGTCGGATCACCCCCGGTACAATCTCGGCGCCAAAGCCCTGCTGCTGCGCACCTACTACGAGCTCGATGAATTCGAAACCCTGGAAGCACTGGTCAGCTCTTTCCGCCAATACCTGCGCCGCAACCGGCTGCTGGCGGATTTCCGGCGATCGGGCTACGCCAACCTGTTTCAACTGACGCGCCGGGCGGCCCACTTAAAACAGGAAATGGAATACCAGGAAGCGCCAAAGCTGCAGCGCAAACTGAAAAAACTGAAGCAGGAGCTGCAATCGGCCGAAGCGGTTTTCAACAAAGGATGGCTGGAAAAAAAGGTGATGGAGCTGGAAAATCAGTTGTACCGTTAACCCGGATATTTATTGCCCCTGCAGCATGAGCAGGCTATCCCGGATTATTCATGAATTGATCTATTGCGAAATCACAAATGATCCGGACTATCCCCACAGGCTGTGCCAGGCCCGCTTCCACCGGCCGCGCCGCCGCGCCGCCGCCCAACCCGGCGCTATGGGTTCATCGGGGAGCGGCCCCGCAAAAGGCTCGCCCCGACGTAGATAATATTGGGTAAAACTGCGGGCGGTAACCCCCCACTTGTCCAAAAACCGGCGGCTTCCCTTGTTTTTGCGAATGCGCCCCGTGGTTTTGGCGCCGAAATGATAGACCCGGCTCGCAGCTACTCCTTTAAAGTAGCGCACCCCCGCGGCCCAGAGCTTGCGCGAAAAATCGGGATCGGAATAAAGGCCGGGTGAAAATTCGACGCTATAGCCGCCCACCAGGTCCCAGTAATCGAGATGCACCACGTTCGGCGGCCAGGTGGCGCCGCTCCAGTCGGCAAAAGGCAGCTGATCGTATTGCGCCAGCAGCTGCTCTTCGGCAAAGTCGGCCGGACTGCGCCCGAAATCGTGCGGGGAGATCACGCACCGGTTCCCGGTCCGGATGGGCTCGATCATGGTGCTGGAAAGAAAAAAAGCGGAATGGCCGACGGCCCGGATCTCCCGGAGCAGCGCGTCGTCCCAGGCCGGACAGGCGTACATATCATCGTTAAAAAAAACGAAATAGTCGGTCTCTACCAGCGTCCGCCCGGCATTGAGCGCGTAACACACCCCGACGTTTTCCGGGCTATAGGTATAGTCGAACCCCTGTTGCCGCACCCAGTCCGCCGTGCCGTCCGTCCCTTCGTTGACGTGCACGATGATCTGGTGGGGATGCACGGAATGACGTTCCAGGCTGCGCAGACACAACTGCAGGCATTCCAGGTTGTTCCAGGTGGGGATCAGGATGGAAAAAACGGCGCCTCCTCCACCCCGGCGGCGGTGTTTTTCAATGTGCAACATACCTTGCTTTTAATGCGCGCCAAAGATAAGGCGCGGTGCGAGGATGAAGAGCTATGCCGGGTAAAAAAACAAAACCGGACGAGCAGCCTGCCCGTCCGGTTCCGGTTAGTTTAGTCCTTTGAACCCATTACGCGTTCCAAAGATGCTTTTTGATCACTTTCCCACCGAACTCGAATCAGCGGTTGACTTGATGGCTTCCAGCCTGCTCGCGTTTTCCAGGCGCAGGGAATCCAGCGATCCGTAAAAAGAATCGAGGTACGCCATGAGGTCATTGCGTTCGGAGCGGCTCAGCATTTTGAAATCGTCGATCGTTTCCATCAAGACCTCCCGCCGGGCGGTAAACAGTTCGAGCGTTTGGGAAAACATCTCCGGCGGGCAGGGATTGCCCAGGTACGCGCGCTGGCGTACCTCCGTCAGTCCGGCGTCGACGGCCGGGCGGGCGTAGCCGGTATTGACGAAACCCGAAAAGTCGAAATCGTAAGGCACCGTGATCATGGGCGCTTCATCCGGCAGGCGCACCATTTTTACGTTGCGCCCCATCATGATGCTGTAATCCTCGTTGCCGATCATGTACTGGAACACCGCCATGCGGTTCTCATCGGTCGCGGACAGTCTGGAAGATTCAGGGTTCATTCCTTCGAACTCCACGCCTCCCAGCCGTTCGGCCATCTCATCGGTATCTTCGATGAGGAAGCCGTAACGGCGGAACTTGCCGTAGACGCCCGACTCGTCTTCGTATTTAATGCGTACGAGCTGTACGCGGTAACTTTTGTCGGTCAACACGCTGTACAACTTGTAAGCGAGGTATTCCTTCAAGACGTTGCTTTTGCCGATGCTTTTTTCATCGACACAATGCGTCACCAGTTTGATGTCATTGTGGTCGCTCAGCCCCATTTTGTGCAGCTCGTCCTTCTTAAACTTAAGCATCAGGGGCGGAAACTCACATACTTTACGCCGGAAACGGCCGCGCAACTCCAGTTTTACCTTATGGTCAACGTTGTCACCGTCCTCATCTTCGTAGGTAAAAGTCCCTTTAACCGATTCTTCGCTGCGACGATTATCGACAATGGCGGAAAAATCAGCCCGCAAAGTAACCTCCAGGACGCCTTCGCGCACCAATTCATCAAAAATGGTCCTGGATTTGTTTACATTAGGGGTTGTCGTGAAAGACAACAACACTAATGAAGAAAAAATAAGGGTTAAACGGGTGATCATTATCTAGGTTGTTTTAATTGTCAGCAATATCGGGGAGCCGGGCGGTTCGTTCAATTTTCTTAGATTTACCTCTAGAAAGATTCGAAGAACGGCCCCAAGTTGCTCCTCAAAAAAAATTTAACAGTAATTTTGTCTACTTCAACAATGGTGGTTCTTATAAGTTCGTGGCAAAAATACACTAAGTCAGAATAAAATTCCACTCACTACCCCTAAATACCCTATCATTCAAAATATAATTCTAAAACTTCTTTTTCCTCAAAAGACCGTAGCCAGGTGCGCGGCTGACGCCCAACGAAGCACTTTACGGCGGTGCGACTTTAAAATTAACTTGGCCATGCCATTTATCAACTATCTTTTTTGCTTATTCCCGGCGGTGGTGTTGTCGGGTTGCGGGATGGCGGAAGGCGAACTCGCGGCTACGCCCCGGCCCAGCGACAAGCCCACCAATATTATTCTGATGATCGGCGACGGCATGGGCCTGTCTCAGGTATCCGCTGCCTTGTACAGCAACGACAATCAGCTGGCCCTCGAATCCTTTCCGGTGATCGGTTTCCACAAATCACACTGCAGCAGCGACCTGATCACCGACTCCGCCGCCGGCGCCACCGCCTTTGCCTGCGGCGTCAAGACCTACCGGGGCGCCGTCGGCGTCAACCCCGACACCCTTCCCTGTCGCACCATCGTGGAAGAAGCCAACGACCGCGGTCTCGCCACGGGCCTCCTGGTTACGTCTACCGTCGTACACGCTACCCCCGCCGCTTTCTTCGCCCACCAGCCGCTGCGCACTTTTTACGAAGCCATTGCACTCGACCTGCTCGATTCCGATGTGGACCTCGTCATCGGCGGCGGCAAGCGGTACTTCGACCGGCGAGAAAGCGACGGACGCAACCTGTATCGGGAGTTGCAACAAAAGGGCTACCACGTCACCGATTATTTTGTCACCGATTATTACGAGCTCGACTTCAACCCCAGGCGGAAAATGGCTTACTTTACCGCCGACGATCAGCCGCTCTTTCAGGTGGCCGGACGGGAATACCTGCCGCTGCTGACGGATCGCGCCCTGACCTACCTGGAAAGGCGCAGCGAGCAGGGCTTTTTTATGGTGATCGAAGGATCGCAGATCGACTGGGGCGGCCACGCCAATGCCGGGGACATCATCGTCAGCGAAACCCTCGATTTTGACCGGACCATCAAACGCGTTCTGGACTTCGCCCGCAAACGCGGCAATACCCTGGTGTTGGTCACCGCCGACCATGAAACGGGCGGTATGGCCGTCAACCCGGGTTCAAAAATGGGCCGCCTGGAATACGGGTTCACCACCAACTCGCATACCGCCACGCTGATCCCCGTCTACGCCTACGGGCCTTCGGCCCGCCTTTTTTCCGGTATTTACGACAACACCCAGATCTACCACCGCATGCGCCAGGCCCTGGGGTTTAGTGAAACCGCTTCCGCTTGCCCGTGATGGCGGCAACCTTTGGAGCGCCGGGCTGTTTAAATGCCGGGACAGGCGAGAATGCCTTCCATTTTTTGGTTATTTTTGCGAGGCCGCTATCCGAAAATACAAAGCTTGTTCAAATATGACTCCCCTGCCTGATGTAAAACCAGAATCAAATCGTTTTTTCAAATAAGACCAAAACTTCGAATTCATGAGTGTTGAAATGCTGAATAATCTGCAACTCATCAAAGAAAGCGCACGCGACTTTGCGGAGACCTATATCCGCCCCCACATTATGGAATGGGATGAAAGCCAGGTTTTCCCGACTGATCTTTTTCACCAGATGGGCCATTTCGGCTTTATGGGCGTATTGGTGCCGGAAAATTACGGCGGCGCGGGCCTGGGCTACCGGGAATACATTACGATCATTGACGAAATCGGAAAGGTGTGCGGCTCGATCGGCCTTTCGGTAGCTGCGCACAATTCTCTGTGCACCAACCACATACTACAGTTCGGCAACGAAGAACAAAAAAGCACCTACCTGCCTAAGCTGGCTTCCGGGGAATGGATCGGCGCCTGGGGCCTCACCGAACCCAATACCGGCAGCGACGCCGGCCGCATGCGCTGTGTGGCTGAAAAAGATGGAGAATACTGGGTGATCAACGGCGCCAAAAACTTCATTACCCACGGCAAATCCGGCAACGTCGCCGTAGTGGTGGTGCGTACCGGCGAACTGCTGGACAGCCGCGGCATGACGGCTTTTATCGTCGAAAAAGGGACGCCGGGCTTCTCCGCCGGAAAAAAAGAAAATAAGCTGGGGATGCGCGCCAGCGAAACGACGGAACTGATCTTCGAAGACTGCCGCATCCACGAAAGCCAGATGCTGGGTAAGGAAGGCGAAGGCTTCATCCAGTCTATGAAGATCCTCGACGGCGGCCGCATTTCCATCGCCGCCCTCGCCCTGGGCATCGCCAAAGGCGCCTACGAAGCTTCGGTGCGCTACGCTCAGGAGCGCCAGCAGTTCGGCAAACCCATCGCTTCCTTCCAGGGCATCAGCTTCAAGCTGGCCGATATGGCTACCAAGATCCAGGCGGCGGAACTGCTCACGCACCGGGCGGGCTACCTGAAAGACCGCGGCGAGAAGACGACGAAAATCTCTTCCATGGCCAAATACTATGCTTCCGAAGCAGCCGTCGAGATCGCCAACGAAGCCGTACAGATCCACGGAGGCTACGGCTACATCAAAGATTTTCCGGTGGAAAAGTTCTACCGCGACGCCAAACTGTGCACCATCGGCGAGGGGACTTCCGAAATTCAAAAGCTGGTCATCTCGCGGGAGATCCTGCGCGACGGCTGAATTAGGGTCCTCCTGAAAATCACGCACCCGGAGCCTGAGCGCTCTTAATCGCCGGCAACCTGGAAGGCTCCCGAGTGCTCGAAGTCCCGGAAATCGACCTGGCTGACGCCCGATACGCCCTGTTCGGCCATGTAGACCCCGTAGATGGTGTCTACCGCGGCCATCGTCAATTTGTTGTGGGTGACGATGATGAACTGCGAATCCTTCGAGAACTTCTTGATGATCTTGTTGAACTTACTGATGTTCGCATCGTCGAGCGGGGCGTCCACCTCGTCGAAAATACAGAATGGGGCCGGTTTGAGCAGGTATAATGCGAAGAGCAGCGCCGTAGCGGTGAGGGTCTTTTCGCCCCCCGATAGCTGGTTGATGGTCTGAGGGCGCTTGCCTTTGGGCCGGGCCGTGATTTCGATCTTCGACTCCAGGGGATCTTCCGGATCGAGGAGGAGCAGGTCGCAGGTGTCGTCTTCGGTAAAAAGGCTGCGGAACACCTCGATGAAGAAATTGCGGGCTTTATCGAAGGCTTGCAGGAACTGTTCGGTAGCGGTTTCTTCGATCTCCTTGATCGTCTCCATCAGCGATTCCTTGGCCTGGATGACGTCGTCGCGCTGCCGGGTGATGCTGTCGTAGCGTTCCTTCATCTCGTCGTAGGCTTCGACAGCCAGCGGGTTGATCTCCCCGTAATTTTCCAGCCGCTTTTTCAGTCTTTCCACCTTCTCGCCGACCTGCGCCGGGTCGATATCCGGAGAGGCTTCCTCGTTGATGATATCATTGATCTCGATACTGAACTCGATGCGCAGCCGTTGCGCCACCGAGCTGATCTCAAATTTGACGTCGGTTGCCTTATCTTTGAGCTGATTGATCAGCACCTGGCTTTCCTGGCGTTTGCGGTTGTGTTGCCGCAGCTGGTCTTCCAACTCGTTGATGCCGCCCCGCGCTTTGAAGTACACCTGTTCGGCCTCGGTGAGCGCGGCCTCTTTTTCCTTGCGTTCTTCGTAGGCCGCCAGCAGTTCCCGTTGGAAGCCATCCAGCTGGTCCTGCAGTTGACGGGCTTCGGCGGTCGCTTTTTCCACCGCCGCCTGCCCGGCGGATAAGGCCTCGCGCGATTCGGCGAGTTGTTTTTCCCGGAACCCGGCTTCTCGCTGCAGGTTACTCACCTTATTCTGCTGGCGGATAAACTCGATATTTTTGTTGTTGTAAGCGTTGGAAGCCTGGCTGAGTTGATCGGCGACTTCGCGGAAGGATCCGTCCTGGTTAGCAATCTGTTCCAGCACCTGGCTCAGATTGGCTTTCTTTTCCTCCAGCGCGGTATTCAGGTGTTGGATCTCGGTTTCGCGTGCGCGGATGGTCGTCTCGATACGCGCCCGTTTTTCATCGGCCTCTCGGATAAAAGACTCGAAGTTCTCCAGGCGGGTAGTCAGCGATACTTTCTCCTGCATCAGGGCGTTGAGCCCCTGGCGTTCTTTTTGAATGGCGCCGTCGATCTGGTCGCCCTTCAGCTCTTCGATTTGTTTTTTGAGGTTGAAGTATTCCGTCGAAAGCCGGTTTTCCTCCCGTTCCAGCTTTTGAATGGCGTGGTCGAGGAATTCCAGATTTTTCTTCCGCCCGATCTTTTTCCCTTCGAAAAGCCCGATGGAGCCCCCGGATACGCTGTAGCGGCGGTGGATGATCCTCCCGCTTTGCGACAGCAGCACGATATCTTCGCCGGGCAGCGGCCCTTTGAAGTCCTCCCGGTCGGTGATCAGTACGTTTTCGAGGAGGTAATTGCACAGATTGCGGTATCGGTGCTCCGTTTCGATGAGGTCGATAGCCCGCTGGGTGTCGGGCAGCATGGTCATGGGCCCCACGTAGTCTTCAAAAGCTTCGAGCACGAAGAAATTGGCTTTCCCTTTCTGGGAGTTGCCCAGCAGCTGGATGGCCTGGTAGGCGTCGGCCAGGCGGGGCACGACGTAATAATTGAGGAAGGGCTCCAGGTAATTTTCGATAGCCACCCGGTAGGCTTCCTTTACGTAAATGAGGTCGGACAACAGCAGCGCCTTGTCTTTCCATTCCTGGTTGTTGCTCAGAAAGCGGATCGATTCGGGAAAGCCTTCCAGGCTTTCGATCATGCTTTTGGTGAGCTTGTGCTCATTGCGTTTTGCATCGAGCTCGCGATTGACCTGTGCGACTTTGCGGGTCAGGGCCTCCAGCTGGCCTTCGGCCGCTTCGAGCCGGCGGCGGCGCTGCGCTTCCTGCGCTTCGAGCTGTTCGAGGGTTTTTCGCTTCTCCTTTTCCTGGTTCTCGATCCCGGCGATCTTTTCCTCCAGCTTGTTGACCTCCTCGCGGCGCTGCCGGATCACCTCGCTGTCGCGCGCCCTTTCCTGCTGGCTGTTTTCGATCTGGTTGACGTTGACCGCCTTTTGTTTTTCGATCTCGAAAATTTCCTTTTCGGCCGCCTGCTGCAACTGCACGATCTCGTCCAGTTCCGACTTGATCGCTCCGTGGTTGCGGCGTATTTCCCGCAGGAAATCCTCGGCTTCTTCCAGCTGTACTTCCAGATCTTCTTCCAGGCGCTTCTCGTAGTGCAGTTCCGACCGGAAGCGCTCGATATCCTCGGTGAGCTGGGCGATGCGGGCCGTACTGTTGCGAATGGCCTCTTCCTGCTTGGCGCGGTCCTGCTCGATGAATTGCAGCTTTTGTTCGTGCATGCGCTTCTCGTTCTCGCGCGCCCGGATCTTGCCCACCAGGTGGTTGAGCTCGCGCTGCCGGTCGGAAAGCGCTTTTTCTTTATCGAGATTAGCTTTTTTCTCTCCCTCGAGCTGTGCTTCGATCCGGCTGATGCGCACCTCCTGCTCGCGGTAGCGGTTTTCTTCTTCCGTCAGCTGGGCCTTCAGCGCATTTTGTTTTTCCTTATAGGCCTGGATCTGGTGGAGCGCCAGCTGAACGGTCAGTTTTTTGTATTCCTTTTTCAGCTCGAAATACCGCCTGGTGCGTTTGGCTTGCTTTTCGAGCGTTTTGAGGTTGCCCTCGATCTCAAAGAGCAGGTCTTCGATACGGTTGAGATCCGCTTCTGTATTTTTCAGCTTGTTGATCGCCTCGCGCTTGCGCACCTTATATTTGGAAATGCCGGCCGCCTGTTCGAACATCCGCCGCCGCGAATTGTCCTTGTCGGTCAGAATGTCGTCTACCATTCCCAGCGCGATAATGGCGTAGGAGTTGGAGCCGATGCCGGTATCCAGAAAAAGGGAAGTGATGTCTTTGAGCCGGCAGGTGACCCCGTTGAGCCGGTATTCACTGTCGCCGCTGCGGTAAAGAATACGCGTGATGGTGACGGCGTGGTATTCGGTCGGCAACAGGTTGCGGGTGTTCTCGAAAGTAAGCGACACCTGCGCCATCCCGCTCGCTTTGCGCTTTTTGGCGCCGTTGAAGATTACGCTGGACATTTGGTCGAGGCGCAGTTCCCGGCTGCTCTGTTCGCCGAGCACCCAGCGGATCGCGTCTACGATATTGGATTTACCCGACCCGTTGGGCCCTACGATGCCGATCACGTCTTCGTTGAAGTGAATGACGGTTTCGTTCGCGAAACTCTTGAAGCCTTTTATTTCCAGTTTCTTCAACCTCATAGCCGCCAAAAATACGCATTCAGGTTCAGTGGAGACAGCGGCCCGCCGGCTTTTTTATCCACACCAATTCACCGGAATTCACAACCGGACTCTTGATAACTGCCGGGGATCAGGGTCAGATCAGATCCATATCGCGGTGAGGGGGCGGGGTTGAAGTACCTTTGTAGTTGCTCTCGTGGCGGCGCAGGTATTCGGCGAAGAGGGCTTCCCGCCCTTCCGGCGGCAATAGCGGCCGTTGGTCATAAAAGCCTCGCTCCCGCCTTTGGCGGAAGGCTTCGTACAAAGTGACGGCGCAAGCTACCGAGATGTTGAGGCTTTCTACCATGCCCATCTGGGGAATGATAAAATTTCCGTCACAATGCTTCAGTACGGCCCGGCTGAGGCCGTCGCGTTCGTTGCCGAAGACCAGCGCGACCGAACCGGTGAGGTCGATATCGTAAAGAGGCCGGGCCGATTCGGTGAGCTGGGCGCCCAGGATGGTCTCGTAGCGCCGGCGCAAATGCTGAAAACAGGTTTCGGTATCGGTGTAATAGTGCACGTCGACCCAGCGGCGGGCGCCGGCAGATGTCCGCTTTCCGAGCCGCAGGTTTTTGCGGGCCAGACCGATCTCGTTGTTCAGCACGAAGATCTCCACGAGGCCGACGCTGTCGGCAGAGCGCAGGACAGCGCCGATATTGTGATGATCGTGGATATTTTCCAGCACCACCGTCAGGTTCGGCTGTCGCCGGGCGGCGACGCGCCGGAACTTCTCCTTCCGTTCGGGCGTCATAACACCAGGATTTATTCTTTATTCAGTACGATCGACTGGACGTTGACGAATTCGCGGATGCCTTCCGGGCCCAGTTCGCGTCCGAAGCCCGATCGTTTAACGCCACCGAAGGGCAGGCGCGGATCGGATTTTACGATGTCGTTCACGGCGACCGCGCCGGCCTGCAGGCGGCGCGCCAGTCCCTTTGCGCGGTCCGGATCCCGGGTCCAGACGGCGGCTCCGAGCCCGTAGCGGCTGTCGTTGGCCAGCTTAACCGCTGCCGCCTCATCCGGCACGGAGAACAAGCTGATGACCGGGCCGAAAAGCTCTTCCTCGTAGGCCGGCATGCCGGGGCGGACGTCAGTGAGCACAACGGGCCGGAAAAAGTTGCCCGGCCCCGATTCGGGCCCGCCGGCGAGCAATTCGTGCGCACCTTTGTCGATCGATTCCCGGACCTGCCGCTCCAGGTTGCGCACCAGGTCGGGCCGCGCCATCACGCTGAGGTCAGCGTTGGGATCGTCGGGAGCGCCGATTTTCAACTCCCGGAGCCGATCGATCAAGAGATCGCGGTACTTCGGGAAGACCGATTCCTGCACGATAAAACGCTTGGCGGCGATACAGGTCTGTCCGCAATTGTTGAGCCGCGATTGCAGGCCTGCCGCCGCTGCCGCTTCCAGGTCGGCATCATCCAGTACGATGAACGGATCGGAGCCGCCCAGTTCCATCACGCACTTTTTGAGGTGTTTTCCAGCTTCGGCCGCCACCGCCGCACCGGCCCAGTCGCTGCCGGTAACCGTAACGCCTTGAACGATGGGATGAGCGATGATCTCCGGCGCCTGCTCCACTTCAACCAGCAGCGTCTGAAAAACCCCTTGCTTTCCGGTCGCCTCGGCAAAAAGCGATTCGATCGCCAGCCCGCACTGCGGTACATTGGGCGCCGGCTTCAGGAGGATGACGTTTCCGGCCAGCACCGCCGGAACGGCGTAGCGAAAAACCTGCCAGAACGGAAAATTCCAGGGCATGATCCCCAGCACCGCGCCGAGCGGCTGATAATTGATAAAACTCTCGGCATGATCGGTCTCAACCGGCCGGTCGGCCAGAAAAGTAGCGGCCTGGTCGGCCATATAATCACACAGCCAGGCGCATTTTTCAATTTCGCCTACCGACTGCCCCGTCAGTTTTCCCATCTCCAGGGTGATCAGGCCGGCGAGATGGTCCTTTTGCGCTCGCAGTAAGTCGGCCAGGCGGTGAACGGCAATAGCCCGCTGGGCGATGGTCTGCTCCCGCCAGTAGCCGGAAAAAGTATGGCCGGCCAGCTCCAGGCGTTCGCGCAACGCATCGGGCTTGAGAACGGGAAATTGTTGAATGCTCTGATTATTTAAAGGATTGATCGTTTCGAACATGGGTATAAGTTTGCAAACTGCGCCGGCCGCTATCAATCGGTCGCCGGCTTAAATTGATAGTCTTCGAATCGCAGTATGTTGACAAACTTATTTTCGAATTGTTCGATCGGCAGGTTTTCCTGGTCGAAATCGGAAGCGGAAACCAGCGTGACCCTTTCGAAATCAAAAATCGTGTGCAGCACTTCCCGCGGCTCGCGCTCCATCATGTATTGGAAGCGAGTGCCGTGTTCATTGAGCATATTGCCGAAATAGTGCATCACGTCGTAACCGATAAAAGCTTCCGGTTGCGGCGGGGCGCCGTAGCGTTCATAGAATCGCCTTTTGAAAAATTTGATATCCGTCGACAGGTGATCGAGGTAGATATTACTGCTGACGTGAACGTTGAGCTTGGCGTAGTAGTCGAAGTCGATCTGTTCGTATTCCATCCATTGGGGCATCCCGTAGACGACGATATGAGCAAAATTGTTGCGCGCCAGGTCCAGTTTCCGTAAAAAATCATAGACGAAAGCTTCGCTGGACCAGGAAGGCAGGATAAATACGGCCGTATCCGGAAATTCCACCTGCATCAGCAGATCCGTATCGCTGAGGTTTTCGTCTTCCTCAATGATCAGCTCCCGAAATTTGGGTACGCTGCGGGACCCCGCCAGCCGGAAATGTTCTTCCTGGAAAAAATCGAGGCGTTGCTTTTCGACCTCATTGTCGCGACTCACGAGCACGATCTGGTCGGTGCGGTAGCGGGCGCGGGCGTGGCGGGTGATGGCAACGCAGTGCGTACGCAGCGAAGGGCTCACCTGGATGTAATTCGGATTGCGATCCGAAAGGCGGGAAGAAGCGCTGTAAGGCGAAACCAGCACATTGCCCTCTTTGCGAGCAAATTCGGCCGCGAGCCGGACATTGTCGCGCCGGTAAGGTCCGATGATCAGGTGGGCCTCGCTGAGTTCTTCATTTTCGCGCATGCGCTGATTGAGCACACCGGTGGAGGCTTCGGTATCGATCACCGAGACGTTAAGGCTGATCCCTTCCGCATCGAGGTCGTCGAGCGCCAGGCGGACCCCGCCGTAGAAGTGGAGCGTCCATTCCGTGAGGCCGATCTCGATCTCTTCCGTCTCATCCGTAAAGCGGTTGGACAAAAAAGGCAGCAGCACAGCGACATTGTACCGGCTGAGGAGGCGGGAGTCGTACGGACCGGTCGTACCCATGTCTTTTCCTTCTTCCTTGCCCCCCTCTTCATCGATCACGAATTCCGCCTCTGAAGTGATGGGCGGGTAGCTGTCTTCGGGCCTTTCTTTCCACCGGATGGTATCCATCTTTTCCGTAGGGCCGACATCCACCAGGACGTACGTGCCGGTTTCCGGATCGTAGATCCGTCTGCCCTGGATAGGGTCCAGCTCTTCTTTATCTTTGTCCTCCGGTTCACCGGCGCCCGCCACGCGAAACAATTCGCAAGACGAAAACAACAGCAAGGCAAGCAACAGGCACAGCTTACTCCCATTCAATAGTGGCCGGAGGTTTGGTACTGATATCATAGACCACGCGATTTATTCCTTTGACGTTGTTAATTATTTCGCTCGAAACCGTTGCCAGAAAATCGGCGGGCAGCCGGCTCCATTCGGCCGTCATGCCGTCGGTTGAGTTGACCGCCCGCAGCGCGACGGCTTGTTCGTAGGTCCGCTCGTCGCCCATTACGCCCACCGACTGTACCGGCAGCAGGATCGTAGCGGCCTGCCATACTTCATCATAAAGATCGTATTTTCTCAGATTGTCGATGAAGATTGCATCGGCTTCCTGCAACAGCGCTACTTTTTCGGGGGTTACCGTCCCGAGTATCCGGATGCCCAGCCCCGGTCCCGGAAAGGGATGGCGCCCTAAAATATTGCGCGGGATGGCCAGCTCTTCGCCCACCCGGCGCACTTCGTCTTTGAAGAGCATCCGCAGCGGTTCGATGATTTTAAGCCGCAGCTTTTCCGGAAGGCCGCCGACGTTGTGGTGCGATTTGATGGTCACCGAAGGGCCGTGAACGGAAACCGATTCGATGACGTCGGGGTAAATGGTGCCCTGCCCCAGCCATTGTACCTTTTCGATCTTTTCGGCCTGGGCCTCAAAGACTTCGATAAACACCCGGCCGATGGCTTTGCGCTTTTCTTCCGGGTTGGAAATGCCGGAGAGCGCTTCGTAGAACTGCTGCCGGGCATTGATGCCTACCACGCGCAGGCCCATGCTCTGGTATGAGGTGAGCACCTCCTCGAACTCGTTTTTGCGCAGCAGCCCGTTGTCGATGAAAAAACAAACCAGGGCGTCGCCGATGGCCCGGTGCAGGAGCTCGGCCGCAACGGTGGAATCCACGCCGCCCGAAAGCCCCATCAGTACGTGATCGTCGCCGACGGCAGCGCGCAGTTGCTCGATCGTTTCCTCTACGAAGGAAGCCGGCGTCCAGTCGCCTTTGCACCCCGCAATGTCGAATGCAAAATTGTGCAATAGCGTCCGGCCGTCCAGGCTGTGGGTCACCTCGGGGTGAAACTGCAGGCAGTAGACCGGCGCCGGAAAAGTACCGGGTTTGGAGCGGAAAGCGCCTACTTCGATGGCTTCCGTACCGGCCAGCAGCTCGAAGGCCTCGGGCACCTGCATGATGGTGTCGCCGTGAGACATCCACACCTGCGATCCTGCGGGCACCGACTTGAACAAAGGATCCTCTTCGTAGAACCGCTGCAGGTTGGCTTTGCCATACTCGCGCTTTGCCGAGCGCTGTACCTGCCCTCCGTAGTGGTGGGCGATATACTGGGCGCCGTAGCAGATGGCGAGGGTCGGCTTCTTCCCCACCAGCGCTTCCAGGTCTGTTTTCAGGGCGTTTTCGTCGATAACCGAGAACGGGCTCCCGGATAAAATTATTGCTTTCACGGAATCGTCGAGCGCCGGGATTTTGTTAAAGGGAACGATTTCGCTGAAAATATTCAGCTCTCTTATCCGGCGGGCAATGAGCTGCGTGTATTGCGAGCCGAAATCAAGGATGACAATTTTTTCGTTCATGAAGCAAATATAATAACTTGCAGGAATAGAAAGGCCTAACGGGAAATACGCCCCAAACGCGGAGATGAATGTGATCGTGCTTACCGGCCGCCCTGGCGCCGGGTTTTATTCCATCAGCCCCCGACCTTCTTTTTTTATCCTTCCTTCTTTGTGTAGTTTTTTCATCAGGCGGTCGAGGATGCCGTTGATGAAATCTTTGCTCTTCTCGGTGCTGTACAATTTGGAGATCTCGACAAACTCGTTAAGCGTCACTTTGGTGGGAATGGTCGGAAAGGTGACGAGCTCGGTGAGCGCCATTTTCAACAGGATCATATCGATGACGGCCACCCGGTCGACGTCCCAGTTTTTCAGGGTCGGTTCGATGATCTCGAGCAGGTCGCTGTCTTCGTTCATCACCGCCTGCAGCAGCTTTTCCCCGAATTCAACGGTCGTTTCGGCCGACGGCCGGTAGCTCTCGAAAAAAGCGCCCGCAGCCGGAAGGGCTTTAATGGTCTTCTTGATGGCGCCGACGATCAGCGACTCGTCGTCTACCCAGAGCGGAAAGTTGTCTTCCATCAGGTCGGTGAACATCTCATCCCCCAGGCAGTGCTTGTAGAGGGTGAGTAACATCTTCTGGTGGTTTTCGGGATCATCATCCTTGCCGAGCACGTAATCGCGGTACTCGTCTGACTTGGCGAAACCGACGTAGATCTGCCGTACGCGGTCATCGTCGCTACCTTCATCAAACTGATAAGCCCGGTACAGGCGCTTGAGTTCTTCATTCTCGGTGAGGGACCGGATCAATTCGTTCTCGGCGAGCTTGGCGCTAAACTGGCGGTCTTCGTCAGATGGGAGTAGTTTGGCGTGTCGTTTCTCCGCATCCACCTTTGCGTATTCCGCAACGTGGATGAATTGAAGAAGATTAAATAAATACAGCTCAAAGGATCTGCGAACGTTCTCGCGGTAGTGCCGCATGGCCCCGTCGAAGCCCATTTTTTCATCACGGCTGAGCGCGTAGAGCGTCTGCATGACTTTGATGCGGACATTCCTTCTGCTTAACATCTAGGTGGTCTGACTTTTCCGCAATTTGGTTAATCATAGGTCACGAGCGGAAAAAACTACATTTTTCCACCCAATATAGGCTTACAAAGTAAAGGCAATTTTCATAAAAATCACCGGTTTGGTCGGCTTATTTGTTTTTTCTTCATCCGATGCGGCTGCATTCCTTTGATTTCCAGTTTTGAGCCGGATAACCCGAGATGAACCAGAAGTAGAATTTTGCTTATGCACTACCCTATTCCTGCATGTACTGCGCTTTGATCTCCGGATAGCTCGGCAGGCGCAAATGGTGCCATTTCATGATGATCTCTCCGTCTTTCATCAGCACCACGCCGGGGTTGGATCGGATGATCGTCTTCAACAGAATATCGTCGGCCACGTATATGGGAAAGTGGGCGCCGGCGTCTTCCTGAAACTGCGCCAGCTTTTCCGGGGCGGCAAAGCTGGTGATGGCGTAGGCGCCGACCCCGTCCGCGCGGGCGGCTTCCAGCATGGGGCTCACCCTTTCCTGCCAGGGCTGAAGGTAATCCGGCTTCCATTCGTAGACCGTTGCCGGAACCTGGCGTTTCTGTACATCGGCAATACGCCGTTGGGTGTACACCGTATCCGCGGTGCGCACCGTATCCGTGGCGTAGGTGGTATCGACTACTGTTTTGACGCCGGTCGTTTCCTTGCCTTTCAACTCGTAGGCGACGACCATAAAGGCGTAGCCCGGATCGGACAAAATATCCTGTGTCACGTCGTTTCCATCGACGTCGTTCACTTCAAACTCGCTGATCTTGGTGTGCGGCACGGCCGGCTCCGACTTCACCTGTTCGAGTTCCCACGCTTCCTTCGGATACTCTTTATATGCTTTGAGGTACGCTTCGTAAGGCATTTCGACTACCTCGCCGGTAGCTTTATTGGTCATGCGATAGGCGATGATATCGACATTGGCCGCCGCTTCTTCTTCCATCGCTTTGCGTTCAGCTACGTCAACCCCTACCTTGAAAGGCCGGAAATCGAGTTTCGGGATATCCCATACGTAGTTTGTAAAGCAATAGAAAGTAATCCCTACCGTAGCCAACACCACGATGGCGGCGCGCCCGAACGCATTAAGTAGCTGGTGCTTATGTGACCAGAAAATGACGAAGAGCAAGCCGGGAACCAGCAGGAAGACGTCCTTGAAGAAGGAGGTGCGCGGCTCCAGTTTGATAAAGTCGCCGAAACAACCGCAGTCGGTGACTTTCATATTGGTAGCC
This sequence comes from uncultured Saprospiraceae bacterium, assembly GCA_964419545.1. GTDB lineage: Bacteria > Bacteroidota > Bacteroidia > Chitinophagales > Saprospiraceae > CAYQQU01. Next base: position 48,315 of record CAYQQU010000001.1, on the reverse strand, counting down.
ACGTAGTCGCCCCATTGACCGAACTGGAAAAAGTTCACCCCTTCCGGCACGTAGCCCGTCAGGTAAGTGAATCCGGTGAGGAAGGTGAAGAAAACGACCAACAGCAAAAACGCCCAGGCCGTAAACCGGGGCGCCGCCCCCAGCAGCAACATCACCCCCAGCATGATTTCGAAAACGATCATAAATACAGCGAAACCGATGGCGTAGCCGGCCAGCCAGGGAAAGACCGGCGACATGAACGCGAACCAGGCGCCCTGGAAGACGGACTCGAATTCGGCGAAATACTGTTCCATCTTGTAAGCGGTGCCCAGCGGATCGACCGCCTTGACAAAGCCGGATACAATGAACAATATCCCGGCGAAGTTCTGCAAAAAACTGATCGGCCAGTTTTTCACCCGGCGAAAAACCAAACCGAAAACGAGCGTGAGAATCAGTGCGGCGACGGCTACGAATAACACGAGTTTGCCCAGCGTCATGATCTGTCTTCTTTTTTTTCGTGGATCTTAATCAGCGCAAAAATAGCGTAATTGACAATATCCTGATAGTTGGCGGATAAGCCTTCCGATACTAGAGTAATACCTGCATTGTCTTCAATTTGTTTAATGCGCAGCAATTTCATCAGGATCAGGTCGGTAATGGAACTCAGGCGCATTTCCCGCCATACTTCCCCGTAATCGTGGTTTTTGGCGATCATCAGCTCGCGGGTTTCCCCGGCCCAGTGATCGTAACGATCCAGGGCTTCGGCCGGCGGCAGTTCCAGCGGTGCTTCGGCCGGCACTGACAATTGGATCAAAGCCATGAGGCTGTAATTGACCAGGCCGACGTACTCCTCTTCCACGCCGTCTTTTACCTTCTGCGTCCCTTTTTCTTCGATGCTGCGGATGCGCTTGGCTTTGATATACAGCTGATCGGTAAGCGAAGCAGGGCGCAGGATGCGCCAGGCGGCGCCGTAGTCGCTGTTTTTTTGCTCGAAAAGCTCCCGGCACCGGCCGATGATCGCGTCGTATTGTGCGAGCGTACGTTCCACAAGCCCAAATTTTGCACAAATATAGGATACCCGCGGGGTAAATGGTCCTAAGAACGGTAAAATGACTGTATTTTTGCGGGTCGATCATTTCACTATTGCTAACCGGAGAAAATGGCCCAAACGCCCGACACCTACCACACCATCGCCGCCGCCAGCGAAGGGATATTTCGCGACCGGGGCAGCAAGTTTCTCGCCTATGCCTTCCCGGCTTACTCAGCAACGGAATGGCAGGAGCACCTGGAAGCGGTGCGCAAGCTGCACCCCAAAGCCCGCCATTACTGCTTTGCGTTCCGGCTGGGCCTGGACGGCAACAACTTCCGGGCCAACGACGACGGCGAGCCCAGCGGCACCGCCGGACGCCCTATACTCGGACAGATCGACAGCTTCGGCCTCACCAATATCATCGTTATCGTCGTGCGCTACTTCGGAGGCACGCTGCTCGGGGCTTCCGGCCTGATCCAGGCGTATCGCGAAAGCGCCGCCGACGCCCTGCGGCAGGCCACCGTCATCGAACGCACCGTCGAAAATGTCTACCGCTTATCTTTTGATTACGCCATCATGGGCGAAGTGATGAGCGCCGTCAAAAGCCTGGATATCCCGATGATCGACCAACATTTCGGCGACGCCGCCCGGGTCGACATTGCGATCCGGCAGAGCGAAGCAGCGGCGACCCTCACCCGGCTCAAGGCGAAAGTCGCCGGCGTACACCTCGAAGAAGCACCCGCTCTGGAATCCATCGAAGGGTTCGAGCTGACCTTTGTGGGTACTCGCTAAGCCGGATTATTTGATCACCTTCAACACCTGCCGGTCGTTACCCAACTGCAGCTCCACAAAGATCAGGCCCGCAGGGAACTCCGATAAATCGATGCGCAGCGCCCCTTCGACGAATGGGCTTCGGCCGGAGTCCATAACGGCGCCTCGGCCGTCGAGTAAACGCCAGGCCACGGGGCCCGTCCATAGTTCCGGCGGCGAGAGGAAAACTTCCCGGCCGGCAGGATTGGGCCAGGCGCGCCATAGCGCTGACTCCGCCGCATTTGCCGCTACCGTGCTCGTCGTACAATCTATTCCATCCGGATCGACGAATACCAACTGGCTATAGGCGCTGCTGCAGCCCGTATTCAGATCGGTTACTTCCAGCACGTATTCCCCGCTGGCCCTAGCGCAATGAGCGAAAGGATCCACCAGCGAGCCCAGGCTTTCCCCCTCGAAATACCAGTGCAGATCGTAGACTTCCGGCAGCGCGGCCGTATCGAAAACGGCCAGCATATTGTCGTCGTTGAAGAACACCGGACTGACGGGCAGGGGCTCGAAAGTGATGAATACCGGATCGGAAACGGCCTGGCAACCCTCATCGGAGGTGTAGGTCACCCAGTAGGTGGCCGCCTGATCGACGTTCAGGACTTCCTCCACTTCGCCTACCAAAGGCAGGCTGTCCCGGTACCATTGGAGGTCGCCGGCGAGGTCAGTCGACAGCACCAGCGCTTCTCCTTCGCAGAGCGGCGTAGCCGGCGCCCCGGTGACATTCGGCGCCGCCGGCTGGGGGAATACCCTCACCGTGTCGGCGGAGCGAATGGTATCTACGGGATGGAAAAGCCCCAGGTTGACCTTGAGCGCCCCCTGGGTGAAGGCGCCGGCCCCGGCCTCGCGATCGAATTCAATGACCCCGCAGGGATCGTCATCGCCGCCCAACCCAAAGTCATCGTCCTTGACTTCCAGCCGGTAAGTCCCCGTATCCAGGGCCAGGTTCAGATTGAACACCACCGGCAATTGGGCATTGTTCACGGGCTCAGAAACATAGATCACTTCGCCCGCCGGATCGAAGAGGGTGACCTCCACATCCGGCCCGTTGAATAAGTCGGAGCAGTCCAGCGAATCGACGGAGACGGAAGTCAGCAGATAACCGATCGTATCCACGACGGCCTGGTAGTTGACTTCGTAGACTCCCGGTTCGTCGTACACCTGAGCGGGGGGCGATTCAGCGGTGGAGGTATTGCCGTTGCCGAAATCCCACAGGTAGCTGATGCCCTCGTTATCCCCGGCGGGGATATTATTGGAAAAATCGACCGTGACCTCCCCGCAACCGGAGTTATTCACCATTGTAAACCCTTCCGTATCGCTCACCGAAGGGTCGATTTGCAACGGGAAACTGAAAGAGGTCGTTTCCGTGATGAGGAAAACTTCAGCCGATACCACCACTTCCACTTCGTAGAGGCCCGGTTGCAATGGGATGCCGCAAAATTTGACGCATCCGTCAGTTTGGGTAGCGGGATCGAATTCCAGTTGGTTGGCCTCCCAGCTGAGGCCGGGCGGAACGTTTGATACCGAGAGGATGGTGATCTGGTCGATCGTCAACCCGGCCGGCGTTCCCGGATCGACCGCGTTGACCGGATCGGTGGTCTTGGGCATGCGAAAGCTGAGGTCGGCGTCGTAGAACTGTCCGACCTGTCCGCCGGCGGCTTCGCCCAGAAAAATGGTGTCCTCCGGCAAAGTATCCGACAGGGTTACCAGACAACCGGGACATCCCATTTGGCCGTATCCGGTAATCCCTGAGATTAAAAGTAGTAAGATGATGTAGACTTCCCTTTTCATCGCGTTGAGTTTTGGATGACCCCATTACGGGTTAATGGGTTCGATAAAAGAAAGGCCAGCATAGGCGATGCTATGCGCCGGCCGGCCAACTTACAATGAGGGAAATTCAGAAGGGTGTGGAGATAAGCAAAAACAGACTAGCGACGGCTGATGATCAGGCGTTCGGCTACGGCGCCCAATTCGTTGCGCAGCACGTAATGGTACATACCCGGCGCCAGGTTACCGGCGTTGAATTCGATGGTATTTTCCCCGCTCATCAGGGAAACCGTGCGGCGGTGCACGACCTTACCGAGCACGTCGGTGACCAGAAAGTCGAAATCGTCCGCGTTTTCCGCAGTGACGAGGATCTGGGTCAGACCGGCAGTCGGGTTGGGCCGGCTTTCCAGGTCGATGGAAGCCCGCAGCAACTCCTGGGTGGAGACCGTCTCGTTGACGAACAAAAAGTAGTTGCCGGAAGGCAAACCCGGGGAGCCCGGGAAAGTGACCGGGATGGTGGTGCCGCCCGCCAGGCGAAGGATGCCGGTAATGGTCAGATCGTGTACACCGACGTCAGCCGGGTCGTCGGGCGTGCCGAACAGCAGGATACAGCCGCGTTCCATGGGGCCGATGATGCAGTTGGGCGGATTGCAGATGTAGTCCATGCCGGACGGGAGATTGGAGATCGCTCCTTCCGTCGTCAGTTCGATACTTTCGAACGGAATGCCGTTGAACTCTCCCGGATTGTCGATGGTGACGGCAAACTCGAAATACTGGTTGAGTACTGCCGTGTCGGTGATCCCGCCGTCGGGATTGCTATCGGAAAACGGCAGCGGAAAAACGATGGCGTTGGGCGGAAGCTCCTCCGCCGGTTCGCATTCCTGGGCAAAGCCCAAGTTACTGAAGAACAAGAAAATAAAAGGAATGGATAGTAAAAACTTCCCTCTCATAGTAAGACGATTTGGTTGTAAAACTTGATTTTAAGTTTTGCAAGATATGATAAAATCGACAACGCCTGGTCACATTTTAACAAAATTGTAATCCGGCTTACTTCCCGGAATTGTCGTCGGCGTATTGAAAAAATTCAATCATATTGTGCTACTTTTGCCCTGCCGAACTGCTCTTTGAACCCATTGGTCAATTTCAACAAAGGATACGCAATGCGCACATCAAACCTCCTGACGTTTTGGGTTTCCCTGCTTTTTGCAGGCAGGCTGATCGCCCAGGACACCACTATTGAAGGGAAAGTCACCGACGCCGCCTCCGGCGAACCGCTGATTTCCGCCACCGTTGCCATGGGTACGACTACCGGCGCCATCACCGACCTGGAAGGCGCTTTCCGGCTTACCGTTCCTCCGGGAACCTACCAATTGAAGGTTTCGTATATCGGATACCGCACCTACGAGGAAACCGTCGAGCTGACGGCAGGTGAGACGCGACAGCTCGACCTGGCGCTGAAACCCGCTTTTACCGTCCTGGAAACGGCTACCGTCACCACCGGTAAATACGAAAAGCCGCTCAGCGAGGTTACCGTCTCGCTGGAGGTGCTCCAGCCCCGGCTGATCGAGAACGCCAACAAGCTATCGCTCGACGACGCCCTGGAAAAAGTGCCGGGCGTGACCATCATCGACGGGCAGGCCAACATCCGCGGCGGCTCCGGCTACAGCCAGGGCGCCGGCAGCCGGGTGCTGCTGCTCGTAGACGACATTCCGATCCTGCAGCCCGACGCCGGTTTTCCCAACTGGGTGGACGTCCCGGTGGAAAATATCGCCCAGGTCGAAGTACTGAAAGGCGCCGCCTCCGCCCTCTACGGCTCTTCGGCGCTCAACGGCATCGTCAACGTCCGCACGGCCTATCCTAAAGCAGAGCCGGAAACCATCGTCTCTGCTTACTACACCCACTATTTCAAACCAGAAGACGAAGAAAAAGCCTGGTGGGATAGCGCGCCGCGCACCCTGGGCGCCAGCGTGGCCCACCGCCGCAAGATCGACAAACTCGACCTCGTACTCGGGGGCTTCTACTTCGACGAAGAAAGCTTCAACCAAAATACCTACAATCAGTTCGGCCGATTCAATTTCAATACCCGCTACCGGGCTACCGACCGCCTGTCATTCGGCCTGAACGCCAATTTCAACTACGGTGAGAACGGCGGCTTTTTCTACTGGGCCGACGCCGATCGCCCCTACAATGCCGATACTTCTTCGGTGAGCCGGCGCGACCGGTTTCGCTACAACCTCGATCCTCACCTCACCTATTTCGACGGCGCCGGCAACCGCCACCGCGTACTGGGACGTTTTTTCTTCACCGACAATAACGACCTGGGAGGCAATCAAAGCAACCGCTCCAACTCCTACTACGGCGAATACCAGTTCCAACGCAACATAGAAAGCGCCGGCCTCGTGCTGACGGCCGGCATCGTCGGGCTCGGCACTTCCACCGAAGCGGAGCTGTACGGCGACACCACCTTTACCGCCACCAATTTCGCCGGCTACGTCCAGCTCGACAAAGCGCTTTTCGAACGCCTCAACGTCTCGGCCGGCTTTCGCTTCGAAGCCAACCGCATCGACAATCCCGGCTTTACGGTCAACGACGTCCCCATCGCTCCCAGCGACGAGACCGACTCACGGCCGGTGTTCCGGCTCGGCCTCAATTACCGGGCGGCCGAAGCCACTTTTCTGCGCGCTTCCTGGGGCCAGGGCTACCGTTTCCCGTCGATCGCCGAAAAGTTTATCTTCACCAATGCCGGCGGCGTCACCATCCTCCCCAACCCCGCTCTCGACTTCGAAACGGGCTGGTCGGGAGAAATCGGGTTGAAACAAGGCTTCCGGTTCGGCAGCTTTGAGGGTTTTGTCGACCTGGCCGCCTTCATCTCCCGCTTCGACAATATGGTGGAGTTTAACTTCAACTTCACGCCCTTCGGCCTGGGCTTCAGCGCCGTCAATACCGGCGGCACCCAGATCCAGGGCCTGGAAGCTTCCGTAGCCGGTCGGGGCGAGATCGCCGACGTTCCGTTCAACCTGCTTGCCGGGTATACGTACATCGATCCCACTTTCGACAATTTCGACACCACCCGCATCACCGACTTCGAAACGGCCACCGAAGGGCAGATCAACGCCGACCGCTCTTCTTCCAACGAAAACGTCCTGAAATACCGGTCGAAGCACCTGTTCAAACTCGACGCGGAAGCTACGCCCGGCCGATTCACGCTGGGCGCGGAAGTATTCCACAACAGCCGCATCGAAGCCATCGACGGGATACTGCTGGCGCTGGTGCCCGGCCTGCAGGAATACCGCGAAGCAAACGACCAGGGCTTTACCGTGGTCAACTTCCGGGCCGGCTACCAGATCACGAAGCCATTCCGGCTGATGCTGCTGCTCGGCAACGCCTTCAACGTGGAATATTCCACCCGGCCCGGCCTGCTGGAGGCGCCGCGCAACTTCACCGCCCGCATCGATTACCGCTTTTGACGACCGCCGGCCGCGGAAATCCGCATCTTTTCCGCGGCCGGAGCCTGTCAAAATGGCACATTTCTCACGAAAACCGTTATCTTTGTGCTCGCTTATTAAAAACCGATACGGTCAATGTACGACAACAATCCAACCCTGACGGGAATCACGAAGCAGATCGACGAGCGCAAACAGGGAACGGTTTTCTTTCCAACCGATGCAAAAGAGCAGGCGCGCGACAACGGCAAGCGTTTTTATATCGAAAGCTACGGCTGCCAGATGAATTTCAACGACAGCGAGATCGTCGCGGCGATCCTGGGGGAAATCGGTTTTCGCCCCACGCGCAACCTGGAAGAATCCGACCTCATCCTCATCAATACCTGTTCCATTCGGGAAAAAGCCGAGGATACGGTGCGCAAGCGCCTGCGCGTCTTCGATAAAATTAAGGCCCGGCGCCCGGGCGCCCTCGTCGGCGTACTCGGCTGCATGGCCGAACGCCTGAAAGAGAAGCTGCTCGAAGAAGAGCAACTGGTTGACCTCGTCATCGGCCCCGACGCTTATCGCGACCTGCCCAAACTCGTACAAAACGCCGAAGAAGGCGACAAAGGCATCAACGTCTTTCTGTCGCGCGAGGAAACTTACGCCGACATCAGCCCTATGCGCCTGGATTCCAACGGCGTCACCGCTTTTATTTCCATCATGCGCGGCTGCGACAATATGTGCTCCTTCTGCGTGGTGCCCTTCACGCGGGGGCGCGAGCGCAGCCGCAACGCCTTCAGCATCGTCGCCGAAGCGACCGACCTGTTCCGGCGCGGCTACCGGGAAGTTACCCTGCTCGGGCAGAACGTCGATTCTTACAAATGGCAAAACCCCGAATCGGAGCGAACCGTGACCTTCGCCCAATTGCTGGAAATGGTCGCCCAGGTGCATCCCGATCTGCGGGTGCGGTTCTCGACTTCCCACCCCAAAGACATCACGGACGAGGTGCTCTATACCATGGCCCGCTACGAAAACATCTGCAAGTACATTCACCTGCCGGTGCAGTCGGGCAGCAGCCGCATCCTGGCGCTCATGAACCGCACCTACGACCGGGAATGGTACCTGGAAAAAGTGCGGCGCATCTACGAGGTCATTCCCGATTGCGCCATCTCATCGGATATCATTGCCGGCTTCTGTTCGGAAACCGAAGCCGAACACCAGGATACGCTCAGCGTCATCGAAAAGGCGCAGTACAGCATGTCTTACATGTTCTTCTATTCAGAGCGGCCGGGCACCCTCGCCGCACGGAAATACCCGGATGATGTGCCGGAAAAAGTCAAAAAACAGCGCCTGCAGGAGATCATCCGCCTGCAAACCCAGATCTCCTACCGGCACAACCAGGCCGATATCGGCAAGACCTTCAAGGTGCTGATCGAGGGAGATTCGCGCCGTTCCGACCAGGAGTTCAAGGGCCGCAACACCCAAAACAAAATGATCGTCTTCCCCAAAACAGGCGATTACCGGCCGGGCGATTACGTACAGGTCCGGGTCAGTGACGCCACCAGCGCCACGCTACGGGGCCGCATCGTAAGCTGACGCCCCGGCTCAGCCGACCCGACCGGCAAAGGAGTGATTCATGGAAAAATTACAAAGCATAAAACAACGGTTCGGCATTATCGGCCAGTCGGAATTACTGGACCGCGCCCTCGACACCGCCGTACGGGTGGCCGGCACCGACCTGTCGGTGCTCATCAGCGGAGAGAGCGGGGTAGGTAAAGAAGTCTTTTCGAAAGTCATCCATTCCCTCAGCCCCCGCAAACACAACGATTTCATCGCCATCAACTGCGGGGCGATCCCCGAGGGCACTATCAATTCCGAATTGTTCGGCCACGAAAAGGGCGCCTTCACCGGGGCCACGTCCGAACGCAAAGGCTATTTCGAGACTTATGACGGCGGCACCATCTTCCTGGACGAAATCGGCGAGATGCCCCTCGACACCCAGGCTTACCTCCTGCGCGTGCTCGAAACGGGCGAGTTTATCCGGGTGGGATCCTCCAAGCCGCAGCGGACCGACGTGCGCATCATCGCCGCCACGAACGTCAATCTGGACGAAAAGATCAGAAAGGGCAAATTCCGGGAAGACTTGTTCTACCGGCTCAACACCGTGCCCATCCGGGTGCCGGCCCTGCGCGAACGACGGGAAGACATCTATATGCTGTTCCGGAAGTTCGCCGTCGATTTTGCCGAAAAATACCGCATCGAACCGATACGGCTGGACGATAGCGCACGGGCCCTGCTCGAAAATTACCACTGGCCCGGCAATATCCGCGAGCTGAAAAACCTGGCCGAACAGGCCTCCATCCTCGCCGAAAGCCGCCACATCAGCGCCGGCGACCTGGCCGGCTTTATCCCCAATTCGCTCAATCGCAACCTCCCCGTCATCGCGGAACGCGCCACCGACGACGCTTCCACCCTGCAGGAGCGGGAGATCCTCTACAAGCTGCTCTTCGATATGAAAAACGACCTCAACGACCTGAAAAGCCTGGTCTTTGAGCTCATCCAGAACAATGACCTCCAGGTGCCCGACCGCCGCTCGCTGCGCGCGCTCCAGGGCCCCAGCAGCAAAACCCAGCCCAACCTCAGCCACCTGGCCGATATGCTGGAGGATGACGAACGCGATCACGGCAATTACGAGGATAACGGCCCGCTGCCGCCCATCATCATCGAAAAATCGCCGACCAAAGATTACGCCCCCTCCGAAGTGGTCGAGGAGAACCTCTCGCTGGCGGAGAACGAACGCGAACTCATCCGGAAAGCCCTCGAAAAACACAACGGCCGCCGCAAAGAAGCGGCCCAGGAACTGGGTATTTCCGAACGCACCCTCTACCGGAAAATTAAAGAATATGACCTGTAACGCTATGCTTCGCTGTTTCCTGCTGCTCGCCATTGCCGCCTTTTCACTGAACGGCTGCTACTCGTTCCGCGGCATCAGCATCGCCCCCGAGGTAGAATCCTATTACGTGGCGCAATTTCGCAACAACGCAGTGAATGCGCCGCCCACCCTGGAGGTCAGACTGACCGAAGACCTGAAAGAAAAAATTCGGACCGAGTCGCGCCTCATCCTCAACGAAACGGATCCGGATATCGAATTCCGCGGCACGGTGGTCGACTTCCGCGTTACCTCGGAAGCGCCGCAACCCGGCGAAACCACCGCCATCAACCGCCTGACCATCGTCACCGCGATCGAGTACCTCGACAATACGGCAGAAGAAAAAGACTGGAAACAAAATTTTTCTTTCTTCTTCGACTTTCCCAGCACCACCGACCTGGCCAGCGTTCAGGATGAAGCCATCACCGCCATTTCCCAGCAGATGATGGAAGATATTTTCAATAAGGCTTTTACGGACTGGTAATCTCATTTCACCTTCTCCCTGGCGAACGCAATGAAAAAGTCCAGCGTTTCCGGATTTTTCATCGAGTCGGGATTGGCGGCCTTTTCCACCGGATGCCCCAACAGGATCTTTTTGACGGGAGCCTCCAGTTTCTTGCCGCTGATCGTGTACGGAATATCCGCCACTTCGATGACTTCGTCGGGCACGTGCCTAGGCGAGTAATCGCGGCGCAGGGTCTGTTTTATTTCGTTTATGATCTCATCGGTAAGCGGTTCCCCTTCGTTCATCAGCACAAAGAGCGGCATGTAATGGCGCCCGCCGCTCAGTTCCAGGTTGACGATCAGGCTGTCTTTTACGGCTTTCACCTTATTGACCGCCCGGTATATTTCGGCCGTGCCGATGCGGACGCCCTGGCGGTTCAGCGTGGCGTCCGAGCGACCCAGAATGACAAGGGAGCCGCGCTCGGTGATCCGCACCCAGTCGCCGTGCCGCCAGATTTCCGGATACATTTCAAAATAGCTGCTCAGGTATCGCTTTTTCCCCGGATCGTTCCAAAAATAGATCGGCATGGATGGCATGGGTTCGGTAATGACCATCTCCCCTACTTCATCCACTACTGGTTGCCCCGCTTCATCGTAGGCGTAAATGGCCGCCCCTAAACAACGGCACTGTATTTCTCCCAAATAAACCGGTTCCGATGGACATCCGCCCACGAATGCCGTACATACGTCCGTCCCGCCACTCATTGAACACAACCAGATATCAGGTTTTAGTTCAGCGTAGACCCAATCAAATGCTTCAGGTGGCAACGGTGCACCGGTTGACCCCAACGAGCGCAGGCAGCTCAAATCATAAGATTGGCCGGGTGATAATTCTTTCTTCATACAAGCAACCAAATACGGAGCGCTGGTCCCAAAATGATTGATCCCTGCTTCTTCGGTTAAGGACCATAACACATCTAGGCTGGGATAGCCCGGGCTCCCGTCGTAAAGCACGATCACGCCCCCCACCAGCAAGGAAGCTTGTACAAAGTTCCACATCATCCACCCAGTGGTTGAAAACCAGAAAAAGCGCTCTCCGGGATGCACATCATTGTGAAAGGCCAGGTACTTGTAGTGTTCCAACAACACCCCGCCGTGCGAATGGGTGATAGCTTTGGGAATGCCCGTCGTGCCGGAGGAATACAACACCCAAATGGGATGTTCGAAAGGGACGGCTTCGAAGTTAAGGGTGGCGTCTGCGTATTTTTGAGTTGCTTCCCATACAACACCATTCGGAATGGTAGCGGCGGTTGCACTTTCGTCCAGATAAGGTACCAAGAGGACTCGTTCCAGCGTAGGAAGCGCTTCTGTTAGTTCGCGCACCACCGCCATCTTGTCATAGGGTTTTCCGTTGTATTGATACCCGTCAACGGCAATCAGTACCGTGGGTTCTACTTGTTGAAAACGATCGATGATGCTGTTTGCGCCGAAATCGGGCGAAACACTGGACCAGACCGCTCCCAGAGAACAAGCCGCCAGAAAGCTGACGGTAGCTTCCGGTATATTGGGTAAAAAGGCGACGACGCGGTCTCCGGGCTTCACCCCCGCCTCCCGCAGATACTGCTGCAGGCTGGCCACTTGCCGGCGCAGTGTTGCCCAGCTTATTTCCGTTAGATCGTGGCGTTCAGACCGGAACAAAATAGCCGGGTGTTGCTCCGTTTGCTTCTTGAAAATATGTTCCGCATAATTGAGGGTGCTGCCGGCAAACCACCGGGCATGGGGCATTGGATCAGCGGATAGCACCGTTTGGTAAGGAGCTTGCGCCTCCACTTTGAAGTATTCCCAAATCGACTCCCAGAAAGCCGCCGGTTCAGCGACCGACCAGCGCCAGAGCGCATCGTAATTATCGAAAGAAAGTTTTTTTTCCGATGCCAGCCATTGCTGATAGTGATAGAGGTTGGAGGATTCGAAAAAAGAAGCGGACGGTCGCCAGAGAACACGAGGCTGCTCACTCATAAATGATCGTTTTATTGGGTAGCAAATTCGAACTGACCAAATTTATCGTTTACCTTACAAAAGAAAAAATCGTGGAACCACTCAAGGAGCAATTTTACAACCGGGCTTTTTTCGAAAAACTGGCCGGAGACTTCCAAAAACATCACCCCGGATTCCAGCGCGGACTTTTTCTTTCCCTCATATTCGATGAAGAATGGGTTAACCGAGAGTTGAAAGAACGAATGCGCCATACTACGCAGGTGCTCCATCAAGTACTGGACCTTTCGTTCCCGGCGGCCGTCGAATTATTGAAAAAGGTGATTGACGAGGGTAAAAAAAACGATTTTGGAAAAATGTCGTTCCCGGATTACGTAGAGCAATATGGTTTGGAGCACCTTGAGATCAGCCTCGACGCCCTGGCGTTTTTCACCCCTTATGCCAGCAGTGAGTTTGCCGTTCGCCCTTTTATTTTACGCTACCCAGAGCTCGTTATGGAACGGATGCTGGCCTGGGCCGGCCATTCCGATGAGCATGTCCGCCGTTTAGCCAGCGAAGGTTGCCGGCCCCGCCTCCCCTGGGCCGTTGCCCTGCCCGCTTTCAAAAAAGATCCGGCGCCGGTACTGCCCATTCTGGAAAAATTAAAAGCCGACCCTTCGGAATACGTTCGCAGGAGTGTAGCCAATAATCTGAACGACATTTCAAAAGACCATCCCGACCGCGTGCTGGATATTGCTCGCCGCTGGATGGGCCAGGCTCCGTTCACGGATAAATTGCTGAAGCACGCCCTGCGTACTTTGCTGAAAGCAGGGACGACAGACGCCTTGAGGCTTTTTGGCTTTGGAGACCCTGCGGGTATTACGATTGCTGGTTTAACCCTTGAACCCAAAACGTTGCGCATTGGGGAGAAGCTCCATTTTCACTTCCAGGTCATCAATCCCGCAGCAGAACCAGCGCTTCTCCGTCTTGAATATATCATTGATTTTGTAAAAAAAAGTGGAAAAACCAGTTCTAAAATATTTCAGATTGCCGAACGGTCGTTTGTGGGAAACGAACGGATCAACCGCCATCAGACATTTGCCGACCTGACCACCCGCAAACACTATCCCGGAGAGCACCGGCTTTCCATCATTGTAAATGGAGAAAAAAAGCGGAAGCAACCTTTGAGCTTAGGAAGGTGTAACGGTCTAAAACAGAAAAGGCCTTCGCCCCAATAGCGAAAGCCTTTTTATTCAGGGTGGCTAACCGGATTTGAACCGGCGACCTCTGGAACCACAATCCAGCGCTCTAACCAGCTGAGCTATAGCCACCATTTTACAAGAATCGAAACGAGAGGAGGTCCGAGAAAGTTCCTTTTTCCTCCTTCCTTTCAAAAGCGGTGCAAATATATCATTTACCGGCGAAATAGGCCAGCCGGTCATTTATTTTTTAACCAAACTCGAGCTATGAAAATCTTTTTTTCCGCTACCCTACTCCTTTTTTTACTGACGGCTTGCGCGCCGGATAAAGAAGCAGGCCAAACCGGCGCATCCGCGGCCGTCAAACTGTGGTGCGAAGAGGCTGAAGCAGGCGCTTCGGCTTTTGCCGTTTATTTTCAGTTTGCCGAACAAAAAGTAAAAATCGCCAATCTGGACAACTGCGCGCCATTGCTTCCGGGCGCATTTCCGGAAAGGGGTATTCCCGACGACGCGTTGGCGGCAGTAGGTAATGCCGCCGAGGCCTTATATGTATTACAAAAAAGCGACAGCCTGATTGTCCTTCGCCGCACCGGAACCGGTGAGGCTGCTCAGCCCATCGTGCTTTTCCAAGACGGGAAATTGCAGATGCTGGGCAGATAGCCGTGAAGGATCGTCACTTCTTTTTCTGCCAGAACTTCCAGTTGAACTTCTTCTTTTTCTTCTCCCAGGGAAGGCGTTTGCGCTTGGCGATGACGTAGCGGGCGGAGATACCGGTTTGCATGTAGATGCGCTGTTCGCCGCCGATCAGGTTAATCGCCGGCTTGAAGTCGTAGGAGAGGTTCATCTTCAGCAGGGTCAACTCGATGCCCATGATGAACGACAAGCCGAAGGGGTCGCGATAAGGCTCTTGTTCGGCATCGACGGGTTCGTTGATCCAGCCTTTGTGAAAACCGGCGCCGGTGTAGACGTTCAGGCGGCGGGTAGGCATCGGCAGGTGCTGTTCGCCCAGCACAGTCAGGACCATCTCTTCGCGTTGCAGGCTGGCCTGGGCGATGAATTCCACCGAAGTTTTCTTGGCTACGCGCTGCTTCGCCGTAATGCCCCAATCAGTGCCGAAACGCATGCCGAAGGTCGTATTGTACGATTGGCCGCTCAGGGTAAAGGCCGTCAGAAGAAAAAGGACTGCAAAGAATGCGGTTAGCTGTTTCATATCCTCCCCAACGCCGCGACCCGCAGGGTTAGTATACCGATCCGCGTGGGAAGTCAGCAATTCTCGGTTTGAAACATTGTAGTGCTCTCGTCCCGGCGGGAAGAGCTATTGGTAGTATATTTTGTACGCAGTGATTGCCGTGCCGGAGATACGGAAGCCCATTTTTCGAAACAATCCACCAATACCTTGCGCCTCCGGCGCTGCGAACGAAGAAGTGCTTACTCCCCAACCGAGAATCACTGGTGGGAAGTCTGACTCATAATTTATTTTGAGATTTGTTTATCCGCTTCCCGGTCATTCGAAGAAACTGTCGTACTGATTCCGGTGCCCCGGTTCGCGTACCGGCTCGCGCAGGGGAGCGTTGAGATCGAGCTTATTATCTTCGCTATTGGCCTGCAGCAGCAAGGCCTCTTTCTCCTCGCCCAGGATGCGGGAGACCCCTTCCTGCTCCCATTTTTCCAGCATTTTCAGGCCTTCTTCCTCGAAGATCCCGTTCTGCAGGTCGATGGAATCCATGAAGCTGGAGGAGACGTCCATGAAGCGCTCCATCTCCCCGACCTTTTCGCTGACGTCGTCGGCGATGGCTTCCATGGCCATGTCGAACATGGCCCGTTTGTCGGGATCGCCGGAGATGACGCTCATGGCCGACTGCATAGCCGAGTGGCTGGCGTGGATGGCGGCGCGTTCCTGTTCTTTGACCTGCACCTGATCCTTGATGTCTTCCATCAGGATCTGGGAGTTCTCGTACATTTTGGTCAGCACCCGGTAGACGACTTCCATTTTGCGGTAGAGGTCTTCGAGGCGCATAGTCGAATCGCGCAGGCGGCCGGCTTTGCGCGATTTGAGGATCATGACCGATTTTTTATTGCTCTCCTTGGCTTTGCTGGCCAGGGCCAGATTGCTTTGGATCTCTTTTTTGTTGTTGTGGATAATTTCCTGCAGTTTGTGCATCTGTCCGCGCAACTTGCTGATCTGTTTGTTCATTTTGCGCAGATTGTCCCGCAGTTCTTCCACGTACGACTTGAGGATCGCGATGGGGTCGAGCTTTACGAACAGGCCGGTGATCCAGCGCATGACGCTTTTATACATATAGCCGATTAAGTTGCGCATCTTCGGGTCGAGCACCATGTAGACGATGGCTCCCAGCACCAGCAACATCACCGCCAGGGCGAGTGTATTCTGGATGAGATTGACCAGTATGGGCAGGCCGACCACCAACAGATAGCCGGCGCCGATGATCAGAGCGGCCAGGAAGACCATGCCGGTCACGCCTTCGGGACGCTTCCAAAAAGATTTATTCTTCAATTCTTTTTTATTAGCATTCATTTTTTCAATTCTTTTGCCCTGCGGGCATCAGTATCGCAAAATACGATAAATTCCCAAAGCGAGCAGCAGGAGAACAAAGGAAAAGACGAGGAATGAAATCGGATCTTTTCCAAAAGCCGCGATGCTGTCCCAGCGGCTGTATATTAAATATCCGACAAAAAGCAGGGCCAGCGGGGCCAGTATTTTCTTTGCGCGCATCCGACTCTGATTTTACTTCGCACGGGTGAGCCGCCCGACAGTTGCATTTGAACCCTTTTCAGGTTCTTTAAGAACGAAAATTCGTCCCGGTTGGTTAACGCGAAGCGCCAAAAATCGCTTAACCCGGATTATTCATGGATTAACCTATTGCGAAGAACCCATGAATAATCCGGGTTAAATGCGATTGCCCTGTTTTGGGCCGCCCGCTCATTTCCCCCTTTTTCAAAAACAATTATCTTCGCAGCAGCTAATAGGTCCCTATGACTTTCGACGTTACCATCCCCGTACTCAACGAAGAAGCGACCCTGGATCAGAACGTGCGCATACTGCACCGTTTCCTGCAGGATCATTTTCCGACCGCCGGCCAGTGGCAGATCGTCATCGCCGATAACGGCTCCACCGACCGGACCCTGGAGATCGCCCGGGCGCTGACGGCGGAGATCCCCGAGGTGACCTTCGTCAAAGCGCCCCGCCGCGGCGTCGGCCTGGCGCTCAAAACCTCCTGGGGCCAGTCGCAGGCCGATATTGTCGGGTACATGGACCTCGACCTGGCTACCGACCTGGCCCACTTCCCGGAAGCTTACGCGGCCATCGCCGAACGCGGTTACGATATCGTTTACGCTACTCGCCTCCATCCCGACTCGCAGGTGATCGACCGGCCCCTGAAGCGCGAGATCGCCTCCCGCATTTTCAACACCATCCTGAAAGTGTACCTGCAGGTCGGCTTTTCCGACGGCATGTGCGGCTTCAAGTTCTTGCGCCGCCCGGTATATTCCGAACTGCACCGGTTCGGCGCCCAGAACGACGGCTGGTTTTTTTCCACCGAGCTGCTCACCGTCGCCGAATGGCGCCGACTTAAACTTTACGAGCTTCCCGTGAAATGGACCGACGACATCAGCAGCAGCAAAGTCAAGATCATTCCCCTGGCCAAGCGCTACCTGCGGTCGATGTACGAGCTGAAAAAGAAAAAACCGGCCGCCCTGAACTTGCAAACCCAGTAAATCCGAATACCATCGAGAAGCAAGAAGCCATTACTCTGATCCTGGGCGCCGCCATGTGGGGGTGGACCACGCCCCGCGACCGCTGTTTCGATTTGCTCGACCGCTTTTACGCCGCCGGCCTGCGGGAAGTGGACGCCGCCACCAACTATCCGATCAACAAACAGCCCGAGGACTTTCGCCGTTCGGAAACCATCCTCCTGGAGTGGATCAACGCTCACGGCGTCTCCGACCTGAAAGTAATGATGAAAGTCGGCTCCCTCAATAATATGCGTACGCCCGACCACAACCTCACCCGCAGCTTTCTGCTGCTCAACCTCGACGATTATCGCTTCCGCTTCGGCGACAATCTCGACACGCTAATGATCCACTGGGATAACCGGAGCGATGCCGGCGCCATACGCGAAACCCTGGAAGCCCTTAGCGTGGCTCATGAATACCATCTTCGGGTGGGCCTCTCGGGCGTCCGCCATCCCGAGGTCTACGCCGCGGAGAACCGGGCCTACCAACTCGATTTTCGCATCCAGATCAAACACAACCTGCTGCACTCCGACTACCATCGGTATCCGCAATTTCACGGCCGGCGCCGGTTCATCACCTACGGCATCAACGCCGGCGGCATCAAGCTCAACCCCGCCGAGTACCACGACCACAGCTCCCTGGCGGTGCGGGGCGGCGACGTCAGCAGCGCCCACCCGATCACGACCCCGCTGGAAACTTTGCTGACGGACGCCAACCGCAACGCGAAGCGGCCGGCGGTGCAGAGCTTCAACCACTGCGGCCTCTGTTTCGCTTACCACAGCCCGGACATCGGCGGCATCCTGATCGGCCCGTCGCGTACGGAGCAACTCGACGATTCCCTCGCTTTTTTCCGGGCCCTTGCAACAAACGACTACCGCGAATTGTACCAGAAATTAAGGGCATTACACCAAAAACATGCACGATCGGTTTGATTTTATTGTGGTGGGAGGCGGCCTCTTCGGCATCTACGCCGCTTTGTACCTGGCGCGGCGGGGGCAGTCGATATGTATCCTGGAACGGGAAAAAGACTTGCTGAAGAAAGCGTCCATCGTCAATCAGGCGCGCCTGCACAGCGGTTATCACTACCCCCGCAGCATCGCTACGGCCGTGATGTCCAACGACTACAAAGCCCGGTTTACAGCTGATCACCAGGCCTTTATCAACTTCTCCTTCGATAAATACTACGCCCTCGACCGCTTCGGTTCCTTTACCGATCCGCAGCAGTTTGAGCGGTTTTGCCAATACCTCGACATCCGTTGCGAACGCGTTCCGGAGCATCCTCTTTTCAACTTCGACCGGCTCTCCGCCCTGTACGCTACTACCGAGTACACCTTCGATCCGGTGCTGATCGCCGAGTATTACCGCCGCCAAGTCCGATCGGAAGCGAACATCAAAATCATTACCCACTGCGAAATCAAAGCGGCCGAAGCCGCGCACGGGGAATGGCGGGTCGCGGTGCACGAACGCAGCGGCAAGACCCGGTGGCGCCTGGCCGCCCCCCAGGTGATCAACGCGACCTACTCCGGCAGCAACGCCGTCAACCGTTTGTTTGGCTGCCGCGATATCGATCTGATGCATGAGATATCGGAAATTGCCCTTCTGACGTCCCCCCAGCTCCGGGACACCGGACTGACGGTCATGGACGGGCAGTTCGGTTCCCTGATGCCCTACGGGCTTTCCGGGCTGTTGTCGCTCTCCTCAGTGGCCTACACGCACCACAAAGTGTCTTACGACAACCAGCCCGCCTTCGACTGCCAGGCCGTCAATACCGACTGCCGGCCCGATTTTCCGGGCAATTGCAACGACTGCCCGGCCCGGCCGCGCTCCAATTACCGGAAGATGCTGCGCCAGTTCCGGCAGTACCTGGCGCCCGGCGTATCGCTCCACTATTTCCAGTCTTTGTTTACGATCAAATCCAAGCTCAAAGCCAATTACATCGACGACGGGCGGCCCACGGAAATATCGGTGCTCAATGATAATCCGCGTTTTTATTGCATCTTTGCCGGGAAAATCAATTCCATTTACGAAATTGAAAAGGTAGTTGAATTTTGAGCTTGTTCGGAGTTTCGCCAGCAGCCTCAGTCCCTGAGCTTTGCAACCGTAAAGACTACCTCCAAACGAGCCAAAAACCTTACTCATTCCTGACCTGTTACAACCAAAAAAAATGGCCGGCCAGATCTACTCATCCTCCGAAATCGCCCCCCTGAAACGGGTGATCGTACACCGCCCCGATACCGGCGTATCACGCGTATCGCCCAAACGCTCCGAAGAGCTGCTCTTTGACGATATCGTCTACCTCCCGCAGATGCAGGCGGAACACGACATCTTTACGGACGTGCTCAAAGCCTTTCTCGGACCGGAAAACGTCCTGGAGATCAATCAGATGCTCCTCGACGCTCTGCGCGCCAGCACCGACAGCAAGGAGGAGATGATCGAAATGATCGTCAATTACGAAGAACTGCCCGGCGCCTACGCCTCCCTGCTCGCCGGGCTGTCAGACGAAGAACTGACCGAGGTGCTGATCACCGGCTACCTGGAAAAAGACGATCACATCCTCTTCGACCCTATTCCCAATTTCATCTTCACCCGCGACATCGCCATCACCATCAACGATCATGTCGTGATCACCAAAGCGGCGAAGCAGGCCCGGCACCGGGAGAACTTCCTCACGCGGTTCATCTTCTGGTCGCACCCCGTTTTCGCCCAATTGCGCGAAGAAGGCCGCATCATCAATATGAACCGTGTAGACCTTTTCCCGCCTTCCAAACGCGGAGAAATGGTCTCGATGGAAGGCGGCGACGTCATGATCATCAACGAAGACTACCTGCTGATCGGTTGCAGCGAACGCACCACCGCCCACGCCATCCGCTCGCTGCGCGACGTCCTTTTTGAAAAAGACGTGGTGCGCAATGTCGTACAGATCAATATTCCGACCGACCGCTCCTTCATGCACATCGACACTATTTTCACCCAGATCGATCATCGCCACATCATAGCGTACAAGCCCATCGTACTCGACGGGCTGAGTTCCTACGTCGAAGTCTATCGCAAAGGAGGCGCGCAGGTGCACTACACCTCCATCAAAGAATTCTGGGCGGCCGAGATCGACGCCCAAATGCACTTCATCCTCAGCGGCGGCGGCGAATCGCCCTACCAGGAACGCGAGCAGTGGACCGACGGCTGCAACCTGGTCGCTATTCGCCCGGGCGTAGCGCTGACGTACGATCGCAACAAACATACCGAGCAGGCCTTTCAGGAAGCCGGCTACGCCATCCTCCACGCCAGCGACTTCCTGCGCGGCGTGGCCGCCGGCCAGATCCGGCCGGAAGCACTGCAAAAGACGATCATCACCCTGCCTTCCAATGAACTATCGCGCGCCCGCGGCGGCTCACACTGCATGACCTGCCCCATTGAACGCGAAGCAATGCAGTAACTATGGTAACGCATGAATTCCAAAAGCGCGTACGCTACGGCGAAACCGACCGCATGGGCTATCTTTACTACGGGCATTACGCGCAATACTACGAAATCGGGCGCGTGGAAATGCTGCGCGCGCTGGGCCTTTCCTACAAAACGATGGAAGAGGCGCACGGCATCATCATGCCCGTAGTGTCCCTGCAGATGCGCTACGTGCGCCCGGCGCTCTACGACGAACTGATCACCATCCGGACGACGCTCAAAAAGATGCCGGATCGGCACATCACTTTCGAGGTAGAATTGTTTAACGAGCAAGGCAAATTGGTGAACGGCGGCAGCGTCCGGCTCTGTTTCGTGCTTCGCCAGACCCAGCGGACGACAAGCGCCCCTGCATTTTTAATTGAAAAACTGAAACCGCATTTTGAAACGCCCGAAGAACTTTAAGGTCCCCAGTCTGGAAGAGATTCAGGAATACGTGCTGAACCTCCCGGTGATCAAACAGGTAATCGACTGGTCGAAGACCCACTCGCTTCCCGGTTTCTTCAGCGTGCCCATCTACGATGTGATCGTTTTCGTTTTTAACGAGACGCGGCGGTTCGACCTCTTCACGCGCGCCAACTCGATCGCTTTCAGCTTTTTTCTATCCATCTTTCCGGCCTTGCTGAGCCTTTTCACGCTCCTCCCCTACCTCCAGCGCTATTTCTTCCGGTATCTCAAGCCGGGGGAAACGTTTCAGGAGTACCTCAGCGAAGAGATCCATAAGATCATGCCCGGGCAGGCCGGCGACAGCCTGTTCGAATTCGTGGAAAACATCATCACCAAGCCGCAGGTCGGCATCTTATCCTTCAGCTTTATCCTGGCCATCTATTTTTCTTCCAACGGCATGATGGCGATGATGCAGAGTTTCGAAAAGTCCTACCAGACTACCTTTCGCAAGCGCAGCGCCATCAAAAAGCGCCTGGTGGCCGCTATGCTGACCGTCCTGCTGGGCACCTTGCTCATCGCCTCTTTTATCCTGATCATCCTCGGTAATCAGCTGATCGGCTGGCTGGGCGAATACATCGAGTTGGCCGGTTTCAGCACTACCAGCATTGCCATCCTGCGCTGGGTGGTCATTATTTTGTTATTCTACACCGGCATCGGCATCCTGTACCGCTACGGCGCCGCCACTTACCGCCGGTTTCACCTCTTTTCTCCGGGTGCTACCCTGGCCACCATCCTGTCGCTGCTCACCTCGGTCGCTTTTTCCGTATACATCGACGAATTCGGCCGCTATGAGACCTACCTCAAATTCTACGGCTCGGTCACGGCCTTCATCATCCTCATGCTGTGGATACAGCTCAACTCGCTCATCCTCCTCGTCGGCTTCGAGCTCAACGCCAGCATTGCCGTCAACCGGGACCTCAAACAGGAAGTGCCGGAAGAAGAACAGTCGATCTGAGCATAACGTCATTGTGATGCGCAGCAGACGATTTTACCTTACTTTTGCTCAGACTTAAAATCCTCCCTTTGCGTTAAAAGACTGTCCGGATATCAAAAACTAGCTAAGCATGAAATTTTTTTACGGTTCTCTGTTCATCGGCTTGCTCCTGCCGCTGGGGTTGGCGGCGCAGAAGTACAGCAATGAATTTCTGTCGATCGGCGTCGGCGCACGCGCCCAGGCGATGGGTAATGCCGTGATCGCTTCGGTTGACGACGTGACGGCGGGCGTTTGGAACCCTGCCGGCCTGGCGTTGATCGACCAAAGCCGCGGCCTTCAGCTCGGCGCCATGCATTCCGAGTGGTTCGGCGGGGTGGGCAAATTCGACTATCTGGGCGTCAGCATACCGCTGGCGAACCGCAACCGACGCTTCGCCCTCTCCATGATCCGCTTCGGCATCGATCAGATCCCCAACACCCTGAGCCTGTACGAGAGTGACGGCAGCGTCAACTTCAACAACCTGCGCGAATTCTCGGCTGCTGACTACGCTTTCCTGGCCAGCTACGCCCAGCAATTGCCGTCAAACAAAGGCCAGTGGCTGGTAGGCGGCAACGTCAAAGTCGTTCATCGCCGCATCGGCCCCTTCGCCACTTCCTGGGGGTTCGGCCTGGACGTCGGCGTACAATACCGCAATAACGGCTGGCAGCTCGGCGCCCTGGCCCGCGATATTACCACGACCTTCAATGCCTGGACGTTCAACTTCACCGACACGGAAAAAGAAGTGCTCGAACTCACCAATAACGAAGTGCCGATCAATAGCGTAGAGATCACCCGCCCCCAGCTGATCCTGGGCGTCGCCCGGCGCTTCCAGTTCAACAAAGTTGGGCTCCTGCCCGAGCTCGACCTCATCCTGACGAGCGACGGGCAGCGCAACACCCTGGTCTCGGCCGATCCGGTGAGCATCGATCCCGCCTTCGGGCTGGAAGCCGATTACAACCGCTTCGTTTTTCTGCGAGCCGGCGTCAACCAGTTTCAGCGCGAGACGGACTTCGACGGGGAAGAGCTGCTCAGCATGCGTCCCAGCCTGGGTGTAGGCCTGAAGATCTCCGCTTTGCGGGTAGACTACGCCTTTACCGACCTCGGCGACCAGCGCGAGACTTTTTCGCACGTCATCTCCCTGAACCTGGAATTGCGGCCGCGGAAAGAAGAGGGGGAGTAGCATTAATGCCCAACATTTCCTATTTTGCAGGCGTACGGCGAAACGCGCCGTTCAAGAATGTACCACGCAAGTGTCGCAATTGTTTTGGCTCAACACTTACAAAATATTGGTCAGACTCGGTGTGACTAGGGCGGGCCTCAATTCCGTCTCGGCGGAATTTTCGAACTCGAAACAAGGGGATTACCGAACCACGCTGGCTGCCTTAATCTTGTCTTTCTGGGGCCCAAAACGTCCCTGGCATTTGTGTGGTCTTTTTTTATAGCTTTGGTGGGATGATATTTTTGAAGTGCCCATTCATCTGCACCCGCTTGCGCAGGTTGTTCATCTCCCGCACGGTGGGCAGCAGCTTCTCCAGGTGCGCCAGCGTAAAAGCTTGTCTTTCTTTTTCTTCCCGGATACCCAGTAATTCGTATTCCTGCTCGATGGAAAAACCCACGTGATGCGCAATGTCGAACATTTGCATTTCGCGGGGATCTTCGGGCGCCGGCTTCTCAATATTCAGCAGGGTAAACAATTCCCGCAGCAGCTCCAGGATTTTTTCGTTGAGCAGAAAGTCGCTGTCCCGGGTATCAGACAGGCGCTCGATATCCGCACCGGCGTAGAGCTTGCCCGGCGCTTCGCGGTAAAAATTGAGGATACGGAAAGGGCCGAGCCCTTTGGTCTTTACGTCCAGTTCGCCGTTATCATAGCGCTTCTCCACACTCACCAGCTCTATTTCCGTGCCGATGTCTTTGACCTCCCCGCCGATAAAGGCGGGAATGCCGAAGGTAGCTCCTTCCGATTCGCACTCGCCCAACAACTGCTTGTAGCGCGGCTCAAAGATGTGCAGATTCAGGTCTTCCCCGGGGAAGACGACGATTTGTAACGGAAACAAGGGCAAAAAGTCGGGCATGCCAATTTATTTTTTTAAATTATTCACCGGTACAACAGCAAAAGCGCAGTTCTGTTCCCGGCAGATGTTATTTCTGCCTTTGATTTCGAACAAGGGTATTTTCTTTTTCGCAACATCCGAAAATTCCGGGCGGGAAACCATTGCGCCGCGCTTTTTTTTTCGCATTCCCAAAACCAGCATCCATATGCGAACTATCACCTGCTTTTCCTGGTCCGCACTTTGCTTGTCGATCCTGCTCCTGTCGACCTATTCCTGCGGCAAAAAGACGAGCCGGCCCGTTCCGGCCAGTCTGAGCTCCTACGTCTTTGCCTACACTTCGGGCGTCATTGCCCGCACCGAGCCCATCCGCGTGCGCTTCGCCGGCCCCGTAGTCGACACCGGAGCGGTCGGGCAGGCCGCAAAAGGTCTCATTACCTTTTCTCCGGCCATCGAAGGGCGGGCTACCTGGGAAGACGTATACACCCTGCGTTTCGCTCCGGAAAATATGTTGCCCTCGGGCGCCGAGTACATCGCTACCGTCAACCTCCGCAAAGTGTACCCTGACGCCCCTTCGGAGGCCGCCAGCTTCGACTTCACGTTCCGCACGCGCGAGCAGTTCTTTCAGGTGAAAATCGACGGACTGTCGCCCGAAAACTACGAGGAGCTGAGCCGCCAGGTACTCGAAGGACAGGTACTCACTACCGACGCCGCCAAGCCGGAGTTGGTCGAACGCCTGTTGCAGGCCAGCCAACCCGGCGCCGACCTCCGCATTTCCTGGAACCACTCCTCCGATCTGCTCGCCCACGATTTTTCCATCTCCGGCGTTCGACGGGGAGAGAAAGACTCCGAGCTCACCGTGAGTTGGGACGGCCGGCCGCTCGGCCTCGACTCCCGGGACAAGCAAACGATCGAAGTACCGGCAATCGACAATTTTAAAGTGACCCGGGTCGACGTGGTGCAGGAAGAAGATCAGCATTTGTTGCTCCATTTTTCCGATCCCCTACTGCCCGGACAGGATCTGTCGGGGCTGGTCACCATCGACGGGTATTCCGGCGGCCTGCGCTTCCTGATCGACGGCGCCAGGCTGCGCCTGTACCCGGAGCAGCGCCTGGTGGGCGAACAGCGCATCCGCGTCAATCCGGGGATACGCAATCGGGCCGAAAAGCGCCTCCCCTCGCCGGCAGTCTGGACGGTCGTACTGGAAGAGATCGCTCCTCAGGTGCGGCTGGTGGGCAACGGCGTCATCCTCCCCAATTCGGAAGGCCTGCTCTTTCCCTTCGAAGCCGTCAGCCTCCGGGCCGTAGAAGTGGAGATTTTCAAGATCTTCAACAATAATATTCTGCAGTTCCTTCAAAACAATGACCTCGACGGTTCCAACCAGCTCCATCAGGTCGGCCGCCCTATTTTGCAGCGGAAAGTGGATTTGCGCGATCTCTCACCTGGCGCCAGTACAGCCCGATGGACCCGTTACGCGCTCGACCTGAACCAGCTCGTCGAACAGGATCCGGAGGCCATTTATCAGGTGCGCATCGGCTTCCGGCAGGCGTACGCCGCCATCCAGTGCGGTGAAGAAGCGTCCGACGGGAACGAACTTACGGTGCTGGAAGAAGGGCAGGAAGCGGCGGAAGAGATCAACAGCATCATGGACAACTGGTACGGTTTCGAAGGGTACTACGAGGGCTATTCCTGGGACCAGCGCGAAGATCCCTGCTATCCCGCTTACTACCATTCGGATCGCTTTGTGAGCCGCAATGTCATCGCTTCCAACCTGGGCATCCTGGCCAAAGGCGGTAAGGAC
The DNA here is from genome assembly GCA_964419545.1 of uncultured Saprospiraceae bacterium. Taxonomy (GTDB): domain Bacteria; phylum Bacteroidota; class Bacteroidia; order Chitinophagales; family Saprospiraceae; genus CAYQQU01. The sequence continues at coordinate 22,277 of CAYQQU010000001.1, read as the reverse complement.
CAATCGTTCCTGGTTGCCGTTACCGACCTGCGTACGGCGGACCCGGTTGGGGACGCCGCGGTCGAATTTTACGACTTTCAGCAACAGCTGATCGGAAAAGGGCAGACCGACGGCCAGGGCATCGCGTTGGTGCAGCTCGAACGCAAGCCGTTCGTCGCGGTCGCCCGGCAGGGCGCCCAGAAGGGATACCTGCGCCTGCAAGACGGCAACGCCCTTTCCCTCAGCCGCTTCGACGTTTCGGGCGCCGTGACGCAGCGGGGCCTGAAAGGTTTTCTCTACGCCGATCGTGGCGTCTGGCGCCCCGGCGATTCGGTTTTTCTCCATTTCATTTTGGAAGACCGCCAGAACCGGCTGCCTGCCGGTTATCCCGTCAGTTTCCGGTTGTACGACCCGCGAGGACAACTGCAACAACAACGCACGGTCGCCGAAAACGTCAACAACCTCTATCCGCTCCACTTCGGGACCCCGCCCGATGCGCCCACCGGCAACTGGCTGGCGGAAGTCAAAGCCGGCGGCGCCAGCTTCAACAAGACCCTGAAAATCGAAACCGTAAAGCCCAACCGCATCAAAATCGCGCTGGATTTCGGCGCTGAAAAACTGCGGGCGGCCGACGAGCCCTTCGACGTCCAATTGACCGCCAACTGGCTGCACGGCGCCCCGGCCGCCGACCTGGAGGCCAGGGTGGAGGTCGACCTGCGCGCCGCCAATACCCAATTCGATCGCTACGGCGATTTTGCCTTCGACGATCCGGCGCGGCAGCTGGACAGCGAACCTAAAGTGTTGTTCGAAGACCGCCTCGACGGCTCCGGGCAAGCCCGGTTTGCGGCTAATTTACTAGGTGACGCCGACGCTCCCGGTCGCCTGACCGCCCACTTTAAAACGCGCGTTTTCGAGCGCGGAGGGAATTTCAGCGTCGACAATCAATCGCGAACCTACGATCCGTACACCTCGTACGCCGGGATCGCCCTGCCCCGCAACCGCCATCAGGAAAAACGCGTACCTTTAAACGAATCAGGACAGCTGCAATTCGTCGCCCTCGATCCCGCCGGCAGCCCCGTCGCCAACCGGCGCCTCAAAGTCGGGCTCTACCGCGTGGAATGGCGCTGGTGGTGGGAAAACGGCAACGACAACCTCACCCGCTACAATACCGGCAACCACTACGACGCCCTCGAACGGCAGGAACTGGTGACCGACGACCGGGGCCAGGCCAGCTGGACCGTCACGCCCGATGAATGGGGCCGCTACCTGGTCCGCGTCTGCGATACCGAATCGGGGCATTGCAGCGGCGACTTTTTCTACGCCGGATATCCCTGGTACGGCGAAGACGACAACCAGTACCGGCAGGCCGCCGCTATGCTGTCCCTTTCTTCCGACAAAGACCAATACGCGGTTGGCGAATCGGTGCAGCTCACCATCCCCACCGGCAAAGTGGGCCGGGCCCTCATCTCCATCGAAGACGGCACCCGGGTGCTGGAAACTTTCTGGAAAGAAGCACGGGAAGGAGAAAACACATTCCGTTTCCGCACCACCGAGGAGATGGCGCCCAACGTCTATGCACATGTCACGCTGATCCAGCCGCACCGTCAGGCCGATAACGACCTCCCGATCCGGCTGTACGGCGTCGTTCCCATCAAAGTAGAAGACCCGGATACGCGCCTGTCCCCCGAAATCAAGATGGCCGACGAGCTCCGTCCGAAACAGGCGTTCACCGTCCAGGTTCGCGAAAAAGCAGGCCGGCCCATGGCCTACACCTTGGCGGTGGTCGACGAGGGGCTCCTGAGCCTGACGCGTTTCGCCACGCCCGATCCCTGGGCTTCCTTCTACGCCCGCGAAGCACTGGGCGTTCGCACCTGGGACGTCTACGATCAGGTGCTCGGCGCGTACGGCGGTCAGCTAGAGCGGCTGCTCAGCATCGGCGGTGACGACGCGCTGGCGCCCGATGCGGCGGCCGAGCGCGCCAACCGTTTCCAGCCGGTGGTGCGTCACCTGGGGCCGTTCTGGCTGGAAAAAGGGCAGCGCGCTGAACACCGATTGCAAATGCCCAATTACGTAGGCGCCGTCCGCGTGATGCTCGTAGCCGCCGATCAGGGCGCCTACGGCCATGCCGAAAAATCCGTACCGGTGCGCAATCCCCTGATGGTGCTGGCCACCCTGCCCCGCGTTTTGGGGCCGGGAGAATCCCTGTCGCTGCCGGTTAACGTCTTCGCGATGGATAAAAAGGTGCGCGACGTAACGGTTGAAGTTGCCGAGAGCAGCGGACTGATAGAAATGACCGAAACCCGGCGCAGCCTGCGCTTTTCCCAGACCGGCGATCAGCTGGTCAGTTTCGGCCTACAGGTAAAAGAACGCACCGGAGTGGCCCGCTTTACCGTCACCGCCAGCGGCGGCGGCGAGACCGCCAGCCAGGAAATAGAGATCCAGGTGCGCAACCCGAACCCGATATTCACGGAAGTGATCAGCCAACCCATCGAGCCTGGACAGACGTGGCGAACCGAGTTCTCGCCGTTGGGTATGCTCGGCACCAATGAGGTCCTTCTGGAAGTGTCCGGCATCCCGCCCCTCAACCTGGGCAAGCGCCTCGATTATCTGCTGCGCTACCCTTACGGCTGCCTGGAACAGACCCTTTCCTCCGGTTTTCCGCAGCTGTACCTCGCCAAGCTGCTGGAGCTCGATGAGAAGCAGGCGCAGCGCGTTCCGCGCAATATTCAGGCCACCATCAACCGGCTGAATCAGTTTCAGACCGGCGCCGGCGGCTTTTCCTACTGGCCGGGCCAGGGCGCCCCTGATCACTGGGCGTCCTCTTACGCCGGGCATTTTCTGTTGGAAGCCCGCAACCTAGGGTATGCGGCGCCCGGCGCCTTGCTGGACGACTGGATCGATTTCCAGCAGAAGACCGCCAGGATGTGGTCGCCCGATCTGGAAGCCTACGGCTACTATTCCTCAAGGAGCCAGCAGCTTACCCAGGCCTACCGCCTGTATACCCTGGCGCTGGCCGGGGAGCCCGATCTGGCGGCCATGAACCGGCTGCGGGAGACCAACAACCTGGGCAAAGCGGCCCGCTGGCGGCTGGCGGCGGCCTACGCGCTGGCCGGCAAGACCGATATGGGCCGGCAGCTCATCGAAGGGGTCGACACCCGGGTGGACGACTACCAGGAATTGTCGTATACCTTCGGTTCCGCCCTGCGCGACCGCGCTATGATCCTGGAAACGCTGGTATTGCTCGACCGGCGGGAGCAGGCCGGGCAGTTGGTGCGCGACCTGTCGCAACAGCTCAGCGCAGAACGCTGGCTGAGCACCCAGGAAACCGCTTACACCCTGCTGGCGATCGGGAAATACGTCGGCGGAGCGGAGGTACAGCAAGCCGTTAGCTTCGCCTACCAGGTAGGCGGCGGCCAGCGCGTCGAAGCCGGCGCGAACAGGCCGGTCATGCAAATCCAGCTCCCGGCAGAAAGCACCGAAGCCCGTTCGCTGACGGTGCACAACCCGGGCAACGGCATATTGTTCGCCCGCATCGTATCGCGGGGCCGCCCCGTTGCCGGCGACCAGGCCGCCCGCAGCAACGACCTGCGGATGCGCGTGACCTACAAAGACCTGAACGGCAACCCCATCGATCCCGGCCGCCTCGAACAAGGCGCCGATTTTATCGCCGAAGTGCAGGTCACCCATCCCGGACAACGCGGTATCCCCTACCGGGAAATGGCCCTCAACCAGGTCTTTCCGTCAGGCTGGGAGATCGTCAATACCCGAATGGACAATCTGCAGCAGTTTGCGGAATCCGACCCGCCCAAATACCGGGATTTTCGGGACGACCGGGTGTACACGTTCTTTGATCTGCCGATTAACGAAACGCAGGTATACCGCGTACAGCTCACCGCCAGCTACCAGGGGCGCTTTTATCTGCCGCCGGTTTCCTGTGAGGCGATGTACGACCATACGATCAGCGCCAGCCGGCCCGGGCAGTGGGTCGAAGTCGTCCGGGCAGGGGCTTCCTGACCGTTGCAGCGAAGGACCGGACGCTGCAGCTCATCGCCGCGCCCGGTCCTTTTATCTAATTTATTCTTAAATTCGACTCCGAAGCGAATATTTTATCGCGATGAACAATCTCTTGAAAATCGGTAATTTCACCGGAGACGCAGAAGCGAAAATCGCATGGAGATCGAAGCGTTGGTAGGCAGAAACCTCACCAAAAAGACGTATCAGTTTTTCAATCGCTGGGAAGTACGGCACGGTATCTTCTGGTTTCTCTTTTTGCTCGTCCTGATCGCCGTGGAAGGCATCGAGCAGGGGTTTTGGTTTTCCCTTTCCAACGAACTCATCAACGTCTTCTTTTACGGGACGATCGTCTACTTCAACCTGGGGTATCTGGTGCCCAATTACCTGACCAAGAAGCGTTTTCTGACCTACGCCGGACTGCTGATTCTGACCTCCCTGATCATTACGCCGCTGAAAGTCATCGTTTTTTATTTTAAATTTAGCCAGTATCCCAATCTGCAGGCCGATTTGGTGGCCAACCAGAACATGTTTTTCGTTTTTCACTTTCTGGTCGGCGGCGTCAGCACCATCGTGAAAATCATCGCCGATTGGGTCAAATACGTACGCGAGCGACAGGAACTGGAAACGCGGACCATGCAATCGGAACTGCGCTTCCTCAAATCCCAGATCAATCCGCATTTTCTATTTAACACACTCAATAACCTGTATGCGCTTACCCTCAAAAAAGACGACAAAGCCCCCGAGATCGTCATCAAGCTTTCGGAGATGATGCGGTACATGCTGTACGAGTGCAACGAAAAACGGGTGCTGCTGAGTAAGGAGATCAACTACATCCGCAACTACATCGATCTGGAGATGTTGCGCCAGGGCAAAAACGTGGAGATCAGCTTCGAGGTGGACGGCGAGGTCAGCGACCAGAAAGTGGCCCCGCTGATGTTTATCCCCTTCCTGGAAAACAGCTTCAAACACGGGCTGAGCCACCAGCTGACCACCGGCTTCGTCAATATGAAGATGCACGTACAGGATCGCACCGTCGACTTTTACATCGAGAACAGTAAACCCGAGACCCCGCCCCAGCAGATGCACCACCGGCCCAGCGGCGGCATCGGACTGGTGAACGTACAGCGCCGCCTCAATTTATTGTACCCCGATCACTACGACCTGAAAATCAAGGACAGCCCCAAAACGTACGCCGTAAACCTTAAAATTGAACTCGATTAAACAATAGCTTATGATCAATGTAATTATCGTCGACGACGAGCCCCTCGCGCAGGACGTGCTGGAGACTTACATAGGCAAAGTTCCGGAACTCAACCTGGTGCAAAAGTGCAACAACGCGCTGGAGGCCAACGACGCCCTGAAACATCACGATATCGATCTGATGTTTCTCGATATACAAATGCCTCAGCTCACCGGTATCGATTTCCTCAAGACCCTCTCCCGTCCGCCCCTCGTTATTTTCACCACCGCCTATCCCAACTACGCCATCGAGGGCTTCGAACTGAACGCGCTCGATTATCTGCTCAAGCCCATATCGCTGGAACGCTTCATGAAGGCGGTCAACAAAGCGATGGACCAGATCGAGTTGCAGCGCAAGGACGACAAGGGCGCGACCACTGCCGCCGGCGAGGGCCAGGAAGGATCGGATTTTATTTTCGTCAAATCCGATAAGAAGCTCGTCAAGGTCAACTTCGACGAAGTGCTGTACATCGAAGGGTTGAAAGACTACGTCATCATCCGGATGCCGCAAACGCGGGTGATCACCCTGCAGACCATGAAAAGCCTGGAGGAAAAGCTGCCGACCAGCCACTTCAAGCGCATTCACCGGTCGTATATCGTCAATATCGACAAGATCGAAGCCGTGGTGGGCAATATGGTCGAAGTCACCGAAAAGAACCAGGCCAAGCACCTGCCGATCGGGAAGAACTACCGCGACGAGCTGCTGGAGATCATTAACAAAAACCGGCTGTGATGCTGCCGGCGCTACTCGCCGAAGCCTGCGCCGACGTCCTCGATACTGCAATCCTCAGCGCCGGCCCGGTAGGCGGCGGCGATATCAACGAAGCGCGGCGCCTGGAAACGGAGGGCGGTGTTTTTTTCCTGAAATTCAACCGCTCGCCGCAGGCCAAGGCCATGTTCGAGGCCGAAGCGCGCGGGCTGGAGCAACTGGAAGCGCCGCAAGCCCTACGGATACCCCGGGTGCAGGGCGCCGGGCAGGCCGGACCTTTCGCCTTCTTGATCCTGGAATTCGTGGAAAGCGGCGCGCCTTCTTCCGGTTTCTGGAGAGATTTCGGACGGAAGATGGCCTTGCTGCACCAATATTCCGCTCCCCGGTTCGGTTGGGTGCAGGACAACTTTATCGGCAGCCTGCCGCAAGCCAATCCGGCAGCAACGGAATGGATTAGCTTCTACATGGCTCACCGCCTGCAACCGCAAGTGCAATGGGCGCACGATAAGGGGCTATTGGACCGCTCCGATCTGAAGAATTTCGACCTGCTCTACCAACATCTGCCCGACCTCCTTGTTGAAGAAAAGCCAGCTATGGTGCATGGCGACTTGTGGAGCGGGAATTTCCTCGCCGATGCCGACGGGCAGCCGGTGCTCATTGACCCTGCGGTCTATTTCGGCCACCGGGAGGTCGACCTGGCGATGACCCGCCTCTTCGGCGGCTTTTCTCCCGATTTTTACCGGGCGTATCACGAAGCTTACGCCTTGTCTCCCGGCTGGGAAGAACGCCTGGAGCTCTACCAGCTGTACTACCTGCTGGTGCACGTCAACCTCTTCGGGCAGAGCTACGTAGGTTCGGTAAGACGCATTGTCAGCCGATATACTTAGCCCGGATGATTCATGGATTAATGCCCCCATGAATCGTCCGGATTAGCGTTCGGCGCCGGCGGCGCAAAAAAGTTTTTGCGGTAAGAGGCAAATTTATACCTTTGTGCTGTTTATGAGTAATAAACCGGAAAAGTTATATCCCATGAATATAGCTGATTCCTTTGGAATCAGCTTTTTTTTTGCTCTGAATTCCCCGGATTGGAGGAATCGGCGGCAAAGAAAATCAGCGATTATCGGTTTGGCAATAAGCATTTTTTAATTCGCGGCCCCGGAGGCGCGAGATGTTGGTAGATTGTTTCTTCCTGCTGGGACGTGAGCACAACAATGTTTCAACCTGAGAATTGCTGAAAAAAAAATAGTAAGCCGCGTTGAGCGACTTACTACCAACAAATTATAATCCCATGAACATATCCTCTAATCTGTGGCCGCCCCGGATGGGCGGCATAAAATCTTCTCTTTTTCTCTCATCACGATACAAATATTCTTATTTCTGAAAACTTGCACAAAGACAGATATTGCTTTTTGTGAAAAAAATCAAAAAGCAACACCCTCTAAATCCTTTGGTTTTCAAGCCGAAAAGATACAAAAACGTGAAAACCAAAGTAATCCAAGTTTTCTTTACGACGAATTTTTTCCTGCGAAAAAACCGAATTATCGTTGGCGTCCCCGGGGTTTGGCGGAGCGCAAAAAAAAAGTCGCACAACGACTGTGCGACTCACTAGCAATGATTATAATTCCACGAATATAAATAAAGCAATGAATGTCAACCTATTAAATCCATAACCTTAACGACAATGATACGCAAATTATTTTAACACCTAACGTAAAAAGGGTACGATTTAGCGTACGACCTCAAATTTCTTGTTAACCACCGCCCCGCCGGTGTGAGCGGTAATCACGTACAATCCGTTCGGGAAGTTAGTCAGATCGAGTTGGAGGTTCCGGGAGAACACGCTGCCCGAATTGAAGACCTCCTGCCCCGTGAGGTTGTGCACCGTCAGCCGCTCGATCTCGTGGCCACCGTTGAGGTGAACATTGAGGAAGTCGCGGGCGGGATTGGGGAACACTTTGAGTTGATCCGGATGAATGGCCGTCGATTCCGTTTCCGGCTCCGAAAGGTCAATGCGTAAGGTAACCGAAGGAATATTCAGTGCTACGCGCCGGCCGTCGCCGTCGAGGCCGATGCCTTGCCCGCCGCCGATGGTCAGCTCAATGATTTCTTTATCCTCCTTGAATACGATGATGTCATCCGTTACGACGAAATTAACTTCTCCGATTCCGCCCTTACCACTGGCAGCAAAACCGCTGGTACGGGTAAAGCCGGATTCGATGAGGCCGTTGAAATTGTTTCGCACCATGTATAAAATGGGCGAATTGTAGGTCAGCCAGCTATTGCCTTTGTAGTCGATATCTACCGATTCCGGCACGATAAAATCAGGATCGTACTGGAAAGGGAAGGTAAAGCCGTAGATATCGACCGCCGGTTCATTTTCCTCACCCAGGATCATTTCCAGGTTAACGAGGTCGCCGGGGCTGATGAAGATATCGCCTTGCAGCAGGATGTTGTATTCGTTGAACGGCACCTGCACCGGAGTAATGGCGTGGGCGTTGCCGTAAAACTGGCTGATGGCGAAGGTGTCCAGCGCCGTGATCAGGCTGTCGCCGTCGGTATCCAGGTGTTTGAGGTTAACCCCTTCGGCCTCGTAGTCTTCCTGCCAGTCGTCGCCGTACTGCCCGTACCAGACGGAAAGGTCCGGATCGGGCCGCGGCGACCCGAGTTCGCCCATGTGAACACCCAGCGGGAGCAGGTCTTCCATATTGACCTCTCCGTCGAAGTTCGTATCCCCTGCCCATACGCAATCGCCGATACAGACGGGGCCTTCCGGTACGATGTCCAGGATATCGACTTCGATTTTAATGGTCTTCTGGTAGGAGCATCCCCCGGCGAAGCGCACGCAGTAGACGAGTTCGAATTCATCCAATCCGGAACTGACGCCTTGATCGGGGATGTACAGAATCAGATTATAGCCCTGTACCGGAATACCGTTGATGAGCGTGTCGACATTTCCTTCCAGAAATACTGCCTGCCCCAATTCCCCCTGATCGGTGACTTCAAAGTCGAAATTGGAGATCGGGACGTTATAGCCGATAATCAGCGGAGTTTCTTTCGGGGTCGACATCCGGTATTTCGAGGAGGCCGGCTGGTAGTTGCTGACAAAGACGTAAACCTTGGCCGTCTCGGGCAGGCCGGCGCAGCTGGAAGAAGGAAGCACTGAATAGGTGAACCAGTCGAGACCGGTAAAGCCCGGGTTGGGCGTATAGGTGAGCTGTCCGTCATTGCCGGTCACTGTGCCGAACAGGGGCCCGTCGACGATCTGAAAGTTGCAGGGGTCGTTGACCAGGCTGAGCAGGTCGTTATCCAGCACGTTGAACTCCACCGATTCGTCCGGCACCGTATGGACCTCGTCGTCCATGGCGAAAGCGTTGACGTGGTAGTCCAGCACATTGATGCGCACGATCGTTTCCTGCGCCCCCGCGGTGAAGGCCAGGTAATCGAGCCCGACAAAATCCGTATCGGGAGTGTATTCCGGTGCGTCCAGCGTATCGACGTATGTACCGTTGTCCGGGCCGGCCTGCAGGGTGAGGTGATCCGGCACCAGGACGACCTGTGATTCATTTCTCTTGGTGAAGATATCGATGGTATCCGACATGCTGGCGTTCGGATCGGAGACGTAAACCGTCACCGTACCATTGTCGCAGTTCTCTTCATCGTCGCAAACCAGGTAGTTGAAGCTCGTCAGTCCGACAAAGCCGGGATGGGGCGTAAAAAGGATGGAAGAACCGTCGGGCGCGATTTGCGCCGTACCGTTGTTGACCAGCGGTACATTCACCAGAATAAAAGTATCGCGGCTGCTGACATCGTTATCCAGTACATCCACGGACACCGGCACGTCCACCTCCGTAGTCGCATAGTCGTGGTTGGCTTTCACGACCGCGGGAAGCACGGTTATCTCGTAATTGCGAAATTCAATGGGCGCCCAGGGCGTTTCCCAGCGGCTGACCACGATGAGGTCCTCTTCCCCGATCGGGAAGTCGGGAGCGGGCGTGTACGTCAGAATGTGAGTTAGCGTGGATTGCTCAATAAGCTCTGCCGTCCCATAGGTGGGCGGCGTAATGAGCAAGGCCGGATTAGGGTTGGATTGAATAGTCGTCGTGAATGTCTCCCCCTGTACGATCTCCACCGGTATGGTCACCACACTTTGGGCGACGGTTAATACCGGAACCCAAACCAGGAAGACCAACGAAAAAAGAAGCTGGCGTAAAAATACATTCATGGATCGTGGATTTAATAATTCATTGCTTTACCGGAAGATCCGCAACTGGATACCTTCCCGCTGTGTTTTCTCACTATAATATTTTCCAAATTGTGAAAAAAATCGCAACTTGGAACCGTTTACATTCGCTGCTTCGATAAGTAGTCCAGACTAGCCTCTCTGATATTCTGTGAAAAACATTACAGGTGTGGGGGAAACGCCCAACGTTTTACTCTGCTAAGTTAAGAAAATATTAGCTAAATGCGCAATAGCAAGCTGTATTCAATCCTGGAACATTTCGACAAGTACGAGCTGAACCGGTTGCGGAAATACCTGACCTCGCCCTATTTCAACAGGGATCAGACTTTGGTGGATCTTTTCGAACTGCTGCTCAAAGATATCGAAAAGCCCCAGGGCGAAGAGCTGGAAAAAGAAACCCTCTGGAAAGCGCTGGATCTGGATGCTCCTTACAATGACGTCCGGTTCAGAAAATATTTTTCCGACTTGCTGAAACTGGTGGAAGGGTTCCTGGCGCAGCAGGTTTTTGAAGAGAACCGGTTACAAAAATCGACCTGCCTCATCGAAGCCGTTGGCCGGAAAAAACTGGAAAAGCTTTTCAGCAGCACCATGGGCGCTGCGCGAAAATTGTCCAAAAAGGAACCCTTCCGTCCGGCTACTTACTATTACTACCAATACGAGATCGAAAAGCGGTTCTACGAACTCAACGAATCCGATATAAAAAGAACGGACCGGACCAACCTGGAATCCATTATTAAAAACCTCGATTTCTTCTATCTGGCCGAAAAGCTCAGGTTGTACTGCTCGGTGCTCAGCCGGCAGTATGTCGTCTCTCACGAATACGAGTTGTTGTTCATCGAGGAGATCATCCAGCACATCAAAAACTACAATTTTGACCATATTCCGCCCATCGCCGTTTACTACCAGGTTTATCTGACCCAGGTAGAAGCCGATAACGAGGCGCACTATTTCAAACTGAAGGAGGTATTGGAAAGCAACCGGCAATTCTTTCCACAAAAGGAAGCGTATATCCTCTATTCCTACGCCCTCAACTATTGCATCCGGAAATTCAACAAGGGCAACGCCGCTTATTTCCGGGAGCTATTCGAATTATATAAAATGTTGATAGACAGTAAGATCATCTTTAACGACCAGGAGCTATCGCAGTGGGATTTCAAAAACATCATCCTCACCGCCATCCGGCTGAAGGAATACCCGTGGGCTGAAAACTTTATTCACAAATTCGGTAAGTACCTGCCTGAAAAGTCCCGGGATAATGCCGTCACCTACAACCTGGCGCAGCTGTATTTTTACCAGAAGCGATACGACGAGTTTATCGAAAAACTGAGGGATGTGGAGTTCGACGACTTTTCTTACAACCTCAACTCCAAATCTTTGCTCTTGGCTACTTATTACGAAATTGACGAAATCGAACCCCTTTATTCGCTCACGGAAAGCTTTCGAACCTACCTTAACCGGCATAAGGAAATTCCCTCCCAAAGAAAGGTATTCTACCTGAATCTCATCAAATTCACCAAGCGCCTGACCAAAGTGCTGCCAAGCGACAAACAGGCGATCAGCAAACTCAAAACGGAAATCGAGAGCAACAACCTGATCGCCATGAGAAACTGGCTGAAGGATAAGATCAATGAGCTGGATGGAGCGTTGGTTTGATCTTTATTACATCTTTCGGTTCTTGGTAAGGGGACAAAAAAATAACTGTAACACCTTTTTTACCAGCACCTTGCGGCGACCGGGCTGATCTTCAGGGAAGATGTCACCTCTCAATTGCCATAAAATTCACATGGAACGGAAGGAAAAATCCTCGTTCTTCCTTTAGGATCGAGGTAAAAACGAGGATTTTTCCTACTTTTTCGAGATCCTAAAATTAAATGCGATTGCCCTGGGCTAATCTTTTATCGCCACCTCCATCCACACCGGTTGGTGATCCGAATACCGGAACTGCAGGTCCATCGTCTTTACGGACTGCACTTTCAGATTGGGTGAAATGAGAAAAAAGTCGATGACGGTAACGAAGGTTTCCCCTGCGCGATAAGGCGCCCGCGTCTTGCGGTTGGTCGGCACGTCGGGATCGTAAACCCAGCGCCAGTCAGCCGGCAGGAAATCGGGTGCTATGTTGATCTGGCTATACCCCTGGGTACGGCCGGGCATAAAGCCGTCGAACCGGAAGAAAGGCGGGCACAGGTTCCAGTCGCCGCCGGCGATCACGTAGTTGCCTTTTTCGTACTCCGCCAACAGCAGATCGTGTAAAAAATCCATTTGCCGGGCTTTCAGCTCTCCTTCCGTATCGTAGGCCGACAGGTGCAGGTTGATCACCACCAGTTCCCGGCCATCGTTCGCAGCAAATCGGTGCAGCGCCACACAGCGGTCGAGCTGAAAGATGCGCGTCGGCCAGGGAAAACTGCCCGGCAGCTGGTAGCGCCACGGCGCCGAGGCGGGCGAGATGCGCGAAAAAGTGGCCAATCCGCTATGGGTGGCGCCGTAAGCGCGCCAGGGCTCCAGCAGCGGGATGGGTACGCGTTCGGCCCGGTAATTCACCGCAAAAGTGGACGCAAAGCCGGGCAGCAAAGCCCCGACGGCGGCGTACTGATCGATGAAATAACTGCGCTTCGAGCGGAGGTCCACCTCCTGCAAGAGGAAAAAATCGGCCTGCACGCCCTGCAACAGCTGCTCGATGCCCGCCTGGTTCTTTTCCACGATCTCGCGCGACGGCCGCACCATGCGCGAGCCGGCAAAAAACAGGTTGCCGCCGTCGTAAAAGAACTCCGACTCCTCCCCCAGCCCGGCGTAGCCGAGGTTCCAGATCAAAAGTGAAAAGGCGCTGTCCGGTAAGGCTTCCAATGCCTTGCCCCCATCCACCTCCAACTCTTTCTCCGCAGGCGGCTGAAAATCCGTAGCCGTACCGTGGATCAGCACGACGGCCAGATAGAGCACCAGCAGAAGCAATGTCAGTCCGAAAACCCGAAATATCGTTTTGCGTTTCATGGCGAAAAATACGGTTTCAAAGTTGCATTGGCTTCAACGCTAATACCTTGATTAGAAAAAATTTCGGCTTCGCGATGGATTAGCCCATGTACCATCCGAATTACCCCCTACTCCCCGGGCGTGGTCGGCCCCAGGAAGTCCCGCAGCAGGTCCTCCATCCCGAAAAAGCCGGTACGGCCCACCAGCCAGGCTGCCGCCTGCAGGGCGCCGCGGGCGAATCCTTCGCGGCTGTAGGCAGTGTGCCGGATCTCGATCGCGTCGATCGCCGATCGGTACTTGATGGTGTGCGTACCCGGAATGCCGGGCCGGCGGTGCGAGATGACGGCCAGCTCCTGCGGGCTTTCGCCGGCGGCGTTCACCCAGTTGTTTTTGCGTTCCGTGGTCGCCAGAATGTCCTCCGCCAGCCGCACGGCGGTGCCGCTGGGCGAATCCAGTTTTTCGGTATGGTGCACTTCTTCCAGGCTGACGTCGTACATCTCCCAGGGTTCCATCAGTTCCGCCAGGTAGCGGTTGAGTATAAAAAAAAGGTTGACGCCGATACTGAAGTTGGGGGCATAAAAAAAAGCGCCGTCCTGCTCCGCACAGAGGGTGCGCACCTCCGCCATGCGGTCCAGCCAGCCGGTGCTGCCGCTCACCACCGGCAGGCCGGCTTCCAGGCAGAAGCGGATATTGTCGAAAGCGCTTTCCGGGCCGGTGAACTCGATGGCGACGTCGGCCCGGTCCAGTTTGTCATCGGTAAGGAGCGGACGTTCTTCCTGGTCGATCCGCATCACCACTTCGTGCCCTGCTCCGGCCGCTAATTCATCGATAGCGCGGCCCATTTTTCCGTATCCGATCAAGGCTATTTTCATATGCACATTTTTATTATTCCTCCTTTTCCAGCAGTTTCTTCAATTCGTTGAGTTTCATCATACAGTCGATGGGTGTCATAGTATTCAACTCCAGGTCCAGCAGCGCTTCCTTAAGCTGCCCGGCCCGGGGATCAACGGTCTCGAAGATGCTGAGTTGCAGCGCTTCCGTCGAAATGCTCCTGGTCTCCGGCTTGTCGGCCCGGACGCCCTCCTTGCCGGGCCCCTCCCCTTCGATCCGTTTCTGCTCCAGGGAGACCAGGATCTGGGCGGCCCGTTCGACGATGCTGCGGGGCATGCCGGCCATGCGCGCCACGTGGATGCCGAAACTGTGTTCGCTGCCGCCGGGCAGCAATTTGCGCAGAAAGATGACCTTTTGCCCGATCTCTTTGGTGGAAACGTGGTAATTTTTGATGCGCTCGAAGCGGTTGGCCAGTTCGTTGAGCTCGTGATAATGGGTGGCGAAGAGGGTCTTGGGCCGGGCCTGCCCGTTATTGTGCAGGTACTCGGCGATCGACCAGGCGATGGAGATGCCGTCGTAGGTGCTGGTGCCGCGGCCGATCTCGTCGAGCAGGATCAGGCTGCGGTCGGAGATGTTGTTCATGATGCTGGCCGTTTCGTTCATCTCCACCATGAAGGTCGATTCGCCGGAAGAGATATTGTCCGAAGCGCCTACGCGCGTAAACACTTTGTCGACCAGCCCGATGCGGGCGCGCTCGGCGGGCACGTAGCTCCCCATTTGCGCCATCAGGCAGATGAGGGCCGTTTGCCGGAGCAAAGCCGATTTACCCGACATGTTGGGCCCGGTGATCATCAATAGTTGCTGGGATTCGCTGTCGAGAAATACGTCGTTGGGCACGTAGACATCGCCCAGCTCCAGTTGCTGTTCGATCACCGGGTGGCGGCCGCTTGTTATTTCGATCGCCAGCGAGTCGTTGACCTCGGGCCGGCAGTAATGGTGTTTTTCGGCTACCCGGGCGAAGGACAGCAGGCAGTCGACGCGCGCCAGCAGGGAGGCGTTGTGCTGAATGGGCTGGATATAGTCGGCCATATCGAGCACGAGTTGTTCGTAGAGCTGTTCCTCCAGCTGGAGGATGCGTTCTTCGGCGCCCAGTATTTTCGATTCCAGCTGTTTGAGCTCTTCGGTGATGTAGCGCTCGGAATTGGTGAGGGTCTGCTTGCGCGTCCAGCGGTCGGGGGCTTTGTCCTTATATTTATTGGTCACCTCCAAATAATAACCGAAGACGTTATTGAAGCCGATCTTCAGGCTGGTGATCCCCGTCTTTTCCGCTTCGCGCTGCTGGATGCCGATCAGTTTGTCCTGGCTGTTGGTCACAATGTCGCGCAGCTCGTCGAGCGCTTCGGAGAAGCCGTCGGCGATGACGCCGCCTTTGGCGAGGTTGACGGGCGGCTCGGGAACGATCTGCTGTTCGATCTGTGCTTTGAGGCGGGGGCAGGGATTGAGGCCTTCGGCAAATTTGACCAGGGTGTCGTTACCCGTCCGGCTGAGCAGTTTTTTCAGGGGGTCGATCATTTCCAGCGCATTCTTCAGCTGCACCACTTCACGCGGGTTGATCTTCATCAGCGGTACTTTGGAGATCAGGCGCTCCAGGTCGCCGACCTGGCGCAGGTACTGCTCCAGCTCATTGCTCAGTTCTTTTGCTTCGAGCAGGTGGGCCACTACTTCCAGCCGCCGTTCGATGGCCGGCCGCATTTTCAGGGGCAGAGCCACCCACTTTTTCAGCAGGCGCGCGCCCATGGGGGAAACGGTATGGTCGAGCACCCGGATGAGGGGTACGCCGGTATCGTGGGCGCTGTCCAGCAGCTCGAGGTTGCGGATGGTGAAGCGGTCCAGCCAGACGTAATGGTCGGGCTGCATGCGGCTGATGCCGTTGATGTGGCGCAGGTTTTTGTTCTCGGTGGTAGCCAGGTAGTGCAGGGTAGCTCCGGCGGCGATCTGCGCCAGCTCCATCTCCTCTACGCCAAAGCCTTTGAGGTTTTGCACTTCGAAGTGTTCGACCAGCTTCTCGCGGGCGTAGTCGAAGGAATAGACCCATTCATCCAGCGCGAAGGTGTAGAATTTCGACCCAAACCGCTCCTCGAAGGCCTTGCGCCGGTCTTTGGACAAGATCACCTCCGAGGGGTTAAAGCTTTGCAGCAGCTTATCGATGTAGCTCTCATCGCCCTCGCAGACCAGGAATTCCCCCGTCGAGATGTCGAGGAAAGAAAGCCCCATGGCGCCACGGCGGCCGAAGAAGACGGACGCAAGGTAATTGTTAGATTTGTGATCGAGCAGTTTTTCGTCAATGGCCACGCCCGGCGTCACCACTTCCGTAACGCCCCGTCGCACTACCTTTTTCTGGGGGCTGGGCTTTTCCAGTTGTTCGCAGATCGCCACCCGAAAACCTGCGCGCACCAGGCGGGGCAGGTACATATCCATGGAGTGGTGCGGAAAACCCGCCAATTCGATATCGCTGCCGCCATTGTTGCGGCGGGTGAGGATGATGCCCAATACCTGGGAGGCTTTGACCGCGTCTTCCCCGAACGTTTCATAGAAGTCGCCCACCCGGAACAGCAGGATCGCATCCGGATACTTTCTCTTAACCTGAAAATATTGCTTCATCAGGGGGGTGACCTTCCCGTTGCCCTTCGCTGAATTCTTTCCCAAACCTTAGCCTTTTTAGCAAATATAAATGTATTGACCGGAAAGTTTTTCTTCCTCCCGCTAAAGTCGCGTTACTCTACAAAAAAATAAAAGGAAAATACTGACTGCGATACGGGGCCTTCCTCCATTGCAATAGCACTAAAAGTCACTTCAACCCTTTTCTGATCGCCGGGATACCCAGATCAATTTACCGACCGGTCTTACGCTCTGGTAATTCAAATTTGCAATAACATAATTCACCAAAAAAACTTAACCCGGATTAAACCCCTCATCGGGGAATCGTTAAGTTCATTTTTGTTCTTATCCTTGCAAAATGAACCTAACGATCCTCGACTGGGGCATCATCGCCCTGTATTTCCTCTTCTCCCTGGCCGTCGGACTCGTCGCTTCCCGGCGGGCCGGCCGCAGTACGGAAGCGTTTTTTCTCTCCGGTCGCAACATGCCCTGGTGGCTGCTCGGCGTCTCTATGGTAGCCACTACGTTCTCCAGCGATACGCCCAACCTGGTTACCGGGCTGGTGCGCGAGAACGGCGTAGCCGGCAACTGGGGCTGGTGGGCCTTCCTGCTCACCGGCATGCTCACCGTCTTTGTATACGCCAAACTGTGGCGGCGCTCCGCCGTGCTGACGGACATCGAGTTTTACGAACTGCGCTACAGCGGCCCCGCGGCGGCTTTCCTGCGCGGCTTCCGGGCGCTTTACCTGGGGCTGATCTTCAACGTGCTCGTCATGGGAACGGTGGCCCTCGCAGCCGTCAAATTCGGCGAGATCATCCTGGGGCTGCCCGGATGGCAGACGCTGCTCATCGCCGGTTCCATCACCCTGGCGTACAGTATGCTCGGCGGCCTGCGTGCGGTAGTCCTCACCGATTTCATCCAGTTTTTCCTGGCGATGGCCGGTTCGATCTGGGCTTGCATCTACCTGGTGAACCTCGAAGCCGTGGGCGGGCTGAACGCCTTGCTGAGCCACCCGGCCGTCAGCGCACGCACCTCTCTCCTGCCCGATCTTAGCCATCCCGACCACTGGGTTCCGGTGCTGCTGGTGCCTCTGGCCGTACAGTGGTGGGCCTCCTATTATCCCGGCGCCGAACCCGGCGGGGGCGGCTACATCGCCCAGCGCATGTTTTCGGCGCGCAACGAAAAGAACGCCATCGGCGCTACCCTGCTCTTCAATATCGCCCATTACGCCCTGCGCCCCTGGCCCTGGATACTCATCGCCCTGGCATCGCTGATCGTTTTTCCGGAGTTATCGGACCTGCAGCGGGCCTTTCCCGATCTGGCGGCCGATAAGCTCGGGGAAGACGTGGCCTACCCGGCCATGCTGACACTCCTGCCCCCGGGCCTGCTGGGGCTCGTGGCCGCCTCCCTGATCGCGGCCTTCATGTCAACCATCTCCACCCAGCTCAACCTCGGGGCTTCTTACCTCGTCAACGACTTTTACCAGCGCTTCCTGCGCCCCGGCGCCGGCGAGCGGGAACTGGTGCAGGTGGGACGCGCCTTCACTGCGCTGACCATGGTGCTCGGCGTCATCCTGGGCCTATTGCTGCGCGACGCCACGCAGGCGTTCAATTTACTGCTCCTGCTCGGCGCCGGCACCGGGCTGATCTACATCCTGCGCTGGTTCTGGTGGCGCATCAACGCCCATACCGAGATCGTCGCGATGGTGTCGTCTCTGATCATCGCCGGCTATCTGACGTTCTTCTACGACCGGAGCGGAGCACCGCCCCTGGAAAACTGGCAAAAGATCGTCATCGGCGCCTTGCTGACCACGGCCATCTGGATAGGCGCAGCTTTCATCACTCCGGCTACCCGGCAGGAAACCCTGATCGCATTCTACCGCTACATCCGGCCCAGCGGGCCGGGCTGGCGGCACGTGCGGCGGGAAGTGGAACGTCGCTACCCCGACCTGCCGCCGGCCGACGAGCAGTTGCCATTGCAGTTGTTCGCTACGGTGCTGGGCTGCCTTACCGTTTACGGCGCTTTGTTCGCTACGGGTTTCTGGATCTACGGCCAGACGAGCCCCGCCTGGCTGGCCAGTTCCGTCACGGCGCTCGGCGCTTACGCCTTGCTGCTGATCTGGCGCCGGTTAAAAACCGGTTGACCGACAGAAAAGCTCGGAATATTTGGCCGGACGACTATACCGACATATTTTTAGGGCCAGGGAGAACCATCTCTTTCGCTTAACGTTAATTGGACAAAACCCTTTTTGTATGGCAATAATGATCACTGACGAATGCATCAACTGCGGGGCCTGCGAACCGGAATGCCCCAATAATGCGATATACGAAGGTGGCGTAGAATGGGCTATCAGCGACGGCACCGATGTTAAAGGTT
The DNA here is from genome assembly GCA_964419545.1 of uncultured Saprospiraceae bacterium. GTDB lineage: Bacteria > Bacteroidota > Bacteroidia > Chitinophagales > Saprospiraceae > CAYQQU01. The sequence continues at coordinate 3,267 of CAYQQU010000001.1, read as the reverse complement.
CCTATACCCTGGAAGACGGATCAGAAACGGAGGTCGACGATAAACACGAGCCTGTCTCCGACGATTTCTTTTACATCGTGCCCGACAAGTGCACGGAATGCGTCGGTTTCCACGAAGAACCACAGTGCGCCGCCGTCTGTCCGGTCGACTGCTGCGTCCCCGATCCCGAACGAGAAGAAAGTGAAGAAGTGCTGCTGGAGCGCAAAGGGCGCCTCCACCTCTAGATCGCGAGCATGCCCGCTTCGCCGCCAAAAACAGCCCGTCGAATGATCCCCGGCGGGCTGTTTTTTTTTTATTTTTCCGGCCGATCAGACTACAACTACCGGTTTGACATTAATTCCTAACCAAATATCCGAAAATGACCGATATCGAAATTGCCCGCCGGGCGCAACCCAAAGACATTGGCGAGATTGCCGCCCTGCTGGGCCTGGACGAATCCCATCTGGAGCGCTATGGCCGCTACAAAGCCAAGCTGCCGCTTTCCCTGATCGACCACAACCGCATCCGAGAGAACAAGCTGATCCTGGTCTCCGCCATCTCCCCCACTCCGGCCGGAGAAGGCAAGACCACCGTCTCTATCGGCCTCACGCAGGGACTGAACCGTACCGGTCGGCAAGCCACCGCCGTTTTGCGCGAGCCCTCGCTGGGCCCCGTCTTCGGCATTAAAGGCGGCGCTACCGGCGGCGGTTACGCGCAGGTGCTGCCCATGGAAGACATCAACCTGCATTTTACCGGCGACTTTTCGGCCATCGAGAAGGCCCACAATCTGCTGGCCGCCCTCATCGACAACAACTTACAAAATAAAAAACGCTCCCTGGGCATCGACTCCCGCACCGTGATCTGGAAGCGCGTCATGGACATGAACGACCGCGCCCTGCGCCATGCGGTGATCGGCCTGGGCGGCGCCAGCTCGGGCGTACCCCGCGAAACGGGTTTCGACATTACCGCCGCCTCCGAGATCATGGCCATCCTCTGCCTGGCCGACGACCTCAGCAACCTCAAAGAGCGCCTGGGCAATATCTTCGTCGGCTTTACCCACGACCGCACGCCCGTCTTTGCGCGCGACCTCAAAGCCCACGGAGCAATGACGGCGCTGCTCAAAGACGCCATCAAGCCCAACCTGGTGCAGACCCTCGAAGGCCATCCCACCATTTTGCACGGCGGCCCCTTCGCCAATATCGCGCAGGGCACCAATAGCGTGATCGCCACCCGCATGGGCTTGTCCCTTTCCGATTACGTCATCACCGAAGCCGGATTCGGCTTCGACCTCGGCGCGGAGAAGTTTTTCGATATCAAATGCCAGAGCGCAGGCCTCTCGCCGCGGGCCGTCGTCCTCGTCGCTACCGTCCGCGCACTCAAATACCACGGCGGCGCCGACCTGAAATCGCTGCAAACGCCCGATCCGCAGGCTGTAGCCCGGGGCCTGGAAAACCTGGAGAAGCACCTCGAAAACATCAATCTGTTCGGGCTGCCGGCCGTGGTCGCCATCAACCGCTTCACCTCCGATACCGACGAAGAGATCACCCTGATCCAAGAACGATGCCGGGAAAAAGGCGTACCGGCCGTGGTTACCGAAGTGTGGGCCAAGGGAGGCGCGGGCGCCGAAACACTGGCCGAAACGGTGGCGGATATCGCCGACCGGCAGGAAACGACATTCACCCCGCTTTACGACTGGAACGCACCGGTTGAGGAAAAAATCAAAACCGTCGCCACCCAAATTTACGGCGCCAAAGCCATCGACTATCTGAAGCAGGCGCGCACCGATCTGCGCAAGATCGCCCGGCTGGGGCTGGAAAACCTGCCCGTCTGCATCGCCAAAACCCAAAAATCGCTTTCGGATAACCCGAAGCTGCTGGGGCGGCCGAAAGACTTCATCGTCACGGTGCGCGAAATCGAGATCGCCGCCGGCGCAGGCTTCCTCATTCCCGTCACCGGCGACATCATGCGGATGCCCGGGCTGCCGTCCGAACCGGCGGCCGAAGGCATCGACGTGGATAATGAAGGGCAAATAACAGGGCTCTTCTGAGCGGCTTAGCCGGCCGCTTTTTTTGACCAGGCTTTTTCAAAACAAGCGACCAGGCGATCGAAATCCCCTTCGTCATTGTACAGGTGAGGAGCTACCCGGATGGCATTGCCGCGAAAAGAGACGTATACCTGCTCCTCGGCAAAGGCTTGCTTCAGCCGATCCAGGTCGATGTGCTCGCCGAGTTGTATGCCGAACAAGTGATGGGCGCGGACGGCCCCGGGCTCCATCTTTGCGCCCATCGCCGTCAAACGCTCCAGCGGCCGGGCGGCGATCTGGCGGCAATAAGCCTGTATGCGTTCCGGGCGCCATTCCAGGATCTGCTCTATGGCGCGGCTAAGCATGGGCGCCAGAATAAAATTACTCTGCTCGCCAACGGAAAAACGCGCCCCCACCGACTGATATTCGGATCGGTAGTGCACCAGGTTCTTAAAATCTTCGCTGTACCGCCGGTTGATCCAGTTTTCTTCAATGGGCGCGCCTTCGTCGAATGCCGGGCCGTAGTAGGCCAGCCCGATCGAATACGGCCCCATCAGCCATTTGTATCCCGCACAGATCAGGGCATCGGGGCGAATGGCCGTCAGGTCGAAAGGCAGCGCGCCCACCGCCTGCGTACCGTCGATCACCAGCCAGGCGCCGACAGACTCCGTCTTTTGGCGGATCGCAGATAAATCGAAGACCGTTCCGTCGGCCCAATGCACCGGCCCCAGCGCCACCATGGCGGTGCGCTCCCCGATCGCTTCCTGAATTGCCGCATTCCAATCGGCAGTGCGTTGCCCGCCATGCGGCGCCTTCACCACGACGATCTCGGCGCCGGCCGTTTCCGCCATTCGTTGCCAGGGATAGTAGTTGCTGGGAAACTGATCCGCTGCGACTACGATCTGGTCGCCGGCAGCCGGCTTCAGATTACCGGCGACGTTGGCCATGCCGTAGGAAACGGCGGGAATGACGGATAACCGCTCGGGTTCGTCCAAATTGATGAGCCGGGCAAAGTTTTCTTTGAGTTTCCGGACGGGTTTGAAAAAGTCCTCCACCTGGATCTCGTAAGGCAGACACTTCCGGGCAACCATCTCATTGCCAACCTTTTCAACCGACCGGAGTAAAGGAGACATGTAAGCACAATTGAGGTAGGCGACCTCCGGAGGCATGCGAAATAAATGACGTTGGGACTGGATCATCTCACCTTTTTTCTTAGAGCTTGTTTGGAGGTAGTGCTTTTGAAGCGAAAAACTCAGATTTTGGGT